>NZ_SSMX01000046.1 GCF_004799515.1 Phenylobacterium sp. | reverse complement strand
GGCCATCGGGCCATGGACCGACGCTTACAACCTCACCCGACCCCACGCCGGCATCGCCGGCCTCACGCCCTCGGCCAGGGTGAACAACCTTCTTGGAAACGACACCCTAGGCCGCGGCTCCCGGTTGGACCCCCAACGGAAAACGCCGCCGGCTTGCGGCCGGCGGCGTTGCAGATCCGTGGCTGGTCCGGCGTCAGGCCGGCATGGCCGCCAGCGCCTTGCGTCGGCGCAGCATCGCGCCCAGGCCGCCGAAGCCTACCAGCATCAGCGCCCAGACGCTGGGTTCAGGCACCGCGGGAAGCGTGCCGAGCTCAATCGCCGCTTGGCCCGCGCCGAACGGCGACTGGATAGCATCGCCGGTGAGCGAGTAGACGCCGGGGTCCAGCGTCAGGGTGAGGTGGCTGTATTCCACGCCCAGACCGGGTTCGTCGAAGACCGCGCTCCAGTTGTCGAAGATGTTGTTGCCGTCGAAGATCGGCGTCGACGTGTCCAGCGTCTCGGTCGTGGCCGCCGTCAGGTTGTTGAGGGTCACCGAAAACTGGTCGCCGTCATTGTAGCCGTCGGTGATGCGCAGGGTGGTCGTGGCGGCGACGGTGAAGTCGAAGGTGATGGTATCGCCGAACAAGTCCTGGAAGGCCGGGAAATTGACGGTGTCGCCGAAATCGAAGGTGTTCCAGCCGCTGCCTTCGACGAGGGTTTCCGTGACCTGCGCCATGGCCGGCGCCGAGGTCAGCAGGGTCACCGCGGCCGCAGCCAACAACCCGTTGATGATCTTACGCATTTGACACCCCCTGTAACCGTCGCCTTGCGGCCGACGCCGATCGGTTAGAACCCGTTAAGAATGATGGCTAGCATTGCGGCGGGATTGCGACAAGTGCTGACACGCGACAGTGGAATTCGGGTCGCTTCTCAGGCGCGCGCAGGTTTTTTCTTGTGCAATAACGCCTTACGTCGGGTCGCCGACGTCCATCTACTCGCCTGAGAGGAGAAATCATGGAAATGTTAGCCCGCCAAATTGCGGCAAGCTGTGCCGTAGGCGCGCCAAGGCGCGATTGCGTGCTCTGATACTACGCTTTCAGACGGCGATAACTAGGCTGTCACCGAAATGCCGCGTGACCTACTTGCGCCGGGGTTAACCGTAAACTACCGTTTTGCAAAAGGGGGCGTCTGGGCGCCAGTCCAGCACTATCGGGTGGCGCTCCAGATCCGCTGCGGTTTTCTCAACGAAGGGCTGGGGCTATGAAAAGACATATCTTTGCTAGCGCGCTGATGGCGACGACGGTCCTGGGGACCTGCGGGGTCGCCAGCGCGACGACGCTGACCAGCGCCGCCACGCCGGTTCCGGCCACCCAGACCGTCAGCTTCTCGGTCTACCTGCCGTTGCGCAATACCGCGGCCATGCAGGCCCTGCTCACCGCGCAGCAGACCAAGGGCTCGGCGAGCTATCACAAGTGGCTGACGCCGGCCCAGGTGGCCGCGCAATTCGGTCCGACGCCGGCCGCCATGGCCCAGGCGCAGGCGGCCCTGACCGCCGCCGGCCTGACCGTCACCGCCACGCACCTGCGGTCCATCGACGTCTCCGGTCCGGCGTCGGCGGTGACCAAGACCCTGCAGGTCGCGCTGAAGACCGTGACCACCGCCAACGGCAATCCCCGGATTATCGCCAGCAGCAAGGTGGTCGTCCCGCAATCCCTGGCCGGCGCGGTCATCCCGACCTTCGCCGGGGTGCCGGAGCACAAGCCGCAGAGCGCGATGACGCCCGCGCCTGTCCCCGCCAACCGCAATGGCCCGGTGGGCTCCTACAACTACAACGACCTGAAGCAGGCCTACGACTATCCGGCCTACGGCGCCCTGGACGGCACCGGCATCAACGTGGCCATCGTGATGGAGGCCTCCGCCCGCAACGAAGACGTCGCGGCGATGTTCAACCACGAGGGCTTCACCGCCACGACCGGCAAGCCCCCGCCCACCTTCATCTACCAGCCGATCGACGGCGGCGGATCGTACGGCGGCCTCAACGACGGCGGCACGGACGAGGCCGAACTCGATGTGCAGATGGTGCTGGGCGGCGCGCCCGGCGCGACGGTCACCCAGTTCAGCATTCCGGATCTGAGCGACCAGCACATCATCGACGCTTACGTCGCGATCGTCGACTCGGGCGCCTATGACGTCGTTTCGTCGTCCTTCGGTGAATGCGAGCTTTTCTATACGGCCAACTACAACAACGGCTACGACTTCACCTCGACTCTGCAGCTCTACGACGAGATCTTCGAATTCGGGAGCCTTGAGGGCATCACCTTCATCGCCAGCTCCGGCGACGAAGGAGGCACGGGCTGCCCCTCGGTCAATATCATTCCGCACTTCGTGGCGAGCTTCAACGGCCCGGCGGTCACCGCCGGCAAGGGGGTCTCGACGCCCTCCGGCGACCCCAATGTGACCTCGGTCGGCGGCGGCAACCTGATCACCAGCTTCACGTCGGGGAGCCTCGACTCAACCTATGTGAGCGAGCAGGGCTTCGGCGATCCGGAGATTCCCTATGACGAGTTCGGCATCGGGGTGAACATCAACGGGCAATACTGGGGCGCCGGCGGCGGGGTCGGCACGATCTTCCCGCAACCGAGCTATCAGTCGGTGGTGAACACCGGATCCACCAAGTTCCGCACCCAGCCCGACATCGGCATGCTGGTCGGCGGTTGCCCGGGCGGCATCAGCCAATTGCCCTGCGGACCCGACCGGGCTTCCGTGGTGGTCACCATCGGCGCGCCGTCCGGCTCCAATGGCGTCGGGTTCCGGTTCGGCTTCATCGGCACCTCGGTCGCCGCGCCGGAGTTCGCCGGCGCCGTCGCCCTGCTCGACCAAGCCGCCGGGGGCCGGGTCGGCAATCTCAACTTCGGTCTGTATCAACTCGCGGCGCAGCAGATCGCCGCGGGCGGGGCCAGTGCGCCGGCCGCCATGCAATACTACCACATGAACCTTCCCGGCTTTGACGGCGTCTACTCCTCCGCGCCGCCCGCGGGGTACAACTACATCTTCGGCAACGGCAGCCCGGACATCCGCAACCTGTTCGGCCTGACGGCCCTGCCGGCGGCGGGAACTCCCCAGACCGCCAGCAACCCGTAAGACGCCGAGCTTCGGTCTTCCGGAGCGCGATCGTCGAACCGGCAGGAGGGGGCAGGCTTCACGGCCTGCCCCTTTTCCTTGCGCCCAGCCTGGCGGGTAGCGCCGGTGTCGCCGACCGCGTGAGGCCTCCTGAAATTCCGCGCGCGGAAGGCCGCCTCGTGTTGAAGTCGGCGATCCGGTGGGCGCCAACTGGCCATCGGTGGCGATCGGGACGTGGGAGAGGCAGTGATGGAACCGACCGCTTCAGGCGATCCGGGCGAGGGCCTGCGGCACACGCTGAGACGACGCCACATGACCATGATCGCCCTGGGCGGGGTGATCGGGGCGGGGCTGTTCGTCGGCAGCCGGGTGGTGATCCAGTCGGCCGGTCCGGCGGCGGCGGTCTCCTTCCTGATCACCGGCGGCCTGGTCATCCTGGTGATGCGGATGCTGGGCGAGATGGCCGTCGCCCAGCCGACCGTCGGCTCATTCTACGAATACGCCCGCAGCGCGCTCGGCGACTTCGCCGGCTTCCTCACCGGCTGGATGTACTGGTACTTCTGGGTGATCGTCGTGGCGATCGAGGCCATCGCCGGCGCCGACCTGATCCGCTTCTGGCTGCCGCAGGCGCCGCAGTGGCTGCTGGCCGGGCTGCTCATGCTGGCGATGACCGTCAGCAACCTGGTCTCGGTGCGCGCCTACGGCGAGTTCGAGTTCTGGCTGTCATCCGTGAAGGTCGCCGCCATCACCCTGTTCCTGGTGCTGGGCGCCCTGTTCGTCTGCGGCGCCTGGCCGGGCTGGACGCCGCATGTGGCCAACCTGAGCGCGCACGGCGGCTTCATGCCTCACGGGATCCTGCCGGTGCTGACCGGGGCGGTGGCCGCGACCGGCTTCTACTTCGGCGCCGAGATCGTCACCATCGCCGCCGCCGAGGCCCGCGAGCCGGCCGTCGCCGTGGCCCGCGCCACCAATTCGGTGATTGGCCGGGTGCTGGTGTTCTACGTCGGGTCAATCCTGCTGGTGGTCGCCATCGTGCCCTGGGATTCCAGCGCCATCGCCACGCCCTATGTGAGCGCGCTCAGCCTGATGGGCCTGCCGGCGGCGGCGCACCTGATGAACGCGGTGATCCTGACCGCGGTGCTGTCGGCGCTGAACTCCGGCCTCTACGCCTCGTCGCGGATCCTGTTCTCGCTGACCCGCAACGGCGACGCGCCGCAGGGGCTGGCGAAGATCGGCGCGCGCGGCGTGCCCCGGCGGGCGATCCTGGCCGGGACGGTCTTCGGGTTCGGGGCGGTGGTTGCGTCCTACGTTTCGCCCGACCTGGTGTTCGCCTTCCTGATCAAGTCCTACGGAACGGTCGCGCTTTTCGTCTATCTGCTGATCGCGCTGTCCGAGCTGCGCCTGCGCCGCCGCCTGGAACGCGAGGCGCCGGAGACCTTGACCCTGCGGATGTGGGGCTTTCCCTATCTCACCTATCTCGCCATCGCCGCCATGGTCGCCATCCTGGGCGCCATGGCCTTCATCCCGGACCAGCGTTGGCCGCTGGCCCTCGGCGTCGTGAGCCTTGCCGGATTGATGGCCGCCTATGCCTTGCGCCGCCGGTTCGGGGCGCCGGCGCACGCCGCGCCTAGCCCAGGGCGTTCTCGGTGAGCTGGGGGAAGACCTTGGCGACCTTGCCCAGCAGGTAGTCCCCGTAGGTCCCTTCGAAGGCGTGGACGCTGGCGCGGTCCCAGCGCTCGGCGCGGTCGGCCTCGATCCGCGCGGCGTCGACGGCGGCGACGGGCAGCGGATGCATGTGCGCGCGGAAATCCGGGTCGAAGAACAGCGGGAAGGACAGCCGGTCCTGGCCGCTGAGGTTGCGGACGCGGTGCGGCGTCGACCTGAACCGGCCGCCGGTCAGCCGCTCCAGCATGTCGCCGATGTTGCAGACCAGAGCGCCTTCGATCGGCGGCGCGTCGATCCAGCCGCCCGGGGTCTTCACCTGCAGGCCGCCGTGCCGGTCCTGGGCGAGCAGGGTGAGCAGGCCGTAGTCGGTGTGCTCGCCGACACCCCAGCTCCCGCGCCAGTCGGTCCCGGCTGGGCCGCTCGCCGGATAGTGGAAGATGCGGAACAGCACCGTCGGGTCGCCCGTGTAGGTCCGCGCGAAGAAGTCCGCGTCGAGGCCGAGGCTGAGCGAGACGCCCTGCATCAGCACCGCCGCCGCCGTGGTCGCGGCCGCCATGTAGGCGTTCGCCGCGGCCCGCAGGCCCGGCAGCTCCGGCGGCCAGAGGTTGGCGCCGTGCAGCGGCAGGCCGGCGCGGACGCGCGGATCGTCCGGCGGCAGCTCGGTTCCCAGGTAGAGGCCTTCCTTCAGGTCCGGGCGGCCGGAGGTCAGCTCGCCGCCGAGCGGGAAATAGCCGCGCCAGGCCCGGCCGCCGCGCGCCATGCCGATGGCCATCTTGGCCGCCTGCGGCAGGGCGAAGAAGCGGCGGCTCTCGGCCTCTAGGTCTCGCAGGACGGTGGGGGCGATCCGGTGGCCCACCAGGTAGAAGAAGCCGTGCGCCTCGCAGGCCGCGGCGATCTGGCCGGCGACCAGGACGCGCTCTTCGGACCCCGCGAACAGGGGCTCCATATCGATCACCGGCAGCGTGTCCGACATCGGCGGGTCCTTCAAGGATCGTCGGGCAGGGACCAGAGCACCTCGTCGATCGGCCGTCCGCCGGTCAAGCGGTATTCGGCCGCCTCGAAGCGCCGGACCCGTACGCGCAGCCGGCGCCGCGCGAGCTCCACCCCCAGGATGGCGGGCGAGAGGTCCTGCAGGCGATGTGCGCCGTCGCGGGCGGCGCCGAAGGCGGCGAGGCTGTCCGCCAGCAGGATTTCGGCCTGGGCCATCCCGGCCTTGGCCCGGTCGTAGTCCGCGAGGTCCTGGCGCCAGTCCATGCCGCGCTCCCTCAGTCCGCCGGGTAGCCGAGGGCGCAAAGGAAGTTGGCCCGCACCCGCTGACCGCGGAAGAACTCGAAGGAGGCGCCGGTGACGTCGAACTCGAACAGCACCGAGACCTCGAGGCCCAGGGCGCGCGCGGCGACGATCAAATAAGCGCCCTGCAGCATGCCGTTGCGCGAGGCCATCTCGTGCACGACCTCGGGGTTTTCCAGACAGCTGCGGCCGGCGGCGGCGCGCGGCAGGAACTCGACGAGCTGTTCGGCGAAGTCCACGTCGTAGCCGATCAGGGCGCAGGCCGGCGCCGCCAGGGCCTCCTCGCGCACCGCATCGCCCAGATAGGGCGACAGCCGCCGCTTGCCCCCGTCGCTGGCGATGAACAGCACCCGCGTCGGCGAGGCGTCGACCAGCGAGGGCCCGAGCGCCAGCAGGGCGTGCAGCTGCTCGATGACGTCGTGCGGGATCGGGCGCGGCGACCAGGCGGGATGGGCGGGCGCGGCATGCAGCACCTTGCGCAGCGCCTGCCGGGACGGCGTGGCGTGCTGGGCGAAGTCGTGGAGGGTGGCGCTCATCCGCCGAACGCCGCGAGGATGAGCCTAGGCTGTCGGGTCATGGCGGTCTCCGGGTTCGGCGGGATGGGACGTGGGTTCACGCTCGGCGACGCCGAGCCGGCCCAGCAACTGGCGGCGCAGGGCGGCGAAACGGACGCTGCGCTCAGGGTCTTCGGGCGGCAGGTCGACGGCGATGTCGGCGGCGACGCGGCCCTGCTCCAGGATCACCACGCGGTGAGCGAGCTCGATGGCCTCGTCGACGTCGTGGGTCACCAAGAGGACCGCCGGCCGGTGCGCTTCGGACAGCCGCTTCAGGAGCGCGTGCATGCGGATGCGGGTGAGCGCGTCCAGGGCGCCGAACGGCTCGTCGGCCAGCAGCACCTCCGGCTCGCGCACCAGCGAGCGGGCGAGCGCCACGCGCTGCTGCTCGCCGCCTGAGAGTTCGTAGGGCCAGGAGTCCTCGCGCCCCGGCAGCTCCACCTCCAGCAGGGCCCTGACCCCGCGGGCCTGGGCGTCGGCCCCGCCGAGTCCCAGGACCACATTGTCCAGCACCCGCTTCCAGGGGAGCAGCCGGGCGTCCTGGAAGACCACCGAGCGGCGTTCCGGCACGACGATCTCGCCGCCGCCCTCGGCCTCATGATCGAGGCGGGCGAGCGCGCGCAGCAGGGTGCTCTTGCCGCAGCCGCTGCGGCCCAGGAGCGCTACGAACTCGCCGCGGCGGATGTCCAGGTCGACGCCGTTCAGGACGCCCTTGGCCGTGAAGCGCCGGCTGAGGCCGCGGACCCGGACGACCGGCTCGGACGCCAGGGATTGGGACGCCAGGGATTGGGGCGGCGGGGCGAAGGGCGCGTTCATCGGCCGAAGGTCCGCCGCCAGCCGAGCGCGCGGGTTTCGATCTGCCGCACGGCGAGGTCGGAGGTCAGGCCCAGGAGGGCGTAGACCACCAGGCCCACGACGATGATGTCCGACTGGGCGTAGGTCCGCGCCAGGTTGATCATATAGCCGATGCCGCTGGTGGCGTTGAGCTGTTCGACCACCACCAGGGCGAGCCAGGCGGCCATCACCGCGAAGCGCAGGCCAAGCAGGAAGCCGGGCAGGGCGCCCGGCAGCACCACCTGCCGCACGAAGGCCCAGCGGCCGAGGCCCAGGGTCTCGGCCAGCTCGACGTAGCGGGTCTCGATGCCACGCAGGGCGGCGTGGGTGTTGAGGTAGATCGGGATGAAGGCCGAGATCGCGATGGCGGTGACCTTCATGGTCTCGCCGATGCCGAACCAAAGGATCAGCAGCGGGATCAGGGCCAGGGTCGGGATCGAGCGCTTCACCTGCACTAGGCCGTCGAAGACGTAGCCGCCCCAGAGGCTCAGGCCCGAGGCCAGGGCAACCAGGACGCCCGCCGCCACGCCGAAGGCCAGGCCCTGGGCGGCGCGCCAGGCGGAGATCGCCAGGTTGGCCTGCAGCCGGCCCTCGCGGATCAGGTCCAGGGCCGTCGACGCCGTGGCCCAGGGGGCGGGCAGCACCCGGGCGTCGACGAGGCCGCTCATGGACCCCAGCGTCCAGACCAGCAGCAGCAGGGCTGGGCCCAGCAGCCAGCCCAAGGGATCGGCCGGCGGTACGCCTAGGCGGCGGACGGGCCGTGGCGGCGCGGCGGCGGCGGTTGGCCGGAGCGCGGGCGCCGGGGCGGTGGGCCGCTCCAGGACGGCGGTCGACAGGGCGGGGCTGTGGGCGCGCATGGTCGTCCTTTCAGCGGGCGGCGAGGCTGGGCGCGCCGCCACCCGCCTGAGCGAAGGCGTCGGCGGGCAGGGTCTCGAAACGGCGGTCGAACAGGCGGTGGGCGTCGAAGGGCGCGTGGTGCGTGGCCTCGGCCATCAGGGCGATGGAGGCCTGCTCGCGGGCGATGGCCTCGGTCCAGTCGCGCGGCACGACGGTGCGGCCGAGCGCCTCGACCGTGTAGCGCGCGTCCTGCGGCGACAGGCCCTGGTCGCCCTCGTAGTAGACGCGGGCCCACTCATCGGGATGCTGGTTGATCCACGCCTGGGCGCGGGCCCAGACCTGCACCCAGACCCGCAGGGCGGCGGCCTTGCCGGGGTCCTTCAGCGTGCTTTCCGGCACGTACATGGTGACGAAATCGTCGCGCACGCCGGTGTTCAGCGCCTTGGCGCCTTGCGGCCCGAAGCGTTCCAGATAGCGCTTCAGCGCCGCGGCCGTACCCAGGGGCGCGACGTCGATCAGGCCGGCGGAGAGCGCGTTGACGTAGATGTCGGCCGAGGTGCTCGGCAGCTCCACCAAGGTGACGTCCCTGGCGCTCAGGCCCTGGGCCTGCAGCACCCGCTGGACGACCTCGCCCTGCACCTGGCCGGGGCTGTAGGCGATGCGCTTGCCGCGCAGGTCCTTCAGCGAGTCCACATGCGCCTTGGGCGAGATCGCGAGCTCGTAGGACGGGAAGGCCTCGGGGTCCGCGCGGAAGCGCACGGCGATCATCTTGACCGGCAGGCCGACCCAGATGGCGTGGATCGGCGGGATGTTGGCCACCGAGCCTACGTCGAGGGCGCCGGCGTGGAAGGCCTCGGTCACCGCCGGGCCGCCAGTGATCTCGGCCCACTTCACCTTGAACGGCAGGTCTTTGATCCAGCCGGTGTGCTCCAGCACGTGTTGAGTGACCGGGTCGCCGATGGCCAGCGTCACGCCCGGCGGCACGCTGGTCGGCAGGGGCGCATCGAGGGGTAGCCGCCCGGCGGTCGCGGCGGCGGCGGCCTGCGGGCCCGGCGCACGGGTCGCGGCATAGACCGATAGCCCCGCCGAGAGGGCGAGCAGGCCGATGGCGAGGTAGCCGGCGCGGATCACGCGGAGAGCCCTGCAAAGGGAGGAAAGGGAACGGCCCGCCGCCAAAGGGGGAGGAGCGGCGGGCCGGCCGGCGGCGTTCACCCGATCACGTTGAACAGCTCGCCTTCGAGCGCCTGCGACGTGAAGCCGTCGGCGCCCATGGGCAGCTCGCCGGCCACGGTGATGCGGCGCACCACCCGGGGCAGGTCGAAATGCTGGTAGTCGATGGGGCCGGCATGGGCGACGGCCTGGTTGTCCCAGACTACCAGTGAGTTGGGCGCCCAGCGGAAGCGCGCCTGGTATTCTGGCCGGGTGGCTTCATAGAACAGCAGGTCCAGCAGGGCCTGGCTCTCGGGCTCCTTCAGCTCCGGGATGTGGGTGATGACGCTGGGGTTGAGGAACAGGAGCTTCTCGCCGGTCTCCGGGTGGACGCGCACCAGGGGATGCAGCGAGACAAAGGGGCCCGTGGCGCGCCCGTCGCGTCGCGGCGCACGATTGGGCCCGCCGAACTCGGAGCCGGTCGTCTGATGGACCGCCTGCAGCTCGTCGATCAACCGCTGGACCTTCGGCGACAGGCCCTCATAGGCGGCGATCAGGTTGGTGAAGAGGGTGTCGCCGCCATAGGGCGGGATCTGCACACCGTGCAGGATGGAATAGCGGTTGGGGTTGGCGACGAAGGTGATGTCGATGTGCCAGCCCTTGTAGTCGCGCGGGCGGCGGCGGCCGGGCTTCAGGTTGTCGTTCTCGTTGCGCCGGTCACGGTACTCGCCGACCTGCCGCTCCCAGATTTCCGGATGGGCTTCCAGGCCCTCCGAGATCGGATGCGCCGGCGTCAGCGGCCCGAAGGCGCGGCCGAACGCCTTCAGCTGGTCGTGGGTGATGTCCTGGCCGCGGAAGAAGACCACCCGCCAGCGGTGCAGGGCCGCCTGGATGTCGGCGGCGGTGGCCGCGTCCAGCGGCTCGCGCAGGTCGACGCCGGACAGCTCGGCGCCGATGACCGGCGTCACCGGCTCCACGACAAGTTTCGATCCGGCCCGAACCTGGGCTTCGCGGGGCTGCAGTTCGGCGACGCTCATGACGATCCCTTTCGACAACGGCGACGTCGGAGAAGCGGCGTCGGCTGGGATCAAAGCCTATTCACGAGATATGGATTGAGGCCACGGCACTTCTCGTTGAAGCCCGCTCAGAATTTCTAGCTCGCCCGTCGCCTAAGCCGGGTCGCCTGGCGCCGCCTCGAGCATCGCCCGGCTGGCGGGCGAACCGGCGATGGCGTCGGCCAGGGTCGTCCGATCCAGGATCTCGGCGACCTGGTTGCGCACGCCGGCCATCACCCGGCGCAGGGCGCAGCCGGTCTCGTCCGCGCAGTCCTCACAGCGCTTGTAGAAGTTGCGGCTGGCGCAGGGCAGCAGGGCCAGCGGCCCGTCGGTCAGGCGGATGACCTCACCGAAGGTGATCAGGTCCGCCGGCCGCGCCAGGCGGTAGCCGCCGGACCAGCCGCGCGTGCTGTCCACCAGCTCGGCGCGGCGCAGTTCGGACATGATCGCCTCGAGATACTTCCGCGGGATCTGTTCGCTGGCGGCGATCGCGGTCACCCCGCGCGGTTCGCCGTCGCTGCGGCCGAGATGGAGAAGCGCCTTCAGGGCGTAGCGACCGCGTTGGGAGAGCATCAGGATCCATCTGTTCGCCGCGACGTCGCGGGCCTGCGCCTATCGGCCGGGAAGCAGCCCTTCCGCAAGGCCTGAATGCTTCAGCCAGCCGACAGTCTGCTGTGAGTCGAGGCGTGCGCATCGCGGCGCGCTTGACCCGCGGGGTGGGAGACGGCTTCTGACGTCGTGCGGGAACCTTGTGGCGGGGTCGTCCGCGGCGCTGCCCGTCAGGCGATTTCGGCTGCAGGGCTGTAGTTTTGGAAGGGCGTCGCCGGATGCTGAATTTCTTTCCCCAACCCCCGCCCCAGCCGTCTGGCGGGACCTCCAGCCCACCGCCGCCGATCTGGGCGGATCTCTGGGACGCCGACGCGGCTGAACTGGCCGAGGCCGAGCGGCGGCTGGGCGTGACCCTGCCGACCCGCGACCGCCTCAGCGAGATCGAGCGGTCCAGCCGCCTGCAGGTCCGTGACGGGGTCCTGACCATGAGCGTGCCCATGGTCGCCCATCTCGAGGCCGGCGGCGCGCAGGCGGCGCCGGTGGGGTTCGTGCTGTCGCGCGACCGCCTGGTGACCCTGCGCTACGCGCCCCTGCAGTCCTTCGACGCGGTGGCGAAGCGGTTCGACGATCCGGCGGCGCGGCCGACCTGTGGCCTGGAGGTGTTCGTCGAGCTCTGCGACGAGATCACCGACCGTCTGGCCGACGACCTCGAACAGGTGGCGGCGGATCTGCACGGCATCTCCACCGCGATCTTCCACGTGCCGGACAGCGAGGGCCGCGCGGCGATCCGCTCCAACCGCGAGATCCGCGGCCGGCTGCGGCAGGTCGGGCGTCTGGGGGACCGCGTGTCCGAGACCCGCGCCGCCCTCCTGGGCATAGGCCGGGCGGTGGACTTCGCCTGCGAGCTTACCACCGACTGGTTCGGTGGCGGCCTGGAGCCCAGGATGCGCAGCCTGCGCCAGGACGTGGCCTCGCTCAGCGACTACCAGGTCCACCTCTCGGACAAGATCCAGTTCCTGCTGGACGCCATGGTCGGGCTGATCGGCATCGCCCAGAACGAGGTCTTCAAGTTCCTGACCATCGTCTCCATCGTCGGCATCCCGCCGACCCTCATCGCCGGCATCTATGGGATGAACTTCAAGACCATGCCGGAATACGACTGGTCGTTCGGCTATCCCTACGGTCTGGCGGTGATCGCGCTCAGCGCCATCCTCCCACTGGTGTGGTTCAAGTGGCGGGGCTGGTTCTAGGCCGCCCCGAAAGCGCGCCTGACCGCGCGGGCCCTCAGGCCTGGCCCTGCCAGCCGCCGCCCAGGGCCTTGAACACCGCGATCTGGTCCTGCACCAGGGCGGCGTCGGATTGCGCCACCGCGGCGTTGGCCGCGATCAGGGTCTGCTCGGCGACCAGCACGTCCAGGGGGCTGATCGCGCCGGCCTCCAGGTCGCCACGCGCCAGGCGGAAGGCCTCCTGGGCGCGGGCCTGGACGTCGCCCAGGGCCTGGCGGCGGTCCAGCTCGGCGCTGTAGAGCGCCAGCGCCTGCTCGGTTTCCTTGAGCGCCCGCAGCACCACGGAATCGAAGCCGTCGAGGGCCGCCGCGGCGCCCGCCTGCGCCTGGCGCACGCGGGCCCGGGGGCCGGCCTGGTTGGGGAAGGTCCAGCTGATCGACGGGCCGACGCCCCAGACCAGGCCGGCGTTGCGGGTGAGGTCGGCGAGCGTGACCGCCGCGCCGCCGTAGAAGCCGCGCAGCGCCACGCGCGGATAGAGGTCGGCGGCGGCGACGCCCACCCGCGCCGTGGCGGCGGCCAGCCGGCGCTCGGCCTCGCGGACGTCCGGCCGGCGGCGCAGCAAGTCCGCGCCGTCGCCGACCGGGATCAGGGCGGTGAGCTTGGGCGGCGCCTCGCAGGCCAGCGCCTCCTGCGGCGCCTTGGCCGGCGTGCGGCCCAGCACCGCGGCCAGCTGGAACAGCGCCGCGCGCCGTTGGCCTTCCAGGGGCGGGATGGCGGCCCGCGCCTGGGCGGCCACGCCCTCGGAACGGGCCACGTCGAACTGGGTCCCGGACCCCGCCTCGCGGCGCTGGCGGGTGATTTGCGCCTCGCGGGTGGTCAGGTCGAAGGCGCGGCGGGCGACGGTGAGCTGGGCGCCCAGGGCGCAGACCTCGCCATAGGCGCGCGCTGTCTCGGCGGCCACGGTGGTCTTGACCAGGTCGCGGGCGGCGGCGGTGGCCTGGGCGTCGGCGCGGGAGGCCTGCACGGCGCGGCGGACCCGCCCGAACAGGTCGACTTCGTAGGAGACCTCGAAGGTGTCTTCGTAGAGCCAGATGCTCTCGGGCTTATGGCCGTCGATCTCCAGGATCTCGTCGGTCGCCGGGTCGCGGCCATAGACGCTCCCGGAGTTCAGCGTCGTTCCCGGATATCGGCCGGCGCGGGCGGCCTGCAGCACGGCCTTGGCGCCGGAGAGGTTGGCGTCGGCGGCCTTGAGGTCGGTGTTGGCGGCGAAGGCCTCGGCGACATAGGCGTCCAGGCGCGGGTCGGCGTAGAGCCGCCACCAGGCGTCGGGCGGCGCGGCGGGGCCGGCGGCCGTGGGCGTGGCGGCCGCCAGCGGCGCGGCCGCGCCGTCGGGCGGGGCCGGCGGCGCATACTTCGGGCCCACGACGCATCCGGCCAGCGCCGTGGCCGCCAGCGCCGCCAGGGCGCGGGGAAGGCGGCGCCGGGCGCTCACAGGACGGCCCTCCGCTGCGAGGCGAAGAGCGGCAGGTGCGAGGCGGGGCCGATCGGCGCCGGCTTGTGCGCCACCACCAGCATCAGGGCGATGGCCGTCAGGGCGCCGACCGCCACGAAGCTGTCGATCACCCCTTGCGTCGCCGCGGCGCTGCGGACGATGCCGGCCAGCGCGGTCGCGGCCTTGCCCAGGGCGGCGGTGGGGTCGCTGGTGCGCCGGAACACCGCCGCATAGGCGCCCAGCCGGTCCATCACCGCCCCGTCGCCGATCCGGACGTGCTGGCCGATCAGGTTGGAGGCGGTCTGGGTGCGGACGCGGGTCAGGGTGACCACGAAGGCCTGGCCCAGCTGGCCGCCCATCAGCCGCGCGGTCTGGACGGCGCCGCCGAAGGTCAGCGCATCCTCCGGCCGCAGGTGCAGCACCGCGAAGAACAGGATGCCGGAAAGCGCGAAGCTCTGGCCGATCGCCTGCAGCAGCTGGCTCGGCAGGAACTGCTCCGACCCCCAGAGCGGGGTCAGGTTGCGGGCCACCTGGACACAGGCCAGGCTCACGAAGATGAAGCCGATCGAGGCGACCAGCCGCGGGTCGGTGCGGCGCAGGAAAAGCGCCGCCAGCGGGCAGAACACCAGCTGCGGCGCGGCGATCCACACCAAGGTCTCGCCCACCTCCAGCGCCCGGTAGCCGCGCACCGCCTGCAAGTACTGCGGGATCAGATAGGCGGTCGACAGGATGGTGAGCCTGAGGAAGGCGACCAGGATCAGGAGCCGCGGCAGGGGCGGCGCGAACAGCACCTTCAGGTTGACCCCCGGATATCGCGTGCGGCTCTCGTGCAGCAGGAAGCCCGCGACCAGCAGGCCGCCGGCCGCCAGCAGGGCGACCACCACGCCGGAGTGCAGCCAGTCCAGGCGGTTGCCCTGGTCGAGGCCGGCGTAGATCAACGCCAGCCCGATGCCGCCGGCCGCCAGGCCGAAGAGGTCGGCGCGCGGCGGGTTCGGCGGCGGTGGCGTCCGCGCGATGCCGAAGTGCAGGCAGGCCACCATGCCCAGCGCCAGCGGCACGTTCTGCCAGAAGATCCACCGCCAGCTCATGTGGTCGACGTACCAGCCCTCCAGCGACGCCGAGATGTTGAGGGAGAGCTCCAGGTTCAGCGCATAGATCGCCACCCCGTAGGCCCAGAACTTCGGCGGCAGGGCCCGCAGGATGAAGCCGAGGGTGAGCGGCACGAAGAAGCCCGAGGCGAGGCCGCTCATGAACTGCAGGCCCAGGAACATCGGCAGGTTCACGGAGAAGGGGATGATCGCCGAAACCACCGCGAACGCCAGAGCGGCTTCCAGCAGCGCGCGGCGGGGGCCGTAGACGCCACCGACCCAGACCGCCACGGGGGCGATCAGCATCTGGGCCACGGTCTGGGCCGTGGTGATCCAGGCGCCGTCGTCGAAGCCGGCATGCAGCGCGCCGCGGATATCGGCCAGCCCGAAGGTGGAAAGCCGCCCGTTGAGGGTCGAGATGAAGGTGCCGAGCAGGACGGCGGCCAGGCCGAGCCAGGGGATCGGCGCGGGCGCGGCGGGCGCGGGATCGGCCGGAGGGGCGCCGCTCATCTGCGCGCCTCGGCGTCGATCCGGGCGACCACCGAGAGCCCGGGCCGGAGCCCGTCGCCCAGGCCCGCGACGTCGTCCAGGGCGATCTTCACCGCAACCCGCTGCACCACCTTGGTGAAGTTGCCGGTGGCGTTGTCCGGCGGCAGCAGCGCGAACTGCGATCCCGACGCCGGCGCGAAGGCCTCCACATGCCCGCGCAGGACGCGGCCGGGGAAGGTGTCCACGCGCACCTCCGCCTTCTGGCCCACCGCCATGTGGGTGAGCTGGGTCTCGCGGTAGTTGGCGATCACCCAGACGTGCGGCAGGGGCGTGACGGTGTCGACTTGGCCGCCAACGCCCACGAACTGGCCGGGCCGCACCTGGCGCTGGCCCAGCACGCCGTCCACCGGGGCGATGATGCGGGTGTAGCCGAGGTTGAGGCGGGCCTGCTGCAGGCTGGCCGTCTGGGCCGCGACGGAGGCTTGCGCCTGCTCCCGCTGGGCGGCCAGCACATCGCGCTGCTTGCGGGCCGCATCGGCCTGGGCGCGGGTCTGGACCAGCTGGGCCGAGAGCTGCTGGCCGGTGGTGTCCAGCCGCTCGCCGGCCTCCGCCGAAGAAGAGCCGCCCGCCACCAGGCGGTGCTGGCGGGCGACGTCGCGGCCGTTCTGCGCCAGGTTCGCCGAGACGCTGGCCACCTGGGCCGCCGCCGCGGCGACATTGGCCCCCTGCAGGGTCTCCTGCGCCGACAGGGCGGCTACCTGGGCCTTCGCCGCCGCCACGCCGGCTTCAGCCTGGGCCAGCGCGGTGCGGTAGTCATCGTCGGTGATCTCGGCGACCAGCTGCCCCGCGCGCACCCGCTGGAAGTCGGCGACCGGCACGATGCGCACATAGCCCGCGACCTTGGCGGCGATCGGGGTGATGTCGGCCTGCAGGTAGGCGTCGTCGGTGCTCTGCCAGCCCGTCCGGCCCTGCCAGCCGTTCCAGCGGGTGGTGACGACGATCAGGATGACCAGGGCCACGATGAAGACGAGGGCGCGCCAGGCGGCCTCCAGCAGAAAGCTCCGGTCGATCGTGAGCCGCTTCATGGAGAACCCCGTTCCCGCTCGCCATAAGCCTCCGGGATGACGGATTACCGCCGGCGCAGCAAGATCGTACAGCGCCCGTCAGGATTCTACCGGGGTCGGCGCCCGCGGCGCGGTCGCTAGGCGCCGCGCGGCGCCGTCAGCCGATAGACATGGTCGCGCAGCACCGCCATGGCCTCGGCGGCGCGCTCGCCGGCGAAGTCCTCCCACCCGAGGAGGGCGAGCAGTTTCTCACGGTGGGTGTGGAAGGCGTTGAGCTGGCTCATCAGGAGGATGCCGCGCAGCCGCGCCTCTTCATCGGCGGCGGGAAGGCCGAGCGTCTTGGCGACTAGGCCGATCACCAGGCTCTTGAACGGGGCGGAGATCCCCGCCTCGATGATCTCGAACGCCGGCCCGGAGTCGTCGGCCTGGCAGCGGTTGAGGAAGTGACTCCAGGCC
This sequence comes from Phenylobacterium sp., assembly GCF_004799515.1. Taxonomy (GTDB): domain Bacteria; phylum Pseudomonadota; class Alphaproteobacteria; order Caulobacterales; family Caulobacteraceae; genus Phenylobacterium. Next base: position 183,414 of record NZ_SSMX01000046.1, on the reverse strand, counting down.
TCGGTCTCCGCCTCGGCCATCGCCACCTCGGCCAGCCGCACGACGAGGTCGGCGAGGGCCGGCGCCGCGCCCGCCCGGTCAGGGGCGTCCAGCGCCGCCTGGGCGGCCTGGGTGGCCTCGGAGAGCTGGCCGGCGACATGGGCCACGACCGCCTCGGCGCAGGCCTTGTGCAGGCCTTCCTTGCTGTCGAAATAGTACTGCAGCGCCGGTGGGTTGACGCCGGCCTCCGCCGCGATCCGGCGGGTCGAGGCGCCCAGATAGCCCTCCTCGGCGAAGACGACGTAAGCCGCCTCGATGATCCGGTCCCGGGTTTCCGCGCCGCGGGCATAGCCACCTTCCGGGGGCCGCCGCCGGGGTCCGGGGACGTGTGATCCGTCCATTCCTGGTCCTCCAGAGGACAAGCTACACCGGCTTCATGAAATTTTCCATCCGACAAACATATTCCATTTGACAGACATCTGCCAACTGGACGAAATCGCGCATCCGGCGCTCCCCCGCCGGTTCCAGGATGACTCCGATGGCGGACCCAGCCCCTCAGTCCGACGGCGATGGCGCGCGCCCGCCGGGCGGACCCGACGTCCCGCCGAAGCGGCCGTCGCCGCTCGCCAACCCGCGGGTCCGCGTCGTGCTGCTGCTGGTAGGCATCGTCGTCGTGATCGGGGTCGCTGTCCTCGGCTTCCGCTGGTTCACCCATGGCCGGTTCGTGCAGAGCACCAACGACGCCTATGTCCGCGCCGACCAGGTGACGGTGGCGCCGAAGGTCTCGGGCTATGTCGAGGCGGTCTATGTCGCGGACAACCAGGCGGTCGCCGCCGGCCAGCCCCTCCTGAAGATCGACACCGCCAACTATGACGCGACACTCGCCACTCAGCGCGCCACGGCGGCGGCCCGCGAGGCCGACATCGAGGCGGCCCGGCGGCAGGTGGCCCAGCAGCAGGAAGCGGTGGCCCAGGCCTCGGCCCAACTCAAGGGCGCGCAGGACGCCGCCGCCTACGCCGACCATGAGGCCGAGCGCTACAAGCTGTTGTCGAGCCAGGGCGTCGAGACCCAGCAGCGCTACGCCCAGGCGGTCGACCAGCGCAATCAGGCTCAGGCCACCGCCCGCGCCAACGCCGCCGCCAAGGCGCAGGCCGAGCGCCAGGTCGCCACCTTGAGCGCCCAGGTCGGCCAGGCGGAGGCCCAGCTCAAGGCCGCGCAGGCGCAGGTGACCACGGCGCAGATCAACCTCGGCGACACCCTGATCCGCGCCGCCATCGCCGGGCGGATCGGCGACAAGAGCGTGCGCCTCGGCCAGTTCGTCCAGCCCGGCGCGCGGCTGATGTCGGTGGTGCCGGTGCAGGACGTCTACCTGGTCGGCAACTTCAAGGAGACCCAGATCGGTCGCATGCAGATCGGCCAGCGCGCCACGGTGAGCCTCGACGCCTTCGGCGGCCGCAAGATCGAGGCGGTGGTCGACAGCTTCTCGCCCGGCACCGGCGCCCAGTTCGCCCTGCTGCCGCCGGAGAACGCCACCGGCAACTTCACCAAGATCGTCCAGCGCGTGCCCGTCCGCTTCCGCCTGCGCCCGCCGCAGGACCTGCAGGGCCGCATCCTGCCCGGCCTATCGGCGACGGTCTCGGTGGACACCAGCGCGGCGCCCGAACGGCAGAGGGCGGCCCGGTGAGCGTCGCCGCCTCCGCCGGGGCGGAGCAACGCGCCTCCCTGGGGGACTGGATCGCGGTGATCGCCGGGGCGCTCGGCGCCCTGATCGCCTCCCTGGACATCTCCATCGTCAACTCGGCCCTGCCGCAGATCCAGGGCGAGGTGGGCGCCAGCGGTACGGAAGGCACCTGGATCTCCACGGGCTATCTGGTGAGCGAGGTGGTGATGATCCCGCTCGCCGCCTGGCTCTCGCGGCTGCTTGGCCTGCGTAACCTGCTGCTGATCTGCGGCGGGCTCTTCACCCTGTTCTCGATGACCTGCGGCCTGGCCCACGACCTGCCGACCATGATCCTGGGCCGGGTCGGGCAGGGGTTCTTCGGCGGCGCGCTGATCCCCACCGCCCAAACCATCGTGCGCACCCGCCTGCCGCCCAAGCAGATCCCCATCGGTATGACGCTGTTCGGCCTGATCGTGCTCCTGGGCCCGCTGGTCGGGCCGGTGATCGGCGGCTGGCTGACCGAGAGCGTCAGCTGGCGCTGGTGCTTCTTCCTCAACCTGCCGGTGGCCGGCGCGCTCTTCACCCTGCTGCTGCTCGGCCTGCCGCACGAGCGGATGAAGCTGGAGCGGCTGGTCGAGGCCGACTGGCTGGGCATCGTCGGCATGACCTTCGGCCTCTCCTGCCTGACCGTTGTGCTGGAAGAGGGCCAGCGCGACCGCTGGTTCGAATCCGGCTTCATCGTCGGCCTGACGGCGGTCTCGGCGCTCGGCTTCGTCCTGCTGGCGGTCGCCCAGGCCACCGCGCGCGAGCCGGTGATCAAGCTGCGGCTGATGCTCAACCGCTCCTACGCCAGCGTGATCCTGATCATCGTGGTGATCGGGATGGTGCTCTACGGCGTGCTCTATGTGCTGCCGCAGTTCCTGTCGCTGATCGCCGGCTACAACGCCGAGCAGTCGGGCCGCATTCTGGCGATTTCCGGCATCCCGGCCTTCCTGATGATGCCCCTGTTGCCGCTGATCCTGGGCCATGCGCCGCTGCGGCTGACGGTGCTGATCGGCCTGGGCTGCTTCGCGGTGAGCTGCTTCTTCAACACCAGCCTGACCGCCGACACCGGCGGCGACCACTTCTTCTTCTCGCAGCTGATCCAGGGCGTCGGGCAAATCCTCTGCTTCATGCCGCTGAACCAGGCCTCGGTCGGCTCGGTCTCGCGGGAGGACGCCGCCGATGCGGCCGGCCTGTTCAACATGGCCCGGAACCTCGGCGGCTCGCTGGGCCTGGCGCTGCTGGGCGTGTTCATCGACCGCCGGGTGGAATCCCACGCCGACGCCATCGGCCAGAGCGTCACCCAGAATTCCGAGCTCGCCCAGTCCCGCATCGCCGACCAGGCGGCCGGCTTCGCGGCGACCAACGGCGGCGACCTCGGGGCGGCGCAGACCCAGGCGCTGCGGAGCCTGGCGGGCACGATCCACCAGCAGGCCATGGTGATCACCTATGCCGAGGGCTTCTGGCTCCTGGGCATAGCGTTGATCTGCATGGCGCCGCTGGTCTTCCTGCTGCGCCCGCCGCCCAAGGCCGCCGCCGCGACGGAGATGATGCATTGACCCGCCCGCGCCTCACCCTCGCCCGTTTCTCCGCGCTCGGGGCCGCCGCGGCCCTGCTGGGCGGCTGCGTCGTCGGCCCGAACTACAAGGGCCCGCCTACCGTCGCGCCGCAGGCCGCCCATGCGCCGGCCTTCCACCGCGGCGACGCGGTGACCGCCGGCGAGCCCGCCTCGCACTGGTGGACCGCGCTGAACGACGCCGAGCTCGATGCGCTGGTCGACGAGGCCCTGCGCTCCAGCCCCGACCTGGCGGTGGCCCGCGCCCGCATCGTCCAGGCCCGCGCCGGGCTGAAGGGCGCGCGCGCCCAGGGCCTGCCCACAACCGGGACCACGGCGGCCTATCTGCGCGCCACGGGCCTGAGCGGCGCGCTGGGCGGCGGCCAGGCCAGCGGGCAGAGCGCCGCCGCGGCCGGCCTAGCCCTGCCCTCGACCCTGGAGATCTACACCGCCGACTTCGACGCCACCTGGGAGCTCGACCTGTTTGGCGGCAAGCGGCGCGGCGTCGAAGGCGCCAAGGCCAAGGCCCAGGCCGCTGACGCGGCCTTCGACGGCGCCAAGGTCAGCCTGGAGGCCGAGGTCGCCCAGGCCTACGTCACCCTGCGCCAGCTGCAGCAGCGCATGGCCCTGTCGCGCCGCGACGCCGACCTCGAGCGCCAGATGCTGGACCTGACCCGCCAGCGCCAGGCCGGCGGCACGGCCTCGGAGCTGGACGTCGAGAAGCTCAACAACCAGTTCCAGTCGACTCAGGCGCAGATCGTCCCGCTGCAGGCGCAGATCACCGAGCAGTTGGACCGGCTGGCGGTGCTCACCGGCCGCGAGCCGGGGGCGCTCGACGCCGAGCTCTCCGCCGCCGCCGCGACGCCGGCGCCGCCCGCCGTGGTGGCGGTGGGCGATCCGGCCGCCCTGCTGCGCCGCCGCCCCGACATCCGCCAGGCCGAGCGGCAGTTGCAGCAGGCCAACGCCGTGATCGGCGAACGCACCGCTGACCTCTTCCCGAAGGTCACGCTGCTGGGCTCCATCGGCTACACGGCCCCGGAGCTCTCGCACCTGTTCGACAGCTCCAGCCAGAGCACCATCCTGGCGCCCCTGCTGCAGTGGACGCCGTTCGACTTCGGCCGGGTCCGCGCGCAGATCGCCGAGGCCAAGGGCGCCGACGCAGAGGCGCTCGCTACCTACCGCAAGACGGTGCTGGAAGCCCTGCAGGACGCGGAGACCTCGCTCTCCCGATACGGCCGTCAGCGCGACAGCCTGGAGAGCCTCCTGCGGGTCCAGGCCTCGGCCGAGCGGTCCGCCACGCTGGAGGCCCTGCGCCAGAAGGGCGGCACGGCGACGACGCTGGAGGTGCTCGATACCGAGCGCCAGCGCGTCCAGGCCGAGCAGGGCGTCGCCGACGCCCGCGCCCAGCTCACCAACGACTTCATCGCCCTGCAGAAGAGCCTGGGCCTCGGCTGGAGCTGACGAGGCCGCGGCGTCGCGCCTCTACCAGCTCAGCACGACCTTGCCCGCCTGGCCGGAGAGGGCGGCGTCGAAGCCCTTATGGAAATCCTTGGCGTCCAGGCGGTGGGTGATCAGGGGCTCGAGGTCGAGGCCGTTGCGGATCAGGCCGAACATCTTGCGCCAGGTCTCGAACATCTCGCGGCCGTAGACGCCCTTGATGGTCAGCGCCTTCAGGATGATCCGCGACCAGGCCACGTCCATGGACTTTCCCGGGATGCCCAGCATGGCGAGCTTGCCGCCCATGGCCAGGGCGTCGACCGCCTGGTCGATGGCCTGGACCGCGCCGGACATCTCCAGGGCCACGCCGAAGCCGTTCTCGATCCCCAGCTCGTGCTGCACGTCGGCCAGGTCCTCGTGGGTCACGTCCACCGGACGCACGTCGGCGAGCTTCTCGGCCAGGGCCAGGCGATAGGGGTTCTGGTCGGTGATCACCACGCTGCGCGCGCCGGCCCGGCGGGCGACGGCGGCGGCCATGATGCCGATGGGACCCGCGCCGGTGACCAGCACGTCCTCGCCCATCAGGTCGAACTGCTGGGCGGTGTGCACGGCGTTGCCGAACGGGTCGAGCAGGGCGCCGACCTCGAAGCTCACCTCGTCGGGCAGGGGCACGACGTTGAAGGCCGGGATCGCCAGGTATTCGGCGAAGGCGCCCTGACGATTGACCCCGACGCCCTTGGTGCCGGGGTCGAGGTGGAAGCGGCCGGCCCGAGCGGCGGCCGAGTTCAGGTCGATGATGTGGCCCTCGCCGGAGACCCGCTGGCCCACGTGCAGCTTGCGGGTGACGGCGGAGCCGATCTCGACGATCTCGCCGGCGTATTCGTGTCCGACGATCATCGGCACCGGGATGGTCGCCTTCGCCCAGTCGTCCCAGCGCCAGATGTGCAGGTCGGTGCCGCAGATGGCGGTGCGGCGGATGCGGATCAGCACCTCGTCCGGCCCGCAAGCCGGCACGTCGGCCTCGGTGCTCCACAGGCCCTCGGCGGGTTTCAGCTTCGACAGCCCCAGCATGTGCATGGTCATCGGTCGGCTCCAGTCTGGGATGTTGAACGCGCGAGCACGGCGTCGCGCGCCTCGGCGAAGGCGCGGGCGGCGGTGTCGAGGTGCTCGGGCGTGTGGGCGGCGGAAAGCTGGGTGCGGATCCTCGCCTGGCCGCGCGGCACCACGGGGAACGAGAAGCCGGTGACGAAGACGCCGCGCGTCAGCAACTCCGCGGCCAGGTCCTGCGCCAGGCGCGCCTCGCCCAGCATGACCGGCACGATGGGATGCTCGCCGGGGACCAGGTCGAAGCCGGACTGCTCCAGGGCGCCGCGCCAGCGCTGGGCGTTGGCCGACAGGCGGCCGCGCAGGTCTTCGCCCTGCAGCCCGCGGGCGATCTCGATGGCCGCGAGCGCCGCGCCGCAGACCGCGGGGGCGAGTGCGTTCGAGAACAGATAGGGTCGCGCCCGCTGGCGCAGCAGGTCGATGACCGGCTTGCGGGCCGCCACGAAGCCGCCCATCGCCCCGCCAAGCGCCTTGCCGTAGGTGCCGGTCAGGATGTCGACGCGGCCTTCCACCTTGCGGTAGGCCGCCGAGCCGCGGCCGCCGTCGCCCAGGAAGCCCGTGGCGTGGCAGTCGTCGACCATCACGAGCGCGTCGTAGCGGTCGGCCAGCGCGGTGATCCCGTCCAACTGGGCGATGTGGCCGTCCATGGAGAAGACGCCGTCGGTGGCGATCAGGATGGTCCGCGCCCCGGACGCCCGCGCGGCCTTCAGTTCGCCCTCCAGGGCCTCCATGTCGCCGTTCGGGAACCGCCGGCGCTGCGCCTTGCACAGCCGCACCCCGTCGATGATCGAGGCGTGGTTCAGGCTGTCGGAGATGATCGCGTCGTCCTCGCCCAGCAGGGGCTCGAACACCCCGCCGTTGGCGTCGAAGGCGGCGGCGAACAGGATGGAGTCCTCGTAGCCGAGGTAGTCGGCAGTGGCCGCCTCCAGCTCCTTGTGGATCGCCTGGGTGCCGCAGATGAAGCGCACCGAGGCCATGCCGGCTCCGGCGTCTCGCGCGGCGCGGGCGGCGGCCTCCGCCACGCGCGGGTCGCCGGCCAGGCCCAGGTAGTTGTTGGCGCAGAAGTTCAGCGCTTCAACCGTGCGCCCGTCCGCCAGGCGCACCTCGACCAGCGGCCCCTGCCGCGAGCCGATCACCCGCTCGGGCTTGGTCAGGCCCTGGGCCTCGATGTCCGCCAGCTCGCCGGCGATCCGCGTGTAGAAGTCGTTGCGCATGACGCGGCCTCCAGATGGGGTGCGTTATGCAGGATAGAAGACGATGTGTCCATGATAGTGGAATTCCAGAGGTTTGGCCGGTCGCAGCCCGCGGCCCTGCGATTCCGAATCACGGACGTTGGTTGAGCTCCCGTCGCTGAAGAAGCTCCAGGAGCAGCGTCGCCACGGCTTCGGGCTTCTCGATAGGCGGAAGGTGGCCGCAGTCCGGGATGAGATTGAGCGTCGAGCCGGAGATCAGCCCGTGGATCTTCCGCGACAGGCTGATGGGTGTCATGCGATCCTGTTCGCCAACGATCACCGAAGTCGGCGCCCGGACTCCGGGCAGCACGCCACGCAGATCGCCCCGGGCGATCACGGCGCGGTTCTGCCGAACATAGGCGGGCGCCGACCCGCACGCTCATCTCCACCAGCTCCGTACGAACGTCCTGCGGCGCATCCGGATGGACGAGCGCCTTAAGGCTACCCTGCGCCTGGCGTCGGAAATCTCGCGTCGCGCCGACGACCAGATTGGCAAGGTGACGATATAGCTTGCGCCCAAGCTTGTCGGGCAGGGCGTTGGTATCGATCAGCGCCAGATGGCTGATCCGCTCGGGCGCGAGCCGCATCAGCTCCATTGCAACCATGCCGCCCATCGAGACGCCGGCGAGCGCGAAGCGGTCCGGCGCCTGGGCGAGGATGCGATGGGCCATCCCCGCTAGGGTGTCGTCGCTGAGCGTGTCGACGATCCGGCAATCGACGCGGTCTCCCAGAGCCTCGACCGTTCGCCGCCACACGGCGCCGTCGCTTCCGAGTCCGGGGATCAGGAGGAGCGTTGGCATGCAGTGTGAGCAATCTTGACCCATGGGACGGCCGCTCTACACCTTCAACCATGGTTGAAGGTCAAGGTCATGCGCATCGGTGAACTGGCGAAGCGGGCCGGCGTCAGCACTTCAAGAATCCGCTTCTATGAAGCCAACGGCTTGCTGCCGCCCGCCGCCCGGCTCCCCAATGGCTATCGCGATTACGGCGACCACGACCTGGACGTCGTGCGGTTCATCGCCCGGGCGCAAGGCCTGGGCTTCACCCTGAGAGATGTGGCCGCGCACCTGAGTTCGCCCCAGGGCGACGCTAGGAAGGCGAGGCTGCAGGCGCGCCTGGAAGACAAGCTGGCCGAACTGGACACCTTCCTGGAACAGGTGGGCGCGCGCCGCGCCGTGATGTTGAGTCTGATCGACGAGCTGCGGCTCACGCGTGCGTCAGCCTGACCTGGTCGCGACGGTCCGCCATGCGAGCCGGAAGCGGCCCTCTCAGCTCCTATCGTCCGTGCGCCACCACCAGGAGGGCCCGCGCGGGCGTCTTGTCCAGGTTGCGGATCGCGTGCGGCACGTCGGCGGCGTAACGGGCGGTGGCGTCCTGGCCGACCGCCACGCTGTCGCCGCCGGAGGCCACATGCAGCACGCCCTCGCGCACCGTCAGGTGCTCGCGCGCGCCGCGGGCGTGGGCGGAGGAGACCAGCGCCCCGCCCGGCTGCAGGACGAGGTCGTACCATTCGATCTGGCCGGCCGAATCGGTGGGGCTGAGGATGCGCAGGGTGCAGAGGCCGTCGTCGGTGCGGATCTCTGGGGTGAAGCCGCCGGCCATCAGCTCGATGCCCGGGTGGCTGACACTGGACTGCAGGCCGATCAGCTCCGGCAGCTCCAGGTCGAGCGCCGTGGTCAGGCTCCAGAGGGTGGCGAAGGTCGGGTTGGCCTGGCCGCGCTCCACCTGGCTCAGCATCGACTTCGAGACGCCGGAGAGCGCCGCCAGGTCGTCCAGCGACAGGTTGCGCGTGCGCCGGATCGCCTTCAGGCGCGGCCCCAGCAGGGGCGCCGGGCTGCGCGGCGGCTTGTCGGAGGCGGCGGTCATGACGGCCATCTAGGCGGCGCCGGCGCGGCTCCGGTCAAGGCCGCCTAGGCGGTGGCCGACAGCCCGAGGCCGGTCGGGTCGCTGGCGGCGGCCACCTTGGAGGCGGCCTTCTTGGCCTCGGTGATCGGCTGCCACTTCTGCATCTGGCCGCCCTTGATGGCGCTGACGAAGGCCTTCTGGTCGTCGGCGACCGCCTGCAGGGTCTTCATCGCCTCGGCCAGGTCGGGGTCGCCGTTGGCGTCGGTGGGCGTGAGGCCGAGGTCGGCGGGCGTCACGCTGTTGAGGAAGGCCTGGGCCTGGGCCGTCCAGCTGTCGCTCTGCTGGTCCATGTCGTGCAGGCTTTGCAGCTGCTGCAGGTCGGCCAGCGTCTTGGCCGAGCTCGAGCCGAGCTGGGTGAGGTCGCTGACCCCGTAGGCCTGGAGCACGTCGTTGTAGATGATCATGATGCTGGAGCGCGCGCTGAGGTTCTGCTTCTCGCTGCCCAGCGAGGCGAACATCACCGCGCCGTCGGAACTGGAGCCGGTCTGGCCGAAATAGGTCTGCTGGTCGTCCGGCGTCATGGAATTCAGGTGGTCCAGCATCTGCTGGTAGGGGTCCTCGCCGGGGACGAGGTAGTCTTCGACCCGGGCCTGGTCCTCCTGGGCGCGCTGGGCGTAGGGCGAGGCTTGGGCGTTCTGGACCACGGCCAACGAGCCCGGCGACAGCTGGCCCGCGCCGCTGGCGATGAAGCCGTTCAGGAGCTTCAGCGCCGAGATCTGGTCGCCCACCAGCACCGCGCCGTCGGTGTCGTCCAGCTTGGACAGCGCCTTCATCAGGGTCGCCGGATCGGGCGGCGTGTAGCCGGGCGGCGGGGCCGTCCCGGCCGGAGACGGGAAATACTGCCCGGTGTTGGGGTGCGAGGCGGGCGGCGGGCCGTTCGCGGTGAAATAGGACTGGGCGGCCTCTGTGAAGGCCGCGCTGTCGGACACAGACGCGGCCAGTTGCGCGAGCTGGGCGGTGGCCTGGTCGCCGGCGGCCTGCGCCGTGCTGGCCAGGGCGCTCGTCCGGCTGGCGAAGTTGTTCTTCTGGCCCTGGGCGTTGGTCTGGATCTGGGCGGCGTAGGCCGGGTTGTCCTGCGCCGCCTGCACCGCGCGGTCCACGTCGGCCTGGGCGAGCTGGTTCGCCTGATAGTCGGCGACCGAGGCGATCGGCGCGGCCTGCGACTGCAGGGCGTTCGAGAAGTTGGTCGCCGCCACATAGATCTGCTGGTCGTCGGCCGAGAGGCTGTTGAAGGCGGCCAGGCCCTTGTCGACGGTGTTGGCCAGGTCGTAGCCGTTGTCCTGGCCGCTGGAGTCCTTCTGGCCGTTCACCTGGGCCACCACCTGGTCGACGCGCACGGCGAACGGCGAGCCGACCAGGGCGGCCGCGTCGGTCGCCTCGATCATGCCGCCCGGCGGCGGCGTGGCCGGCGGCGCGAGGTTCGGCTGCAGCACCTGGCCCTGCGCCACCACATTGGTGAGCAGGGCATAGGCCTTGAGCTGGTCGTCCAGCGAGGTCTGGCCGCTGGTGTCGTTGAGCGCGGCCACGGCGGCGGCGATCTGGTCCTGGGTTGGTGGCGTGACGGCGGCGGGCGTGGAAGACGCCGCCGCGGAAGAGGCCGTGGGCGCGGCGGTCGTTGACGGCGCTGGCGGCGCCGCCTGGCCGTCCAGCACCTGTTGGGCCAGGGCCGACAGCGTCACGGTGTCCACCGGATCGCCGGACGCGGCGCTGGGCGCCGTATCGGTCGTCGCCGCGACCTGCGGCGACGCCGGCGGCGTGACGCGGTGATGAGGGGGTGTGACCGTCGATGTCGAAACTGAAACCATGGGCGCTCCCACGGACACTTTTCCGCCGCGCCGCCTAAATTTCGGTGAACGTGTTCGCCCATGCAGGCGCAGCGCACGAACTCTGGCGGTTTGCCGAACTGTCGCAGAGCTGGGATAGCTGGCCGGCATTCCTTGGGCGACCTGGCGGCCATGAACGCATCCGACGACGGTTCCGATTTCGAGCTCAGCCGGCGCCGGTTGCTGGCGGCGGCAGGCCTGGGCGCGGGCTTGGGCGCCGTCGTGGCTGGGACGCCGGTCGCCGCCGCAGAAGCTCCGGGCGCGCCCACCGATCCGGCGATCCCGCCCGTGGCGGGCCTTCACCTGCAGTTCGGGGCTGACGCGGCCGCGCAGATGACGGTGTCCTGGCACAGCCTGCAGCCGGTGCGGCGTCCGCGCGTCCTGCTGGGGCGCATGGACGGGCGGCTGGAGCAGACCGTCGAGGCCCAGACGGTCAGTTACGTCGACGGCAAGTCGGGCCAGACCGTCCACGCCCACCATGCGAGGCTCAGCGGCCTGCGGCCCGACACGGCCTATCTCTATGGCGCCCTGCACGAGGGCGCGGTCCCGCAGTTCGCCACCTTCCGCACCGCCCCGCGCGGCCGGGCGGCCTTCACCTTCACCAGCTTCGGCGACCAGGGCACGCCCAGCCTCGGCAAGGCTTATGTTCCGCCCGAGGGCGTGAAGCTGCCGGATACGCTGTGGGTCAACGACAATCTGGGTTCGCCGTCCGCCGCCGACACCACGGCGGGCGTGGAGCGGGTGCAGCCGCTGTTCCACCTGTTCAACGGAGACCTCTGCTACGCCAACCTGGCCCACGACCGGGTGCGCGCCTGGTGGGACTTCTGGGCGAACAACAGCCGCAGCGCCAGCCGGCGGCCCTGGATGCCCTCGCCCGGCAACCACGAGAACGAGCTCGGCAACGGGCCGATCGGCTATCAGGCCTACCAGACCTATTTCGCGGTGCCCGAGGCGGCGGGCCAGACGGAGCTGACGCGCGGTCTCTGGTACGCCTTCACCGTGGGCTCTGTCCGTGTGCTGAGCATCGCCAACGACGACGTCTGCTACCAGGACGGCGGCGATTCCTACGTCCGCGGCTATTCGGCCGGGGCGCAGAAGGCTTGGCTGGAGAAAGAGCTGTCGGCCGCGCGCGCCAGCCGCGACATCGACTGGATCGTGGTCTGCATGCACCAGGTCGCCATCTCCACCGCCGACAAGTTCAACGGCGCCGACCTGGGCGTGCGCCAGGAATGGACACCACTGTTCGACCGCTACGGCGTCGACCTGGTGGTGTGCGGCCACGAGCACCACTACGAGCGCTCGCATCCCTTACGCGGGCACGAAGCCAACGCCACTCTGACACCCTTGGCGGCGGCCACCGCCACCGACGCGATCGACACCCGCCAGGGCACGGTCCACATGGTGATCGGCGGCGGCGGCACCTCGCGGCCCTCGAACGCGCTGTTCTTCGACCCGCCGCAGTGCCGGGTGATCACCGCCGTCGGCCCGCCCGACCCCAAGACCGGCCGCCGCCCGCCGATCTATGTCACCGAACGAGCGCCCTGGTCGGCGGTGCGCAACGCCGCCCACGCCTACGGTTTCGCCGCCTTCGCGGTCGACCCGGGACGCCCCGGCGGCCTGACGACCATCAAGGTGACCTACTACGACGTGGCCGGGCCGGACGGGCGGCTGGCCCCCTTCGAGACCTTCACCCTGCGCCGTCCCCGCCGCGGCTAAGCGAGGCCGCGCGAGGCCCTGTTCCGGCAGCTTGAGCGGAACGGGCTCCGGGTCTAGCCTTCGCGTCCGGCCTTGAGCCGGCCGCACGCTGTCCTGGGGCCTCGGAGTCAGCATGAAGGACATTCTGCTCGTCGCCATCGCCGTCCTTGGCCTGGCCAACGCCGCCGAAGCGCGGGCGCAGGCGAAGCCCGCGCCCGATGACGCTCCGCAAACCGAAGAACTCACCGTGACGCCCCAGGCGGTCTGCGTGGAGCCGAAGGTGAACGACTTCGCGCCGCGGCCGAAGATCGTCAGCACCTTCCCCGCCTACGGCGCCACGGTGCGGCCCGGCGTGCTGGTGGTGCGCGTCACCTTCGACCAGCCGATGAGCTGCAAGGGTTTCTTGACCGGCGTGCGCAAGCTGAAGAACCCGTGCCCGGACGAGCATCAGCATTGGGTGCTGAGCTTCGACCGCACGACGATCCGCACCGTCTGCCGCACCGCGGCCGATGTGGCCTATGGCGTGGGCGTCAACGTCGACCCCGCGGTCGGCTTCCTGAGCCTCGCCGGCCGTCCGCCGGAACCCTTCGCGCTTCGGTTCACCACCTCGCTTGAACGGGAGGTGCTCTCCACGGGCGAGTCGCTGGACGAGGACCCGGCGTCCAAGCCGCCGCCGCCTGAGTTCACGCCGATCCCGCTGCAGGAAGCCCACGTCAAGAAGCAGTAGCGCCGGCGACGCCGGTCAGAGGTCGTTCACTCAATGGTTGTACGTTGTCGGCTCGCGCGGGCGCCCTTAGCGTGGGGCGTCCTGAACCGCCGTGGAGGTTTGAGGTGGCCGGAAGCGAAGGCCCGCTGAGCCCCTCTGCGGCCTCCGGGACTCCGGGCTCCGGCGCGCTGGCCAACATTCCCCGCCTGCTGTCGCTCGACGTCCAGGAGGCGGTCGAACGGTTCAGCGACCCGCAACTGATGGCGGCCGGCAAGCTCAACATCATCTCCGTCGAGGCCGTGCAAAAGCGGTTCGGCGCCCGATGGGCGCTGCGCAAGGACCAGGTGCTGGACTTCACCGACCGGGTCCTCGAGCGCGGCGTCGCCAACCAGGGCGCCTATCTGCGCGTCTCCGAGACCGACTTCTTCGTGGTCCATCCGGACCTCGGCCGCCTCGCCGGGCAGGCGGCCTGCCTGCGCTATCTGCGCGAGGTGCTGAACCATTTCCTCGGCGACTCGCACATGGCCGCCGCCGGGATCATGCAGGTGACCAGCATCGGCAAGGGGCGGCTGGAGGCCGCGGCGGTGGACGCCGTGCAGGCGGAAGCCTCGCTCGGCGAAATCCGGTCGCCGGAACCGGACGCCGCGAGCCCGCCCGCGGCCATCGTCAACGCCGAGGCCGAGGCGGCGGCCCCGGTCAATCGCTGGACGCCGTTCGTGTCCACCGACGGGCGGCGGCTGCGGGTCTCGGCCACGCTGGAGCCAGTCTATGAGCTCAAGGGCTTCACCCGCATCGGTTTCCGGATGATCCGCCGGGTGGTGGTGATCGCCACGGGCGAGGACCTCACGCCGAAGCAGGTGGCGGCGCTGTCGCCCGGCGACCTGCTCCGCGCCGACATGGCGACGATCACCCGCGGCATCGACCGGCTGAAGGCGGAGGCGGGCGGCGAGCAGCTATTGAGCCTGATCGTCCCGGTCTCATTCGTCAGCCTGTCCAGCCAGCGCGGGCGCGCCGAGGTCAGTGTGCCGCTGCGCGAGGCGGGCGGCCTGGTCAAACTAGGCGTGATCACCGAGATTCTCGACATCGACGGAGTGCCCCAGGGCGTCCTGCTGGCCGCCACCTCCATGGTGCGCCCGCTGGCGCTGCTGGTGGTCGGACGGGTCGCGGCGCCCAGCCCCAATGTCATCGCGCCCCTGGCGGGCGGAGGCCTGCAGGCCCTGTCGTTCGAGTGCCCGCAGGGCTTGGGCGACGCGGAGTTCATCGGATGGGCCACGGCGGCCATCGGCGCCGCCAAGAAGATCGCCAAGTCGGTGCTGGTGTTCCGGGTGGGGTCGGCGCAGCGGGCCGGCGCGCTGGCCTCGCTCGGGGCCACCCACGCCAGCCTTGTGGCCGCCTGAGCGCAAACGTCTGCAACGCCGCCGACGCCGCCGATACCGATGGCGAGCTGTCATGTTTCGCGGCTAGAAGTTCCGTCTACGTCAACCTGACCTTTCCCTGCTGGAGACGACATGCCCCGAACCCATCGCATCCTCGCTGGCGCGGCGGTCTGCGCCCTGGCCGTGGCCGGCGCCGCCTTCGCTGCCGGATCGGACGAGGATCTGCGGATCAACCAGATCCAGGTGATCGGCACGCACAACAGCTATCACGCTGGCCTGACGCCGGGCGTCGCCAAGATGTTGCAGGCGACCAACCCCAAAGCCTTCGACGGCCTGGACTATCAGCACGCGGGGCTGACCACCCAGTTCAACCACGGCATCCGCCAGATCGAGCTCGATATCTATGTCGACGCCAAGGGCGGCCGCTTCGCCCATCCGTTCGGCGCGACCCTGAACGCCGGCGGCGCGGCGGCCTTCGACCCGGAGCACGTATTCGCCAAGCCGGGCTACAAGGTCATGCATGTGCAGGACATCGACTATATCTCGAACTGCCAGCCCTTCGTGGGCTGCCTGAAGGAGGTCCGCGCCTGGTCCAAGGCGCACCCGAACCACCTGCCGCTGTTCATCCTGGTGGAGACCAAGACGCAGGGTCCGATCAAGGACGTGCCCGGCATGGTCGACTATGAGCGCTTCACGCCCGAGGCGCTGGACGCCCTCGACGCCGAAATCCGCTCGGTGTTCCCGGACAATGAGCGGATCACGCCGGACCAGGTGCGCGGCAAGTACGCGACCCTTCCCGAGGCGGTGGCCGCCAAGGGCGCCGGGGGCGGCTGGCCGACCTTGAAGGCCGCCCGGGGCAAGGTGGTCTTCCTGCTGGACCAGGAGAACATCACCCCGAACTACGTCGCCGGCCATCCGGCGCTGAAGGGCCGGGTGCTGTTCACCAACGCCAAGGCCGGCGCGCCGGACGCGGCCTTCGTGGAGCATAACGACGCCAACCCGGCGGAGATCGACGCCCTGGTGAAGCAGGGCTACATCGTGCGCACTCGCTCCGACGCCGACACCAAGGAGGGCCGCAGCGGCGACACCACCACCCGCGACAAGGCGCTCGCGAGCGGCGCCCAGATGGTGAGCACGGACTATCCCTGGTACGAGCCCGCCCGCTGGACCGGCTACACGGTGAGCCTGCCCGGCAAGGCCTCGGCGCGCTGCAATCCGGTGACCGCGCCCAAGGGTTGCTCGGACTCTGGCCTGAAGGACGCCGCCGTCGCCCAGTGATCCGAAGGCCGACCCGAAGGTGTCGCCTGCGTTTCGCGGCTGACGCATCGGCAGGCTTCACTTCGCCCTGATTGGGGGGTGTAGAGTCGCCCTCGGATTCGGCAGTCGCCGGCGGAGGACCTTCATGGATCGCAGACGTCTGTTGGCCGCGGGCGCGGCGGCGGCCTTGTTGGCCGAGGCCCGGCCCCTGGCCGCCAAGCCCGCGCCGCGGCCGCGGCCGCCGAACTTCATCGTCGTGCTGTGCGACGACCTGGGCTTCGGCGACGTCAGTCTCTACGGCAAGGAAGGGCTGAAGACCCCGAACCTGGAGCGGTTGGCCAAGGAGGGCGTCATCGCCACCGACTACTATTCGCCGGCCAACCTCTGCAGCCCGTCGCGGGCAGGCCTGCTGACCGGCCGCTATCCGGTGCGCACCGGCCTCGGCTACGAGGTCATCATGCAGCAGGACGACCGCGGCCTGCCGCTCACCGAGGTGACCATCGCCAAGGCGCTGAAGCCCGACTACGCCACCGCTCTCTTCGGCAAGTGGCACCTGGGCCACCTGGGCGCGGCCTGGCCGCCCACCAAGCACGGCTTCGACGCCTTCTTCGGGATCCCTTACAGCCACGACATGGCGCCGCTCTCGCTGTTCGAGAGCTATGCCGGCTCCGACAAGACGACCCAGAGCCCGGTCGACTTCCCCCAGCTGCAGCAGCAGTTCTACGAACACGCCGAGCACTTCATCGAGGCGCACAAGGACCAGCCGTTCTTCATCGAGCTGGCGCTCTCTTCGCCGCACCTGCCGGAGCATCCGCATCCCGGCTTCGACGCCACCACCTACGCCGGGCCCTATGGGGCGGTGGTGCAGGAGATCGACTCCATCGTGGGGCGCCTGATCGCCAAGCTGAAGGAGCTGAAGCTCGAGAAGGACACGGTGGTCATCTTCACCTCCGACAACGGGCCCTGGTTCGAGGGTTCGGCGGGCGCCTTACGCGATCGCAAGGGCGGGGGCGGCTTCGACGGCGGCTACCGGGTGCCCTTCGTGGCCTGGGCGCCGGGCCGGCTGCCGGGCGGCAAGAAGGTCTCGTCGATCATCATGGGCATCGACATCCTGCCGACCATCCTGGCCATGGCCGGCAAGCCCCTGCCGGAGGGCGTCACCCTGGATGGCAAGGACATCACCCAGGTGCTGGCCAAGAACGCGGCCTCGCCGCACGAGCAGCTGGTGCTGTTCGACAACGAGACGCCGATCGGCATCCGCACCCAGGACTGGAAGTACATCGACGCGGCCTACTACCGCGGCGCCAAGCTGCCGATGAGCCTCCTGGGTTACGACGAGCTCTACGACCACCGCGGCGACCGGCCGGAGAACTACAGCGTGGCCGCCAACCACCAGGACGTGGTCAAGCTCATGAAGGCGCGGCTGGAGAACGCCAAGAAGACCTTCGCGCCCTTCAAGCACGACGACATCCCGCAGGCCTTCAAGACCCTGCACGCCCAGTTCGCGCATATCCAGGACTAGGCGAAGAGCGGGACCCTCAGAGGGCCAGAGGAACGAACTTGCCGCGGTTCAGGACCTCCAGCTCGGCCTCGCGCCGGCGGCGCAGGGTGTCGTCGGCCCGCAGGGCCGCCATCAGCTCCGGCGGGGTGTTGTCGTCGAACAGCGGCGCATGGGCCATGCGGAAGACGCTGGCGTACATCTCGGCGTTGATCTTCTCGACCAGCGGCGCGCCGCGCGCGGCGGGCGTGCGCTGCATCTCGATCAGCCAGGGATGGCCATCCTGGTCGATCAGCACGTCGAGGCCGAACAGCTTCGGCGGATAGGCCCGGGGCGGCGAGGCCGCCTGGCGTGCGAACAGGCCCTCGGCGGCCACCATGCGCACCAGCCATTCCATCAGCGCCTTGATCTCGCCGAACACCTGGGCGGGGTCGAAGCCGTCGGCGGCCATGCGGCGCAGCAGGGCCGAGAGGCTGCGGATCGAGCCCGTGTCGTCCTGGCTGGCGTCCTGGCCGATCTGCAGGCCGGGATGGCCCAGGTGAAGGGCGGTGTTTGTGACGTGCATCGAGACCCCGCCGGCCTTGGCCGGATCGGGATCGTAGGGTTCCGGGGCGATGCGCACGATGCCCTCGGAATAGACATAGGCCCGCAGGGGGTCGGCCGAGGTGATCAGGCCATAGATGCGGCAATGGCCTTTGTGGCCTTCAATCAGATAGGGGCGGTCGAGATAGCGCTGCACGACCACGTCATCGCGCGCCAGCGCTGGGCGCAGGTCGGCGGTGACGCTGATCCCCTGGCCGCCGCTCGCGCGGATCGGCTTGACGATGTAGAGCGCCGGCGCGTCGGGCCCTTGGGCGAAGGCTTCCAGCGCTGCCCGGTCCTGAGGCAGGACGAAGCTCTCTGGGAAGCGCCCTGCCGGATCGACCGCGCGCCGCGCGTTGAACGAGGCCGCCAGCCGGGACTTGTCGGCATAGGGCGACCATTCGTGGAAATCGTCGGAATTGTTGCGGGCGATCAGTTTCGAGGAGACGCCAATCTTGTCGCGGCTGAACCGTTCGATCAGGTCGCGCAGGTAGTGGTCCGCGACGATCGGCCGGCCGGCGTCGCGCAGGGCGGCGGCCAGGCCCTGCAGGGCAAAGGGGATTTCGCCGCTGGTGGGCTGGCAGTTGGCCAGCAGGCGCTCGTAGGCCTGCACGGCCTCCTCCACGCGGCCCAGGCGGTGGCAGAGGAGCGCGATGAACCGCAGGGAGCCCGCGCCGGACAACAGCTGGAAGGCGTGGCGGAAGGCGGCCAGCGCGCCCTCGTAGTCGCCCATCGCCAGGAGGCAGAACCCCACGCTGCGCAGGGCCTCGTCGTTCTTCGGATCGAGCTCGACGGTCTCGCGGTAGTAGATCAGCGCCTGGGCGAGCTCCAGCCGGCGCAGGTGGGAGGCCGCCAGCAGAAGGTGCGCCTCCACCGAGCGCGGCATCGCATCGGCGACAATCCGCAGCAGCTGCTGGGCCTCGCTCGTCTCGTGCTCGATGAGGTCCTTGATGTCGTCAACTAGCGGCAAGCCGACCGTCTCCCTGATCTCCACTATGAGGCCCTTATGGGGACCCTGAGCCACGCTGTGCAAGCAAATCGGCGCCTGCACCCTGGCGTTGTGCGATCCTGGGGTTCCGGCGCGCGGCGGCGGCGGATATGGGACGTCCACGGCGTCCAGGCTGCAGGGACGCCCAACCGATTCGGGAGCCGCGATGAGCCAGGCGGACCGCAAGACCGACCTCGACCCCGCCGACTGGGATGAGCTGCGCGCCCAGGGCCACCGGATGCTCGACGACATGATCGACAATCTGGCCGGCCTGCGCGAGCGGCCGCTGTGGCAGGCGCCGCAGGCCGAGGCCCGCGCCCGCTACCGCGTGGAGCCGCCACGGGCGCCGCAGCCGCTGGCCGAGGTCCACGCCCAGTTCATGGCCGACATCGCCCCGTTCGGCAGCGGCAACCGCCATCCGGGCTTCATGGGCTGGGTGCAGGGCGGCGGCACGGCGGTGGGCATGCTGGCCGAGATGCTGGCCGGCGGCCTGGACGCCAACCTGGGCGGCCGCGACCACATGCCGATCGAGGTGGAGCGCCAGGTGGTGGCCTGGATGGCGAAGCTGTTCGGCTTCCCCGACGACGCCAGTGGCCTGTTCATGACCGGCACGTCGCTGGCCAACCTCTGCGCGGTGCTGATCGCCCGCGACCGGGCGCTCGGCGCGGACGTGCGCCACACCGGCGTGCATGGCGATGTGCGGCTGGTGGCCTACGCCTCGAAGGGGGTGCACGCCTGCATCCTGCGCGCCATGGACATGACCGGCCTCGGCTGGGACCGGCTGCGGCTGATCGAGACCGACGCCCAGCACCGCATCAGCCTGCCGGCCCTCGAGGCGGCCATCGCCGCGGACCGCGCCGCGGGGCTGAAGCCCTTCCTGATCGTCGGCACCGCCGGCAGCGTCGACGTGGGCGCCGTCGACGACCTCTCGGGCCTGGCCGACATCGCCGGGCGCGAGGGCGCGGCCTTCCACGTCGACGGCGCGCTGGGCGCGCTGGGGGTGCTGTCGCCGCAGGTGGCGCCGCGGCTGAAGGGGATCGAGCGGGCCGACAGCCTTGCGCTCGACTTCCACAAGCTGGCGCAGGTCCCCTACGACGCCGGCTTCCTGCTGGTGCGCGACGCCGCGGCCCACAAGCGCACCTTCACCTACAGCGAGGCCGCCTACCTGCGGCACGCTGAGCGCGGCCTGGCCGGCGGCGCCTGGTGGCCCTGCGACTACGGCCCGGACCTGTCGCGCGGCTTCCGGGCGCTGAAGGTCTGGATGTCGCTGAAGACCTATGGCCTCGACGCCCTGGGCGCGGTGATCGGGCGGACCTGCGAACTCGCCCAGGCGCTGGCGGCGCGTATCGAGGCCGAGCCGGAGCTGGAGCTCATGGCGCCGGTGGCGCTGGACATCGTCTGCTTCGCCTACCGGGGCGCGGACAACGCCGCCATCGTCGCCGACCTGCACGAGGCCGGCCGGGTTGCGCCCTCCACCACGACGCTCGGCGGCCGCACCGCCATCCGCGCGGCCATCGTCAACCACCGTACGGGGCCGGCGGACATCGAGGCGCTGGTCGACGGCGTGCTGGCCCTAGGCCGCGCCCAGCTTGGGACCTCGGCCAAGGCCGGCGACCGCTAGGTCGCCCAGCACCTCATCGACCGTCGCGGTCCAATCGCGCGGCGAGGTCTGCCGGTAGAGCCGCATGGTCGGGTACCAGGGCGAATCGCTGCGCCCGAGCAGCCAGCGCCAGTCGCAATGGATTTGTGGCAACAGGGTCCAGCAGGGCTTGCCCATCGCCCCGGCCAGATGGGCGACGGAAGTGTCGATGGAGATCACCAGGTCGAGGCCGGCGATGATCGCGGCGGTGTCGGCGAAGTCGGCGGCGCCGGTGTCCTCCGGCTGCAGGCTGACGGCGCCGGCGTCCAGCAGCCGCTGGGCGACCGCGTCGGGCAGGCCCTTGTTCGCGCCGTTGAAGCCCGTCGGGCTGGCCTTCCAGGCGAGGCCCACCCGGGCGCCGCCGCCGAAGCCCTGCCAGCGCGCCAGCCGGTCCGGCGGGGCGGACAGGTAAGGCGCGGTGGGCAGGGTCTCCAGGGTCACGCCCAGCCGGGCCGGCAGGGAAAAGTAACGGGTCCAGCAGTCATGGTTCTGGACCTCGACGGACTGCCCCGTGGCGACGGTGATCAGCTTGTCGGCGCCCGCCAGGGTGGTGAACAGGTGGGCGAGCGGCGGGTTGCAGGCGAGGGTGACCCGCGCCGCGCCCAGCGCCTTCAGGCTGTTCACGAAGCGGGCCATCTGGATCTTGTCGCCGAAGCCCTGCTCCACCCAGACCAGCACCGAGCGGCCCTCCACCGGCTCGCCCAGCCATTCGGGGTAGCTGACCGCCACCGGCGGGATCAGTCCGGGGTTGAGCTCCACCCGGGCGTCGAACAGCGGCCAGGCCTCGGCATAGCGGCCCAGCGACAGGCAGAAGCCGGCGAAGGCGAGCTGGGTGGTCTTGTCCAGCGGGTCGATGGCGAGGGCGGCGCGGAACTCCCGCTCGGCCGGGCCCAGCGCGCCGGCCTCGGCGTAGGCGACGGCCAGGACCCGGCGTACGACCTGCTGGCCCGGGCTGTGGCGTGCGGCCTGCTCCAGGTAGCTGATCGCCCGGCGCCGCTCGCCCAGCTCGCTCAGGCAGAGGCCCAGGTTGAGCGCCAGCCTGAGCGTCAGCGCCCGGCTGGCCAGGCCCAGATAGATCTCGGCGGCTTCGGCGTAACGGCGCGCCTGCTGCAGCTCCCCGGCCCGCAGGTGCAGCTCGTCATGGGTCTCGTCGGGCATTCGCGTCCAGGTGCGTGTTGGCGGGTCGGATCGGTCTTGGCTCACGCGCTTCGCGACATTGTCCGAACCGCCGGCAGTATCTAACCTTGAACCCTCGCCACAGGGAGCCCCGGCAATCGGCGCCGTCCCGTTTCAGGAGCCGCCGTGCCCGCCAGATTCTCGATTTTCCATCCGCAGGGCGAGGTGGGGCTTCGCCAGAACGTCTTCGGCAAGGACGTCGCCAACGCCGAGCTGCTGCGGGCCATGGCGCAGCACGGCGGCTTCGAACAGCTGGACGTGCTCAGCCTCAACCCGGCCAACGAGGCGCATCTGCGCGAGGCCCTGCTGGCCGACCCTGAGGACCCGATCCGCCTCACGTCCGGTTCGATCCTCAACACCCGGCCGGCCCGCGAGGCCGGCGTGCTGCTGCGCGGCCAGCCCGACCTGCAGAACCTCGCCTGGCTCCGGCGCATCACCGGCGGCGACCGCGGCTACAGCCTGATCGGCCTGATCCACACCCTGGCGCCGCCGGCCATCCGCCAGACCCTCGCCAACAGCATGCTGGCGCCGACCCACGCCTGGGACGCGATCATCTGCACCTCGCCCAGCGTGCGCGACGCCACCGTCGAGATGTTCGACGCCTGGGGCGGCTACCTGGCCGAACGCACCGGCGGCAAGCCGCCGCCCCGGCCCGCCCTGCCGGTGATCCCGCTGGGCGTCGAAGCCGAGCGCTTCGCGGGCCTCGCCGACCGTGGCGACGCCCGCGCCAAGGTCCGCGCCCAGCTCGGCCTCGGCGACGCCGATGTCTTGGTGCTGTGGGTGGGGCGGCTGTCCTTCTTCGAAAAGGCCTTCCCGCAGGCCATGTTCCAGGCCGTGCGGCAGGCGCGCGCCGCGACCGGGATCAACATCCACTTCGCCCTGGCCGGCTGGTTCCCCGGCGAGAACGACCGCGGCTTCTATGAGGAGGCGGCCAGGATCCACGCGCCGGACACGCCGATTCATTTCCTGGACGGCAACGACCGCACGCTGGTGGGCGAGCTCTGGGCCGGGGCGGACATCTTCATGTCCCTGGTGGACAACATCCAGGAGACCTTCGGCATCACCCCCGTCGAGGCCATGGCGGCGGGCCTGCCGGTGGTGGTCAGCGACTGGGACGGCTACCGCTACACGGTGCGCGACGGCCAGGAAGGCTTCCTGATCCCGACCCTGGGCGGCCCGCCCAACGGCATCGGCGTCACCATGGTCGAGCGGCACCTCTTCGGCCTGGCCACCTACCAGAGGTACGTGGGCGAGGTGGCGCTCTACACCGGCGTCCACGCCGGCCGCGCCGGCCAGGCGATCGCCGAGCTCGCCCGCTCGCCGGAGCTGCGGCGGCGGATGGGCGCGTCGGGGCGCGAGCGGGTGCGTTCGATGCTCGACTGGCCGGTGGTCGCCCGCCAGATCGCCGCCCTGGCCGACGAACTGGCCGAGGTCCGAAGGGCTTCGCCCGATCCGGTGATGCGCCGGCCGGGCGATCCGGTGCGCGGCGACCCGTTTGCGAGCTTTGCAGGCTTCCCGACCCGGGTGCTGGACGCCGACCTGCGGATCGCGGCCACGCCCGGCGTCAGCGGCGCCGACGTGCGGGGCCTGACCGCCACCCTTGACGTGGCCTTCCCCGGCCTGCGCGCGCCGTTGGAGGACTGCGCGGACGTCCTCGACCGGCTGGCGGCTGGCGGCCGGGCACAGACCGTGGGGGAGGTGCTGGCGGCCTATCCGCTCCCCTCGCGGCGCGGGATCGAGATGGGCCTGGCCTGGATGGCCAAGCTCGGCCTGATTGACTGGCTGGTCTAGGGCGACGGCCCGATGCAGGCGCGCGACCTGGTGGACATGGCCATCGACGAGGATCCCCGGGCGCCTTGCCCGTGGGTGCCTTCAGAGCTGTGGCCGGACTTCCTGGCGGCGGTCGGCCGGACGCCGAACCTGATCGGGGCGGTGATCTACCGTAACAAGACGGTCCGCGAGGGCGCCCCGCTCACCGACATCACGACCCGGCGGTACTGAGGGAGGCCTAGCCCGCGCGCAGCCGCTCGGCCGCGGCCTGGACCTGCGGCGGCAGGGTCGCGAACCAGGCCTTGGGCGACAGCCGCTCGGCGACGCGGGCGCGGGCGGCCTCGGCCAGGCGGCGGCCCAGGCCCGGTTCGGCGCGCAGGCGGGCCAGCATGGCGGCGGCCGCCTCCAGGTCCGGCTCGGCCCAGGCCTGGCCGCGGTAGACCCCTTGCGGATCGGCCACCGGCGTCGGCGTCGCGGGGACCATCAGGGCGCAATCCTCGTCCATGAAGTCGAGCACCCCAGACCAGGCGGTGGCGACCACCGGCGTGTCCAGCGCCATGGCCTCGGCCGGCGTCAGGCCGAAGCCCTCGGCGCGGTGCAGGGAGACCAGGACGTCGGCGCCGGCGATCAGGCTCTTCACCCGCTCATAGGGCCAGACCTCGTCGACGATGCGCACGTTGGACGGCGCCGAGGCGCACAGGGTCGCCAGCCGGTCGGGGAACAGCGCCCCGTTCTGGGTCTTCAGCGTCAGCACGCAGTCGTCGTGGCCGCCGAAGGCCCGCGTCCAGGCGATCATCGCCCCTTGCGGGTTCTTGCGCGCGAGCGAGGAGTTGAAGTCGAAGACGCTGACGCCCTGGAAGCCGGCGGTGCGCGGGGCCGGGGCGACGTTGGTGTAGTCCTCCAGGAACAGCGGATGCGGCACCACCCGCACCGGGGCCGCGGCGCCGGCCAGGGCGTGGGCGGTGTAGCGGCTGGGCGCCCAGACCTCGTCCACCAGGGCCGCGTCGCGCCGCCAGCGGAGCGGCGCGCGCGGCAGCTCCCAGGCCCAATAGCCGTAGCGCGGCCCAACCAGTCGCCGCGGCCCGAGGCAGGCCAGCGCCGCGAGCAGCTCCGGCGGGTTCAGGTGGAAGATCCAGGCCGAGGCCGAGACCGGCGCGGTCAGCCGCCCGGCCCAGTCCAGCTTGGCGTCGGTGACGTCCAGCCGCTCCACCGGGACGCCCAGGGCCTCGAAGGCCCGCGCCGCCAGCCGCGCCGAGGCGGCGATGCCGTGCGAACCCGCGAAGTAGCCGACCAGCTTGATCGGACCCTCGGTCCGTTCGGCCCCGTGCGCGGCGCGGGCGGCGCGGCGGACGTAGGTCTCGAGCGCGGTGTTCAACACCGGCGCGGCCAGCTTGCGCACCGGCTCCGGCAGGGCCTGGCGCCAGAGGCGGCGCGCCGAGGAGATCAGGCCCTGCAAGAGGGCGGGCTCATGCGGCGACCGACCCTTGCGTCTTCAACGGCCGGAACAGGCCGGCCGGCGCGGCGGGCGCCCAGACCTCGTCGACGAAGCCCAGGCCCACGGTGTCGGCGCCCAGGGCTTGGGCGGTCTCGGCATCCCAGACGCCCACCGCCCGGCTCCAGCGCACGCCGCGCGCGTAGAGCGCCACGGCGTCGGCGGGGACGAAGTCGGGGTGGCTGAGGAAGCGCACGAGATCGGCCTGGGCCGGCGCCCCAGCCGGGCCGCCGGGGCCCAGGAAGCAGCCGCCGCCGGTCTCGTAGACCAGCCGGTCGGCCGCGGCCTCCTTGGCCAGTTCCGCGCCCTCGACCACCCAGAGCTCGGCGACGCGGCGCTCTGGCGTGGCGCGCGCGGCGGGCTGGCGCTGGCGCACGGTCAGACGGGCGAGCTGCATCTGCGGGTGCAGGCGCACATGGGCCGGAAGGGCGTCGAACTCGACGCCGTATTCGGCGAGGCCGCCGCCCACCAGCCAGCGCAGGAACTTGAACCGCTCGCCGCCGGTGCGCAGCGGGAACAGCCGCTGCAGGTCGACGCGGCTGGCCCAGATCTCCAGGAAGAGGCGGATGAAGGGCGCGGGCTGTGCGGGGGCGGCCTCCAGCAAGGGTGCGCGCAGGGCCTCGGTGATCGCCTCGGGCCAGCCGGCTCGGGCGGCCACGCCGAAGCCGGCGGAGAGCCTGCGCTTCAGGTCGTTGGCGCCCGGATCGGCCAGCCGCGCGGCGGCCAGCAGGGGCGCCGGATCGTGCGCCAGATCCTCCAATACGCTGGCCGGCAGCAGGTCCGGCGCGAAGCGGCCGGCGGCGGCCTCGGCGCCCAGGCACCAGGCGATCAGGCCCTTGGGATCGCCCTCGAACTTGGCGCGCAGGTCAGCGCGGGCCGCCAGCAGCGCCTTGGCCGCGCGCGGCACGCCGTCGGCGGCGGGCTCGCGCAGCCAGTCGAAGACGCCCGACGCGGGCCCGCGCCACGGGGGCTCGGTCCAGATCGACAGCTCCGGCTCGCGCGTGCCGCTGCGCCAGGCGGCCAGCAACGCCTCCGCCGCCGAGCCGGCCAGCGCGTCGGCGCCCAGGGTGGTCGCATGCTCGGCGAAGAACTGGTGGAAGCCGACCCGGCCCACCTCGTGGTCGAGCTGGTAGCCGGTGGGGATGTCGCGCCAGACCTGGCTCATGGTGCGGGTGATGTCCGGCAGGCCGGGCAGGGCGGCCTCCGGGTCCGGCGCGTCCAGCCAGGCCTCGACCGCCGGGGTCAGGCCGGCGGAGAAGTCCTTGCCGTCGCGGGCGGCGCGCAGGGCCCGGCGGCGCATTGAGGCGGTGATCGGCCGCCCCGAGGGGAAACGCAGGTGGGCGTAGGGGACGGCGCGGCTGGTCTCGTGGCCGTTCTTCAGCATGGCCGCCGCATAGCCGGCGAGCAGCTCGCTCAGCGGTGTGCCGGGGTTCACCCGCACCCGGTCCTGGTGCTTGGAGAGCACGTCCGGCCGCGCCGGGTCGAAGCCCGAGAAGTGGAAGAAGCTCAGGGGATGGCCATCGACCGTCCAGCCGTCCGGCCCCTTGGCCAGGTCGCGGCCCTCCAGGTTCCAGTAGGCGAGGTTGAGGCCCGGATCGCGCAGCACCGCCAGGCTGTCGACGAAGCCCGGCGACAGGTCCATCCAGCGCTGGTCTGTGAAGAGGCCGTTCTTCAGGTCGACGCGGCAGTCGAACTCGCAGCGGTCGGCCCACCAGCTCATCAGGTCGACGGTCTTGGTCTCCGCCCGGGCGGAACAGAAGCCCAGGTTGAACGAGCCCGACTGCAGGATCGCGTGGTCGTTGGGCATGGCCGAGCCCAGCAGGGGCTTGGTCAGGTGCGGGGTGAGCGCGAGCTGGGCCTGCGCCAGGCCGGCGCGCACGGCGTCCAGCGGCCGGAAGACCACGATGTCCGGATCGAGGTAGGTGGCCGATCCCACGCCCGCCTGGCTGAGGAAGGTCTTGAAGACGTAGGGCTTGACCGCCGTGTTCAGCTCCAGCGCGTCGTAATAGACGCTCATGGCGTTGTACGGCGGGCCGAACTCGCGGGCGTCGATCACCTCGGCCAGGCGCTCGAGCTGCGGGATGGGCCCGTCGGTGGCCACCACGACGCGGCGGGCTTTGGGCTCCTGCGCGGCGACGCTCTCCATCAGGGTCGCGGCCTGGGCGGCGTAGTTGCGGGAAACGATGGTGAAGATGACGTCCAAGGCGATACCTAGCGGCCCCGCTGCCCAGCAGCGGTCTATCAGGGGTTGGCTTCGCGCCGCAATCTAGGCGGCCAAGAGCTCGTCGAGCTTCTTGATGTCGGTGACCGGCGAGGCGACGCCGCCGTCCATCCGCATGACCTTGTTGCAGTAGAGCCGCAGGAGCTCCACGTCGTGGGAGGCCAGCACCAGGATGCCGGCGCGCTCCACCAGTTTCAGGAGCCGCTTGTGGGCGATCTTCTGGAAGTCGGCGTCTCCCACCGCGATCCATTCGTCCATCAGCAGCACGTCGGCCTCCACCGCCGTGGCGGCGGCGAAGGCGAGGCGGGCCTGCATGCCGGCGGAATAGGTCTTCACCGGCATTTCCAGGAAGGCGCCCAGGCCCGAGAATTCCGCGATCTCCGGCAGGCGCTCGTCGACCTCGCGGGCGGTGAGGCCGGCGATGCGGCCACGCAGGCGGATGTTGTCCATGCCGGTCGCCGTGGGGTCGATGCCCAGGTTGAGGTCGAGGAGGGCGGCGATATGGCCCTGCACCTCGATCGAGCCCTCGTCCGGCTCATAGGCCCCGGAGAGCGCGCGCAGCAGCGTGGTCTTGCCCGAGCCGTTGTGGCCCACGAGGCCCAGGCGATCGCCGGCCTTCAGCTCCAGGCTCAGGTTGGAGATGGCGGTGACCTCGGCCGAGCCGTGGTGCGAGCCCAGCCGGCCGCCGACCGCGATCTTGGCCAAGTGCTTCTTCAGCGACTTGGCGTCGACGCCGTAGACCGGGAACCTGAGGGTCAGGTCCTTGCAGGAGATGGAAACGGGCGGCGGCTTCATAGGTAGTGGACGATCCGCCGGCGGGTGTTGGCGAACAGGCTGAAGACCAGGACCCAGCCCACCACCGCCATGCCGGCCAGGAAGGCGAAGGTGTGCGGCTCGACGCCCCGGCCCATCAGGGGCGCCCGGACCGCCTGCAGCAGGTGATAGAACGGGTTGGCGTCGAGGATCAGGTGATAACGCGGCGGGATGCGGTCCGGCAGCCAGAAGACCGGCGTCATGATCGCCGCGGACTGGGTGATCGAAGCCACAATCTGCGGGATGTCGCGGAACCGCGCCGAAATGATCGCCACCAGCATGGAGATCCAGGCCACGTTGACGATCAGGAAGAAGATCCCGAGCAGGGCGACCGGATAGTTCGCGATGCGCCAGAAGCCGTAATAGACCAGCACCGCCAGGACGATGACGATGTGGTGCGCCAGGTTGATCAGGTTCCTGAGCACCGTGCGCCAGATGAAGGTGAACATCGGCAGGCTGGTCTGCGACAGCATGCCGGCGGCCTGGACGAAGGTGTCGCAGCCTTCGTTGATCGTGGCGGTGACGACGCCGAAGAAGACGATGCCGAGCGCCACGAAGGGCATGAACTCGTGCAACGGCACACGGAACAGCTCGCCGTAGAGGACGCCGATCCCCAGCACCATCAGGCCCATGGACAGCGTGATCCACAACGGCCCCAGGATCGAGCCGCGGTAGCGGGAAACGACGTCGTGCCAGGCCAGCGACCAGGCCAGGTCGATTCGCTCCACCGACGCGCGCAGGTCCCGAAACGCCATCTGGTACTCGAACAGCGCGCCGCGCCGTCCGGTCCGAAGCATGTGGGTGGCGGTGGTCATAAGCGTCCTGGAAGGGCTGGGCGCCCCGCGAAGGCGCGCTCCTAACAGGCTAGCCTATTGCGGCGCAAGGACGGCGCCTGACGCCGCCCTCAGGGCATACCCGTTTTGCCACCCGCCCGCCGGCGTGTTAGCCGGGGGCATGGCGTCGCCCATCGAGAATAGCACGCGGGGCGCGGCCCAGCCTGCCGAGGAGCGGCGGCGCTTCCTGCGGGCGCCGGCGCCGACCCTGGAAGGCGCCGGTATCTGGTTGGTGGTGCCCTGCTACAAGGTCCGGGCCCATATCCTGGACGTCATCGCCAAGGCGCCGGCGTGGGTCGAGGGCATCGTCTGCGTTGACGACGCCTGCCCCGAGAAGTCCGGGGAGCTGATCGAGCAGAACGTCACCGACCCCAGGGTGGTGGTGGTCAAGCTGGCCCAGAACCAGGGCGTCGGCGGCGCCACCATGGCCGGCTACCGCGAGGCCATCGCCCGTGGCGGCCAGGTGCTGGTCAAGGTCGACGGCGACGACCAGATGGACCTGGGCTACATGGCCCACCTGGTGGCCCCGATCCTTTTGGGCGAGGCCGACTACGCCAAGGGCAACCGCTTCACCTCGATCAGCCACCTGGCGTCGATGCCCACCGTGCGGGTGTTCGGCAACGCCGCGCTCAGCTTCGCGGCCAAGCTCTCCACCGGCTACTGGAACATCTTCGACCCCACCAACGGCTACACCGCCATCGAGGCGCAGGTGGCGCGCATGGCGATCGAGAAGCGGGTGTCGCAGCGCTTCTTCTTCGAGACCGACCTGCTCTACCACCTGGGCACGCTCCGGGCGGTGGTGCGCGACGTGCCCATGCCGGCCCGCTACGGCGGCGAGGTCTCCAACCTCAGGGTCGGGGCCATCGTCGGGCCCTTCGCGCTCAAGCACGCCACCAACTTCTTCCAGCGGGTGCTGGGCCAGTACTTCGTGCGCGACTTCAACGCCGCCAGCCTGGAACTGGTTTTCGGCCTGATCTCCCTGGTGTTCGGGGTGGTTTACGGCCTGCAGTACCTGGCCAGCCACCAGCACGGCCAGCCGGCGTCAGCCGGCGTGGTCATGGCCGCGGCCCTGCCGATCATGCTGGGCGCGCAGCTCCTGATGCAGGCGATGAACTTCGATGTGCTGAACGTGCCCGGCCGGCCGATCCACCCCTACCTGCGCACGGTGGTGCGGATGGAAGCCGAGGAGGCCGCCGCGTGAACCTCAAGGACGCCGCCCTCTGCGCCGGCTTCTCGCTCGCCCTGCCGGTGGGCCAGACCCTGTTCAAGTTCGCCGCGGTGACCAATGCGCGGATGACCGGGCCGCTCCTGCTGCGGCTGGTCACCAACCTGCCGCTGATCGGGGCCTTCGCCTGGTATGGGCTGACGGCGCTGTTCTGGTTCTACATCCTGACGCGGGTGCCGCTGTCGCTGGCCTACGCCTTCTCCATCGTGGGCTCGGGCCTGGTGCCGCTGGTGGCCTGGCTGGTGTTCAAAGAGCCGCTCGATTGGCGATTCGCGCTGGGCTATCTGCTGATGCTGGCGGGCTTCGCGGTGATCATGCAGGGCCAGGGCCTCAGGCCGACCGGCGGCTGAGGAAAGCGTCGGCGGCGGCCCGCACCTCGTCGTAGGGCACCTTGAACATCCGTTCGTAGAACAGGCTGCCGGGATGCGGCCGCTCGCGGATGCGCGCCGGGTCCAGGGTCTGCACCCCGAAGCCGCGCCGCGCGTAGCTCCAGAACATCGCCGGCCAGAGGCCCAGCCAGGTTTTGGTCTGCGAAGGGAACACCGTCACCAGCCCCATCCAGGTCAGCCATTCGCGGAAGGATTGGCGCACCCGCCGCACCGGCCCGTTCTGCGGCAGGGGCGAGGCGCCGTGGTAGAGCCAGCCCGGCAGGCGTGGGCCGTTGTAGAGGCTGACGGTCTCGATGGGCGGCCAACCCCGCGCTGCGGCGACCTCGCAGGCCAGGAGCGCGCACATGTCGTGGTCCATGTGGCCGCCTTCCCAGGCGGTGCAGACGATCTTCGAGACCTCGACGCCCTTTAGCGCCGCCTCGATCGCCGCGTGGGCGGGCGCGAGCGCCTTGTGCACCGCCCCGTCCTGCGCCCCGGTCCCGGCGCCGACGTGAACCGCGCGGGCCGGGTCGACGCCCAGGCGCCGCAGCAGGACGCGGGTCTCGGCGTGGCGCGTGGCCGCGAGCTCCGGCGCCCGGTAGTCGGCGACGTAGAGGAACATCTGGTCCTCGCCCGCCGCCACGGCGGCCTTCACCAGCGGCAGGGCGCAGTACTCGTCGTCGAAGTGGGCGAAGATGTAGACGACGGTCATGTCAGTAGGGGTCGAAGTCCAGGAAGTTGAGCGCCACGGCGTCGGCTCTTAACGCGGCGGGGGCGGTTTCGCCCAGAGCCCGCCAGATCAGGTTTAGCGGCGAGGGCCTAAGGCGGTCGGGAATGGCCAGGAAACCCTGGCGGCCCAGCGACATCCTGGGCTCCAGGCCCAGGAACAGGCTGGCGCAGGGCGGCGCGCCCGCCACGCCGGTCGCCGGATGTCCCGGCAGCAGCGCCGCGCAGCGCACGAAAGGCAGATGGGTCTTGGCCCAGACGGCGGTCAGTTCGCCCCGCCGGGCGGCGACATAGCGGCCGCCGGGGTTGGCCAAGCGCCAGGCGAGGGTTTCGTCGCGCCAGGCGCCGGCGTACTGCGGCGTGGCGTCGGAGAAGCGTCGCGGCAGGCGCGCCATGATCCCGGCGTGCAGCGCGCCCACGTGCTGAAAGGCCAGCCGTCGCAGGAAGCCCGGCGTCGAGTTGGCGTTGGCGACGCCGATGACGAAGCCATAGCCGCTCTCCGCGCCCCTCGCGTACGCCGCCTCCGCCAGTTTCGTGAACAGGCCGCGGCCCTGGTAGTCGGGATGGGTCGCGGTGTTGAGCGACAGCAGGCCGCGCACGGCCTGGCCGTCGATCCGCGCCTCCAGCGGGCAGGTCACGTAGTGGGCCGCCAGCCGCTCGCCGTCCCAGGCGTCGGCGCCCACCACCGCGCCGGCCGGATTGTCCCGGTAGCGCCAGGCCAGGGCGGCGGGCGAAAAGCTCTCGGTGGCGAAGGCCGCGTTCAGGAGGCGCGAATAGGCTTCCAGCTGGGCGGGCGCGGTCCCAGCCGGCCGGATTGAGAGCGCCTCGGCGGTCATGGCGGCAACTCAACACGATTGGCCGGGCGCGCCAAGCGAGCCCGCCTTTTCGCTTCTCATTCGGCAAGGCGCGCCGTACCTAAACCTCGGGGATAAGAAGGATTTTGGCGGGCGCATGCTTGGGCTGGAGACAAAGATCAGCGCCCGCGCCGCCCTGCGCGCGGTGCTGGCGGTCGGCCTGGTCGGCATGCTGGGCGCGAACCTGCCCGGGCACCTTTCCTATGATTCCGTGGCCCAGCTCTACGAGGGCCATTTCCACATCCGCGAGACCTGGGGACCGGCGCTCTACGCCTGGGTGCTGGGCTTCTTCGACGGGTTCATCCCCGGGACCTCGCTCTATGTGATGGTGAGCGCGGCGCTCTTGTTCGGCAGCCTGGCGGCCATGGCCGACCTGCGTCCGCGGGTGAGCTGGCTCGCGCCCTTTGCGGCGGCGGCGGCGGTGCTGACCCCGCAACTCGCCGTCTACCAGGGCATCGTCTGGAAGGACGTGATGTTCGCCAACTGCGCGGTGGCGGGCTTCGTGATGATCGGCCACGCCGGCCGCCTCTGGGACGACCGTGCGCGCCGCTGGGCGCTGCTGACGGCGGCCCTGGTGCTGATGGCGGCGGGCGATCAGGTGCGCCAGAACGGCCTGATCGCCGGCGCCTTCGCCGCCCTGGCGCTGGGGGCGATCGCCGCGCGCGGACGCTGGCGGCGCGGCATCGTCTGGGGCCTCGGCGCCCTGGTCGCCCTGGTGGTCGTGGGCCAAGCCGAGACCCTGCTCTCCGAGCCGCCCAAGGCGCCCAACGACAATGCGATCGGCACCGGGGTGCGGATCGTCCAGAGCTATGACCTGGTGGGCGCCGTCGCCCTCGATCCCACCTACCGCACCGACATCCTGGCCGCCGCCAACCCCGCCGCCACCGCCATCGTCCGTAAGCGCGCCAAGCCGGACTACTCCGGCCGCCGGGTGGATTTCATGGACCGTGACACGGTCATGCAGGACGGTCTCGACAAGCTCTCCGACGCGGCCTTCTCCAAGCAGTGGTTCGACCTGATCCTGAAGCATCCGGCGCTCTACCTGCGGATCCGCTGGGAGGATTTCCGCTGGGTGTTCGCCCCGCCGGTGGTCGACTGGTGCCTGCCGATCTACGTGGGCGTCGACGCCCCGGCTGAGAAGATGGCGCCGCTCGGCCTACAGCACCGCTATGTGCAGTCCGACGTGATGCTGGCCAACTATGCGAGCTGGTTCCTGGACACTCCGGTGATGTCGCACGCCTTCTACGCGGCGGTGTCCCTGGTCCTGGCCGGACTGCTGCTCTGGCGGCGCGGGATGGGCGACATCGCCATGGCCGCCCTGCAGCTGGCCGGCGCGGCCTTCGCGTCGAGTTTCTTCATCATCTCCATCGCCTGCGACTACCGCTACCTCTACTTCACCGACCTCGCGGCCATCGCCGGCCTGGTCTACGCCGCCGTCGATCCGCCCTGGCCCCGGCGCAAGGCGCCCGCCGCCGGCTGAGCCCCGATGAAACGGGCTTCCCAGTCGGCGGCCACATCCAGGCGCGGCTTGCGGGCGGCCAGGAAGCGGTAGAGCGACAGCTGGCGGCCGAGGCCGAAGCTCTTCACCTCGACCTCCTCGAACAGGGCCCGCACCAGGATTTCGATCTCGCGGGCGTCGTTGACGTGCTCGTGGGCCATCAGGAGGCCGTAGTCGAAACCGTGGCGGACGCGGAACTCCAGGCCCGTGGTGGCCATCCAGCCCAGCTTCCAGAGCAGGCCGCCCTCGCTGGGGATGGCCGCGCGCAGGGTCCCGCCCGGCGCCAGGAGCCGCGCGGCGCGGGCCAGGACGAAGGGCAGGTCGCAGATGTGCTCCAGCGAGGCGATGCTGGTGATCCGCTGGTAGGTGCGGCCTACGGGCACGTCGCGGATGTCGGCGAAGGCGTCGCGCACCCCGCCCAGCCAGCGCGAGTCGGCGAACAGCGCCTGGAAGGGCTCGATGATGTCGTAGGCCCCGCCCGAGGGCTCATAGGCCATCTGGTTCAGGGTTCCCGCGCCCAGCTCCAGGGTCGCGCCGGGGTCCATTGCGCCCTTCACGTCGGCGGCCACCTGCCGGTGCAGCCAGCCCTCCAGCCGCTGCGACAACGACGAGGCCGGCGTCTCGCCGCCGCGGTTGGCCAGGTAGTACTGGGTGTAGATCGCCGCCAGCTTGGGCGGCAGGGACGGGCGGGTCTTGGGGAACCGGGCGAGCAAGGCCGCAAGGTCGCGCGCGCCGCTCATCCAGATCGTCTCCTCGCGTTCCCTTTGCGGCAGGCTTAGCAAGCCCGCGCCCGGCGCCCCAGCGGTTTATCGGCGAACCGCGATTGCCGCTTCCCAAGCCCAGGGCCGGCTTCTACCTAACATGGGAAGGCTTGGCGGGGACGGAACAGGCGTTGAGCGAGGCGGTCCAGACAGGCGGGAAGGTCGGCGGCGGCCGGGCGGGCGAAGCCTTCCGCGCGGCCATGTTCCTGGGCCTCCTGCTGACGCTGGCGGTCAATGTCCCCGGCCAGATGTCGCTGGATTCGGTGGTGTCGCTGACCGAGGCGCGCAGCGGGGTGCGCCAGACCTGGGCGCCGGCGGTCTCCTCCTGGGTGCTGAAGCCCTTCGACCACCTGGTGGCCGGGACCGGCCTCTACATTGCCGCCTCATCGGCCATCTTGTTCCTGAGCCTGATGTCGCTGACGCGGCTGCGGCCGCGCGCGACCTGGGCCGCCGTGGCCCTGGGCGCCCTGGTGGTGCTGACGCCGCAGGTCCTGATCTACCAGGGCATCGTCTGGCGCGACGTGTTGTTCGCCAACCTCAGCGTGGCGGGCTTCGTCCTCCTGGCCCACGCCGGCGAGCGCTGGGCGGCGAGACCGCCCGTCCTACCCCTCCTGGGCGCGATGGTCTGCTTGGCGATGGCGGGGCTCGCGCGGCAGAACGGGCTGATCGTGGCGGTCGCGGCGGCGCTGGTGCTGGCCTGGATCGCCTCGACGGGATCTGGACGGAGCGGCGCTTGGCGTCGCGGCGTCGCCTGGGGCCTGGGCGGCCTGGCGGCGGTGGTCGTCCTGGCGTTCGGCCTCAACCGCCTGGCCCAGCCGCCCCAGAGCTCGCCGACCCTGAAAGCCGACCTCGGCGTCCGCGTGCTGCAGCACTACGACATCGTGGGCGCCAAGGCGCACCACCCCGGCCTGAAGCTGAAGGAGATCGCCAAGGCCGACCCGGCCGCCGCGGACCTGATCGAGCGGCAGGGGCCCGCCGTCTATGACCCCAGCCGGGTCGACACCCTGGACAGCGACCCGGCCTTCCGCCGCACCCTCTGGCACGTCCCGGCCCAGGCGATCGGCGCCCAGTGGCGGCGGATTGTAATCCATTATCCGGCGGCCTACGCCCTGCAGCGGGCCGACGTCTTCCGCTGGACTTTCCTGACGCCGAAGCTGGAGGCTTGCCTGCCGGTGCAGGTGGGCGTGATCGGGCCGGCGGACCAGATCGCCGACCTCGACATCCTGGGCGGCGTCAGTCCGCAGAATAAGGGCGTCATGGCCTATGCGCGGCGCTTCTTCGGCACGCCGGTGTTCTCGCACCTGACCTGGGCCGTGGTCAGCCTGGCGCTGATCCTCTGGCTGTCGCGCCGCCGTGCGCCGGCGGACATTGCAGTGATCGGCCTCCTCGCCGGCAGCCTGCTGTTCGCCGCCAGCTTCGCGGTGATCTCGGTGGCCTGCGACTACCGCTACCTCTACCTGGTGGATCTGGCGGCGATGGTCGGCCTTCTCTACGCCGCCCTTGACCCGCCGAGTTGGCGCCGGGTCGCGAACGAGACCTAGGCCCGCCCGATCGCCTTCAGCCGCGCCAGCGCCCGTTCGCCGGCGGCCCGGACCGAATAGTGCTCGGCGATGAAGGCCTTGCCGCGCGCGCCCATGGCCCGCGCCTCCGCCGGATCGTCCAGCAGCTGCTCGATCAGCCGCGCGGCGTGCTCGGCGGAGGCGTCAGCCCAGACCTGGCCCTCGCCATGCGGATAGGCGCCCGGGGCGACCGGGACCAGATCGTAGTCCACCAGGAGGCCGGTTCCCCGGACCATGAAGTCGAGGTTGCCGGAATAGCCGGTGGCGATGGCCGGCTTGCCCAGCGCCATGGCCTCGGCCATGCCGCGCCCGAAGCCCTCCGAGCGGTGCAGGGAGACGAAGACGTCCGACGCCCGCACCAGGTTCTTGATCTCGTTGTCGGAGAGGTCGCCGTAGATCGCCTGGGCGCGCGGGCCGAGGGCCGCGAGCCTTGCCTCCAGCGCCGCCTGGGCCGCGTCGATGCCGCCGCCGCCGCGCGATTTGATCACGCAGTGGATGTCGGCGTCGGGCCGGCGCGCCGCCAGCCGCTCGAAGGCCTCCAGCACCGCGCCGGGGTTCTTGCGGTCGGCGAAGGAGGCGAAGTCGAAGAAGAACACCACCACGAAGGCCTCTTCCGGGATCGCGAAATAGCGCCGGCCCAGGAACGATGAGAGCTTCAGGTCCACCGGCAGGGGCATGCGGTGCACGGGCCGCGAGACCGCGTCCTCCAGCGCCGCCTGCACGAAGGCCGAAGGGGCCCAGATCTCGTCGAAACGGTCCAGCACCTCAGCCCACGCCTTGGGATAGCGGGCCAGCTCCCAGGCCGGATAGGCGATGTTGTAGCCGCGGGCGAAGGCGGCCTCGCCGACCTTGCCGATCACGCGCGCCGCCTCGTCGCCGTTGACCCCGAAGATGTTCACGCCCTCGCCCAGCGTCGGTGTCAGATGCGGAGCGAAGTCGCGTTCCAGGTCCGGATCGAAGGCGCGGTTGGCGTCGGCGACGTCCAGCAGCCGGGGCTTGAGGCCCACCGCCTGCAAGGCGCGCAGGGTGGAGCGCGCATGTTCGGCCATGCCGGTCGGCTGGAAGGGGTAGCCCACGACGGTGACGCGGGCGGTCACCGGGTGGCCTCCGCGGCGGGCGTCAGCAGGTCGGCGTCGGCGGCGTTGGCGACGGCCTCCAGCCAGCCGTGGCCGAAGCGGCGGTCGGGGCTGAGCGCAGCCCCGCTCTCCCAGTCGTTCCAGGCATGCAGGAACACCAGCCGGCGGTCGGGCGCGCGGGCGGCGGCCAGGTCGAGGGCGTGTTCGAGCCAGGCCTGCAGGGCGCCGGGGCTCGCGCCATGCCAGACCACCGGGGTGTCCTGGGCGCGCGGCGTGGTGTCGTGGGCGGCTGCCACGAGCGGGAGCTCGTCCTGCGCCAGCGCCGCGGCCATCCGCTCGGCCATCAGGGCGCGGTGGTCGTGGACCAAGCCGCGGAAGTCGGGGTTGATCACCGGCCCAGGCGGGCCCTCCGGCGCGCGCGGCGGGGCGAGGTCGGGCAGGCGGGCGTCGAAGCCGGCTGCGGCCGCGCCGCCGCGCTGGACCAGGAATAGGTCGCCCGCCGCGCGCCAGGCCGCGACGTCCGCGCGAGGCGGCAGCACCAGGATCGGCCGGCCGTCGAGCTTCAGCGCCGGGTCCGAAGCCAGGGCCGCCAGCACCGCCGGGGCTGCAACGGGGCCGCTCCAGGCCAGGCAGAAGGGGAAATCGGTCGCCGTCACCGCCGTCACCGCTGCGGCGCTGGCGACCTCGTGGCAGAAGCCGGCCAAGCCGTAGCGCGCCGCCAGTTCGGTGTCGCGGCGCAGCACCTTGGGGTCGGCCGGATCGACCGAGCCGTCCGCCGGCAGGCGCGGCTGCAGGTGGCCGCGGAAGTTGGGCAGGGCGCGCACTACCGCCGACCAGTCCGGCGAGCGGCTGTGGCGGAAGGCCACGACCTTGACCGGCGGCCGCGGCGTCCCGCCGGCGCGCGGCTGGCGCAAGGCCTCATAAGCGGCCGTGTCGTAAGCCGCCGGATCGGGATCGGCGGCGCGCCGCAGGTCGGCGAACAGGGCCTCGGCCGAGACCTCGCGGCCTACCGAGGCGCCTCTGGCCGGCCGCGCGGCGCGGCTGCGCACCCAGTGCTCCAAGGCGCTCAGCCCGCTTTCGGCGGCGTCTGGATAGGCGGCGAAGTATGCGGCCTCGTCGAAGTCCGGCGACGGCCACAGGCCTTCGAAGCTGCCGAGCGTCAGGTAGTGCTGCAACGGATTGGCGGCGGCCTGCGGCCGGTCGACGGCCTCCTCCAGGTAGTAGGCGGGACTGAAGTGTGGGTTCGGGCTCACCTTGGCCCGCGCGCCGCCGGCCAGGTAGTCGAGAAGCGCGTCGCCCGCGCCGCTGTGGCGCTGGCGGCGATAGGCGGCCACGTCGAACAGCGGATGCGGGTCCAGGCCATCCGCCGCGCCCTCCGTCAGATAGTGCAGCAGGGGTGCTATCCCCGCCGCCTGGGCGTGCGGATAGCGCTCCAGGTACCAGGCGCCGGCGAACAGCGGATGCGGCTCCAGCCCCTCGCGCCAGCCCCGGCGCAGGTAGTGGAGCAGCGGGTTCTCGCCGGTCTCGGCCAGTTCGTCGGACTGGGCCACGTAGTCGCGCACCCGAAACAGCGGATGCGGATCGGTGCCGGCCGCCGCGCCCTGGAAGATGAAGTGCTCGAGGGCGGTGAGCCGGCCCGCGCTCATCTCCGCCCCGTGACGGGCGCGGTAGGCGGAAAGGTCGAACAGCGGATGCGGGCTGAGGCCATGGCTGTCGCCCACCACCAGGTAGTGGGCCAGCGGCGGCCAGCGGCTGCCGGCCAGGGCCGGGGCGGACTTCAGGTAGCAGGCCTGGTCGAACAGGGCGCGGGGTTGGGCGGCCGGGTCCGGCCCGGCGCGGACATAGGCCGAGAGCGGCAGGGCCGGTCCCGGCGCGGAGCCAAGGCTCATTTCCAGCTCCGGCGCCCACAGGCCGGAGAGCCGCAGCAGCAGCACGCGGCCCGGCGTCTTGCCGCGGGCCAGCAGGCGGGCGAGCGGCGGCGGGACGCGGCGGGCGGCGGACCCGGCGTAGCGCTTGCGGCTGGCGGCCTGGAAGGCCTCCCAGCGCGCCTCGCCCAGCCGCTCACGCGCCTCGCGGGCCGCGCGGCGGCGCGCCATCAGGGCGCCTGGATCGGAGGGAGACGCCGTCACGCGCGCGGCCTAGTCCTGCGCCAGGA
Organism: Phenylobacterium sp.; assembly: GCF_004799515.1. Taxonomy (GTDB): domain Bacteria; phylum Pseudomonadota; class Alphaproteobacteria; order Caulobacterales; family Caulobacteraceae; genus Phenylobacterium. Next base: position 144,409 of record NZ_SSMX01000046.1, on the reverse strand, counting down.
GGGCGTCGAGCCGCGCGCCGGCCGCCGCGGCGTCGCGGCGCAGGGCGTCGACGTCGGCCTCGAGGAACTCCAGCCGCTGGCGGGCCTCGAGCAGTTCGGTGCGCGCCGCGTCCAGGTCGCGTGTGGTGGGCGAGACCAGGACGCCGACCTCCCGCTGCCGTTCCGCCAGCGCCCGGGCCGGCGCGGCGAGGCCGTCAGGATCGGGCGCCTGGTCCGCGGCGGCGGCCTCGAACCAGGCCAGCACCTGGCCGGCGATCTCGCCCGCCCAGCCCAGGGCCTTCAGGCCCCGGCCCGCGTCGTTGTGGCGAAGGTCGGGGGTCAGGAAGCCGTCGATGGCTTCGGCGGCGGCCTCGGTCATCCGGGGCAGGGGCGCGCCGTGGGCCGCCTCGATCCGACTCACCTCAGCGCGCCAGTCGCCCAGGAGGCCGTCGTAGCCCACGAAGGCGCGGGGCAGGTCGCGGGTATAGGCCTCGGCGGCCAGCATGTAGGCGGACCAGACCAGCACCGACTTCTCCGGCGCGAAGCCGTCGCGCCGGCCCAGCGAGCCGGCCACCGCCAGGGGATGGCGCACCGGGATCACGCAACGCGCGCCGACGCCGACCCCGTCCAGCACCGCGCGCCAGAAGGGCAGCAGGACGGTCACCCGCGGGTCCTTCAGCAGGGGATGGCGCACCCCGCCGTACTCGTCCTCGAACAGGGCCAGGGCGCGGTCCAGCCAGCCGCGCTCCGCCGGGGCGTCCAGCGGCCGGTGGGGAAAGGCGAAGACGTCGTCCCAGGCCGAGCCGCCGGCCCTCAGGCGCTGGTTGTTGAACATCGCGATCTTCCAGGGCTCGAAGTAGCCCTTGGCGTTGTGCGTATCGCCCGGCATCACGTTCTGCGGCAGGGTCGCGCCGGCGAGCGCCAGCACCTGGGTCACCGCCGAGGTGCCCGAACGGTGCATGCCCAGCACCAGATAGGCGCTGCGCCCCGCGCCTGGCGCACCCGGGCCGGCGGTCTTGGAAGCATTGCCGGTGGTCATGGAGATCGGGTCTAGGGTCGGGCGGCGGGCGCGGCAAGCCCCGCCCGGTTGATCTCCCCCGATTGATCCCCCAGGCCTTCTGTTGCACAGGAGCGCTGACCGCTGAGAGGAATTTGCGCCGCATGGCCGTCAAGGCCCGACTGAAGGCTGAGGGCGACGGGGCCTATCAAGCCGTCGCCACCGCCTTCGACGGCGCCTTCTACTGGACGGTCAATCCGGACCTGCGCGGCGCCGAGCTGGACGTGGTTCGCCACTACCTCACCGCCGGATGGCGCGAGGGGCGCGACCCGGCGCCGTGGTTCTCGACGCGAGCCTACATGGAAGCCTATCCGGAGGTCGCCGAGGCCGGCTGGAACCCGTTCCATCACTACCTGGTCCGCGGCCGGGGCGAGGGACGCGAGGTGGTCCGCTCCGCCTTCGCCGAGGCCTATCTGCTGGAGGCGGCGCGGCGCGGCGCGGCCCCGGCCTGGAGCTTCCAGGGCCTGGGCGCCGACGGGCCGATCGCCCGGGCGCGCGACGCCGACCGCGCGGTCGCCGGCCAGGAATTCGACGCGGACTTCTATCTGGCGGTCAATCCGGACGTGGCGAAGACCGGCTACGACCCGCTCGACCACTTCCTGACCTGGGGCTGGCGCGAGGGGCGCGATCCCAACGAAGGGTTCTCGCTGGCGCACTATGTGGAAACCAATCCGGACGTCGCCGCCGCGGGGATCAACCCCTTCGTCCACTACCTGGCCGCGGGCCGCGCCGAGGGCCGGACGCCGCGCCTGGAGCTTGGCTTCCGGTATGAGATCATCAAGCGCCTGGCGCCCCTGGCCGAGCACGTGGCCCTCGTGGAGCGGGCCGCGGCGCGGCTGGCCCAGGGGGACGAGGCGCAGCTGGCCGCCGCCCTGGCCGCCAGGGCGCGGGCCGGGCTCGCGGCCCTGCACGTCACCTTCAGCCACGACGACTACACGGCCAACACCGGCGGCGTGCAGCTCTGCCTGCAGCGGGAGGGCGCGCGGATGGCCCAGCTCGGCCGCGACCACCTGCACCTCTATCCCGCCAAGCCCTGGCCGGTGGTGCGCCAGCGCAGCGAAGCCGGGCCGCTGGGCGTGCTGCTGAACGGCCAGGCGGTCGGGTTCTTCGCGGCGGCGACGGTCGCGGCGGCTCTGTCCAGGGCGGCCGGGCGCGACAGCGCGCAGCGCAGCTTCGCGATCCACAGCCTCTTGGGCCACAACGCCGGCGAAACGGCGGAGATTGTCGAGGCGCTGGGCCTGAGCGCCGGCTTCTTCTGGCTGCATGATTTCGCGAGCCTCTGCGCCGGCTACCACCTGCTGCGCGACGACGTGGCCGACTGCGCCGCCCCGCCGCCGGGCAGCGCGGCCTGCGGCATCTGCGTCTACGGCCCCTGGCGGGCGCGCCACATCGCCGAGCACGAGCGGCTGTTCGGCCGCCTGTCGCTGACGGTGGTGAGCCCGGCTGCGACCACCCTCGGCCTCTGGAAGGCGCGCGCGGCGGTCCCGGTCGCCGGCGAGGTCGTCCTGCCCCACGCCCGCCTGGTCGACCGCGGGCCCGCGCCGCCGACCCCGGCCAACCGGCCGTTGAGGATCGCCTATGTGGGCATGCCCTCGGCCCACAAGGGCTGGGAGGTGTTCCGCGACCTTATCGTCCGCCACGCCGCCGACCCGCGCTACCGCTTCCTGCACCTGGGCGGGCGCACGCAGCCCCGCCTGCCGCTGGAGTTCCACAAGGTGAGCGTGAGCGAGGCCGCGCCCAACGCCATGCGTGACGCCATCGCCCGCCACGAGGTGGACGCCGTGCTGATCTGGCCGCTCTGCCGCGAGACCTTCTCCTTCACCGCCTACGAGGCCGTGGCCGGCGGGGCGGCGGTGATCACCGGGCCGGACAGCGGCAACGTCGCGGCCTTCGTGGCCGGGACCGGGCACGGCCAGGTGCTGGCGGACGAGGCGGCGCTGGCGCAGGCCTTCGACGGCGGCGGGATCGCGGCGCTGTCGCGCGCCGCCCGGCGGCCGCAGCTCTACGACCTGGCGTTCAGCGGGCTGACGGCCGAGCTCCTGGAGGCCGCGGGATGAAGGTCCTTTGCTATTCCAGCTTCACCTTCTCCTACCTGAACCGCGCGCGCGTGCTGTTCCAGAGCCTGCGGCGCTTCCATCCGGACTGGGAGCTGGTGGCGCTGATCACCGACGAGCCGCCGCCGGGCCTGCGGCTCTACCTGGCGGCCGAGCCCTTCGACCGGGTGGTCTGGGCCAAGGACCTTGGCGTCGCCGACTTCGCGGCGTGGCTCTTCAAGCACGACGTGGTGGAAGCCTGCACGGCGGTGAAGGGCCCGTTCCTGCGGCAGGCCTGCGCCGGCTCCGGCGCGGACGCGGTGATCTACCTCGATCCGGACACCGCCCTCTTCGCCAGCCTGAGCCCGCTGGAGGCCTGGCTGGAGGACAGCGACATCCTGCTCACCCCGCACCTGATCGAGCCCAACCACACGCCGGAAGCCATCGCCGACAACGACCTGTCGGCCTCGCGCACCGGCATCTTCAACCTGGGCTTCGTGGCCGTGCGCGCGGGCGGCGAGGGCGCGCGCTTCGCCGAATGGTGGAACGAGCGCCTGCTGGATTGGTGCTACGACGACATGCCGCTGGGCCTCTTCGTCGATCAGCGCTGGTGTGACCACGTCCCGGCCCTGTTCGACAAGGTCAAGGTGATCCGCGACCCGGGCTACAACGTCGCGAGCTGGAATCTCAGCACACGGACGGTCGAGATGCCCAAGGGCGGCGACATCACCGTCAACGGGGTTCCCCTGCGCTTCTGGCACTTCACCAAGCTGGGGCCGCTGGGCGACGCCATGACCCGCAAGTATGGGGGCGACAACTATCCGGTCTATGAGATCTGGAACTGGTACAAGGACCAGGTGGCCGCGGCGACCGATCCGGTGATCCCAGACGGCTGGTGGGCCTACGGCGCCTATTCCGACGGGACGCCGATCGCCAAGCCGCACCGGGTGATCTACCGCCAGCGCCCCGACCTGCAGGCGGCCTTCCCCGATCCCTTCGACGCGGTTGAGGGCGGCTACCTCGGGTGGCTGGCGCACGAGGGACTGCTCTGACCATGGCCCGGACCGCGCCCAAGCCCGTCGGCCTCGCGCAGAAGGCCGCCGCGGTAGCCAAGCTGGTCGAGCGCCTGCGCGGCGAGCTCGCCGCCGCCCACGGCCTCGTGCACCAGGCGCAGGTGCGCGAGGCCCTGACCCGCACGGAGCTCACCCTGGCGCTGACCGCGGCGCTGCAGGGCCGCGCCGAGGCCCTGGGCGCTGCGCGGACCGATGGCCTGGCGCGGTTGGCGCCGCGGGCCCGTCCGCTGCCCGCGCCCTTGGGCCGAAACTGGCAAAGGCTGCTGCTGCGGGCCGGTACGGCCGGCGAGGCCCGGCTGATCGCGGCCAGCGGGGTCTGGCGCGACGGCGGCCTCGCGGAGATCGCCGCCTACGCCCGGCGCAAGGCCGATCCCGCCGCGACGCCCGCCAGCCTGTTCGACCAGGCCTTCTACCTGGCCGCATACCCCGAGGCCGCCGGCTTCGGCCACTCGCCCCTGCTGCATTATCTGGTGCGCGGCGCGGCCGCCGACGCCCAGCCGCATCCGCTGTTCGATCCCGCCCACTACCGGGCCGGCGGCGAGGCGGACCTGGGCGGGGCCACGCCGCTCGGCCACTTCCTGCATCGCGGCGCCTGGCTGGGCCGCGATCCGCACCCGCTGTTCGACCTCGCCCATTACGCCGGCCAGCGGCCCGGGCTGGCGGCCGGCGAGGACCCCGTCTCGCACTACCTGCGCCAGGGCTGGCGCGACGGCCTTACGCCGCATCCGCTGTTCGACCCGGCCTGGTACCTCGCCCAGGCCCCGCAGGCGGCCGAGACCGCGCCGCTTCCGCACTATGCGAGCGTCGGCTGGCGCGAGGGCCTCTCGCCGCATCCGCTGTTCGACCCCCGTTGGTACCTGGCGCAGTACGAGGACGTCGCGGCGGCAGGTTTCGAGCCCTTGGCGCACTTCCTGGGCGGCGGGGCGGCGGAGGGACGGAGCCCGGGGCCGTGGTTCGACGTCCCGCACTATGTCGCGGCGCGCGGCGAGGGTCTCCGTCCCGGGGCCAATCCGCTGATCGACTATCTGCGCGGCGGCGCTTGGGCGGTGGCCGAGGCGCGCCCGGGTTTCCCCACCGCGGCCTATCTGGCGCAGAGCCCCGAGCTGGTGGCTATGGGCATGACGCCCTTGGAGCACTGGGCCCGCAAGGCGGCGGCCGCCTAGGCGGCGAGCGCCGGGCGCAGGCCCAGGGCCTCGAGCTGGCGCCAGACCTCGGCGTAGTAGGCCGGCACATAGTGGAAGGGGCTGAGCCCCCAGAGGTGCGCCTCGTCCGCCAGCCGTTCGGCGGGCGCCGCCACGCGGGCCAGCGGCGGCATCAGCGCTTCGAAGGCCTCCTCGTAACGAGCCAGGAGCGCGTTGTGCCCCTCAATATCCGCCGGGCGGCCAGGCAGGATCTCGACGCCGGCGATCGGCGCCGGGCGGCCGTTCGCCGTGCGCTGCTGCTGCGCCCAGCGGGCGGAGTGCAGGATCAGCCGGGCCTCGGCGAGCGGCGTGGCGCGGACCAAGGCCGCCAGCTCGCTACAGGCCTCCAACCAGAGCCGGTCGCAGGCGGCGGACAACCGCGCGATCCGCCGCGCGCCGCGGAGCGCCGGACGCTCCAGATAGCCGCTGGCCTCCAGCTCCCAGCTGTCGGTGACCAGGCTGCCTGCGACCGAGAGCAGGTCGAACCGCTCATCGATGAAGTCGAAGATCAGATGGGTCGGGCGAAAGGCCACCAGCTCGGCGAGCGCGGTCTTGCGCAGATCGGCGACCAGCGCCCGGTGCGGCTGCGGCCGCAGGCCCTCCGGCGGCCTGGCCGCGGGGCGGAAGCCCGCCACGGGTGTGGCAAAAAGGCTCGGCAGGCTGGTGCGCGAGACATAGAGCAGTTCCGCCGGCGCGGCGCCCTGCGTCTCGCCACGGAACCGCCACAGATCGCGGCTTATGCAGCTGCCGACAATGGCGACCCTGGACATCAGACCTCTCGGCGGCGCCGTTTCCGTGGGCGGCCGCTATGCTTGTAGCACGGCCCCTTCGCGCCAGATTGACATCGAGAGGGGCGCCAAGCATCTGTCCGCCGGCTTTGGGCGTTCAGGATTCGGTGCGTGGCGGTCGATGAATTTCGACTCGCGTTCATCCTTTTAGGTCATCCTGCTTATTATTAACGGCGGAACGAACGGACACCACGGCTCGGCGCGCATGAAGATATTCACCTTCCTTACGAATCAGCCCGACAACGTGCTGACCCGCGCCTTGGGCGAAGCCAAGCATCCCTTCGCGGTCGCCGCCTCGTTCAGCTTCTTCTCGAACCTGCTCTACCTGGCGCTGCCGCTCTACACCTACCAGGTCTACGGCCGGGTGATGGTGAGCCAGAACATCCCCAGCCTGGTGGTGCTGAGCGCGATCACCCTGTTCGTCTTCGCCGTGTCCAGCGCCATCGACGACTTCAGGGCGCGCATCCTGATCAACTATGGGGTGATGCTCGACCAGCGGGTGTCCGGCAAGGTGTTCTCCGCCCTGTTCGACGCCGCCGTGCGCGGCGACGAAGGCGCGCGCTCCCAGGCGCTGCGCGACCTCGACCAGTTCCGCCAGACCCTGACCGGCGCGGCGGCGGCGGTGTTCTTCGACGTGCCGTGGATGCCGGTCTTCCTCATCGCCCTCTATCTCATCGACCCGGCGGTGGGCGTGCTGGCGACGGTGGGCGCGGTGATCCTGTTCCTCCTGGCGCTGGCGCAGAGCAATGCGGTCCGCACCGTGGCCAAGGACGCCAGCGATGGCCAGCTGCGCAGCTATGCGTTCACGGAGGCCGCGCTGCGCAACGGCGAGGTGGTGCGCGCCATGGGCATGCTGCCCACCCTGGGCGGCTCCTGGGCCGGCCACCGGAAAGTGGCGATCGAGCGCGGCGCCGCCGCGGCCGAGATCTCCAACATGTACACCGACATCATCAAGGCGGTGCGCATGGGCATCCAGGTGCTGATTATCGCGATCGGCGCCTTCCTCATCATCAAGGGCAAAATTCCCCAAGGTTTGCTGTTCGCCAACATGATCCTGGCCAGCCGCGCCCTGGCTCCGATCGAGAAGATCGTGGCGTCGTGGGAGCCGCTCAACAACATGGTCCGCGCGCACGGGCGGCTGATGACCCTGCTGTCCAAGGCCGAACCGCAGACCTCGGCGACCTCTCTGCCGCGCCCCAAGGGCCGGCTGAGCGCCGAAGCGGTCAACTTCGCGCCCCCCGGGGCGACCAAGCTCCTGCTGGGCAACATCAACTTCGCCATAGAGCCGGGCGAGACCCTGGGCGTGATCGGCCCGTCGGGCGCCGGCAAGTCGACGCTGGCGCGCCTGCTGGTCGGCATCTGGCGGCCGCTGAACGGTGTGATTCGCCTGGACGGCGCGGACGTGTTCACCTGGAACCGCCCCGACTTCGGCCGCCACGTGGGCTACCTGCCGCAGGACACCGAGCTGTTCTCCGGGACCATCCGCGACAACATCGCCCGCTTCCGCACCGACATCACCGACGCTGACGTGATCGCCGCTGCACAACTGGCGGGCGTGCACGAGCTCATCCTGCGGCTGCCGAAGGGCTATGAGACCGAGGTCGGCGCCGACGGCCACACGCTGTCGGCCGGGCAGCGCCAACGGGTCGGCCTGGCGCGCGCCATGCTGGCCAATCCCGCCTTCGTGGTGCTGGACGAGCCCAACGCCAGCCTCGACGCCGAGGGCGAGGAAGCCCTGATGCGGGCGATCGACGCCCTGAAGGCCAACGGCTCGACCGTGGTGATCATCTCGCACAAGCCGTCCGTGTTCCGCGCCGCCGACAAGATGCTGGTGCTGCGCGACGGTCGGATCGACCTGTTCGGCCCACGCGACCAGGTGATGAGCCGGCTGATGAAACCGACCGAAGTACGCGCCGTTGAGGCTGGACGATGAAGCTCGACCTTACCCCCATCCGTTCGTCCTACGTCGCCCCGACCTTCGGCGACGACCAGCACCTGCCGGTGGATCCCGCGCTGCACCAGCGCATGCGCCGGCCGATGCTCATCGGCGGGGCAGTGATCCTCGTCCTGGTGGTGGGCCTGAGCGTCTGGGCCTCGGTCAGCCCCTTGAGCACCGGCGTCAGCGCCCAGGGCGAGGTGCGGGTCGAGATGAACCGTAAGAGCGTGCGCCACAAGGAAGGCGGCGTGGTTCGCCAGGTTCTGGTGCAGGAAGGCCAGCACGTCCGCGCCGGCCAGCCGCTGATCATCTACAACGACGTCGAGGCGCGCGCCGCCCACGACGTGCTGCAGCATGAGTACGACAGCCTGCAGGCCCAGGTCGCCCGCTTCAGCGCCGAGGCCCAGGGCAAGACCAGCGTCGACTTCCCGCCCGAGCTCATGTCCCGCATGGCCGATCCGCGGGTCTCCGGCCTGATTCGCGACCAGCAGGTGCTGTTCACCACCCGCGAGCAGCTGTTCCAGAGCCAGAACTCCGTGCTCAGCCAGCGCATCGATCAGCTGCAGAGCCAGATCGAGGGCGACCAGACCCAGGTCGATTCGGCCGATGAGCAGATCAAGCTCACCAAGGACGAGATGGATGGCTACCAGATCCTCTACGACAAGGGTTTCGCGCCCAAGCCGCTGATCCTGCGCTATCAGCGCTCCATCGCCGACCTCAGCGGCCACAAGGGCCAGCTGCTCTCCGACATCGCGCGCCTGAAGCAGCAGCAGGGCGAGACCCGCATGCAGATGGCCGCCAACCGCGACACCCGCACGAGCCAGGCCGCCGAAGGCCTCCGCGATTCGCAGGCCCACATCGCCGACACCGCGCCGCGCCTCACCGCGGCCGACCAGGCCCTCGACCAGACCGTGGTGCGGGCGCCGGTCGATGGCTATGTCTTCAACCTGACCCAGTTCACGGTGGGCGGCGTCACGGCCCCCGGCGAGGAGCTGATGAACCTGGTGCCCTCCAACGCGCCGATCATCGTCGAGGCGACGATTAAGCCGCAGGATATCAACAAGATCCACGAGGGCATGCCCGCAAAGGTGCGGTTCACCGGCCTGAATTCGCGGTGGCACGGCCCGCTCGACGGCAAGGTGATCATGATCTCGGCGGACAAGATCTCCGCCCGGGCGTCGGGACTGCAACCTGCAGGACCTAGCGCGTCGGGGGCGGGCCCGGATTCCTTCTATCGCGCCGACGTGAGGATCGATCCGCAGGAGCTGACCAAGCTCGCCAAGACCACCCAGATTACCCCCGGCATGCCGGCGAGCGTGATGCTGGTGGCGGGCAAGCGGACGGTCATGGGCTCGCTGCTTTCGCCGATCACAGACACCATGCGCGGGGCGCTGTCCGACCAATAGATGCGTCTCGGTGACAGGGGTTAAGTGGAAGGAATCCGCGGCCTTTTAGCTGTTGCGTAAATTGCGGGCTTCCGATACCTCTTCCCTCGGGCTCGTTTAACCTTCGCCGCAGCCATGCTATGGCGCTTGGGACAAAGGGACCGTCGGGACAGCCCCATCGGGGATGGGGGTCAGGCGTGCCGAGGGTCCGTGTGACACAGACTGGAGAGATCTATGGCGACTTATATCTTTGAGACCATCACCGCGGCCCAGGCGCTCGCCTTCGGCGCGAGTGACAGTCTGGTTTTCTCGAATTCGACTTCGCACGGTTCAGCGATGACCGTGACCTATGTGGCGCCGACCGCGCTGACCTCCGCTGAGGTGATCGTCACCGACAACGCCGATGGCCATTCGGTCGTCTTCGGCACGGGCGTCTACGGGCTCGGCGAAACCGGCGGCCACGCCGCGGTCTTCTCGGACGGCTCGACCCTGGTGGTTGGCGACAACGTCGCCGGCGACAACGCCACGGGCACCGCCCAGGGCGATGGCCTGTTTGGCGGTGGCGGGGACGACACCCTGACGGGCGGCAACGGCGCCGACCTGATGCAAGGCAATGGCGGCAACGACAGCATCGTTGGCGGCACGAAGGGCATCGACACCATCTTCGGTGGCCAAGGCAACGACAACATCGAGGTCCAATCCTCGGGCAGCTTCGTCCAAGGCAACCTCGGCAACGACAACATCGACGGCACGACCGTCACCGGTCACCTGACCCTGCTGGGCGGCCAAGGCGACGACAGCATCCACGGCGGTTCGGGCGACGACATCCTGTCCGGCGACAAGGGTGATGACACCATCGCCGGCGGCGGCGGCAGCGACAGCATCGCTGGCGTCGACGGCGACGACTCGATCACCACCAGCGGCGCCGGCAGCGACACCCTGGACGGCGGCAACGGCGACGACACGATCACCGCCGGCGCTAGCGGCAGCTCCGTCATCACCGGCGACGCGGGTGACGACTCGATCACCGTGAGCGGCGCGGGCGCCACCACGACCGTCCAAATCCAGGGCGGCTCGGGCGACGACACGATCACCGACGGCGGGCTCGGGACCGACACCATCCTGGGCGGTCAGGGCGACGACTCGATCGACGTCACCGGCAGCGGCTTGAAGTTCATCGACGGCAACCTGGGCAACGACACCATCGTCGGCGGCGCGGGTATCTCGACCGGCGACGTGGTTCTCGGCGAGGCCGGCAACGACTCGATCAACTTCAGCGCCGCCGCGGGCACCATTGCGGTGCATATCGACGGGGGCGCCGGCAACGACGTCATCGTCGGCACGACGGGCTCGGGCGCCGACTCGATCACCGGCAACGATGGCAACGACACCATCACCTCGGGCACCTCGGGCTCGGCCACCCTCGACGGCGGCAACGGCGATGACTCGATCGCGCTCAACGGCGCGGCCGGCACCTCGGCCGACACCGTCACGGGCGGCGCGGGCAACGACACGATCACCGCCGCGGCCGGTCACGGCGCGGATGTGATCATCGTCGGCGATGGCAACGACTCGATCAACGTCAGCGGCGCCATCGGTCCCCAGACGATCACTGCCGGGGCTGGTCACGACCACATCATCGGCAGCTCCGGTAACGACCTGATCCAGGTCGGCGCTGGCGGCGACCACATCGATGGCGGTTTGGGCTCCAACACCATCGTGGGCGGGGCCGGCGACGACACCATCCATGGTGGCGCGCACGGCGCCGGCACCGACGTCCTGACGGGCGGCGGCGGCGCTGACGACTTCACGTTCTCCGCCGGTGACAGCCAGGCCACGGCTGCGTCGACCCCGAACGCGGGTATCACTCAGATCCGCGATTGGACGTCGGCCGACTCGCTGGACTTCGGGCTCGGCCATGCCTCCGGGACGAACTTCAGCACCACGACGGCGACGGACTTCAACGACGCCATCACCGAGGCCAACGCTCACCTTGGCACGGGCAGCTTCGTTGCGGTGCAGGTCGGCACGGACGTGATCGTGTTCGCCGACACGAGCACCTCCGCCGCGGGCTCTACCCCGGCGATCATCGGGACGCCGGACCACCACATCAGCGCCGCCGACGACGCGGTGACGCTGGTCGGTAAGACCCTGGCGGACATCAACTTCTCGAACATCATCTAAGCTTCGGCTTCGGTGACAAGGCTTGGGGCCGCCCTTCGGGGCGGCCCCTTTCTTTTGCGCGCTAGGCTGGCTAGAGCCGCATGACGCGCCGAGCGGGCGTGCGGGATTTCCACCTGAGATTTCCGCCTAAGATTCTCCGATGACCAACGCCGCGATCTTCCTGCACACCGACGCCCTCGACACGACGCGTCCGCGCTTGCTGGGGCGTCATTCGGCGGGGGAAAGCTTCCTGCGTGGCTTCCTGCGGCACGCTGATGTCGAGGCGTTCTACCTCTGGCACGGCGGCGGCTCGACGCTGGAAGAGCTGCAGGCCCTCGTCGGCCGGATAGAGCCCGTCGGCAAGCCGATCCGCTGGCTCCGAAACACCGAGCGCGCGCGCCTGGCCGAGGTCGGCGCGCTGAACCTGCCCGGGCCCAGCATCGACGACGAGGCCTGGGCGCGGCAGCCCTACAAGGCGGCGTCCTATTCGATCTGCGGCCTTACCCACACCACCGCGACTGCGCGGACGATGACCACACTTTCCAACCTGCTGATCGCGCCGGTGGAGGCGCATGACGCCCTGATCTGCACCTCGGCCGCCGTGCGGGCCAGCGTGGAGACCCAGCTCGAAGGGGTGCGCGACTATCTGGCGGCGGAGTATGGCGGGCCGCGCCGCCGCGCCGAGCTCCAGCGGGTCGTCATCCCGCTGGGCGTCAACGCCCGTGACTTCGCCGCCTCCGCCGAGCACCGCCAGGTCTGGCGCGAGCGCCTGGACATCCCGGCCGACGCCGCCGTCGCCCTCTACGTCGGCCGCTTCAATGCGCGGGAGAAGATGAACCCCGCGCTCATGGCGCTCTCTCTCGAGCGCGCCGCCCAGCGCCTGGACCAACCGCTGTACTGGGTGAACTCGGGCTGGGCGGGCACGGAGGCCGAGGCGGAGCTCTTCCACGACCAGACGCGGGCGCTCTGCCCGTCGGTGCATTACCGCGTGGTCGACGGCCGCCCGCCGGACACCCGCTTTTCCATCTGGTCGGCCGCCGACTTCTTCATCAGCTTTTCCGATAACATCCAGGAGAGCTTCGGCCTGACCCCGGTCGAGGCCATGGCCGCGGGCCTGCCCTGCGTCGTCACCGACTGGGACGGCTACCGCGACACGGTCCGCCACGGGCTGGACGGCTTCCGCGTCGACACCACCGCCCCCGGCCCGGGCAGCGGTTTCGACCTGACCTACTGGCACGCCGCCGGCTGGTCGGACTATTCCGCCTATGTGGGAGCGGCGGCCCAATACACGGCCATCGATTTCCGCCACGCGACCGACGCCATCTGCGCCCTGGCCGCCAGCCCCGAGCTTCGCCGCACCCTGGGAGCCCAGGCCGCCCAACGGGCGCGCGAGGTGTTCGACTGGTCGGCCGTCGTGCCGCAATACCAGGCCCTTTGGGGTGAGTTGGCCGCCCGCCGCCGCGCCGCGCCGCAGGTGGCTGGAGCGATGGGCAACCCGTTCCGCCCCGATCCCTTCACCCTCTACGCCAGCTACCCGACGCGTCACCTCGCCGACGGCTGGCGCGCCACCCTCTGTCCCGACATGGACTGGCCGGCGGCCCAGGCCGTGCTCTCCCGTCCGCTCGCCGCCTACGGTTACATCAACCGGCCGAACGCCGCCGAGTGCGAGAAGATCCTGGCCTGGCTCGCCGAGCGGCCCGGGGCCCAGGTGTCGGAGATCGTCGAGCTCTTCCCCGCCTTCCGCCGCCCGGCCATCGCCCGCGGCCTGCTGTGGATCGCCCGCTTCGGGGTGATCGAGTTGCGGCCGGGCGGCTAAACACGCCAGAGCACGAGGCCAAAACACAAAGGCCGGGAGGCGGACCTCGCGATCCGCCACCCGGCCAAAGCGACACAGCCATGGAGAGCTCGGCTGACCCTGAAACCTAACCCAGAGCTTCGGCGTCCGGAAGTGGCCCGCCGATCACGTCTGGGTTAACTTGACTATGACCCGCCTCAGAGCCGGCGCCGATGAGACCAGCGTCTAGAGCGTGGCCTGCCAACGCTGGCTGATCACCACCTGGCCGGCCCGCCGGACCTGCAAGGTGGCGAGGTAGACGCCGCGCGCCCACCCCTGCGCCGGCCGCTTGTGCCCAAGCTGGGCGGGGAACTCGTCCTTGTCGTGGTTGAGCGGGGGCAGCGCGCCCTTGGAGATCACCTTGCCGTCGGGGCCCAATATCGACATGTCGATCACATCGCCCTGTTCCAGGCCGATCAGCCGGGCGTAGGCGACCAGCGCGGGCGCATCAGGGCTGGCGGGCAGCGTTGTGCGGTTCTCGATAGCCCCCTGGCCGACCAGCGCCGCGGCGAAGCCGGTGTTCAGCACGACCCCGCGCTTATAGGTCATCTGCCGCGCCGCCTCCGGGGTCCACAGCGACCCGGCCTGGGCCTCACAGCCCTCGAGGGAGGATGGCGCGAAGGGATCGACCACCTGGTTCGCATGCCGCACGCTGAAATGCAGGTGCGGGAACTCTGTGTCGCCGGACAGGCCCACGTGAGCCAGCGGCTGTCCGACCCCCACCGTGTCGCCGACCCTCACTTTGAGACTGCCCTCCGCCAGATGGCAGTAGTCGAGGATCCAGGCGTCACCGAGCGCGATCGCGACCCGATTGCCGCAGTGGTGACCCTCCGTAGAAGGCGCGCCGGGCGCGCGGATCGAGATGTCCGGGACTCCGTCCCGGATGGCGATGACCCGACCGGGCGCGGCGGCCAGCACGTCGACCCCGGCGCGTTGGGCGACCATGTCGAGCAGGCGGATATCGACGCCGTCATGCTTATCCTCGACCCGATGGCCGCAGCGGTAGTCCAGGAGGCCCGGGCCCGGATCGCGGTCGACGTAGTGCTGGATCTCACAGGTGCGGCCGATCTCGCAGGCGAGCGGGAAGGCGAGGGTGGGGGCGGCCTGTGCGGCGCGCGGCGCGGCCAGGGCCGAGAGGGCGGCGGCGAGAGCCAGGATCGCGAGGGGCGCCAGGCGCATGGGATCTCCTTGGCGGGTGCGCCGTCTTCGCCTCCGCCCGCGACGAAACTATGGCCCCAGCTCGGGCGTCAGGCGAACCGCAGACCGGTCAGGTCCGCCAACCGCTCGGCGTCCCGGGCGTAGACGCCGCGCAGGTGGGCCACGTCGGCCGCGGTGAGCGCCGAGCCATAGTCCATCTCGCGGCCCACGTTCGCCTCGCGGGCGCTGGGCGCGGGGCCGGGCGGCAAGCCCAGGAACCGCCGGACCTCAGCCAGCACAGCCGCCGGATCGCGCCGCAGGTCGGACGCCCGCAGCAACAGCAGCTGCTCGCGCGGGAAGAGGCCCAGGAGCGCCGCCACCTGCTCGCCGTAGAAGCCGCGCTCCACATAGGAGAACTCCCGGTGGAAACCCCAGGGTTCGGCGTCGAATAGCCGCTGACGGCCTTGGCGCACGCACCAGGCGAAGGGCTCGGTCTCGGCGCCGCGGGCGTATTCCATCTTCCAATGCGACCAGGCCCGCTCCACCGGATCGCGCAGCATGACGATCAGCTTCATGGCGGGGTTGTAGGCCCGGATCCGTTCCAGACTGCCTGGCCAGTAGAGATAGGCTGGCGTCGCCTCGCCGCGCGGCCGGCCATCGAAGGGCGCGAAGGCCGCGTGATAGGCGCCGTAGTCCGGCTGGGCCCAGTCAAGCGCCGCATCGTCGAAGAAGTGGACCTCCTTCCCGCGCGATAGCGAGAGGCCCGGCTCCTCGTCCAGATAGTCGAACAGCGCGGTGGTGCCGCCCTTCTGGACGCCGGCGATGATGAAGGCGACGCGATCCTCAGCCATGCGTCCTCGATCGGGCCCGGCCCGGCGCATGGCAAGCGCAAAGTCGCCAAGCGGGCTTTCAGCCCCTAGGTTCGGCCGTGGCGCCGCCGACTCGGGGGCTTCGGATCTCGACGTGCAGAACCACTTCACCGCCACCTCCGAAGGCCGCGCCGTCCTCTCCGCCGATGGTCCCCACCCGCGCGTGCTGATGATCCACGGCTTCAAGCGCCAGGCCGCGCAGCTCCTGCCCTGGCGCGCGCGGATCGCGGACCTGGGCTTCCTGCACCTGCCCGGCCACAGCGGCGCGCCGGAGTTTTCAGAGGTCTCGGTGGAGGCCTGGATCCGCGGCTTCCGCGAACTCCTGGCGACCTTCCCCGAGCCGCCGCTGATCGTCGCCGAAAGCCTGGGCGCCATCGTCGCCATGTCCCTGCCGAGCCGCGCGCTGATCGCGGTCGAGCCGCTCCTCTCGACCCACCAGCTCTGGCCGCTGCACCGCACGATCCGCAACGCCCGCGCCCGCGGCGTCGAGATCGATCCCGCCCTGGAGGCGCTGTTCGACAAGCCCTTCGACTGGGCGCCGGCGCGGATCTCCTCGCCCGCCCTGGTGCTGGCGGGCCTGGAGCCCCTGTTGCCGGAGCGTCCGGTCTTCCCGGAGCCCAGTCTGCTCACCGACGAGGACTTCGCGGTCTATGCCGGCCATCCGCTGGTGGAGGCGCACCGGATCGCTGGCGGCCACACCCTGCTCGACCACAATCCCGAGGGCGTGCTGTCGGCGGGCGCGGCGTTCATGGCCCGGCACGGCTTCCGGCCCGCCGCCGCCGGCGGCTAGCTGGGGATTGCCGCTTCTTCGGCAAGATCGTCCGCGATAAGAGGAGCGGCGAGAGCGGGGCAGGGCCTTAAGGGACAGAAATGAAGACGGTGATCCTGGCGGGCGGGCTTGGCACGCGCATCTCGGAAGAGAGCCACCTGCGTCCGAAGACGATGATCGAGATCGGCGGCCGGCCGATCCTCTGGCACATCATGAAACTCTATTCGCACTATGGCTTCAACGACTTCATCGTCTGCCTGGGCTACAAGGGCTACGTCATCAAGGAGTACTTCTCCAACTACGTCCTGCACAACGCCGACCTGACCGTCGACCTGGCGAAGGGGGCGATCGAATTCCACGCCACCAACCATGAGCCGTGGAAGGTGACCCTGGTCGACACTGGGGCCGAGACCATGACCGGCGGGCGGCTGAAGCGGGTGGCGAAGTACCTCGATCCCGGCGAGCCCTTCTTCCTGACCTATTCCGACGGGGTGGCGGACCTCGATCTGGGCGCGTTGGCGGCCTTCCACCGCCAGCATGGACGCGAGGCCACGGTGACCGCCGTCTCGCCGCCCGGCCGCTTCGGCGCCCTGGAGATCGTCGAGGGCGCCGTGCAGCGCTTCGTGGAGAAACCGCCGGGCGACAACGGCCTGATCAACGGCGGCTTCTTCGTCCTGCAGCCCAGCGTGATCGACCGCATCGCCGGCGACGAGACCATCTGGGAGCAGGAGCCGCTGACCGGCCTGGCGCACGACGACCAGCTGATGGCCTTCCGCCACGACGGCTTCTGGGCGCCCATGGACACCCTGCGCGACAAGAACGTGCTCGAGGCGCTGTGGGCGTCCGGCGAGGCGCCGTGGCGGCGCTAGATCCCGGCTTCTGGCGCGGCAAGCGGGTCCTGCTGACCGGCCATACCGGCTTCAAGGGCGGCTGGGCGGCGATCTGGCTCGCGCGGATGGGGGCGGACGTCACCGGCCTGGCGCTGGCGCCTGACCAGGAGCCAAGTCTGTTCGACCTGGCCGGTGTCGAGGGCCTGGTCCGCTCGACGATCTGCGACCTGCGCGACGCCCAGGCGGTGGAACAGACCCTGGCCGGCCAGGATTTCGACCTCGTCCTGCACATGGCCGCCCAGCCGATCGTGCGCACGGCCATCGCCGATCCGGTGGCCACCTTCGCCAGCAACGTCATGGGCGCGGTCCACCTGCTGCAGACCCTGCGCGCGCAGACGGGGCTGAAGGCGGTGCTCGCGGTCACCTCCGACAAGGTCTACGCCAACGCGGAGACCGGCCGCGCCTTCGCCGAGGGCGATGCGCTGGGCGGCAAGGACCCCTATTCGGCCTCCAAGGCCGCGACAGAGATCGCCGTGGCGAGCTTCGCCAAGAGCTACTTCGGGCCGGCTGGCGTGCCGCTGGCCACGGCGCGCGGCGGCAACGTCATCGGCGGCGGCGACTTCTCCGCCGACCGCATCGTCGCCGACATCGTCCGCGCCGCCCGCGCCCAGCAGCCGGTGGTGCTGCGCCATCCGGAGGCGACGCGGCCCTGGCAGCACGTCCTGGACTGCGTCGCGGGCTATCTCGTCTACCTGCAGGCCCTGGCGACCGAGCCTGCGACGCCGCGCGCCATGAACTTCGGTCCTCGGCCCGGCGGCCGGGCGGTGAGCGTCGGCGAGCTGGCGACCCTCGGCGTCGAGGCCCTGGGCGCCCAGTCCTGGCGCCATGAGCCGGACCCGGCCTCCCTGGAAGCCCAGTCGCTGGCCATCGACGCCAGCCTCGCCCGCCGGACCCTGGGCTTCGAGAGCCGCTATGACGCGCCCCGCGCCGTGGCGCTGACCATGGACTGGTATCGCCGCCAGGCCGACGGCGAGGCCGCGCTCGACTTGTGCCGGGACCAGATCGCGGCCTACGAAGGCGGCGCATGACCACGCCCCTTTGCCGCTTCTGCAAGACGCCGCTCACCCACACCTTCCTGGACCTGGGCGAGCAGCCCCTGGCCAACAGCTATCTGACCGCCAAGCAACTCGCGGCCGGGACGGAGCGGGCCTATCCGCTGCACGTCCGCGTCTGCCACGCCTGCTTCCTGGTGCAGGCCGACGACGCCGTGCCCGCCGACCATATCTTCGACGCCGACTACGCCTACTTCTCCTCCTATTCGACCAGCTGGGTGAACCACGCCAAGCGCTACGCCGAGGCCATGACTGAGCGGTTCAGCCTGGGTCCGGAGTCGCTGGTCGTCGAAGTGGCGAGCAATGACGGCTATCTGCTGCAGCACTTCGTCGAAATGGACATTCCCGTGCTGGGGATCGAGCCGACGGCCAACACCGCCCAGGCCGCCGTCGCCCGCGGCGTGCCCACCGAGGTGATGTTCTTCGGCGACCTGACGGGGCAGATCCTGGCCGCGCGCGGCGACCGCGCCGACCTGATGGCGGCCAACAACGTCCTGGCCCATGTACCGGACATTGGCGACTTCGTGGCCGGCTTCCAGGCGGTGCTGAAGGACGAGGGCGTGCTGACCTTCGAATTCCCGCACCTCTTGAACCTGATCGAGAAGGTGCAGTTCGACACCATCTATCACGAGCACTTCTCCTACCTGTCGCTGCTGGCGGTCGAGCAGGTGCTGAGGGCCAATGGGCTTAGGCCGTTCGATGTCGAACGACTTTCCACCCACGGCGGCTCGCTGCGGCTCTACTGCTGCCACATGGGCTCCGGCCACGAGGAGACCGAGGCCCTGGTGGCCCTGCGCGAGCAGGAGCACGCTGCGGGCCTCGACCGCATCGAGAGCTACGCCGGCTTCGCGCCCAGGGTGGCGGCGGTGCGCGACAGCTTCCGCGGCTTCCTGGCGGCGGAGAAGGCGGCGGGCCGGCGGATCGCGGCCTATGGCGCGGCGGCCAAGGGCAATACCTTCCTGAACTACTGCGGGACCACGCCGGCCGACATTGCCGCGGTCTATGACGCCAGCCTCGCCAAGCAGGGCCGCTTCCTGCCCGGCAGCCACCTGCCGATCCTGCCGCCCACGGCGATCGGCGAGCTGAAGCCGGACGACCTGGTCATCCTGCCGTGGAACCTGAAGGACGAGATCATGGGCCAGATGGGCTTCATCCGCGACTGGGGCGGCCGTTTCGTCACCGCCTCGCCGGAGACGAAGGTCGTCGGCTGATGCAGTTCGCGGAGACCGGCATCGCTGGCGTCCTGCTGGTCCTCCCGGAACCGCACGAGGACGAGCGCGGAAGCTTCGCGCGTCTTCAGTGCCCGGACGAATTCGCCGCGGCGGGCGCGTTCTTTGCGCCGGTCCAGACCAGCCTGTCACGCAACCCCGGGCCGGGGACCCTGCGCGGCCTGCACTATCAGCCGGACCCGCACGGTGAGAGCAAGTTGGTGCGCGCCGTCCGTGGACGGATTTTCGATGTCGCCGTCGACCTGCGCACGGGCAGCCCAACCTATCTGAAGTGGGCCGGGACCGAGCTCTCCGCCGAAAACGCGGCGGGCCTCTTCATCCCCGAAGGCGTCGCCCACGGCTTCCTGACGCTCGAGCCGGACACCGACGTACTCTACCAGATCAGCCCGAAGTTCGCGCCCGGCCACGAAGCCGGCGCACGCTGGGACGACCCGGCCTTCGCCATCGCCTGGCCCGCCGCCCCGGCATTGATCTCCGAGCGCGACGCAACCTACCCTGACTGGCGGGGGTGAGGGCGGCCATGGTGCTGAAGATCGATCCCACCGCGAAGATCTCGCCGCTGGCCGACATCGAGGATTCGGTGCGCGGCACCCTGATCGAGATCGGCCCGCGCACCAGCGTAGACGCCTTCGTGAAGATCAAGCCGGCCGGCGGCGTGGGCGATGTGGTGATCGGCGCCGACTGCGCGATCAACTCCGGCGTGGTGATCTACACCGGCAACGGCGTGACCATCGGCGATGCGGTGGCGATCGCCGCCAACTGCACGCTGGCGCCCACCAACCACGCGGTGGCCGATGTGACCCGCCACATCCGGCTGCAGGGCTTCCAGCCCTCCAGGGGCGGCATCGTCATCGAGGAGGACGTCTGGCTGGGGGCCAACGTCGTGGTCCTTGACGGGGCGGTGATCCGCAAGGGCGCGGTGATCGCCGCCGGCTCCGTGGTGCGCGGCGAGGTGCCGGCCTACGAGATCCACGCCGGGGCGCCGGCGCGGCGCATCGGACGGCGCGGCGAATGACGGGCCTGGCCACCATCATCGGCGCCACGGGCTTCGTCGGCCGCCGGCTCCAGGCGCGGCTGACCGGCGAAGGTTGGGATGTCTACGCCCCGGCCAAGGGTGACACCTCGCTGTTCGGGCGCGACATGGGGGTGGTCTTCTACTGCGCGGGCCTGACCGCCGACTACGACCGCCGGCCCTTCGACACCGTCGAGGCCCACGTCACCCTCCTGAGCGCGCTGATCCAGGCCGGCCGGTTCGAGCAGCTGATCTACCTGTCGTCGACCCGGCTCTACGACGGCCAGGCCGCGCGCCTGTTGGACGAGGCCGCGCCGCTCCTGTTCGACCCCACCGATCCGCGCCGCATCTACGATCTCTCCAAGGCGCTGGGCGAGAACCTGACGCTCACCCGCACCGACGGGCGCGGCGCGGTCGCCCGGCTCTCCAACGTCTTCGACTGGGAGGCCGAGGCGCCAGGCTTCCTTTCCGAATGGCTGATCGAGGCGGCGCGCACGCGGGCGCTCAACCTCGATTCCAGTCCGCACATCGCCCGCGACTACATCCACCTGGACGATGTGGTGGCGGCCCTCGTCGCCATGGCCGAGAAGCCGGCGCATGGGGTGGTCAATGTGGCCAGCGGGGAGACCATGGCCAATGGCGAGATCGCCAACCTCTTCCTGCAGGCCGGCTGGCAGGTGAGCTTCGCCCGCGACGTCTCGCCGCTTTCGCCGCCCACCGCCGACGTCGGCCGGCTGCGCGCCCTTGGCGTCGATCCCGCGCCGGTCAAGGATGTGGTGCGCCGCTATCTGGAAGGGCTGAAGGCTTGAAGCTCCGGGGCCACACGCGCGCGAGCCTGCTGGCCTACACGGTCGCCCAGTGCGCCCACGTGGTTCCCGACGGGCGCGAGGCGACTTTCCGCACCGTGGCCGACGCCTATCTGGACGAGGCGCTGGAGCGGCTGCACGGCTGCATCAACGGCTGCGCGCCCTGGCGGCCGGATGAGTTCAACGTGCTGCAGTCCTCGCAGCACACCATCTTCCTCTACTACTTGGCCAACACGATCTGGACGCGGTCCGGCGACACCGAGGCGCCGACCCGGCTGTTCCTGATGAACAAGGCCTTCAACGGCATCGACCTGTTCTACGAGATCGCCATGCCGAAGGTGTTCTACATCGGCCACAGCCTGGGCATCGTCCTGGCCAAGGCGACCTATGGCGAGCACCTGGTGCTCTACCAGAACTGCACCGTGGGCCGGCATAAGGACCAGATCCCGGTGATCGGCGCACGCGTGGTGCTCTATCCGGGAAGCTCGGTGGCGGCGGGCGCGGTGATCGAGGACGACGTGGTCCTCTCGCAAGGCGTTCGCGTGATCGGCAAGCGCGCGCCCAAGGGGATGATGGTGTTCTCAGGCGCCGCCGGCGAGCTCACCTTCCGCCCGCGCCCCGACGACCTGCTGCAGGAATATTTCCGGCTCTAGGCTCCCTCAACCGTGCGGGCGACCAGATCGTAGAAGTCGCTGGCGAACTGCTGGGTCTGACCGAGCGGGCCGGAGCGGATCTGGTCGCGCAGGGTCCGGCGCAGGCTCTCGCGCCGCGGCTTGTCCGCCGCCAGCGCCGCGGCGATGCGGACGAACTCGTCCGGGTCGGGGGTCGCCAGGTCAGCCAGCCCGCTGTTGGCCAGGATCGAGGCCGACAGCCGCTCGAAGAAGGCTTCGCCGACCAGGCTCACCACCGGCACGCCCATCCACAGCGACTCGGTGGTGGTGGTGCCGCCGGTGAGCGGGGCGGTGTCGAGACTGATGTCGATCTCGTTGTAGAACGGCATGTGCGCGCCGCGGATCGTGTGGAAGACCACCCGTTCGGCGGCGATGCCGCCACGCTCGAACTCCGACAGGATGTTCTTGCGGAAGGTGGGGGATGAGCCCTCCGGCCGGACAAAGACGAAGCGCGAGCCCGGAACCGCGTGCATCGTCCGCGCCCAGAGGCCGAAGAGGCTGCGGGTGTATTTGTGCGGGTTGTTGGCGGTGCCGAAGCTGATCACCCCGTGCCGGTCCTGCGGCGTGGCCGGCGCGATCATATGGGCGTCGGAGAAGATGGTGCGGCCCAGCGCGATCCAGGTCTTGGGCATCATCAGCGGCGTCTCGAGCAGGAGATCGCGGCGGGGCGGGGTGTTGTAGGGGTCGGTGACCAGGTAATCGATCGCCGCGACGCCCGCCGAGTGCGGATAGCCCAGCCAGCTCGCCTGCTTGGGCGCCGCCCGGTAGGTCATCAGCTCCAGCCGGTTCATGTGCGTCGAGCCGCCGAGCTCGATCAGCATGTCCAACTGGTCGTCGGCGATGGTCTGGGCCGCCGCCGGCGTGCCGATCTCCGGGTACCAGCGATAGGCCTTCGACTTGGACGCGAAGTACTTCTGCATCGCGTCTTCGGCGCCCGTGTAGAACGAGTAGCAATAGAGATCGAAGCGCGGGTCGACGTGGTCGAACAGCGGCTGCGCGAAATAGCCCACCGGATGCGCGCGCAGGTCGGAGGAGAGGAAGCCCAGCCGGATGCGCCCGTCCTTGGGCCGTGGCGCGGGCTTGCGGATCGGCTGGCGCGCGGTCCGCTCCTCGATCATCCGGCCCCAGATGCGGTGCTGTTCGAGGAGTTCGTAGCGGTCCTCCAGCGTCTCGACCCGCGCCAGCTGCTTCAGGAGCGCGGTGTGGCGGCCGCTGCTGGCCCAGAAGCGGCCCAGCGTCGCGAAGTCGCCGAGCGCGGGCAGCTCGTCGTAGGCGCAGACCCGGATCAGCACCTCGTTGAGGATCTTCAGCTGGCCCGGCCCGGTGGGGTTCAGGGTCAGCGCGTGGCGGGCCAGCTGGTAGGCCTCCTCGATGTTGGCCCCTTCATCGCCGGTGCGGGTCCGCTCCAGGCTCTCGACCAGCCCCAGCACATAGTCGAGGGCGTTGGGCTCCAGCTCGACCGCCTTGCGCATGAAGATGTTGCAGCGGTCGCGGTCGTAGTCGGCGACGGTGGCGCCCAGCTGGTAGTGGATCCAGGCGGCGGTTCCGAGCCGCGGCAGGAGCTCCAGCAGGTAGGCCTCGGCCCGCCGATACTCGCCCGCTCGCCGCATGGCGACCACCCGCGACTCGATCAGCCTGGGATTGTCGGGGTTGGCGGCCAGGGCCTTCTCCGCCAGCGCCTCGCCTTCGGCCAACTGCCCCTGCTCGAGGGTGGCGCTGATCAGGTCCATCCAGGCGTCGACCAGGGTCTTCTGCAGGGCGACGGCCTGGCGGAAGCGGCTGAGGGCGGCGGGCAGCTTGCCCTGCTTGAACAGCGCACGGCCGAGCTGGCGGACATGTTCGGCGTTGCGGGGATCCTTGCGGACCAGGGTGGTGAACACCGGCTCGGCGCGCGCGCCCTGGTCCATGTCGAGCAGCACATTGCCGCGGTTGGTCTGGACGTGGACATTGCCGGGGCCGAGCCGCGCCGCCTGGTCGAAGGCCGCCAGGGCCTCGGGATAGCGGCGCAGGTTGCGCAGGCAGACGCCCTGCAGGTTCCACAGGTCGAGATCGCGCGGATAGCGCTTCGTCCCGGCCTCGCTCCAGGTCGCGCCTTCCTCGAATCGCTTGGCCAGGTAGAGCTGGGTCACCAGGACGCGGTAGGCGGGACTGCCGGTCCCGGGATCGGCCTCGATGGCGGCGGCCAACAGCGCGATGCCGTCGTCGCGGCGGCCCGCTTTCAGCGCCGCATCCGCCGCGGCCAGTCGTTCGTCCATGCGTCTGCTCGAAAGGTCTTGGTCGGAGGATCTTCGTCGCCGCCGCTCTGACGGCCAACCGCGGCAGCCTTAAGGCCGCCCGCCCGGCATGGCTAGGCTGTCGCCGACACGCCCTCGGTCAGCTGTGGCGGCTGAAGCGCCACTTGAGCGCCAACACCGTCGCCGACATGCCCAGGCAGACGAAGTTGGAGACCACCACCGGCCAGCTGCGGGTGAAGAGGCCGTAAGCCGTCCAGAGGCAGAAGCCGGTCACCGTCACCAGGTACATGGCCAGCGAAATCTCGCCGGCGTCGCGGTCGCGCCAGATCTTGGCGATCTGCGGCGCGAAACTGGACATGGAGCAAAGCGCGGCCAGGGTGCCGACGCTGTTGGCGACCAGGCTGGACAAGCTCAGCCCGTCTCGGCGAGGCCGCCGTCCCACAGCTCGCGGTAGCGCGGCGAGAGAGTCAGGCCGAGCGGCGGCGGCCCGGGCGCACGGCCGTCGCGCAGGCAGACCTCCAGATAGGCGAGCGCGGTCTTCACCGCGCGCTCGGAGTAGGGTTTGCCGATCACCCCGCAGGCGCCGGCGTAGTCGCTGGGCAGGCGGGCCACATTGGCGGTCATGAACAGCACCACCGCGCCCACGTCCTGCACGATCAGGCGCGCGGCCTCCACGCCGGTCGGGCCGTCACGCAGGTGGACGTCGACCAGGGCGAGGTCGGGGGTGAGCTCGGCGGCCAGCGCCACGGCCTCGCGCGAGCTCATGGCGCGGCCCACTTCGCGCAAGCCCGCTTCGCGCACCAGGAAGGCCAGCTCCTCGGCGAGCAGCACCTCGTCTTCGACGATCAATACGTCGAGGGGATCGGGGGCGGTCACGGTGAGGCCCGATCGGGTTTCGGAACGGCGGTCATGGGGACAATAACTGTCGCGCGCACGCCGGGTTGCGCGTCCTCGACCTGCACGTCGGCGTGAAGCTGCTGGCCCAGCAGTTTGACGATCGTCAGGCCGAACCCCGGCGGCTGGCCGCCCAGGCCCACGCCGTCGTCGGCGATGGTCAGCCGGCAGAGGCCGTCGCCGTTGCTGAGGCGCACGCTCACCCGCCCGCGGCGTCCGGGCGGGAAGGCGTGCTTCACCGCGTTGCCCAGCAGCTCGTTGACCACCAGGGCGAAGGCCGCGGCGGAGGCGGCGGGGATGGCGATGTGATCGAGGTCCAGCGCGATCTCCAGGTCGTCGCGGCCGGCCGAGGCGGCGAGGTCGCCGGTCAGGTCGCGGATGAAGTCCGCCACGTCGAAGCTCAAGGGGTCGTTTTGGAACAGCCGGCGGTGGACGGTGGCCACCGCGGCCACCCGCTCCAGAACGGTCTTCAGCGCCGCGCGGGCGGCCGGATCGGCGGTGCGGCGGCTCTGCAGCAGGATAAGCGAGGCGATCAGCTGCAGGTTGTTCTTCACCCGGTGGTCGATTTCGTGCAGCAGGGCGCTCTTCTGCGCCAGCGCGGTTTCGAGCGCGCCGGCGTCGGGACCGGCGCCAGACTCTGGGCCGGGGAGTCCTGCCTCGGGTTGATCGTTCATCGCCACGACTTGACTGGAGCCACCCCTGCTGACGCCAAACAACGGCAACAGCCAAGGTCGGGTTCCCGCCACATTGGGCGCGATCCGGGCTCCGGGCCCAACTCCAGGCTTAACTGTCACCGATCTGACACGGGACTGGCGATGTTAGAGTCCTGACAACGGAGAATCGCCCTGGCCCTGACCGAACCCCGTCCGTCGACCATGCCGGCCGCGCAGCTCTACGCGGCCCTGATCGACGCCTTGCCGGACCCGATCCTGGTGGTCGCGGGCTTCGAGGCCGAGGACCTGACCGCGCGGCGCTACATCCTGGCCAACGCCGCGGCGCGCGAGATGCTGCGGATCACCGCCGAGGAGGGCATGCTGCTGTCGGCGGTGCGCGACCCCGTCGTGCTGACCACGGTGGACGCGGCCCTCTTCGACGAGACCGACGCCGAGGGCGCCTATGAGACCACCGGCGCCCAGACCCGCAGCCTGCGGGTGCGGGCGCGCTGGCTGGGCTTCGGCCACGATGGGGCGCGGCTGGCGCTCTTGACCTTCCATGACGAGACCGAGGTCCGCCGGGTGGAACGCACTCGGGTCGACTTCCTGGCCAACGCCAGCCATGAGCTGCGCACGCCGCTGGCCTCGCTCTCCGGCTTCATCGAGACCCTGCGCGGCCACGCCCGCGACGACGTCGCCGCCCGCGACAAGTTCCTCGGCATCATGCAGGCCCAGGCCGACCGCATGGCGCGCCTGATCGCCGACCTGACCTCGCTCAGCCGCATCGAGCTGGACGAGCACGTGCCGCCGCGCGGCGTCGTCGACCTCGTGATGGTGGTGGGCGAGGTGGTGGAGGCCGCCTCGCCGCTCGGCGCCCAGCGGCGGGTGAAGCTGGACTGGCGCTCCTGCGCCGGCGCCTCGATGACCGTGCGCGGCGAGCGCGACCAGATCGTGCAGGTGGTGCAGAACCTCCTGGACAACGCCATCAAATATTCCCCCGACAACGCCAGCGTGCGCATCGAGCTGCAGAGCGGCCTCAGCGACCTGGCCGCCGCCGCCAGCCAGGAGGGCGTGCCGCGCCTGTCGCTGGTGGCGCCCGACCCGTCGCAGGAGACCTACGCGGCGCTGCGGGTCACCGACCTCGGGCCCGGCATCGCCCGCCAGAACCTGCCCCGGCTCTCCGAGCGCTTCTACCGGGTCGATGGCCAGAAGAGCGGCGCGCGCTCCGGCACGGGCCTCGGCCTCGCCATCGTCAAGCACATCATGAACCGCCACCGCGGCGGGCTTGTGGTGGCCAGCGCCGAGGGCGAGGGTAGTACGTTCACGGCCTATTTTCCCATGGCCCACGCGCCGGAAGGCGTCGTCAAAGCGTCATGAGACTGTAGCATAGGGGCAAGCGCCGGGCCCCGGCGGGCCCGAAAGGCGAAGGTGAATGAGCGAGCACATCGTCAAGTCCTACGAGGATGAGTTGAACAGCCTCGCCGCCGAATGCGTCCGGATGGGCGGCCTGACCGAGGCCCAGGTGGCTGACGCCGTGAACGGCGTGGTCAAGCGCAACCAGGAGCTCGCAGCCTCCGTCGTCGTGCGCGACGACAAGCTGGACGAGGCCGAGCGCGACATCGAACGCAAGACCATCCGCCTGATCGCCCTGCGCCAGCCGGTGGCCGACGACCTGCGGCGCGCGGTGGCGGCCATGAAGGTGGCCAGCAACCTCGAACGCTGCGGGGACCTCGCCAAGAACATCGCCAAGCGCACTCTGGTGATCATCGAGAGCGATCCGCTGACGCCGCTCACCCGCTCCATCGAGCGCATGGGCAAGCTGGTGCTGGGACGGCTCTCCAGCGTCATCGACGCCTACTCCCGCTCCGACCTGGAACGCGCGCTCGCCGTCTGGAGCCAGGACGACGAGGTCGACGAGCACTACAACGCCCTGTTCCGCGAGCTGCTCACCTACATGATGGGCGACCCGCGCACGATCACCGCCTGCGCCCACATGCTGTTCGTGGCCAAGAACCTCGAGCGGATCGGCGACCACGCCACCAACATCGCCGAGATCATCCACTACGAGATCACCGGCCAGGAGATGGTGGGCGGCCGGCCCAAGACCGACGCCCTGCAGGTCTGACCGCGATGCAGATGACGCCGCATGTCCTGGTGGTCGAGGACGAGGATTCGCTCGCGACCCTGCTGCAGTACAACCTGCAGAAGGAAGGCTATGACGTGGCCCTGGCCGGCGACGGCGAGGAGGCCCTCCTGCTGGTCGACGAGCGCCTGCCGGACCTGATCGTGCTGGATTGGATGCTGCCCAAGGTCTCGGGGATCGAGGTCTGCCGCCGCCTGCGCCAGCGCAACGAGACCCGCAACGTGCCGATCATCATGCTGACCGCCCGCGGCGAGGAGACCGACCGGGTGCGCGGCCTCGACACCGGCGCCGACGACTATGTGGTCAAGCCGTTCTCGATGACCGAGCTCACCGCCCGCATCCGCGCGGTGCTGCGCCGCATTCGTCCGGGCCTGGCCGAGGACCGCGTGCGCCGCGGCGACCTCTTGATCGACCGTGTGGCCCACCGGGTGAAGCGTGCGGGCCAGGAGATCCATCTCGGCCCTACCGAGTTCCGCCTGCTCGACTACCTGATGCAACACCCCGGTCGGGTGTTCTCCCGCGAACAGCTGCTGGACGCCGTCTGGGGCTCCGACGTCTACGTCGAGGCCCGCACCGTCGACGTGCACATCGGCCGCCTGCGCAAGGCCCTCGGCGTCTCCGACGCCGACGATCCGATCCGCACGGTCCGTTCCGCCGGCTACTCCCTCGACCTCGAAGGCTAGGGCGCGGCCTCACGCGCCAGGGCCGCCAGCTCGTCCTGCACCTGATCCATGACGCTCGCCCAGTCGCCGGGCGCGGGCTGGATGAACAAGCGCGCGCTGGGATACCAGGGACTGTCGGTGCGGCCGTCCAGCCACCGCCAGCAGGCGTCGAAGCGGTTGAGAATCCACACCGGCTTGCCCATGCCGCCCGCCAGGTGCGCCACCGCCGTGTCGCAGGCGATCACCAGGTCGAGGTTGGCGGCCAGGGCGGCGGTGTCGGCAAAGTCCTTCAGCTCCCCCGTCAGGTCGACGATCTCCGGCCCCGCCCAGCCGCGCGCCCGCGCCTCGGCGAGCCCGGCGGCCGGCGGTCCCTTCTGCAGGCTGTAGACCTCGATGCCATCGATGGCGGCCAGCGGCGCGAAGGCCTCCAGGGCCAGCGAGCGGCGCTTGTCGATGCTCCCGCCGATCAGTTGGCCCGGCTTCAGCCCGCCGGCCCAGCAGAGCCCGACCCGCAGCCGCCCGGAGCCCGGCATCCGGCCCGCCATGGCCACCGCCTCGTCCGGGTCGGCCTGCAGATAGGACCCGTCCCAGGCGTCGAGCGTCGCGCCAAGCGCGAACGGCAGGCTCATCAGCGGGGTCTGCAGGTCGTGCGGCGGCAGCGGCTCGCCCCGGGTGACGACCCGCGCCACGCCGGGCAGCCGCGCCAGCAGCCGCTCCAGTCCCGGCTGGACCTCCAGCACCACCTTGGCCCCCAGAGCGGCGGCCCGGGGGACGTAGCGGCAGAACTGCAGGCTGTCGCCCAGCCCCTGCTCGCAATGGACCAGCAGGATCTTGCCCGCCGGACTCGCCTCGCCGAGCCAAAGGGGCGCAGCGAACGGCCGCGGCCGCGAGCCGAACTGGCTGGTCCGCCAGCGCCATTCGTACTGCGCCCAGCCTTGCGCGAAATCGCCCAGCAGCAGCAGGCACATGGCCCGGTGGTGGTGCGCTTCGGCGAAGTCCGGCTTGAGCGCGATCGCCTGGTCATAGCTCGCCAGCGCCGCGTTCGGCCGCCGCATGTCGTAGAGCACGACGCCGCGGTTGCTGTGCGCCTCGGCATAGTCGGGCTTCAGCGCGATCGCCCGGTCATAGCTCGCCAGCGCCTCATCCAGCCGGCGCAGGTCGTAGAGCGCGCCTCCGCGGTTGTTGTGCGCCTCGGCATAGTCCGGCTTCAGCGCAATGGCCGCGTCCGTGGCGTCCAGCGCCTCGTCGGCGCGCTCCAGCTCGCGCAGCGCCGGCGCCCGGTTGCTGAGCGCCTCGACGTAGTCCGGCTTCAGCACCGTGGCCCGCGCGTAGCTGGCCAACGCCTCGGCGGGCCGCCCCAGGTCGACCAGCGCGTTGCCGCGGTTGCCGTGGGCCTCGGCGTGGTCCGGGCTGAGCGCGATGGCCCGGTCCTGGCTGGCAAGGGCCGCCTCGGCGGCGCCCAGCTCGCGCAGCGCCTTGCCCAGGCTGACGTGGGCCTCAGCATAGGCCGGGTTGAGGGCGACGGCCCGCTCGAAGCTCGCCAGGCTCTCCGGCAGGCGTCCCAGGTCGCCCAGCGTGATCCCCCGGCTGCGGTGGGCCTCGGCGTAGTCGGGCTTGAGCGCGATGGCCTGATCGTAGCCCGCCAGCGCCTCATCGAGGTGGCCAAGCTCGCGCAGCAAGGTCGCCTGGTTGAACGCGGCCTGCGCCGTGGGCCGCAGCGCCACCACCCGCTGGTAGCTGGCCAGGGCCTCCAGCGGGCGGCCCAGGCGCCGCAGCGCCTGGCCGCGGTTGCCGTGGGCCTCGGCGAAATCCGGGTCCAGGGCGATAGCCTGGTCTGAGGCCGCGACGGCGTCCTCATGGCGGCCCAGGCCGTTCAGCGCATTGGCGAGGTTGCCGTAGGCGCGGGCCACATCGCCCTTCACCGCGATCGCCTGGCCGATCAGATCGACCGCCGCCTCCAGCTGACGGGTCTGCACGGCGTAGACGCCCAGCAGGTGCAGGGCGTCGAAGTGGCGCGGATCGGCCGCCAGCACGTGCTCGTAGTGCTGGCGCGCCGCCTCCAGCCGGCCGGCCTGATGGTGCGCCAGGCCCTGGTCGCAGATCGCCTGCAGCGTCGCGGCGTCCGGTTCTTGCAGTCCCATCCGTTCGCCGCCTCCACGCGTGGGGATTCGAACCTTACCGCGTCATCGCCCGGGGCTGTAGCCGCGCCCTTGACCGAGCTTTCCGCGCGGGCGAAAGCGCGGGGCATGAACATCCTTCTGGTGGGCTCCGGCGGGCGCGAGCACGCGCTGGCCTGGAAGATCAAACAGTCGCCGCTCGTGAAGCGCCTGGTCTGCGCGCCGGGCAATCCGGGCATGGCTGGGATCGCGGAGATCCGCGATCTCAAGCCGACCGAGGTCGCCCGCCAGGTGATGCTGGCCCAGGAGATCGCCGCCGACCTCGTGGTGATCGGGCCGGAGGTCGCCGTCGAGGCCGGCCTCGCCGACGCCTTGGAGGCGGCGGGCATCCCCTGCTTCGGCCCCACCGCCGCAGCCGGGATGCTGGAGTCCTCCAAGGCCTTCACCAAGGCCTTCTGCGACCGCCACCACCTGCCGACCTCGCAGTACCGCATCTGCGACACCGCCGAGGAGGCCAAGGCGGCGCTCAGCCATTTCGAGCCGCCCTATGTGGTCAAGGCCGACGGCCTGGCCGCCGGCAAGGGCGTGGCCATCGCGCCGGACCGCACGGCGGCGGAGGCGGCCATCGACGACGCCTTCTCCGGCCACTTCGGCGCGGCCGGGGCGCGGGTGGTGATCGAGGAATACCTGGAGGGCGAGATCGGCTCGCTGTTCGCGCTCTGCGACGGCAAGCATTCGAAGCTGTTCGGCTGGGCCCAGGACCACAAGCGCGTCTTCGACGGCGACCGGGGCCCCAACACCGGCGGCATGGGCACCTATTCGCCGGCGCCGGTCTTCACCTACGACCTGATCGAGCAGACGCGCACCCTCCTGGCCGAGCCCGCCTTCAAGGGCATCGCCGCCGACGGCGCGCCCTACCGCGGCGTGCTCTTCGTGGAGCTGATGGCCACGCGGCACGGGCCGAAGCTGATCGAGTTCAACGCCCGCTTTGGCGACCCGGAGACCCAGGTCCTGATGCTGCGCCTGGAGAGCGACCTCGTCCCCTACCTGATGGCCTGCGCCACCGGCCGGCTGAACGAACTGCCCGACCCGGTCTGGCGCGACGAGGCGGCGATCTGCGTGGTCCTGGCCACCGAGGGCTATCCCGGTCCGGCCAAGGCCGGCAGCGTCATCGGCGGCCTGGACCAGGACTTCGGCGAAGGCGTCGTGGTCTTCCACGCCGGAACCTCCGCCGGCCCCGACGGGACCGTGCTGGCCGGCGCCGGCCGCGCCCTCAACGTCTGCGCCCTGGGCCGGGACTTAGCCGAGGCGCGAGAGCGGGCCTATGGCGCGGTGGCCCTGATCGACTGGCCGGAGGGCTTCCACCGCACGGACATCGGCTGGCGGGCGCTGGGGCGGTGAAACCCTATGTGGGGTAAGTCGTGATGGACTCACCTCCGGCTGGCTATCAAGCCGCCGGCCTCTAGGCGTCGGGCGCCTTCTGGCTGAACGCGAGCGACAGGCCCAGGGCGAGAAGACCCAGGATCCCGACGACCTTGACCGCCGCGATCAGTGCTGACCGTTCACCCGACAAGCTCAGCAACAAAGCCCCGGCGGTCACGATGCAGACGGCCAGGGACGGGATCGCCTCTCTTCTCACGCGGCCATCATAACCGCGACCTCGCCGAGGCGGAATGCTTGTCGGCGGCGCCAAATTCCAAACTGAGACGCGACCCCATTCGGTCGTCGAGGCGGCGCAGCCTTAGCCATTCCAACGCTTCGTCGGTGGGCCCGATGCGCGATAGCAGCGCCTTGCTCCGTCCCCGCACGCCCCGGTAAGGTGCTTCAAACAAACGTACGAGGGAATGCCATGGCCGCCGTGGACGCCGCCGAGCAGGAACGCGAGCAGCTCAACACCGGCACCAAGGACGTGGCCGTGAGCCATCGTTTCGACGAGGCGGCCCTCGCGGCCTGGATGAGCGCCAACGTCGAGGGCTATGCGGGTCCCCTGGAGGTGCGCCAGTTCAAGGGCGGCCAGTCGAACCCGACCTACCAGCTGATCACCCCCGGCAAGAAGTACGTCCTGCGCCGCAAGCCGCCGGGCAAG
The DNA here is from genome assembly GCF_004799515.1 of Phenylobacterium sp. Lineage (GTDB taxonomy): Bacteria > Pseudomonadota > Alphaproteobacteria > Caulobacterales > Caulobacteraceae > Phenylobacterium. The sequence goes on along the minus strand of NZ_SSMX01000046.1, from coordinate 111,756 downwards.
CTGCTGCCGTCGGCGCACGCGGTGGACCGCGAGTACAAGGTGATCACCGCGCTCGGGACGACCGGCTTCCCGGTGGCCAAGACCTACGGCCTCTGCACCGACGACGGAGTGATCGGCACCTGGTTCTACATCATGGACATGGTCGAGGGCCGGATTCTCTGGGACCAGACCCTGCCGCAGTATGAGCCGGCCGAGCGCCACGCGATCTTCATGCACAAGATCAAGACCTTGGCCGACCTGCACAACACCGACTACGCCAAGATCGGCCTCGAAGACTACGGTCGGCCCGGCAACTACATGGGCCGCCAGGTCGACCGCTGGACCAAGCAGTACAAGGCCTCCGAGACCGCCCACATCCCGGAGATGGAGCGGCTGATCGACTGGCTGCCCAAGACCCTGCCGGCCCAGGAACGGACCGCCATCGTCCACGGCGACTACCGGCTGGACAACATGATCTTCCATCCGACCGAGCCCCGGGTGATCGCGGTCCTGGACTGGGAGCTCTCGACCCTGGGCGAACCCCTGGCCGACTTCACCTATCTCCTGATGAACTGGGTCAACGGCTCGATCTCGACCGTGCCGGACCTGAAGGCCCACGGCCTGCCGACCCTCGACGAGACGGTGGACTACTATTGCAGCCTGACCGGCCGCACCGGCCTGCACGATCTCAACTGGTTCTTCAGCTACAACGCCTTCCGCCTGGCGGGCATCCTGCAGGGGATCGTGGGACGGGTGCGCGACGGCACCGCCAACAGCCCCCACGCCGCCCAGCAGGCCGACCGCGTGGTCTCCCTGGCCCAGGCCAGCTGGAAGTTCGCGGAAAAGGCCGGCGCGCTCGCCTAAGCGGCCGCAAATTCCTCCCCCAGAGGGGGAGCAATTGGCTCAGACCCCGGCGCTCGCCAGCAGGGCGTCGAGCGCCGCAGGGTCGTCGAAGACGGCGGCCACGGGCCAGGCCGTGACCTTGGCGCGCCAGGCGCCGGGCAGGCGAACCCAATCCTTCTCCGTAGTCACCAGCCCCGCGCCGAAGACCTGGGCGCGCTCGGCCAGGCGGGTGAGCGTCGCGTCGTCGTAAGCCGCGTGATCTGGGAAGGGTGCGAAGTCCTTCAGGTCGCAGCCGGCGGCCTTCAGGGCGGCCTCGACCTTCCAGGGCTTGCCGACCCCGGCGAAGCCGACCTGCGGCCCGGCGGGCGGCGGGGCGGCCGGCTGCAGATGCGCGCTCAGCAGGGGCGGGCCGCGCAGCTGGGCGGCGAGCTCGGGATCGACCTCGGGCAGGTCCGCCGGCAGCAGGACGATGATTGCGTCGGCCCGCGCCAGGCCGGCCGCCAGGGGCTCGCGCATCGGGCCGGCGGGGAACACCCGGCCGTCGCCGAACGGCCAGGCGCGCCCGCGGGTCTCGCCATCCACCACCACCAGGGACAGCGCCTTCCTCACCGAGGGGTTCTGGAAACCGTCGTCCATGACGATGGCCTGGGCTCCGGCGCCGGCGGCGGCCTTCGCGCCCGCCAGCCGGTCGCGGGCCACCCAGACCGTCGCGTCGCGCGCCAGCATCAGTGGCTCGTCGCCGACGTCGGCGGCGCTGTGGACCGCCGGATCGACCCGCACCGGGCCCTCCAGCCGGCCGCCATAGCCACGCGAGAGCAGGCTGACCGCGTGGCCGCGCGCGCGCAGCCGCTCGGCGACCGCGCGGGCGATGGGCGTCTTGCCGGCCCCGCCCATGGTGACGTTGCCGATGCAGATCACCGGCGCGCCGGCCTCGGTCGGCGCCGTCCTCGCGATCCGCCGCGCCGTCACGGCGGCCCAGATCCAGGAGAGCGGGGTAAGGAGGGCGCGGGCGAATGGCATGGCGCCGCTGCGGGCCGCGCCGTCGCGCTCGTACCACCAGCGGGGCGTGGAGAGCTTCATGCGGGCAGCAGGGGTTCGATCAGGGTCATGGCCTCGGCCAGCGCCGCGCCCTGCCGCCCGGCGAAGTCCGCCGCCGCCTCGCCGGTCCTGCGCGCGATCGCCGGATTGGCCAGCAGGCCGCGAAGGTGGCGGGCGAGGGCTGCGGGGTCGGCCGCCTCGATCGCCGCGCAGTCGGCCAGCATCCCAGCGTAGATGTCGGCGGCGTTGAAGGCGTGCGGGCCGGTGACGATGGCCGCCTGCAGCCGCGCGGCCTCCAGCGGATTGTGGCCGCCGACGCCCGCCACGAAGCTCCCGCCCATCACCACCGCGTCGGCGACGGCGTAGAAGGCGCCCATCTCGCCCAGGGTGTCGGCGACATAGGCCGTGACGTCCGAGGTCAGGGCCTCGCCCGCGGCGCGGCGCGCGGCCGTGAAGCCGAGGCCGGCCAGCCCGTCGGCGACGCCCGGTCCACGGTCGGGATGGCGCGGGGCGACGATCAGCAAGGCTGGAGGGGCGTCCGCCGTGGCCGCCTGGAACGCCTCGGCGACCGGGCGCTCCTCGCCGGGATGGGTGCTGGCGGCCAGTACGACCTTGCGGCCGTCCGCGCCGCGCCGCAGGGCCTCGGCCAGCCCAGCATCCACCGGCGGTGCGCCGCCCACCAGCTTTAGGTTCAGCTGCGGCCCGACCGCGCCGCCCAGCCTGGCCAGCCGCGCCGCCGTGGCCGCGTCCTGCGGCAGGATCAGGTCGAAGGCGCCCAGCAGCGCCCGCGCCGTGGCCGGCGCCCGGCCCCAGCCCTCGGCGCTCTTCTGCGTGATCCGCGCGGACAGCAGGGCGAGGCGCACGCCGCGCCGGGCGGCGGCGGCGATCAGGTTCGGCCAGAGCTCGCTCTCGACGAACAGCGCTGCGCCGGGCCGCCAGTGGTCCAGGAACCGCCCGGCCGCGCCCGGCGCATCCACCGGCGCAAACTGGTGGATGACGCCGGCGGGCAGGCGTCTGGCCAGCACCTCGGCGGAGGTCACCGTGCCGGAGGTGACCAGGATCGCCAGGTCCGGCCGCCGCGCCCGCAACGCCTCGATCAGCGGCAGCAGCGATAGGCTCTCCCCGACGCTGACCCCGTGCAGCCAGACCAGCGGGCCGTCCGGCCGCGGCGCCGCGGCGCGGCCCAGGCGCTCGGTCAGGCGCTGGGCGTCCTCCTTGCCGCGCGCGGCCCGGCGGCGGAGCAGGGCCGGCGCCAGCGGCTCGACCAGGCCGGTCGCCGCGGCGTAGAGCGCCAGCGGCAGGCTTCGCGGGGGCCCCTTCACGTCACCGGGGCTCACACCACTCCGACCGGGGCGAGGTGGCAGGCGCTGTCGGCCTCGGTCTCCACTTGCAGGGTGCAGTGGCCGATGTTGAACCGCCGCGCCAGGCCCTCGCAGGCGGTGTGCAGGAAGCGGTCGCCGTCATCGTTGGCTGGCCGGATCACATGCGCGGTCAGTGCGGTCTCGGTGGTGCTCATGGCCCAGACGTGCAGGTCGTGGATCTCCTCGACACCGGGCAGGGCGGCCAGGTAGGCGCGCACCTCCGCCACGTCGATCTCGCGCGGCGCGCCGTCCAGCGCGAGGTTCACCGAGTCGCGCAGCAGGCCCCAGGTGCCGAACACGATCACCGCGCCGATGCCGAGGCTGAGCGCCGGGTCGATCCACTGCAGGCCGGTCAGCGCGATAATCCCCGCGCCCGCCACGACCGCGAGCGAGATCACCGCGTCGCTGGCCATGTGCAGGAAGGCGCCGCGGACGTTCAGGTCCGAATGGCTGCCCCGCATGAAGAAGAGCGCGGTGAGCGTGTTGATGAACACGCCGACGCCGGCGGTGATCATCACGGTCGTGGTGGCGATGGACGACGGCTGCGTCAGCCGGTGGATGGATTCCGAGGCGATTCCGCCGATCACCAGCAACAGCACCACCGCATTGGCCAGCGACGCCAGGATGGTGCCCTTGCGCAGGCCATAGGTGCGCCGGCCGGACGGCGCGCGCTTGGCGAGGATGATCGCGCCCCAGGCCATCAGGAGCGCCAGGACGTCGGAGAGGTTGTGCCCGGCGTCGGCCAGCAGCGCCATGGAGTGCGCCCAGAAGCCCGCGCCCACCTCAACCGCCACGAAGACGGTGTTCAGGGTCACGCCCACGGCGAAGGCCAACCCCATGTCGGCCGGGACGTGGTGGTGATGGCCGCCGGGTCCGTGGCTGTGGCCGTGGGCATGCCCGTGGTCATGCGCCGCGTGATGGCGGGCATCGTGACCGTGAGCGGCGTGATCGTGCTCGCCGTGGTCGTGAGCGTCATGATCGTGACCGTGCGCCTCGTGATCGTGGTCGTGATGATCGTGATCGGCGTGCGCGGAATGGTCGTGGGGATGCGCCATGGGGCCTATGTCTCACCGTGCGGGGACGGGATCAATGCGCTCTCGACGCCGCTGTCGGCCGAGGCCCTCGTCCGACCAGGACCTCGGCGCGGCGCGTGGCCGCCGACAGCTTGGCCGACAGCTCGACGATCAGGGCCTCGATGGCCTCGGCGTCGGCGTCCTCAGGCACATGGTGCGGCCCGTCCCAGACCACCGCGCCGCGGCCGAAGGGGGCGGCGATCATCACCTTGTCCCAGGTGTCGAGCTGGATCGCGGGATTGGCGGCGATGCCCAGCAGGAAGATCGGCTGGCCCGCCCGCTTGGCGATCTGCAGGGCGCCGGCGGCGATCACCTCGTTGGGGCCTCTGGGGCCGTCCGGCGTGACGATCAGCCCGCCGCCGCCGGCCACCCAGTTGCTGGCCTCGCGCAGGCCCGCCACCGCCTGGCGCGCCTTGGCCGCGTCGCCCTTCTTGGCGCTGGAGATGCGGATGGTGGCGCAGCCGTTCATGGCGAGCGCCCGGGCCACGAATTCCCCGTCGCCGGAGGGCGAGACCAGCGCCTTGGTGATCTTGCGCCACCAGGGCGGGGCGATGGCCAGGCAGATCGGCACCCGGCCATGCCAGTGCAGGCCGATGGCGCCGGTGTCGGCGGCCAGGACGGGGTCGAAGCACTCGGCGTTCTCGTGGCGCCAGCGGATGGTGATCAGCATCAGCCGGATGTAGACGCCCAGGATCCAGCCCAGGGTCGCCTGCACCGCGGCGCTGCGCAGCAGTCCCTTCAAGCCGCGGTCTCCGCCTCCGTCGGCGCTTGGGCCGCCGGCTCCGCCTCCAGGTCCTGGGTTTTGGCGAGGCGGGCGTAGAGGCCGCGCTTGGCCACCAGGCTGCGGTGGTCGCCGGTCTCGACGATGCGGCCCTTGTCTAGGACATAGATGCGGTCGGCGCCGCGCACGGTGGAGAGGCGGTGTGCGATCAGGATCACCGCGCGGCCGGCCATCAGCCGCTTCAGCGCCGCCTGCACCTGGGCCTCGCTCTCGGTGTCCAGCGCGCTGGTGGCCTCGTCGAGCAGCAGGATCGGCGCGTCCTTCAGGAAGGCCCGTGCGATGGCGATCCGCTGCCGCTGGCCGCCGGAAAGCCGCGCGCCGGCCTCGCCGACGCCGGTGTCGTAACCCTTGGGCAGGGAGAGGATGAAGTCGTGGGCCGCGGCCTCCCGCGCCGCCTGCTCGATCTCCTCCTGGCGCGCGTCCGGCCGGGCGTAGGCGATGTTGGCGCGGATGGTGTCGTCGAACAGGAACGGCTCCTGGGTGACCAGCGCGATCTGGTCCCGGAGCGAGGAGAGCGTCACCTCGCGCACCTCATGGCCGTCGATGGTGATCCGCCCGGCGGTGGCGTCATAGAAGCGCGGGATCAGGTTCAGGACCGTCGTCTTGCCGCCGCCGGAGGGGCCGACCAGGGCCACCGTCTCGCCTCGCCGCACCTCGAAGGAGATGTCGGAGATGGTCGGGCCGCCGTCATCGTAGGCGAAGCTCACCTCGTCGAAGACGATGTCGCCGCGGCCGTGGGGCAGGACGCTCGCCCCGGCGGCCTCGCGCACTTCCGGCTCGACGTCGAGGGCTGAGAACAGCCGCCGCGCCGCCGACATGCCCTCGGCGAACACGGTCTGCAGGTTGGCGAGCTGGCGCAGCGACTGCGAGGCCATCAGCAGGGCGGCGATGAAGGCGGTGAATCCGCCCGGCGTCAGCCCGCTGTGCAGCGAGCGCCAGCCGGCATAGACGAACACCGCCGCCAGGATCCAGCTGGTGACCAGCTCGGTGATCGGCGCGGCCAGGGCCCGCGCGTTGGAGCCCTTCACCAAATGCCGTTCGCGCCGGCGGATCACCTCGGCGACACGGGCCTCCTCATAGGCCTCGCGGTTCTCGATCTTCACCACGCGGACGCCGTCGAGGCTTTCCATGATCGCCGTGGACAGCGCCGAGGTCTCGGCCATGGCGCCCTTGGCGGCCTTGACGCTGCGCCTGGAGAACCGGCGCATGACGGCGCTGGCGAGCGGCGCGCCGGCCAGGACGATGGCGGTCAGGCTCCAGTCGATCCGCACCATGACCCACAGCGCGCCGACCACGATCAGCAGGTTCTGGGTGTAGTTGATCACCCCGGCGGTCGCCGCCTCGCGGGTCAGGCCGGCGTCGTAGAGCACCGAGGAGACATAGGCCCCGGAATGCTGGCCGCGCAGATGGGCGAGGTCGGCCCGCACCAGCTTGCCGAACAGCTGGCGCTGGATGTCGGCCACCACGCCGTTGCCGATCCGGTTGACCAGGGCCGCCTGCACGACCTGCGCCAGGGTGCGGATCAACGCCAGGCCCGCGATGGTCGCCGGCAGGTAGATCAACGCGTTCGGTTTGTGCGAGACCAGCAGGTCGTCGACCGCCGGCCGCAGGATCTGCGCTAGGCGCGCGCTGATCGCGGCCACCACCACGGCGGCCAGCATCGCCACGGTCCAGCCCTTCCAGCGCGGCCGCATATAGACCTTGGCCACCCGCGCGCTCAGGGCGCGGGCGGAAAGCTCCGGCGGGGCGGTCTCGCTCATGGAACCTGGGGTCGTCCGATGCGGGAGGGAAGTCAAGAAGACCCCGAGACGCGGACCGCGCAAAGCTAAACGCGGGCGACGCAAACGGGCGCGGCGCCGGCGCGCCTTCCTTCGGCGCCGTGGAACCCTTAGATGGGGCGCGATGAGCGTCGCGCAAACCCGCCCTGGATTCGACCTCGCCACGCCGGGCGGGCGGTTCAAGACCTATGCCGACTACCTTTGGAACGACCACGCCTACCTGCGGCTGGGCTTCCAGAACGCCCACTGGATCTCCGACGAGCTGGTGCGCACCAATCAGCCCTGGCCGCACCAGCTGGCCGCTTGGAAGGCGCAGGGTATCAGGACCATCGTCAACCTGCGCGGCGGCTTCGACGCCAGCTTCCATGCGCTGGAGAAGGACGCCTGCCGCCGCCTGGGCCTGGAGATGGTCGACTTCACCATCACCTCCCGCGAGGTCCCCAGCCGCGACCGGGTGCTGGGCGCCAAGCGGCTCTACGAGACCATCGCCTATCCGGCGCTGATCCACTGCAAGTCCGGCGCGGACCGGGCCGGGATCATGAGCGTCTTCTACATGCACTTCCGGCAGGGCAAGACGATCCGCGAGGCGCTGGACCAGCTATCCCTGCGCTATCTGCACATCAAACAGGGCAAGACGGGGGTCCTGGACTACGTCTTCGAGCGCTACCTCGCCGAGGGCGAGCCGGCGGGAATGAGCTTCCTCGAATGGGTCGAGAGCCCGATGTACGACCCCGCCGGCATCAAGGCCGACTTCCGCGCCGGCATGATCGGCTCGGCCCTCACCGAGAAGCTGCTGCGCCGGGAGTAGACCCTCCGCGGATCAGTGGTGGTCGTGATCGGCGTCCGAGTCCGGGTCGAGCAGCTTGTGGGCGTGGATGATGAAGTAGCGCATCAGGGCGTTGTCCACCGTCGACTGCGCCTTGGCCCTCCAGGCGCCGAGCGCCTGCTGATAGTTCGGGAAAGCGCCGACTAGGTCGACCTTGCGGTAGTCGCGGAACTCCGGCGGCCCTTCCAGCGACTTCAACTCGCCGCCGATCACAAGGTGGAGCAGGTCTTTTTCGGCCATGGCCAGGACTCTCGTGTCGCGTGAAACTGTTGGCGCAGCCGATAGGCCGGGCGCGGCGCGGGATCAATGCCTGGGGCGGACGACAGCCCAGACCGTGGCGGTTCGAACTAGGCGGTCCTGACCCGCACGCCGATGTCATCGAGCGCGACCTCGGTCCCGCAGCCCTCGCAGGCGACCGTCTGCTTGATCACGCCCCCGCAGCCGCGATGGATGTAGTCGATCGGACCGGACCCCAACCATCGCTCGCCCCAGTCGTTCAGCGCGATGATCACCGACTTCAGCCCGCGGCCTTTGGCGGTGAGGTGGTATTCGCGCGCTTCCCCCGAGGGTGTGTCCAAGGTCATCAAGCCGTCGGCGACGAAGCTCTCCAGACGCTTGGTCAGGATGTTCGGCGCGATGCCAAGGCTGCGCTCGAAATCGGAGAAGCGCGTATACCCACGAAAGAGCGCGTCGCGGAAGATCAAGAGGCTCCACCGCTCCCCGATCAGCTCCAGGGCGCTCGCCGCGGAGCAGGTCTGGCCGGGGTAATATCGTCCCAACATTCCGTCTGCGTATCACATCCCGCTTGCATCACGCTACTTGCATCATGCAAGCTATGGAACTAGCGTGATGCAAGTATCTGCTGTCGGCGGGGGCCGAAGCCAGCGGGCCTTGAGGGGGAGATGGAAATGGGGATCAAGCTGTACGGCGTGGCGGGCAGTCCCAATGTGCGCGGCGCGATGCTGGGGCTGGCCGAAAAGGGCGTGGACTACGAGCTGGTCGACGTCTTCCCGCCCTTCAAGGCGCCGGATCATATGGCGCGCAACCCGTTCGGCCGGGTGCCGGTGCTCGAGCATGACGGCTTCCTGCTCTACGAGACCCAGGCGATCCTGCGCTATGTGGACCAGGCCTTTCCGGGGCCGGCTCTCCAGCCGGCCGATGCGCGTGAAGCGGCGCGCATGAACCAGATCCTCGGCATTGTGGACTGCTATCTGTTCGAGACCTGGAGCGGAGCCATCGGCTTCGAACGGTTGATCGCCACCAGCTTCCTGGGCCGGCCGTGCGACCTGGCGCAGGTCGAGGCGGCGGTGCCCCTGGCGCGCTGCTGCGCAGAGGCGCTCGAGGCGGTGATCTCCGCGCCCTATCTCACAGGCGGGACCTTCAGCCTGGCCGACATCCGGCTCATGCCGCACTTCGATTGGCTGCGGCGGACGCCGGAGGGCGAGGCGATGTTGGCCGACAAGGGTGGGCTCGTCCGGTGGTTCGAGCAGGTGAGGGCGCGCCCGAGCGCCCAAGCGGTCCTGCAGCCCTAGCGTCTCGCCTGGCGGACCTCGACCGCGGGCCGCCCTTAGAGGCCGGCGATGGCCAGGGCGTCGACCAGGATCGAGGGCGAGTTCGCCGCGCCGCGGATCTCCAGGTCGGCGCCCGGGACCAGGCGGGCATAGATGTCGATCAGGTTGCCGGCGACAGTGATCTCGTTGACCGGATAGGCCACCTCGCCACCCTCGAACCAGAAGCCGGAGCAGCCCACCGACCAGTCGCCGGTGTTGCCGTTCAGCGAAGGGCCGAACATCGAGGTGACCAGGAGGCCCTGGCCAGCGTCGGCCATCAGCCCGGCGCGGTCCCGCGATCCCGGCTCCAGGGTCAGGTTGGAAGGCCCGACGCCGGGCGGCCCGGCGAGACCCCGCGAGGCGTGGCCAGTGGTGGAAAGCCCGAGCTGGCGCGCCGAGGACGAGTTCAGCAGCCAGGTGGTGAGCACGCCATCGTCGATCAGGCGGATCGGTCCGTTCGCGACCCCCTCGTCGTCGAAGGGCGAGGAGCCCAGGCCGCGCCGGCGGTGCGGATCGTCGCTGACCCGGATCCCCTTGGCGAAGATCGCCTCGCCCAGCTTGTCCTTAAGGAACGAGGTGCCGCGGGCGATCGAGGGGCCGGAGACCGCGCCGATCAGCGGGCTGAGCAGGGCCACGGCGATGCGGTTCTCGAAGATCACCGGGGCGGTGGTCGAGGCGATCTTGCGTGCGCCCAGCCGGCCCGCGGCGCGGCGGCCGGCTTCAGCGCCGATGGCCTCGGCCTCAGGCAGGTCGCCCTGCCAGCGCACCGCGCGGCCGTCATAGCCGGTCTCCATGCCGCCCTCGTCGCCGGCGATGGCCGAGGCGCCCAGCGAGAAGGACGAGGCGCGGTGCAGGCCTGAGAAGCCTCCGCTGGTGACGATCCGCCACTGGCCCGCCGACCAGCTGGCCGAGCCGCCGTCGGAGTTGGTGACCTTGGGCACGGCGCGGGCGGCGGCTTCGGCGGCGCGGGCGGTCTCCTCCAGGCCCGCGGCGCTGGGCTCGACGGCGTCGTAGAGGTCGAGATCCGCGAACGGGCCCTGGGCCAGCCGGTCGGGGTCGGCGAGGCCGGCGTAGGGGTCCTCGGGCGCGAGCCGGGCCATGGCCACGGCGCGGGCCACCAGCTTGCCGCGCGCCTCGGCGCTGATGTCGGAGCCGGAGACGGAGGCCTGGCGCTGACCGATGAAGACGCGCAGGCCGAGGTCGCGGCTTTCCTCGCGCTCGACCTCTTCCAGGTCGCCGTTGCGCACATTGATCGAGAGGGAGCGGCGCTCGGCGCCCACGGCCTCGGCGGCGTCGGCGCCAGCGGCCAGCGCCGCGGCCACGACGTCGTTCAGCAGGTTTTCGTCCATGCCGGCCATATGGCCGAGCGGACGGGCCCGCACAAGCTCAAGGCCGTGCGCTAACGAGAGCCGCCGTCTTCCGCAGCCTTCTTCATCTCACTCTCGATGCGGTCGGCGATCGCCATCCGCTGCTGCGAGCCGGACACCCGGTCGGCGACGGCGTAAAGCCCCTTCAGGAGGCCGATGTCCGCCGGGGTCGCGGTGTCGGGGACCTGGTCGGTCTCGCAGCCGTCCGCCATCAGGTTGAGGATGGTCGGCATGGTGTTGCACTGCTCCACCCCCTGCCATTTCGCCAGCGCCAGGACGGCGATGTAGTCGGCGACGGCGCCGATCTTGGCGTCGGCCACCTTCTTGGAGTCCGCCACGATCAGGGTGTGCATCAGGTCGCTGCGCATGTCGCTGCCCAGCCGGCTGCCGGCCCGTCCCTTGGGTGGGTCGAGATAGGCTGAAGGGTCGTGCTGCTCCAGCCGGCTGATGTCGAACTGGTCGAGGGTGCGGGTGACGTACCAGCTGCCGATCGTGCGGTTAAAGGTCGACATCTGCTTCAGCTGCCGGTCGTTCCAGTAGAAGCCCAGCAGGATGTCCCTGCGCCGGGCGATGTCGCTCATCAGCGCCTGGGGCTCCGGGTCGAAGATGACGTGGATGTTCGCCCGGCAGTCGCTCGACGACGCGACCCGCGCGTTGACCGACGCGGCGAGATCGACCACCCGCTTGGCGACGAAGGCGTTGAACTCCGCGGGCAGACCCTGGACCTTCACACAGATCGGCTCGTGGAACCGGGGATACTGCTCGGTGAAGGTGCTGACGGGCAGGTGGCTGCGCACGTATTGCGAGGCGGCGTCGACCAACGGGTCGTTCTGCGGCGCGACGATGGTGACGCCGCTGAGGTTCGCGCCGGCCGGAGGCTTGGCCGCGGGCGCGGTCTCACCGGCCTGGGGCGTCGCCTGGGTGTCGGCGTCGGCTTGCGCGGCCGGAACCGCGAGGGCGATGGCCGCCAGCGCCAGCGACAGGCAGAACCGCTTCATCCCCACATCTCCCGCGATGCGCCTGGGTTCGTCGACCCACGATAGCGCAGATCTCGGGACTGGCTAAGGGATGGCGTAGAACAGCAGCGCCACGGCGCCCAGGATGTAGGCGACCCAGGTGGCGATCACGCCCGCCGAGCGCAGCAAGGACGAGCCGCCGCTGCGCGACAGGCCGACGGCGTGGGCGACGCGGCCCACGAACAGCACCAGGCCCACCGCATGCACCACCATCGGCGGGGCGCCGAGCGTCGCCAGGACCGCGATGGCGATCAGCCCGCCGGGGATATATTCCGCCGCGTTGCCGAAGGCCCGCACGGCCCGCGCCAGCTCCGGGATGTCGGCGTCGCCCAGCACCACCTGGTGCTTGCGCCGCTGGCGCACGACCATCACCGACAGCACCAGCAGCAGGATCAGGTGCAGGCCCACCCAGAGGGCGGCGGCGTGGGCGGAGGGCGTGATTTCCATGGCGTTTCCCCCCGTCTTCCCGACAAGGAGTCGGGCGGCGGAGTAGTGCTCAGTTCGCCGGGGCTGGCAAGCTGAAGCCTAGGCCAGCGGCTTGCCCGATCCCGGCAGGCCGAGCCGTGACCACATCTCGCTCACCTGGGCCACCGTGGTCTCGTCCATGGCGAGCTTGGTCCCCCATTCGCGATGGGTCTCCGGCGGCCATTTGTCGGTGGCGTCCAGGCCGATCTTCGAGCCCAGCCCGCTCTCCGGCGAAGCGAAGTCCAGGTAGTCGATGGGGGTGTTCTCCACGACGGTGATGTCGCGCGCCGGGTCCATCCGGGTGGAGACCGCCCACATGACGTCCTTCCAGTCGCGGGCGTCGATGTCGTCGTCCACGACGATCACCCATTTGGTGTACATGAATTGGCGAAGGTAGCTCCAGACGCCCATCATCACCCGCTTGGCGTGGCCGGCGTAGGCCTTCTTCATCGAGATCACGGCGATGCGGTAGGAGCAGCCCTCGGGCGGCAGCCAGAAGTCGACGATCTCCGGGAACTGCTGGCGCAGCAGCGGGATGAACACCTCGTTCAGCGCCTCGCCCAGCACGCTCGGTTCGTCCGGCGGCCGGCCGGTGAAGGTGCTGAGGTAGATCGGGTCCTTGCGCATGGTGATGGCGCTGACCTGGAAGACCGGGAACTTCTCCACCGAATTGTAGAAGCCGGTGTGGTCGCCGTAGGGGCCTTCGTCCTCGTAGTCGTCGAGCAGGACGTGGCCCTCGATGACGATCTCCGCCTGGGCCGGCACCATCAGCGGCACGGTCTTGGCCGGGACCAGCTCGACCTTGGCGCCGCGCAGCAGGCCCGCGAACTGGTATTCGCTCAGCGTGTCCGGCACCGGCGTCACCGCCGCCAGGATGGTCCCGGGATCGGCGCCGATCACCGCGCAGGCGGGCAGGGGTTCGCGCTTGCCTTGCGCCTTCCAGCGCCGGTGGTGCTGGGCGCCGCCACGGTGCGCCAGCCAGCGCATGATGGTGCGGTCCTTGCCGATCACCTGCATGCGGTAGATGCCGAGGTTGTAGTCGTCCTCGCGGTCCGCCGACGGCCCCTTGGTCACCACCAGCGGCCAGGTGATCAGGGGCGCGGGCTCGCCCGGCCAGCAGGTCTGCACCGGCAGCTTGGAAAGGTCGATCCTGTCGCCGGTCCAGACCACCTGCTGCACCGGGGCGGACTTCACGGTGGACGGGCGCATGGACATCACGGTCCCGGCGAGCGGCAGCATGCCCAGCGCGTCCTTCATCCCGCGCGGCGGCTCCGGCGCGCGCAGGAAGGCCAGCAACTCGCCCACCTCGCGCAGGTCCGCGGCGGTGGTGCGCGCGCGGCCCTCCAGCGTCACGCCCATGGCCACGCGCTTCACCGTGCCGAACAGGTTGACCAGGCAGGGCATGGGCGAGGGCTCGCCGTCGGCGCGGATCACGTTCTCGAACAGCACCGCCGGCCCGCCCTCCGCCAGCAGCCGCCTGTGGATCTCGGTCATCTGCAGGACCGTGGAGACCGGCTCGGTGACCCGCACCAGCTCGCCGGCCGCTTCCAGCTTACCGATGAACTCGCGCAAGGACTTGTAGGCCATCACCCCTCCGAACGGCGCGGACCCTAGAGGCGCGGCCGCCCGCGGTCTAGGATCGGGGCATGAAGCGCCTCGATCTCGACGAGCTGCCGCCGAAGGCCGCCGCCCTGCTGGTCGGCGCCCAGCCCGGCGAGGAGGTGCTGCTGGTCCGGAACGGCGCGGTGGTGGGCCGGCTGACCGGCGGGGCCGCCGAGCCTCAGGCGCGGAGCCAGGAGGACCCGAACCAGCTGCCGGAAGAGCGCGCCAAGGAGATCTTCGAGCAGTTCCGCGCCAGCATCGAGGACGAGTTCTAGCCCACCGACGACCTCTTGCCGATCACCTGGTCGGTGACCTCGTCGACCGTGTGCCGCAGGAAGATCAGCCGGCCGCCCGCGTTGCTCAGCGGCGTGTTCACCGCCTGCCAGTGGCGCTCGACGAAGACGCCGTCGGCGTCGCGGACGTCGTAGCGCAGGGTCGGCATGGCGTCCGGCAGGCCGGTGCTCGCCACCCGGCGCAGCGAGGCGTAGAGGTGCGAGGTCCCGTCGGCGTTGGCTTCGCTGGGGTTGTCGGGGAACAGCATGAACAGCGCCTGGCCCACCACCTGGTCGCGGCTGAGGCCGGTGGCCTGTTCGAAGGCCGGGTTGACGTCGACGAATTCCAGCCCCGGCGCGGGATCGATGAGGTAGGCCACCTGCGGCGAAGCCCCGAACCGGCCGCGGAATTCCGCGATGAGGCGCGCGCGTTCGGCCGCGAGGCCTTCGCTGTCCCCGATCGGCCAGGGCGGCGAGTCAACGCCGGCTTCGGAAGCCTCCAGCAGGGCCAGTTCGCGCTCCACGGCGGACAGCATGGTCCGCAGCCGGCGGCGGTCGGTCGGGTTCGAGGCCTCGGCCAGCCGAGTGCGGAAACGCTCCACATTCTGCTGTAAGATGAATTTCTGCACGCGTGGATTTCTGGCGGCAAAGCCGCGCTCTAGGGTTGTGCTCTCCCAGATTCCCTACCAGACGCTCAGCACGCTCGCTACGGCCGCGCGCCCCCTGCGACGTCAAGCGTCAGGCGGACGGCTCAGCTCGCGTTCGCCGCGTCCCAGTCCTTCACCAGCTTCTTGGGCGCGATCTTGCGCCAACGGCGCTCCAGGAAGTTGCGGAACGAGCCGGGGTGCAGGCTCTCGATGCGCGCCAGGACGCACGGATAGTCCTTGTAGTGAGCGGTCAGGTGGAAGGTCTGCGGCTCGGCCTCCATCAGCATTTCGCGCTCGTCGAAGCTGATGTCCATCAGCACCATCGAGCCGTCGTCCCGGCGCAGGCGGGTGAAGAACTTGCCGTTCACCTTGTAGGCTGGCGAGCCGTAGCTCACGCCCTTCTCGGCGCCCGGGAAGGCCATGACGATGGCGTCCATCTCTTCAGGGGTCATGACCGGCTCCGCCTTCGCGCTCAGTACGCGAGCGCGGCGCCATCCTTGCGCATCTCGGTGGCCGCCGCATAGCGCCCGGGATAGCGCCGGATCGCCTCATAGCCGCCGTAGACGCCGGGATTGGGCGCCAGCGGCCAGCCGAGGTCGGCCAGCGCCTTCTTGGTCGCCTCCGGCACGCCGCTTTCCAGGTTGAGCTTGCCAGGGTCGCCCAGCTGTTCGCCGGTCGGCTCATTGCCGCCGTCGTGGTGCCAGCGCGGGCTGTCGCCGGCCTCCTGCAGTCCCAGATCGAAGTCGACGATGTTGGAGACGATCTGCGCCTGACCCTGCGGCTGCATGTCCCCGCCCATGACGCCGAAGCTCATCAGGGGCTCGCCGTCGCGGGTGGCGAAGCCCGGGATGATGGTCTGGAACGGCCGCTTGCCCGGCGCATAGATGTTCGGGTGGCCGTCGGTCAGGGCGAACATCTCGCCGCGGTTCTGGAACATGAAGCCCAGGCCGTCCGGCATCAGCCCAGAGCCCATGCCGCGGTAGTTGGACTGGATCTGGCTGACCATCATCCCGTCCTTGTCGGCGACGGTGAAGTAGGTGGTGTCGCCGTGGCTGGGCGCCTGACCGGGATAGGCGGGCGTCAGGATCCTGTCCGGCCGGATCAGCTTGGCCCGCTCCTTGGCGTAATCCTTCGACAGCAGCCAGTCCGTGGGCTGGTTGTAGAAGTGCGGGTCGGCGTAGAACCGCGCGCGGTCCTCGAAGGCCAGCCGCTTGGCCTCCACCGAATGGTGCAGGGCCATGGGCGACTGGAAGCCCATGCCCTTGAGGTCGAATTGCTCCATGATGTTGAGCATCTGCAGGGTGACGAACCCCTGGCTGTTCGGCGGCAGGCCCCAGACGTCGGTCCCGCGGTAGTTCACGAAGCGCGGCTCGACCCATTCGGTGTGGTGGGCGGCGAGGTCGGCCTTGGTCATCCAGCCGCCGATCCGCTTGAAGTAGGCCTCGATCTTGTCGGCGATCTCGCCCTCGTAGAAGGCCCGCCCGCCGCCCTCGGCGATCAGCCGGTAGGTGTGGGCCAGCATCGGGTTGCGGAAGACCTCGCCCTCGCGCGGGGATTTGCCGTCCTTCACCCACAGGGCGTTGAAGTTGGCCACTTCCTCGATGTGGCTCTCCGGCTTGTTGAAGATCCGCTGCGAGGAGCCGACGTAATAGGCGACGTTCTGCACCACCGGCGCGCCTTCCTCAGCGTGGCGGATGGCCGGCTGGAACAGGTCCTTCCACGGCAGCTTCCCGTACTTGCCATGCAGCGTCCACCAGGCGTCGACGGCCCCCGGCACGCTCACCGAGACCGCCCCGTAGGAGTTGATCAGGCCCTTGGCGTTGGCGCGCTTGCGCTGCTCGGCCAGCGTCAACGCCTTCGGGCTGCGGCCCGAGCCGTTGATGCCCACGACCTTCCTGACCTTCGGGTCCCAGATCATCGCGAAGCAGTCGCCGCCCACCCCGCAGGAGATCGGCTCGCCGAAACCCAGCACCGCATTGGCCGCCACCGCGGCGTCCACAGCGCTGCCGCCGGTCTTCAGCATCTCGATGGCCGCCAGCGTCGCCAGCGGATGCGCCGTCGCCGCCGCGCCATGCAGCCCCCAGGCCGCGCTGCGCCCCGCCCAGGTCGCCCCGTCGATCCGGTCGCCGCCATGCACGTCCGGCCGGTCGCGCACCGGATTCTCCTGCCGGCTGGTGGCGAACACCCGGTTCGCGAACGCGGCGGCCGGTACGGCGGCGATAAAGCTACGACGGTTCAAGGAAGGCCTCCCCAGGATGACGCTGCGGTAGTGTTAGCAGAGGCGTAGCGGGAGGCGAGGGGGAGATCGAACGCTCCGTCCGCGACTCATTGCGGACCTTGGAAGTGTCCCGTATCGGGCTATCCGGCCCGCGCATTGCGCACCGCCGCCCAGCTCAGGGATGCCTCATGACGAACGTCAGTATCGCGGCCGGCCCGTTCAGGTTCGCCGCCCGGCTGGAGGAGGACCGCGCACCCAGGACCTGCGCGCGCTTCCGCCAGTGGCTGCCCTACCGTCAGAAACTCATCCACGTCCGCTGGAGCGGGGAAGGCTGCTGGATTCCGCTGGGGTTCGACGATCCCGGCCTGCCCTATGAGAACGCCACCAGCTATCCCGCGCCCGGCCAGTTCATCCTGCATCCCGGAAGCGCCAGCGAGGTGGAGATCCTGCTGGCCTATGGCGCGGTCCAGTTCTCCAGCAAGGTCGGCCAGCTCGCCGGCAATCACTTCCTGACGATCACCGAAGGCCTCGAGCACCTTCCGGAACTGGGCCGCCTGACCCTGTGGGCCGGCGCCCAGGACATCGCCTTCGAACTCGGCTGATAGGGCGGGTCGCTTTCCTCCCCGCGAAGGAGCGGGCGGCGCAGGGGTGGATCGGACGCGCCGGCCGGGCTAACTGCCGCACATGGCGCGAACGGATCAAAGCTCGGAGTTCCAGATCGAGGTGGGCGGCGAACCCTACGTCTGGCGGCTTCAACGCAGGCCCGGCTGGTCCAGCGACACGGCGGGATGGACCGGCATGGCCATCGCCGTGCGTCACCGGAAAGGCAAGCGCGAAGCGGTGATCGAGTTTCCGCCGGGCCGGCAGCCCCGATTCGGCGCCCCGCAACTGCAGCCCTCGCAGATCGCGCCGGGGCTTGTCGCGAAAGCCATCGGGTCCGCCATCGCCGCGGGATGGGAGCCGCTGTCCCGTGGCAAGACGGTCGCCATCGTCGTGGATGAGACCGGCGGCTGACGCGCGGCGACAGGCTGGCCGAATGACGCATGGCGCGTCCGTTCATCGCAGATCGGCGTTCGTCCGCCGCGGCGGCGCTGCCCTCTGGCGACGGCGCGGGCAGGGTGGACGCCGTTCCTGGGGAACCTGTCCATGAGACCGATCTCGCTCGCCGCCGCCGCGGCCTTCATCCTCTCCGTTGCCACCGGCGCGCTCGCGGCGCCGCCGCCCGGCTATGTCGTCAAGGCGGTGGGCGACCCCGCCCGGCCGCAGGCAGAGGTCGCCGCCGACGCTGACCGCGCACCGGCCGAGACCCTGGCCTTCGCCGGCGTGAAGCCCGGCATGACCGTGGCCGAGCTGTTCCCCGGCGGCGGCTACTACAGCCGCATGCTGAGCGACATCGTCGGGCCGAAGGGCCGGGTGCTGGGCGTCGAGAACGCCGGCTGGAAGGGCGCTGTCGCGCTCGACCGGAAGATCCCCGCCGAGGCCGGCCACGGCAATTTCACCCTCGACGTCGAGCCCTTCGGCCAACTGGCGTTGCCGCCTGGCCAGGTCGACCTGTTCTGGATCACCCAGAACTACCACGACCTGAAGATCGCCAAGTACGGCGCGGTGGACCTGGGCGCCTTCAACCGCAGCGTCTTCCAGGCCCTGAAACCCGGCGGGATCTATTTCATCCTCGACCACGAGGCCAATCCGGGGATCACCCCCGAAGGGATCGCCAAGCTGCATCGGGTGGAGAAGGCCACGGTGATCCGCGAAGTCACCGCCGCGGGCCTCAGGCTGGTGGGCGAGGGCAAGTTCCTGAACCGCCCGGGCGACGACCACACCAAGGAGATCTTCGACCCCGCGATCCGAGGCAAGACCGACCAGTACGCCCTGAAGTTCGTCAAGCCCGCCTGATCGCAAGCGCCCTCACCGCAGGTCGCGGCGGATCACCAGCTTCAGGCCGGACCACGTCTCGTCGACGGCGCAGACTTTGATGTCCACCAGGCCCGTGGGCAGGCCGATCCGGCGGATGTCGTCCTCGTTCACTTCGCTGGCGAGGCCGGAGCTCTTCTTGGGCCACGAGACCCACAGGAATCCGGCCGGGGCCAGGACCGGCCGCAGCTCGGCGACCGCGGCCTCCAGCTCGGCGCGGCGGGTGACGAAGACGTGGGCGGCCTCGACCGGCGGCTCCGGCGCCGACAGGTGGATCAGGCTGAGGCTCGCCGCGTCGATCTCCGCGCGCACGGACGCCGG
Source organism: Phenylobacterium sp. (assembly GCF_004799515.1). GTDB lineage: Bacteria > Pseudomonadota > Alphaproteobacteria > Caulobacterales > Caulobacteraceae > Phenylobacterium. The sequence continues at coordinate 92,705 of NZ_SSMX01000046.1, read as the reverse complement.
CATGGCGGGCCACCAGGCGCGCAGGCCTTCCTTCAGGCTGAGCTTGCGGGCGAGCGGGGTGGCGGAGTAGCCGGCCATGACGCGATCCTAGCGCCGTGCGCCGGCCCGGCCAGGGGCCTGCTTGCCGGGCCGGCGCGGGCGTGGGACGTGGCGCGGCCATCCGCTCATCGGAGCCCGCCCTTTGCGTCCGCCTGTCCGGGGTCTCGACCTCGATCCGCAAACCCGCTGCGCCCATTGGCATAGCGACCTCGACGTCATCGCCATCAAGATGGCCTGCTGCGGGACCTACTACGCCTGCCACGACTGCCATGCGGCGCTGGCCGGCCATCCGCCGCGGGTCTGGGCGGTGGAAGAATTCGATGAACCGGCCGTCCTTTGCGGGGCGTGCGGGACCGAGCTCTCGGTCAGCGCCTACCTGGCCTGCGGCAGCCGCTGCCCGCACTGCGGCGCAGGCTTCAATCCCGGCTGCCACAAGCACCGCCGCCTCTATTTCGCGGCGGGCTAGGCGCAAAGGCCGCAGGCCAAAAGCTTATCCGGAATTAATCGTTGCCTGGGATAATCGCCGGCCAAAAGAGGATCATCGACGGGTGTTCAGCGTTCTGGATCGCGGGCTCGACGAGATGGCCGCGGGCGCGCGGGCCGGCTTCGGGCCGCGGGCGGTGGCCACGCTGGGCGTCGGGCTGGTGGCCTTGGCCTTCCTGCCCTGGCCGATCTGCCTGGCCTGGGCGCTGGTGGTGTCCGGGCTCGACCTGACCAGCTTCATCTGCACCCGCGACCAGTTCCTGGGCCGCCCGGTGACCCAGGCCGTGCGGCTGCAGCACGTGGCCTGCCTGGTCGGCGGCGTCCTGGGCTGGGTGAGCCTGGGCGTCCTGTTCTGGCGGACCGGCTCGGCGGCGGGCGCGGTTTGCGCGGTGGTGATCTGGCTGGCCGTCATGGGCTTCGCCCAGGTCCACGCATACCAGTCGCGGGCGGGCTACCTGCTGTCCGGCATCTTCCCGGCCGCGGCCATGCTGGTGACCCCGCTGGTCTCGCCCAACCGCGCCCTGCCGGACGGCCTGCCGGTCTGGCTGATGATGGCCGTGGCCGTGGGCTTCGCGGTCTCCGGCGCGCACCAGACGGTCAGCGCGCGCCGCCGCTATGAGCAGGCGCTCAACGACCTGCGCGAAAGCGAGCAGAGCTACCGCCTCCTGGCCGACAACGTCACCGACGTGATCTCGCTGGCCTCGAAGGACGATGAGCGGCTCTACGTCTCGCCGTCCATCGAACGCATCCTGGGCTTCGCGCCGGGCGAGCTCTTGGTGACGCCGAACTACAAGTACATGCACCCCGACGACACCGAGGCGGTGCAGACTTTCATCAACGAGACGACTGAGGAGACCGGCCCCAGGACCCTCGATTACCGGGTGTTCGCCAAGGACGGCTCGGTGATCTGGGCGGAGACCACCTTCTCGCGCCTGAACGACGGCAGCGGCCGGCTGCTGGGCGTTTCCCGAGACATCGGCCACCGCAAGGCTTTGGAGGCCGAGCTGAAGGACGCGCTGGCCCGCTCCGAGGCCGCCGCCGCCGCCAAGACCGACTTCCTGGCCAACATGACCCACGAGCTGCGCACGCCGCTCACCGCAATCCTGGGCTTCGCCGGCGTCCTGCGTCAGTCGCAGGCGCTGTCGGCGCAGGACGCGCACCACGTCGGCCTGATCTATGACGCCAGCCAGACCCTCCTGGGCGTGGTCGGCGACGTGCTGGACTATTCCAAGCTGGAGGCCGGCGCCTTCGAGCTGGACCCGCAGCCCTTCGACCCGGCCGCCGCGGCGCGCTCGGCGGTGGCCATCGTCGCCGAGCAGGCCGCCGCCAAGGGCCTGCCGCTGGTCACCCACATCGACGAGGCGGCGCCGGCCCTGATCGGCGACGCGCCGCGCCTGCGCCAGGTGCTGCTGAACTTCCTCTCCAACGCCATCAAGTTCACCCGCGAGGGCGCGGTGGAGCTGGCGCTCAGCCAGCGGATCGAGGACGAACGCTGCCACCTGCGCCTCGAGGTGCGCGACAGCGGCATCGGCATCGACCCGGAGCACATCGGCTCGCTGTTCACCCGCTTCACCCAGGCCGACGCCTCGGTCTCGCGCCGGTTCGGCGGCACGGGCCTGGGCCTGGCCATCTCCCGGCAGATCGTCGAGGCCATGGGCGGGCGGATCGGCGCCGACAGCGTCATGGGCGAAGGCTCGACCTTCTGGTTCGAGGTCGAGCTGCCGTTGGCCGGCGAATGGACCGGGCGCGCCGAGCCGGAACGGACCGACGCCATCCTGGAGCGGCCGATCCGCGCCCTGGTGGTGGAGGACAACGCCGTCAACCGCGAGCTGATCACCACCCTGCTCAGCCCCTTCGACATCGAGATCGACACCGCCTGCGACGGCGCCGAGGCCGTGGAGGCGGTGAGCCGCCAGCGCTACGACGTGGTGCTGATGGACATGCAGATGCCGGTGATGGACGGGCTGACCGCCACGCGCCGCATCCGCGCGATGGCCGACCGCGAGGCCGCGCGCGTGCCGATCGTCGCGATGACCGCCAATGTCCTGCCCGAACAGGTCGCGCGCTGCCGCGAGGCCGGCATGGACGACCACCTGGGCAAGCCGATCAACCTGACCCAGCTGCTGCACGCCCTCGACCGCTGGACCACGCCGGCGGATGAGTCGGCCGAAGGATTGGCCCGGGACGGCTAGGCCGCCGGCCGCCAGCCGCTCTTGGCCAGGAAGGCCTTCGGGTCGGTCAGGTGGTAGATGTCGAGCAGGGCCTGGTGCTTGTCGGCCGCGTGCTCGTAGTAGGATTTCACGATCCGGTAGCCGACCCAGTAGCCGAGGTCGCCGGGGTAGGCCGCGTCGCCCGGGCCATTGTACATCCAGTGCGAGAGGTCCGTGCTGTCCTCGTCGCGGACGAAGGCGGCCTCGATTTCGGCCTCGTGGCCCTTGGTCCAGGCCTTGTGCTGATAGTTGCCGATGTCGCCGGCGATCAGCTCGGCGGTGAACTCGCCGCCGCCCTCCATCAGCGACATGGCCAGCACCGTCGCCCCGGGATCGCCGGGGCTCAGGTCGTTCAGCGCGGTGTCCTGCTGCACGTGGCCGTATTCGTGGGCGATATTGTAGACGAAGCGGTCCTCGAGGTTGGGGTTCATGAAGTCGGCGCTGCACAGCGCTTCCAGCCCCATGAAGACGCCGTCGGTGTTGGTGATGCCCACCGGCCGGCCGCGCCCGATCACGAGGGTCACCGGCGGAAACCGCGCCTCCGGATAGAGCCGCGCCAGCTTGGCGAAGGCCGCGGTCAGCCGCGTCTTGACCGCAGGCAGCACGCGCGTGCAACGCCGCGCCTCGGTATAGATCTCGGGCCGCTTCTCGACAGCGTCGGCAATCCGCGCGCCGGTGACGTTGCGGGCCTTGGCGAAGGAATGCAGGCCCGGCGAACCGGGCCCCAGATAGTCGCGGTCCAGCTGCTCGGCGCTCGGATGGCCGCCCGCGGCGTCATAGACGCGGAAGAACAGGGCCACATCGTCGGTGACGATCTGCGGGCCTGTGGCCGGTTGCGCGGGGCTCACCTTCGGGGCTAGGGCGACGAACGACGCGATCAGGACTACCGGCCAAAGGCCAAAGCATGTTTTCAGGCCCATCGGCGGCACATCGGCTCCCCAGTTCACGCGTGCGGTCTTGCAAAGCCTGGGCAGCCTAGGCCAACTGCCGCCCGAACCGGAAGGCTGCGGGGGCTCATGATGTCGGCTTATGATACGAACGGTGGACGGCTCACGATGGCCGGCTTCACACGGCGGGGCCTCTTAGGCGCCGGCGCGGCGGCCATGGCGGCGCCGGCCTTCGCCCGCACCATCTCGCCCAGCGACAAGGTCAACATCGCGGTGATCGGGGCGGGCGGCCAGGGCGCGGCCTGCATGGGCAAGCTGACTGGCCAGAACATCGTGGCCACCGCCGACGTGGACTACGACCACGTGCTGCACGCGCTCACCGACCGCAGCGGCTGGATCAATCCCCAGAAGCAGCCGCTGAAGGACGGCTACGACAAGGCGACCCGCTACGCCGACTACCGCAAGATGCTGGACAGCCAGAAGGACATCGACGCGGTGCTGATCGCCACGCCCGACCAGCACCACGCGGTCGCCGCCCGCATGGCCATGGAGCGCGGCTACCACGTCTACGTCCAGAAGCCGCTGACCTATACGGTGGAGGAAGGCCGCAAGCTGCTCTCGCTGGCCCAGGCCAATCCCAAGCTGGTCACCCAGATGGGCAACCAGGGCCACTCCGGCGACGATGGCCGGCGGGTGATCGAGCTGATCCGCGGCGGCGTCATCGGCCAGGTGCGCGAGGTCCACGTCTGGACCAACCGGCCGGTCTGGCCGCAGGGCGTCAACCGCCCGCCGCCGGAGTCCAAGCCGGACAGCTTGAACTGGGACCTGTGGCTGGGCCCGTCCACCGTCGACTGGGGCTACAACGCCGCTTACGCCCACTTCAACTGGCGCGGCTGGACGCCCTTCGGCTGCGCGGCGCTGGGCGACATGGGCGCCCACCTGATCGACTTCCCGTTCTGGGCGCTGGAGCCTGGTCTGCCGACTCGCGTGGAGACCCGCCACAGCCGCTGGCCCGGCACGGCCAGCCTCTGGGACCTGAAGCAGCCGGCCAAGCTGGAAGGCTTCCCGCTGGCCACCGTCACCCACTACGAGTTCGGCCAGGCCAAGGGCGGGCCGGTGACGATGATCTGGTACGACGGCGGCATCCTGCCGCCGACGCCGCCCGGCTTCCCCGCGGAGCTGAAGATGAACCCCGACGGCGGGGTGCTGTTCGTGGGGTCCAAGGGCATGCTGATGCACGAGACCTATGGCGAGAAGCCGCAGCTGATCGGCGCGGGCCTCGACGCCAAGGCCGCCACCGTGCCGCGCACCCTGCCGCGCATCCAGGGCGGCATGGCCGGCCACGAGATGAACTGGGTCCGCGCCATCCGCGGCGAGGAGAAGATCTCCTGCCCGTTCGAGTACGGCGTGCGCCTGAACGAGACCATGATCCTGGGCATCGTGGCGCTGAAGAACGAGCAGGCCATCGAGTGGGACGGCGCGGCCGGCCGGGTCACCAACTCGCCCGCCGCCAACGCCTACCTGACGCGCACCTACCGCGAAGGCTGGTCGCTCTAGCGGCCAAAACGAAACGGGCGGACCGCTCTGCAGCGGCCCGCCCGGTATTCCGCGCCTTGACGAGGCGGGTCTAGGACAGGAAGGCCTTGCCGCCGGCGCCCTTGATCGAAGGCATGTCGAGGGCGGCGGTGGTCGCCGGCGCGTCCATCACCTTCTTGAAGGCGGTGCGGAAGGCGGCCATGTCCTCGGGCGAGCCCACGGAAATGCGGACGGCGTTGGGCCACACCGGCCAGACGCGGCCGATGTAGACCTTCTCCTTCTGCATGGCGGAGATCACCGTCTTCGCCGGACGCCCGGTCTCGATCATGAAGCAGTTGGAGACCGGATTGCCGACCGGCTTGTAGCCGTTGGCCTTCAGCCAGCTCAGGGTCTCGTTGCGGCTGTCGGCGATCCACTTCTTGCGGGTCGGGATCAGGTCCTTGTCGGCGATGGAGGCCCGCGCCGCGGCCAGCGCCGTCACCGGCATGGCGTTCTGGTAGTAGGGCATTAGTTGCGCCAGCAGGTCGGGCCGGGCCACAGCCACGCCGCAGCGGATGCCGGCCATGCCGTAGATCTTCGAGAAGGTGCGCAGGACGACGATGTCCTTGCCCGCCGCCACCTGGTCCATGACGGTCTGCTCGTCGGACAGGTGGATGTAGGCCTCGTCCACCAGGAGGACCGAGCCCTTCGGCTTGTTCTCCAGCGCCCAGAGGATGTCCTCGCGCGCGGTGACCGTGCCGGTCGGGTTGTTCGGGTTGACGATGTAGATCAGGCCGGCGTTCGGATCCGCGGCGACCATCTTCTTGACGTCGTGCGCATAGGTCGAGGTCAGCGGCACCTTGTGCACCGGCGCCTTGCTGATCTGTGCAGCCATGTTGGCCGATTCATAGGACGGGTCGGCCATCACCAGGCTCTTGGTCGGCGAGGTGAAGGCCAGCGTCGTGTAGTGCAGCGGCTCGGATGAGCCGGCGTAGACGGCGACGTTCTCCGGCTTCACGCCGTGCATCGCCGCATATTCGTTGGTGAAGGCGTCGAGGTAGCCCATGCGGTCGTAGCGGCCGCCCAGCGGGCCGATCTTGCCGATCGCCTCGCAGGCCGCCTTGCACGGGCCGAGCGGGTTCTCATTGGCGTTGATGATCACCGCGTCGGGCGGCAGCACGCCCATGGACTGCGAGGCGAGCTTGGCCCAGGCCATGTCGGCCTCGCTCATGATCGGGGCGGCCGTCGCGATCGCCGCGCCCCACAGGAAGGCCCGGCGGCCCACCTTCGGAAGCGCTTCTTGAACCGTGTCAGCCTGGGTTTCTTCGCTCACCGCCGGTCATCCCTCTTCTTCGGTCGCGGCGGCTCACAAGTCCGCACGCGGAACAGCGCTAGGGATTGCGAACCGGGCCTCGGCGCCTGGCAAGCGGAATCTGTCCGGAGGTCCGGGACGCGCCCGCCCGCCCGCCCGGCGCCTAAGCCGCGCGCAGGAACTGACTGTCCAGAGGTCAGAGATCAGCCGCCGGCGTGGGGCCGCAGCAGGTCCGACCAGCGCCAGTCGCCGCCGCCCATCACCAGGCGCCCCGAACCGCCGTCGTTGAGCGACAGGAGGACGAGGCCGTGCACCCGCTCGGCGCGGCAGGTCTCGGGCGCGAAAGCCACCTCCCACATGATCGCCTCGCGCACGGCGGCCAGGCCATTGCCGTCCTGGCCGGAGCTGCGGATCCAGTCGCCGTTCCAGACATAGAGCGCCCGGCGGCCCTGGCCCGGCGCGTGGTCGGCCTCGGCGACGGCGGCCTGGATGCGGGCGTCCTTGCGCAGCGCCGCCTGCAGCCGGCGGACCATGTCGCAGGGCTGGCCGCCGGCGCCCGCGCCGCTGCCCTCGGCGGTTCCGGACCCGGCCGTCGCCGCGGAGGCCACCTGGGCCTCGCTGAGCGAGGGCGGCGCGGGCGTGGGCTCGGGCCGCTCGCTGGCCGGGATGGGTTTGACGTCAGGCCGGGGCGGCGTCGGTTTCACCGGAGCCTTCGGCGGCTCCGGGGGCGTGGTCGCCGCCTGGGCGGCGGCCGGCGGCCCGCCGTGGTCGGGCTCTGGCGTCAGGCCCACCAGGGCCACCACCATGGGCGGCGGCTCGGCGGGCAGCGTCTGATGGCGCGCCGAGAGCAGTGCGGCCAGCACCGCCAGGTGCGCCGCCAGGCTCAGGGTCAGGGTGAGCAGGCGCCGTCGCCCCGCCGCGCGGCGGCGGGGCGGCCCAGCGCCTGTCGGCCCCACGGACCCGACCTTAGGTCAGGACGATCAGCACCACCCGGCGGTTGGCCTGACGCCCTGCGCGGTTGGTGTTGGGCGCAGCCGGCTGATCGGCTCCGTAGGAGATGGTGCCGATCCGGTTCAGCGCGACGCCGTGCTCGTTAAGATAGCGGCGCACCGCCTCGGCCCGTTCCTCGCCGAGCTTGTAGTTGAGGTCCTTGTTGCCCGTGGCGTCGGTGTGGCCCTGGACCTCGACGTAGACGTTGCGGTTGTCGGTCTTCAGCTTGTCGATGAAGGCGTCGAGCCGGGCCTGGGCCTCGGGCGAGAGGGCGGCTTTGGACACCCCGAACTTCATCGAATCGTCGGTCAGCACCTCCGAATAGAGGAACTTGCCCTCGGCCAGCTTGCCCGCCGCCTCGGCCCGTTGCAGGGCGTCGCGCGACGTCTGGTCCAGGTTCGCCAGTTTGGCGTCATGGTCGTTCACGCGCGTCGAGACGTCGGACACGCGGTTGTTCACGTCGTTCACCTGGGTGGAGACTTGGCCCACCTGCTGATTGACGTATTTCTTGGTGGCGCAGCCGCCCAGGCTGACGACCCCCAACACCATCGCCCCCGCGATAACCACCCTCGACACACGCTGGCTCATTCAAATTCCTCCATCGCAGTTTATTGCCAAACCGCAGTTAGCCTCCCAGCGCTGCAATGATGTGAGGTTGAAGAGGGCGGTTTCTGAGTCTGAAGAGGGCCGTTTCTGGGCGCAGCTTGGCCGTATTGGACGCGTTCCTGGGGTAACGTTCCGAAAAGGCTCGCCTAATCTTGCCGGTGCGCGGGCTGAACTCGCCGCCGATCCCGGCGATCTCGATGCGACGTGGAAACACCGCGAAGGCTAGGCCCGTGGGGCGGTGAGCCGCTATGAGAGGCGCCAATCCGCCGCCGGGAGCCGCCGCCCTTGTCCGCCTTCGATGTCCTGATCATCGGCTCTGGGATCGCCGGGGCCGGAGCGGCCTACGAACTGTCGGCGGGCGCCCGCGTGCTGCTGCTCGAACGCGAGGACGCCCACGGTTATCACACCACCGGCCGGTCGGCGGCCCTCTACATGGAGACCTATGGCAACGCGGTGATCCGCGGCCTGACGCGGGCTAGCCGGGCGGCCTTCGAGGCGCCGCCGGAGGGGTTCGCGAGCGTGCCCCTGCTGACGCAGCGTGGGGTGCTGCACATCGCCCGCGCCGACCAGCTCGACCTCCTGTCGCAGGTTCCGGAGAAGGCGGACGGCGGCGAGATGATCGCGCTGGACCAGGCCGCGACGCTGGAGAAGGTCCCCGTGCTGCGCGCCGACTATGTGGCCGCCGGCATGTACGAGCCCGCGGCCATGGACATGGACGTGGAGGCCATCCACCAGGGCTTCCTGCGTGGCGCGCGGACCAGAGGCGCGGAGGTCCGCACCGGCTGCGAGGTGACGGCGATCGCGCGGGAGGGCGAGGGCTGGCGGGTCGCCTGCGCGTCCGGCGAGACCTTCACGGCCAAGATGCTGATCGACGCCGCGGGCGCCTGGGCCGACCGGGTGGCGGCGATGGCCGGAGTGCGGCCTGTGGGCCTGCAGCCCCTGCGGCGCACGGCGCTGATCGTCGACGCGCCCGAGGGGCTCGATATCCGCGCCTGGCCGGCGGTGATCGACGTGAGCGAGGAGTTCTACTTCAAGCCCGACGCCGGCCGCATCCTGGCTTCGCCGGCCGACGAGACACCCAGCGACCCGACGGACGCGGCCCCCGACGAGCTGGACGTGGCGATCTGCGTCGACCGCATGCAGCAGGCTGCGGACATCCCGGTGCGGCGCGTCGTGCGGTCCTGGGCGGGCCTGCGCAGCTTCGTCGCCGACCGTTCGCCGGTGATCGGCTTCGACGATCAGGCGCCCGGCTTCTTCTGGCTGGCCGGGCAGGGCGGCTATGGCGTGCAGACCGCTCCCGCCGCCGCCCGCGCCGCCGCGGCGCTTGCCCGCGGCCAGGCCCTGCCGGCGGATATCCTGGCCGAGGGCGTCACCGCCGAAGCGCTGTCGCCGGCGCGGCTGCGCTAGGGCCGTCGCCTGCTATAGAAGGCCTAGGCGCCTCGCTGTCGGAGACCTCATGGGCCTGGACCTGCTCTGCATCGGCCTGACCACCCTGGACGTGGTCGCCCGGCCCATCGACCGCCTGCCGGAGCGCGAGCAGACGGTGATGGTCGAGGGCATCGAGATCGTCCCGGCCGGCACGGCGGCGGGCGCGGCCATGGTCGCCGGCGCGCTCGGCGTGAAGGTCGGCCTGGCGGGCGCGGTGGGCGACGACCGCAAGGGCCGCTTCGTGCGCCAGGCTCTGGCCGAGACCGGCGTCGACGTGGGCCTGCTGGAGACCATCCCCGGCCAGCCAACCTCGACCACAGTGCTGGCGGTCGACTCCGAGGGCCGGCGGCCGGCCTTCCACGCCCTGGGCGCCAGCCACCGCTACGAGCTGACCCCGGCGGCGCAGGACGCGGCCAAGGCCGCGCGGTTCGTCCACTGGGCGGGCGTCGGCAGCCGCAACCTCGACCGCGGGCCGGGCGAGGCCCTGCTGGCGGCGGCCAAGGCCGCTGGCGCCACGGTGACCTGCGACCTGATCTCGCCGGGGCCGCGGGCGCTGGAGGAGCTGACGCGCCTCTTGCCGCACGTGGACTGGTTCCTGCCCAGCGCCGTGGAGGCGCGCGCCCTGTCCGGCGAGGACGATCTCGACCGTGCGGCAGCCTTCTTCCGCGGCCTGGGCTGTGGCGGCTGCATCGTCAAGAACGGCCGCGAGGGCTCGCTGGTCGGCCTGGTCGAACGCACGGTGAGCCTACCGGCCCACGCCATCGTCCCGCTCGACACCACCAGCTGCGGCGACAGCTATTGCGCGGGCTTCGTCGCCGCCCTGCTGCGTGGCTTCGACCCGGTCGAGGCCGCCCGCTTCGCCACCGCCACCGCGGCCTTGGTGGCGCAGGGCCTGGGCACGCTGGGCAAGCTGGAAAGCTTCGAGGCGACGCTCAACGCCATGCGCACGCTCCCCATCCACGAGGCTGCCTGATGCCGACCCCGACCGAAGCGCAAGCCCGCGAGGCCATCGTGCGCGCCATGCGCGCCCTGGACGCCAAGGGCCTCAATCGCGGCACCTCCGGCAATGTCTCGATGCGCTGGGAGGACGGCCTGCTGGTCACGCCCAGCGGCGTCACGCCCGAAGCGCTCACCGCCGACAGCATCGTGCGGCTTTCTATGGACGGGACCGCCGACCCGGGCGCGCTCAAGCCCTCCAGCGAGTGGCGCATGCACGCGGGCCTGCTGGCCCGGCGGCCGGACGTGCGCGCCGTCGTCCACTGCCATGCCCGCCACGCCACCATCCTGGCCTGCGCCGGCAAGCCGATCCCGGCGGTGCACTACATGGTGGGCGTGGGCGGCGGCTCCGGCGTGCCGATCGCGCCCTACGAGCCGTTCGGTTCCGACGACCTGGCCCGCGTCGTCGCCGAGACCCTGGAGGGCCGCTTCGCCTGCCTGATGGCCAACCATGGCCTGATCGCCGTGGCGCCCAGCCTCGGCCGCGCCATGGCCATCGCCGAGGAGATCGAGGAGCAGGCCGCGGTTTATTGGGGGACGCTGGCCATCGGCGGGCCCAACCTCTTGAGCGAGGCCCAGATGACCGACATCCTCGAACGCTTCGGGACCTATGGGCAGAAGCGCTGAGGCCCCGGCCACAGAAGATTGAAACCCTGCGGCCTTGTTCCTGTCGATCTTGCCGGGCAGTGTTATGGCATGCGCCACACCGCCGCTTCCGCCTTCGCCGCCGCCCTCGCCGCCTGCGCCAGCGCCGCGCTCGCGGACCCGCCGGCCGCCGCGCCGGCCGCGCCGGCCGCGCCGCCGCCGGCGGGCAACACCGTCTCGCCCCTGACCATCTTCCCGAAGACCGACGCACCCAAGGTGGTGAAGTCCTATCCGGCGGCGGGCCAGGCGATGTCGGCCGGCGTGCTGGTGATGACCGTCACCTTCGACCAGCCGATGAAGCCCGGGGCCTTCGACTTCGGCCCTGCGTCGGGTGGCGAGCAGCCGCACTGCCTGAAGATCCCGCGTCTGCTGGACGACACCAAGACCTTCGCCCTCCTCTGCACCACCGATCCCGGCAAGACCTACGCCCTGACCCTCAACGCCAGCGCCCAGGGCGGATTCGAGAATGTGGCCGAGCACCGCGCCGAGCCCTCGACGCTCAGCTTCAAGACCACCGATGGCGAGGGCCCGCAGGACATCCACGAGGCGATGAAGGCCGCGGGCCTACGGGACAACCTCGACATGCCGGTCCTGGAGTCGCCGGACCGCCGCAACGAGAAAGCCCCGACGGTGGCCACCCCGATCGTGTCGTCCGGCCTGGCCGGTGAATTCCGGGCGCGGATGTTCAACGGAAAGCCGGGAATCCCCGGAGGCGCCAGCTTCCTGAATAGCCTGGTCGTCCCGAACGGCCCGTCCGGCCGGACGGGGCCCTAGGCCAGTTCCGGCGCGCCGCGCTTGGCGGCCTCAATGAGCGCCAGCGGGTTGGGCGTGGGCTCGGCCACCTTGCTGAGCGTGTTGCGGTCCCGGTGGCGGAACGGCTCGGTGCGGCCGTGCACGCTCAGCATGGTGTCGGAGACGTAGCTCCAGCTCCCATCCGGATTGAAGGTGATCTGCAGCTCGTAGGAGTCCGTGCGGAAGGCGTATTCCAGGAAGGCGGTCGAGGTGATGCCGTACTCCGTCGAGCCGCGCTCGGCCCGCACGCTCAGGCCCGACCCGTCGGCCTTGGCCCGGCCGGCCGCCAGCGCCGACTGGCCGCGCGGGATCGCCAAGGTCTGCAGGATCAGGCCCGTCGCCGGCTCCCACAGCCAATAGCCCACCTGCTCGTGGAAGGTGATGTCCTCTTCCTCGGTGTTGATGTGGATGTGGTAGCGCAGCCCGTAGAACAGCTGCGGCCCGTTGGCCTGCGGGTCGATCGGCTGCATCTCGATGCGCTCGAGGTACGCGCGCCGCTCCGGCCCATCGGCCTTGGGGTTGAGGTCGATGCCCTTGCGGCCCTCCCAAACGCCGGCCAGCGCGCGCAGCGGGCCGAGGTTGGCGAGGGTGTCGGGATCGACGTCCTCCGGCTCGGTGAAGACGTCTTCGGGGAAGGGATTCATAGCGCCGGCCTTTAACGAACCTGTCCTGCGCCGAAACCTCGGGACCCGCGGCCTCCGGGTCAAGGGCCGCGCGTTTTTGCGCACGCCCTTTCATCTGGAAGCGGCTTCGGCGGCGACCTACATGAGAGGCCTCAGGGGAGACTTTCATGACCACCTCACGGTCACCTTCGAAGATGCGATCCGGGATCGCCGCGGTGCTGGGCATAGCGCTGGCGATCGGCATGCTGGCGGCCGCGCCCGCCGAGGCGCGGCGCGGCGGCAGCTTCGGCAGCCGCGGTTCGCGCACCTATTCCCAGCCCGCGCCTACGGCCACCGCGCCCGGCGGCGCAGCGCCGGTGCAGCGCTCCATGACCAGCCCGACGCCGGGCGCGACGACCTACCAGCCGGGGTATGCGGGCTATCGGCCGGGCTTTGGCGGCCCGTTCGGCGGCTCGCCCTTCGGCGGGTTCATGGGCGGCCTCCTGGCCGGCGGCCTGATCGGTGGGCTGTTCGGCCACCATTGGGGCGGCGGCTGGGGCGGCTATGGCTGGGGCGGCGGCGGGGGCGGTCTGCTGACCATCATCGTCCAGCTGCTCATCCTGTTCTTCATCGTCAACCTGGTCATGCGGCTGATCCGCCGGCGCAGCGGCTATGCGCCGGAGCCGGCGTTCGGCGGGCCGCAGCCGTTCACCGCCGCGGGCCCCGGCGGCTTCGGCGGACCGCTCGGCGGCGGGGCCGCGCCAGGGACCTATGTTCCGACCACCGCGGGCTGGGAGATCCCCATCTCGGCGCAGGACCAACAGGCCTTCGAGCGCCTCCTGATCGAGGTGCAGGAGGCCTTCGGGCGCGAGGACTATGCGGCCTTGCGCGAACGCTGCACGCCGGAGGTGATGGGCTATCTGGCCGAGGAGCTCAGCGACAACGCCACCCATGGGCGGCGCAACGAGGTTTCCGGCACGCGCCTGCTGCAGGCCGACGTGGGCGAAGCCTGGCGCGAGGGCGACACCGAATACGCCACCGCCGCCATGCGCTTCGAGAGTATCGACCTGATGCGCGACCGGACCACCGGGGCGATCCTGTCGGGCGATCCGAACACCCCCAGCCAGGCCACCGAGCTCTGGACCTTCGCCCGCCACCTGGGCGGGCCCTGGAAACTGTCAGCGGTGCAGCAGACCTAGTCGAGTTCGCTGGGCGGGGCGAAGGAGCGCGACGCGCCGGCGCTGGGGCCGCTACGGCCCGAGGCCGGCAGCGGGATGGTCAGCGTGAACTTCGCGCCGCCATCGCTCACCGCCTCCAGGAGACCGTTCAGCTGGCGCACGATCGCCTCGACGATGGTCATGCCAAGGCCGCTCGAGACCCTGGAGGCGCGTTCGGCCGCGAAGCCGTGGCTGAGGCCCTGGCCCTCGTCGGCGACGGTGAGCACTAGGCCTCCATTACGCCTCCGGCAGACGATGTGCAGCGGCCCCCGCGCGCCCCACGGATAGGCGTGCTTGGCGGCGTTCATGGCCAGCTCGTTGATCACGATGGCGAGTTGCTGGGCGATCTCGCCGGGCGCCTCGATGGGATCGGCCTCGACGTCGCAGATGAGGCCCGTGCTCTCGCCGATCAGTTCGGCCAGCCCCACCAGGAAGGGCTCCAGCTCCACCCCGCTGGCCTGGCGGTGAGCGGCCAGGAAGCGGTGCATCTGGCCCACCGCCGACAGCCGGTCGGCGGTCGCCATCAGGGCGGCGCGCGCCTGCGGATCGGCGATGCGCATATGCTCGAAGATCAGGAAGTCGGCCGCCAGCTGCAGGCTGTTGGCCAGCCGGTGGTCCAGCTCCCGGCGTTCGTCCTGGGCGCTCACCGGGCGGGTTTTGGCGGCCGCGCCATCGAAGGCGTGCGGCACCGCGTTGGGTTGCGCAGGGTCGGTCACACCTAGGGCCTCCGATCAAGGAGCCCCCCTCAACCGTCGCTCCATGGAGCGGCCAAACATGTATAGATGCCGTCAACAAACATGGTGTACGGGCGTTTACGCCCGAGGCCTTTTGGGGGCCATTTAGGGGCGATTTGCCTAGATGGGATCCTCCGGGGACCGCGCCAACGGGGTAAACAGCTTCGGCCCCTCGGCGGTCATATGCCAGCAGTCCTCCAGCCGGATCCCGAACTCGCCGGGGATGTAGATGCCGGGCTCGTCGGAGAAGCACATGCCGGGCGCGAGCGGCGTCGCATCGCCGTGCACCAGATAGGGCGGCTCGTGGCCGTCCAGGCCGATGCCGTGGCCGGTGCGGTGTGAAAGGCCCGGCAGGTGGTAGCCTGGGCCCCAGCCTTCCTTCTCGTAGTAGGCGCGCACGGCGTCGTCGATGGCGCCCACCGGCGTTCCCAGCCGGGCGGTGGCCAGCGCGATCTCCTGGCCCTTCTTCACCGTGTCCCAGACCTTGCGCTGCTTGGGTGTGGGCGTCCCCATCACCCAGGTGCGCGAGATGTCCGACTGGTAGCCGTGCACGGTGCAGCCCACGTCCATCAGGATCACCGAGCCTTCGCGCAGGGTCTGCGGCTGGTGGCTGCCGTGCGGATAGGCGCTGGCCTCGTTGATCAGCACCAGGGCGAACTCCGGCGCGCCGCCGAGCTTCACGGTGGCGCCGTCCATCAAGGCGCCGATCTCGCCCGGCGTCATGCCGACGTGGACGTTGGCGTGGACGTGGCGCAGGGCGGCCAGCGTCACGTCATTGGCGGTCTGCATCAGCCCCAGTTCGGCCGGCGTCTTGATCAGCCGCACGCCCTTCACCAGGGCGTCGCCGGAGACCACGCTGTAGGCCCCGCCGCCGGCCTCGCGCACCCCGTCGACGATGAACAGGCGCGTGGTGGACTCAAAGGCGATCGGCCCGGAATTGACGCCGCGGTCCTTCAGCGCCTGGACGATGCGGGCGAAGGGGCTCTCGTGCTCGTCCCAGGGCCGCACGTCGCCGCCGACCGCCAGGGTCTCGCGCACCGAGGGCTCCTCGAAGGCCGGGGTGACGATCACCGTCTCGCCCTTCACCGGGATCACCGCGGCGGTTGTGCGCTCGGAGCGATGCCACTGGACGCCGGTGAAGTAGTCGAGGCTGGAGCCGGACTCCATGATCATGGCGCCCACGCCCTGGTCGGCCATCGCCCGCTGCAGCCGCCCGATCCGCTGCCGGCGTTCCTCGACGGAGATCGGCTTGGCCCCGCCGGTCATGGACTTGAGCTCGCCCGCCGGCGCGGCGGCGGCGCGGGCCAGGCCGGGCAGGGCAAAGGCCGACGAGGCCGCGAGCCCCGCGGCGGCGGTCAGGAAGGCGCGGCGGCGCATCGGCGGCCCCTTGTTTCAGTGAACCTAAGCGAGACTGTGGGTTGAGTCGCAGCCCGGACCCTAGACGGTGTTCCTAGCCGCCGCCCTTCAGCGCCAGGAAGTCGAGGGCGTCGCCAATAGGGATGAAGAAGTTCAGCGACGATCCCTTCTCGGCGGGCACGCCCCAGTCTGTCAGCCCGATGACCGCGCCATGCTCATCCAGTAACGGGCCGCCGCTGTTGCCGTGGGTCACCGGCGTATCGCTCTGGATGAAGCTGAAGCCATCGACGATGCGCTGGGCCGATACGATGCCGCGCGTAACGGTGCTTTGGAGGTGGGGATCAAGTGGCGCGCCGACCGCGTAGACAGGGGTCCCCGCGGGCGGGACCGTTCTATTCAGCGCCAGCGCGGTGCGGCCTCGAGGCTCCGTCTTCACCAACGCGACGTCGCGGCGCTTGTCAGAGCGGACGACACGGCCCGTCGTCTCGAAGCCGTCCGACCAACGGATCCGCACCTCGGGCATCTCGCCGACCACGTGATGGTTGGTCAGCAGGTAGCCGTCCGACGAGACCAGGACGCCGCTCCCGAACGCCGATCCGGCGAATATCGTGACGACCGAGCCGACGGCGTCGGGGATCGACGTCGGGCGTGTCGTCGCGCCGGACAATACGATCGGGGTCTTTGCCGCGGCCGCCACGACCGCGCTCGGCGCAGCTTCGGCCGGCCCGGTCACGATCTTTCGGAATGTCTCGTTGGACAGGAGGCTGCGTACGTTTGCGGCGAACGCTTCCTGATAGACGGTGCGACCTTCCTGGGAGTCGGTTGCGTTTCTGATCTTCTGGGCGCCCTCGTGGGTCACTAAGGTAGCGACTACCTCGCGTCGCAAGGTCGAATAGACCTGCCACTCGATTTCAACCCGGACGGTTTGCGTGAGGTGGAACGTCGTCTTGCAGATGTCGACGTCAGCCGATTTGAAGAGGGCTCCGACCTGGAGATCGGTCAGCGAAGCTTCCTGGTCGGGAAACAGATTGCCTGGATCGGAATCTGGCTTGAAGCCCGCCGCCTTCAACTCCTCACCGAAGATGTCCTTCAGCCGTGAGAAGTTCGGTGAAACCTGCTTCCACGGTATGTAGACCTGTGGCCGGATGCAGACGATGCCCGCCTCAATGTAACCGACCATGAGGTTATCTGCGATCTGAGCCTTGGCGCGCGCGAGCGCGACGGGCTTCGGCTTGGACTCCGGTGGGAGAGCCGGGACAGTCACGACGGCCGGCGTAGGGATTTCCGCCCACCCCAAAGCTGGCGAGCAGACAGAGATAGCCAAGGCCGCCAAGGCCGAATTGAGCAGCTTCATCCTCGTCCCCCCGGACCTCACTCTGAGCTAGCCGCTGAGCGATGAAAAGAGTCCTACAACCGGGACGTTAGCTCTCGCTCCAGACCGCCAGTTCGTTGCCGCTGGGGTCGGTGAAGTGGAACCTCCGGCCGCCGGGGAAGGTGAAGATCGGGCGCACCACGCCGCCGCCGGCCTCGCGCACCCTGGCCTCCATGGCCTCCAGGTCGTGGGCGTAGAGGATCACCAGGGGCTTGGCCGCCTGGTCCGAGGCGTCGGCGTTGAAGCCGCCGTCCAGCCCCTCGCTCATCGCCGCATAGGCCGGGCCGTAGTCGGTGAAGGCCCAGCCGAACGCCTGACCATAGAAGGCCTTGGTCGCCGTCAGGTCGCCGCCGGGCAGCTCCACATAGTCGATCTTGCCGTCCTCGCGCATCTCGCCGCTCCAGAAGTTGCCCGTTTGTTCCAGCTTAAATCGGCGTTCGACGGGAGTCGAGGGCGTTGTCGTGGAAATGAGGTGGCGCGGCGCGGGCCGCCTCCCTAGCTAGGCGCAAGGCAACCCATGGAGGTTCAGGATGATCCGCAAGGCGAACGCGGTGTGGCGCGGCACGGGCCGCGACGGGACCGGCGATCTCACCACCCAGTCGACGGTGCTGAACGCCACGCCCTACAGCTTCAAGACGCGGTTCGAGGACCAGCCCGGCACCAATCCCGAGGAGCTGATCGCCGCGGCCCATGCGGGGTGCTTCACCATGGCGGTGGCCTTCGCCCTGCAGCAGGCGGGCCTGACGGCGCTGGAGCTGCGCACCGAGGCGCAGGTCTCCCTCGATCCGGACGGCGCTGGCTTCAAGATCAGCAAGTCGGCGCTGACGCTGCGGGCCAAGATCCCAGGCGTCGATGACGCCAAGTTCCAGGAGATCGCCAGGGGCGCCGAACAGAACTGCCCGGTCTCCAAGGTGCTGAACGCCGAGATCACCCTGGACGCCCAGCTCGAGGCCTAGCCGGCCAGCAGGATCGCACCCACCGAGATCGTCAGGGCGCAGACGCCTCGGCGCAGGGTGAAGCGCTCCTTCAGGAACACCGCCCCGATGATGGCGGCGAACAGGATGGCGGTCTCGCGCAGGCCCGACACCTTGGCCATGGGCGCTCGCGACAGCGCCCAGACCACGACGCCATAGGCGGTGAGGCCCATGATCCCGCCGCCGACCGCCTTCAGGGTGTCGGCGTCGGGCCGCAGGGGCGGAAAGCGCTTGCGGATCGCCAGATAGACCAGCGGCATGGGCAGGCCCTGCGCCAGCGTCATCCAGGCGAAGTAGGACAGCGCGTGGCCCGACAGCCGCACGCCGACCCCGTCGGTCACCATGTAGCCGGCGATGAACACCCCGGTGATCAGGGCGTCGCGCATGGCGGCCAGGCCCAGGCGGTCCTTGCCGAGGCTCAAGGCCACGATGCCGCCGGAGATCAGGGCGAGTCCGGCGATGGCCTGCGGCGCCAGGCGCTCGCCGGCGAACACCGCCGCGCCGATCGCCACCAGCAGCGGCGCGGTCCCGCGGGCGACGGGATAGACCTGTCCCAGCTCGCCCTTCTCATAGGCGCTGACCAGGAACAGGCAGTAGCCGACCTGCAGCAGGGCCGAGAGCCCGGCGTAGGGCCAGGCGGCGGGCGCCGGCAGGGGCAGGAAGGGCGTCGCCGCCGCGCAGGCCGCCGCGCCCACCGCGCACATCACGGTGACCGACCACAGCCGGTCGGCGCCGCTGCGCAGCATGGCGTTCCAGGCGGCGTGCAGCAGGGCCGCGCCCAGCACCATCGCCACGACCAGCGGCGGGACGGCGGTCACCGGCGCATGCTCAAGGAAGGAGGCTCAAGGAACGAGGCTCAAGGCAGGGCCCAGACCGCGGTCTTCTTCACCGCCATGTCCTCGAGCTCGCGCGTGGTCGGCACCTGGTACTCCGCCAGCCTGGTTAGGCCCGTGCGGGGGAAATAGCTGCGGCCGGGATCGCCGATCAGCACGACCGCCCCCTGTCGCCGCGCCACGCCCAGCCAGGCGATCACCCGCTCGGCCAGCGGCTTCTCGTAACAGATGTCGCCGGCCAGGACGACGTCGGCCCAGGCGGGCGGAGCACTGTCCAGCAGGTCCGTGTCCGTGAAGCCGCAGGCGACGCCGTTGGCCTGGGCGTTCAACGCCACGGCGGCCTCGCAGAAGACGTCGATGTCGGCGCACAGCGCCTCCTCCGCGCCGGCCTTCATGGCGGCGATCCCGACCAGGCCGGAGCCGGCGGCGAAGTCGATCACCCGCTTGCCGGCGACGGTTCCGGGATGGTCCAGCAGGTAGCGCGCCAGGGCCTGGCCGCCGGCCCAGGCGAAGGCCCAGAAGGGCGGCGGCAGGCCGATCTCCTCCAGGGCCTCTTCGGTCAGTTTCCAGATGGGGGTGATCTCGTCGGCGAGATGCAGCTCGATCTCGGGGACGTGCGGCGGCCGCTGGGCGCGCGTGTTGGCGACGATGAAGTCGCGGCGGCCCTGGGCGGTGGCGGGGATCATGCCGCTTCGTCGGCGGCGTCGACCCTCAGGTCAAGCGATCAGGGCGGTCAGGGAATCGATGCGCCCGCCGCCGCGGACCGGCATCCCTCTCCAGGATGCGCGATCCGCCGACACGCGGGCGTCGGACACGGGACTAGTTAGCAGGGGACCCAGTCATACTGCCCCCGCGAGGCGTTCCAGGACCAGTTGCCGCAAGCGGCTTGCGGTCCGTTAGCAGCCGCGGGCGGCGGGCCCGCATCGTAGCCGTAGTAGCCAGGGTCGGCGGGGTAGTCCGGCCCGTAGTAGCCGTAGGCGGGGTAGCCGTAGCCGTACCAGGGGTAGGCGCCGAGGGCGAGGCCCAGGCCGAAGCCGCCGACGAAGGGCGCGCCACGGAAGCCGCCGCCATAGTAGCCGCCGTGGAAACCACCACCGCGGAAGCCACCGCCGCCATGGAAGCCACCGCCGCCATGGAAGCCGCCGCCACCGTGGCCGCCGGCGTGCTGGGCGCTCGCCGCGACAGGAGCGGCGATCAACGCTGCGCCGGCCAAGGCGCCGAGAATGGGTTTCAAGATCGATTTCAAAGGGACCTCCTATATTCCAGAGGCCGAGGGTCACTATGGCCAACGGTCGAACTGGCCCGCGTCACAACGGGCATCACTAGACATAGGCGCCCGCCGACCGCTCGCCATACTGAAACGTGATGTAATTGAGGTCATTAGGTGACGATTGCGGGGCTATCCGCACGACCCCGTGATCTGGCTTTGGAAAGGGGAACCAAACGCATGCCAGGCGCGCGCAAAGCCTCCGCGGTCCAGTCGGCCGGCGCCTGCGCCTGCGGGGCCGTGCAGCTGGAGATCGACGTCCCGGCGCGCTGGGCCTGGCACGATCACGCCGAGGCCAGCCGCCGGGCCCAGGGCTGCGCCTACGCCACCTACGTCGGCAGCTACCGCAGCCGGTTCCGCTGGCTGGCCGGCGAGGAGCACCTGACCCGCTACACGGACGCCGGGGCCGGAACCACGCGCAGCTTCTGCGCCCGCTGCGGCACGCCCATGCTCTATGAGCGGGCCCGCGCGCCGACCATGGTCAACATCCCGCGCGCCGTCTTCGCCGGGCGCACCGGGCGCGAGCCGCGCTATCACATGAACCTCGCCGAGCAGGCTGACTGGACCTACCTCGGTGAGCCCCTGGCGCCGCTGAAGGGCTATCCCGGCGTCATGTGGGAGCGGCCTCGCCGCGCCAAGCGCCAGGCGTCCGACCCGATGTTCGAACTCTGAAGCCAGCAACGCCCGACGATCGTCCCAGAGCCGCCCGACGAACGCCATGAACCTGAGCCACACTCGGGTGTTGTCATGAGGCGACGTCCGCCGCCCGCCGTCATTAGGGTCAAGGGGCGTTTCTCGGGGAGTGCGTGTGGATATGTTGTCGGGCCTAGCCCTGCGGACCTTGGTCCGGCAGGGCGTCAATCTCGAACTGGATGCGCGGCAGGTCGACGCGGCGCTGGCCTGCGACCTGCTGCAGCTGGGCGGCGCCAGCCACTTCACCTTCATCGCCGCCGGCCACTACGACGCCTCCACCCTGGAGCGCATCGCCGCCCTGGGCCACTCGCGCATCACCTTCCGGTTCGACACCGACTTCGGCGGGTCCTCGGCGGCCTAGCCCTGGCGGCCTAGCGCGCGGGGGTCACCGCCGGCGCCGTCGTGAACGGCTGGATGCCGAAGTGCGGATAGACCTCGCTCGGGTAGTAGAAGGTCCCGTCCTTGACCACCATGCGGATGGTCTTGATCGCCCTCAGGTCCTGGGTGGGATCCCCGGGGATCAGGAAGAAATCCGCCAGCTTGCCCTTCTCGATGGAGCCCATGCGCTGGTCCTGGCCGGTGTACTTGGCGGAGTCGTAGGTCGCGCGCTTGACGATCTCAGCCGGGGTGAAGCCGGCCCGCTGATAGAGCTCCAGCTCGCGGTGGTAGGTGAAGGACCCGCCGGTGTCGGTGCCGAAGACGATGAAGACGCCGCGGTCGTGCAGCATCTTGGTGGTGCGCAGGATCTGCTCGAAGGCCTCGCGGTAGGCCTTGTCGTCGCCGGGCGCGGAGGTGTCGACCCAGGCCTTCATGGCGCCGCGCCGATAGCCGATCGGCATGTGGTCCAGGTAGTCGACGGCGCCGGGCGGGACCTGGCCGTCGCGGTTCTGGGTCAACTGCTCGTGGATGCCGAGCGTCGGGTCGATCGCCTTCTTGCCGTCGACCATCATCTGGATGGTGTGCTGCACCTTGGGGCTGTTGAGGTCCAGGGCCGGCAGGCGCTTGAGCGCGGTCAGGCGGAACAGGGTGCGGGTGTCCTCGCCCGGCGTCATCACCCAGCCCAGCATGAACTGGTTGATGTGGGTCATCTCGTCATAGCCGGCCTGGATCATGTCGTCGGCGGTGGAGAAGGCCGGGACGTGGCCGGCGACCCGCATGCCCAGGAGGTGCGCCTCCTTGGCCATGGCCGGCACCCAGGCGGGGTTCATGGAGTTGTAGATCTTGATCTGCCAGTAGCCGCGCGCGCCGTACCAGCGCACCGCGTCGATGGCCGCCTGCTGGTTGTCCACCAGGATGCCGTTGTTGGCGGAATAGGGGCTCTTGCCCTCGATGAAGCCCGAGCGGATCACGTGCGGGCCGCCGATCTCGCCCGCATCCATGCGCCGGATCAGTTCGTCCAGCACGGCGTTGTCGTTTCCCATGTCGCGCACGGTGGTGATGCCGGCGATCAGGTTCAGCAGGGCCCCGTCCTGGCCCAGGTGGGCGTGCATCTCGTAGAAGCCGGCGACCAGGGTCCCGCCGGCGCCGTCGACGGTGACCTCGCCGGGCGTGGGAGGGCTGTCCAGGGGCTCGACCGCGGCGATCTCCTTGCCGCGCACCACCACCGAGACCGGGCCGGTCAGGCTGGAGGTCTTGGGGTCGAACAGGCGGACGTTCCGGATCCGCACGGGCCCCGCGTAGCGGTGCGCGACCTCCTTCTCCATGTTGACGAAGCGGGCGGCGGACCAGTCGGCGGCCAGCTTGCGCAGCCGCACCTCCTCGCCCTCATAGCCCTTGCGCACGATGATCGAGGAGGCGTCGACCTCGGCGAACATCTCGCCCTTGGCGTCGAGCAACAGGGTGGTGGGCGTCAGGTCGATGCCCAGCAGATCGTAGCGGGTGACCTGCAGCGGCCCGCCTTCGCCCTGCACGGTCAGGGTCTCGCCCTTCTCCAGTCGGAGCGTGCCGCCGGGCAGGGCGGCCATGGTCATGTTGGGGGCTTTCAGGAGCTGTTTGGCGATGATGCCGTCGCCCCAGGGGCTGCCGGCCTGGGCCACGTAGAGGCCGGGCTTGGCGATCGCGGCCTGGCCCTTGCCGGTGGAGTCCTCCCACTGCGCCTTGCCGGCCTCCTGGTGGAAGCCCTCGGACACCTTGGAGCCGAAGGTGGTGGCCCCGGCGATCTTCCAGTCCACCGGCAGGCCGTCGGCGTTGGACTTGATGACCTCGGCGTCGGTGGGGCCGCGGCCGTTGTTCTTGATGTCGAAGTCGATGACCGTGACGTCGCCGGTGGTCTTGGCGATCAGGTGGCCGACGTTCTTGCCGCCGAACACGGCGGTGAAGCTGTCGGTGCGTGTGATCCCTTGGGCGCCGGCCGGGTCCGCGGCGAGTAGGGCGATGGCGGAGGCGCTGAGCGCGAGGAGCTTGAGCATGCCTCGGTTAGAGCATCGGCCCCGCTCAGCGTAAAGCTGGCCCCGCCGCGGGATACGGCGGGGCCTTGGCGAGCCTAGAAGCGGCGGTCGTGGCGACCGTCATGGCGGTCGTATCCGCCATGCCAGACGGGCCGCACGTCGCGATAGCCGTAGGTGGGATAGGCGTCGTAGCCGTAACCGTAGTCGCTGTAGCCGTAACCGTAGCCGTAGGCCGGGACCTCGCGGCGGACGTCGCCGGCGAACCGGCGGTCCTCGAAGCGGCGGTCGCTGCGTGCTTCGTAGCCGCCGCCATGGCGGCCCCAGTCCTGGGCCATGGCCGCGGCGGGGACCAGTAGGCTGGCGGCGGTCGCGGCCGCCAGGAGCATCGTTTTCATCGGCATGTCTTCGTCTCCTGAGCGCGGCGCGTCCCAGGAGCGGAACGACGTCGGATCGAGGACCACCCTAGGCGCGGCATGCTGAACGGCGCGGGGATGGGCGGTTGTCCGCTATTCACCGCCATTGGACGCGGCGCCCGGAGTGTTCGGCGGCCATTCCTCGGCTGGCCGGTTGTCAAAGCCCGTCGCTTCCGCCTAGCGTGCGCCGGCATTTTTCCGGGGGATCATCACGGTGCTGAAGAACGTCTTGCTGGCCGGCGCGGCCTTGTTCCTGGTTGTGGGCGCGGCCGCCGCCCAGCCGCCCACGCCCAGCCAGCCGGCCGCGGCGCAGGCGTCGGCGGGTAAGAAGCCGGAGACCGGCGCCACCGCCGAGCCCAACGCCGGGGTGCTCTTTAAGCCGGAACGCTCCGACAGCGACGGCTCGGTCACCGTCGAAGGCCAGGTCGTCCCCTACCACGCCGTGGCCGGCACCATCGTCGTCCATCCGCGCGGCTGGGATGACTCTGCGCGCCGCGAGGCGGCTCCGGCCAGCGGGGCCAACCTCGGCGCCGGCGGCAATCCCGAGGCCGAGGCCTCGATGTTCTATGTGGCCTATTTCAAGAAGGGCGTTCCCAGCGCCGACCGGCCGATCACCTTCATCTACAACGGCGGCCCCGGCTCCTCGACCATGTGGCTGCACATGGGCGCCTGGGGGCCGAAGCGGATCGTCACCGCCGACAACGGCCAGCACACCCCGGCCGCGCCCTATTCGCTGGTCAACAATTCCTATTCGATGATGGACGTCAGCGACATGGTGTTCATCGACGCGCCGGGCGTCGGCTTCAGCCGCATCGCCGGCCGCGACAAGGAAAAGGCCTTCTGGGGCGTCGACGAGGACGGGGCGGCCTTCAGCCAGTTCATCCTGGCCTTCCTGTCGCAGTACGGCCGCTGGAACAGCCCGAAGTACCTGTTCGGCGAAAGCTACGGCACGCCGCGCTCGGCGGTGCTGATCAACGACCTGGAGACGGGCGAAAGCGTCGACTTCAACGGCGTGATCCTGCTGTCGCAGATCCTCAACTTCGCCCTCAGCGTCGATGGCGCCGAGAACAACCCGGGCAGCGACCAGGCCTACATCACCGCGGTGCCGACCTACGCGGCCAGCGCCTGGGCCCGCAAGATGGTCCCGGGCGCGCCGGCGACCATCGAAGCCTACATGAAGGAGGTCGAGGACTTCGCGACCGGCGACTATGCGCTGGCCCTGCAGAAGGGCTCGGAGCTCGACCCCGCCAAGAAGCGCGCCATCGCCGAGCGCTACGCCCACTACACCGGCCTGCCGGTGGACTACGTCCTGCGCGCCGACCTTAGGATCACCGGCGGGGAGTTCGAGAAGGAGCTGCAGGTCGACCAGGGCCTGACCACCGGGCGTCTCGACACCCGCTTCTCCGGCCCCGACCTCGATCCGCTGGCCAAGGAGTCCGGCTACGACCCGCAGTCCTCGGCCCTGTCCTCGGCCTATGTCAGCGCCTTCAACGACTACGCCCGCCGGACGCTGGGCTATGGCGAGGGCAAGATCTTCAAGCCGTCGGTCAACGTCTTCCGCTTCTGGGACAACAACCACGTGCCGCCGGGCCGCGGGTTCGGCGCCCCGCGCGCCATGCTCAACGTCATGCCCGACCTGGCCAACGCCATGAAGCAGAACCCGGGCCTGAAGGTGATGCTGCTGGGTGGCTACTACGACCTGGCCACGCCGTTCTACGAGGGCTGGTACGAGATGCATCACCTGCCGATGCCCGACAGCCTCCAGCCGAACATCAGCTACCACTACTACGAGAGCGGCCACATGGTTTACGCCAAGGAGGCCTCGCTGAAGGCCATGCACGACGACGTGGCGGCCTTCATCACCCACACCGACAATCTGCGCCCCGCCGCGCCGGCGGCGGCGAAGTAGGCGCGCTCAGGACGCCTTGTCGCGCCGCCGCTCGCGGCGCGGCATGGCCCTGCGCCGCTCCACGTGCTGGAAGAACTGGCCGCCCTGGTTGATCAGGAGGGCCACGTCCATGGCCCCGATCAGCACTGTGCCGACCAGACCGCTGGGCGAGGCGAGGTCCTTGGGCACGCTCTGCACTTGGTGGATGATGCCGAGGACGAGGCCGATGCCCAGGAACAGGTTGTAGGGCCGCCCGAACTTCTCCTGCAGCCACTCGTCGAGGCGATAGGCGGCGCGCGCCAAGTTCATGATCATCTGGCTGTCCCCCGAGAACCCTTGCGGGGACAGTCTAGCGCGGCGGCGGCGGTTGTCTGCTGCGTCCCGGCTATGGCGCGGCGCGCGCGGTCAGGCCGCCGGCTTGCCGAAGCGCCGCTCGATATGGTGCGACAGCACCCCCAGCTGGTGGATCAGCAGCATCGCCTCCACCGCCAGTTCCGCGACGACCCAGACCAGGCCGCGCGGCGAGCTGAACTTGCCAGGCAACTCCATGACGCGGTGGACGATCTCCAGGACCAGCATCACGGCCAGGATGGCGTTGTAGGGCCGGCCCAGCCGGTCCTGCAGTCCATGGTCGAGCCGGTAGGCTCCGCGCAGCACCGCACCGATCATCGCACTCTCCCCGGACAGGCTCCGGGGCAGTCTAGCGACCTGGCGGCGATTGTCTGTGGGGGTTGTCCGGCGGCGGCCTCAGTCGCGGACGATGTGAGGGTCTTCCTTGCGCCACAGCTCGGGCGCCGAGAGGCTGTCGTAGAAGTAGGAAACCGGGGCCTCCAGGGCCATGGCGATGCACCAGAGCTGCGAGGCCGACATGGCGCAGAGCCCGGATTCGTACTTGTGCACCTGCTGAAAGGTCACGCCGCAATGCTGCGCCAGGTCCTCGAGCGTCATGTCCAGCATGCGGCGGCGCTGGCGGATCGCCCGGCCCAGCCGCTCCTGGATATAGCGGTTGGTCGCCGGGGTGATCGGCGCGGGACGCAGGCGACGCAGGGCGTCGTTCGCCGCCTGCAACTCCACGGTGTTCGGTTCGAGGGTCTGCTGCATCGTCATGACGTGACTCTCGGGCGCCGAGGTCGCGACGTGGAGTTGCAGCGCAGCGCTGCGCGATGCACGAAGTTGCACGCTGTTCGGTGAACTTTCGCCGCACTGCACACCCCCGGCGTTCCCTTGCGGAATGGCCGGCGATATCTTAGCAGTGTAAACATCGAATGGGCGGCAGACGCGGGGCGGACGGACAATGAGCGGCGAAACGGTGCTGGTGACCGGTGGCTCGGGCTACATCGGCGGGTGGTGCGTGGCGGGCCTGCTGCAGCAAGGCTATGTGGTGCGCACGACCGTCCGGGACCTTGGCAAGGAGGCTGCGGTCCGCGCCTCGTTGGGCAAGATCACCGATCCCGGCAACCGGCTCAGCTTCCACGCCGCCAATCTGACTTCCGACGACGGCTGGGACGCCGCCACCGAGGGCTGCGACTACGTCCTGCACGTGGCCTCGCCGCTCGGCGTCGCCGATCCCAAGGACCCCGATGAGCTGATCGTGCCGGCCCGCGAGGGCGCCAAGCGGGCCATCGCCGCGGCGATCAAGGCCGGCGTCAAGCGGGTGGTGATGACCTCCTCGGTGGCGGCGGCCGCCAAGGGCGTCGGCGGCTCCGACTGGACGGCCGACGAGACGGTCTGGACCGATCCCAAGACCCCGCGGCTCAGCGTCTACGCCCAGTCCAAGACCCTGGCCGAACGGGCGGCCTGGGAGCTGATCCACGCCTCGCCGAGCAACACGACGCTGGCGACCGTCAACCCGGCCCTGGTGCTGGGTCCGGTGACCAGCGGCGACTTCTCGGAGTCGGTGCAGGTGGTGGAGCGCCTGCTGTCCGGCCGGGTGCCGGGCCTGCCGCGCCTGGGCTTCAACGTGGTCGATGTCCGCGATGTGGCCGACCTGCACATCCGCGCCATGACCGACCCCAAGGCGGCGGGCGAGCGGTTTATCGCCGCGGCTAACTTCGCCTGGATGACCGACATCGCCGCGCTCCTGCGCCAGCGCCTCGGCCCACAGGCCGCGAAGGTCCCCACCCGCAAGGCGCCCGATTTCGTGATCCGGCTGGCCGGCCTGTTCGACAAGGACCTGGGCTCGGTGACGCCGGGCCTCGGCCATAAGCACGACTATTCGCACGACAAGGCCGAACGCATCCTGGGCTGGAAACCGCGGCCTCTGGAGGAGACCGTCCTCGACTGCGCCAACAGCCTGATCGCCACCGGCGCGGTCTAGGCCATGCTGGCGGCCGATCCCGACGCGGTCCTGGATCGCCTGCGGACGGCGGCCCTGGGCCTGCCGGAGACCGACGAGGTGATCTCCCACGGCATCCCGGCCTTCCGGGTGGCCGGTAAGATGTTCGGCTACTTCCGGCACGACCACCACGGCGACGGCATGACCGCGGTCTGCGTCAAGACCGGCGGCCGCGACGAGCAGGAGATGCTGATCGAGGCCGACCCCGACCTCTTCAGCCGCCCGGCCTATCTGTGGCCGTCCGGCTGGGTGGCTATGAGCGTGGCTGATCCGGATCTGGATTGGACCCACGTCGAGGCCCGCCTGCTCGCCAGCTGGCGCCTGGCCGCGCCGAAGCGGCTGGCGCACATCTGATCTCCAGTGCGGTGTCATCCCGGTTTTACGGAGTTAAGGACCGGGACCCATGCGCACCGATGGTCGGGGATTGATCAGCAGGCGCGGAGTCTATGGGTCTCGGACAAGCGCCGCGTGCTTTCCGGGATGACAGCGCGGGGCGGCGCGCCATAGTCGCGTTTCGGTTGGCAGGGAGCGGGACATGCGAAAACTTGGCGCTTTGATGATGGCGGCGGTGCTGGCGACGAGCTGGAGCGCGCACGCCCAGGCGCCGCAACCCGCCCAGCGCCGCCAGCCGCAGGAGGCCAACGGCTACACTCGCTATGAGCTGCTCGCGCCGGGGTCGGGCAAGTTCCGGATCATCTACGACATCACCGCCGTGCGCACCGGCGCGACGGCCTTCTTCAACCCGATCCGCAAGGGCTCGGTGGCCTCCGACGAGAGCGTCACGGACATGGCCACCGGCAAGCCGCTGAAGTTCGCCCAGGTCTCGGGCGAAAGCGCCAAGACCACGGGCCTGCCGGACGCCGATCCCACCTACGACTACATCCGGGTGGAGCTGGCCCATCCGGTGCCGGCGGACGGCGGCGAAGCGCGCATCCTGATCGAGAAGACCTATGAGGACGCCAAGAGCTACTACGTCCAGGGCGCCGACCTGATCTTCGACCGGCCGCTGGGGATCAAGAAGAACGCCGTGGTGCTGCCCAAGGGCTATGTGCTGACGTCCTGCAACTATCCGTCCCAGGTGACCCAAGAGGCCGACGGGCGCTTGCGGATCAGCTTCTACAACATCACCCCTGGCGAGGCGCCCCTGAAGCTCAGAGCCTCGCCCGGCCAGCTCTCGGCCACGCCCACCAGCGTCAAGGGCAAGTTCGGCGAGCGGGCCAAGCAGACGCGCGACATCGTCTACTTCCTGCAGCCGCCGGAGACCCACGCCTTCGACCTCTACCACGACTACACCGAGGAGAAGGCCGGGGTCAGCCGCTACATCAACGTGGTCCGGCCTGGCTCGGTGGCCACCAACCCCAGCGCCAAGAACCTCGATACAGGCGAGTCCATCCCCGCCGTCCACATGAAGGGCGCGGAGATCACCAAGGCCGGCATCGACGACCCCGAACTTGGCAAGGTGACGCCGGAGAGCGAGATCGTGGTGTTCAACTTCAAGCCGCTGCAGCCCGGCCAGTCGATCCGCCTGCGGATGAGCGAGACCTACACCGATCCCGGCCGCTACAAGCTGGTGGGCGACGAACTGGTGTTCGAC
Source organism: Phenylobacterium sp. (assembly GCF_004799515.1). Taxonomy (GTDB): domain Bacteria; phylum Pseudomonadota; class Alphaproteobacteria; order Caulobacterales; family Caulobacteraceae; genus Phenylobacterium. The sequence goes on along the minus strand of NZ_SSMX01000046.1, from coordinate 63,137 downwards.
CGCACCTTCGGGCGGGCCGAGAACGCCGTGGTCCTGCCCAAGGGCTGGATGCTGACCAATTCCTCCGCGCCGGTCACCGTCAGCCGCACCGACGACGGCCGCGTGCGCCTCGACTTCAACAATGCCCGCCCCGACGAGGTCGAGGCGCTGTTCACGGCCAAGCGGGTGAGCGCGCCCTAGGTCTCACGCCACCCAGAGGCCGCGGGACTTGTGCCAGTCCTCCAGGGACTGCTCGGGATAGAGGTCGAAGAGGGCGTCGTCCGGCCCCTGGTTCACAATCACCCAGGCCGGCTTGTACTTCAGCATCAGGTGGACCTTCGACGGCGCGGCCGGCAGCTCGGAGTCGATGGCCGAGGCGAAGGGGTGCACGAGGTCCGGCCACTCGGGCGAGAACAGCCACAGCGCCGTGGCGCACTTCGAGCAGAAGCTGCGCTCGCCGGTGGAGACCTCGCAATGGCCGTCGTCCTCGTCGGCGATCTCGGCGTGGAAGACGCGGATGGCCTTGCCGGGGTCCTCGACCTTCAGGGTGCGACGGTCGGCGCCCAGATTGATGGCGTAGCCGCCGCCGCCGGCAGTCTTGCGGCAGATCGAGCAGTAGCAGCGTTGATAGGGAACGGGCGTGTGGCTTTGCATCGTGAAATGCACGGCGCCGCAGCGGCAGGAGCCTTCGAGCTTAAGGGGCATGGGTCTCCAACCGGCGGGCTCCGTCCTGCGTTCCCGCCGCCGGTGCGCGCCTAGGCGGCGAGGGCGACGGCGGCGGCCTTGGCGCTCGCCAGGGTGAGGACGCTGAGATAGCCCGGCGCGGTCAGCATGCCCCCCATCACGCCCTTGGCCTTCAGCAGGCGGTGCGCGCGGGGCAGGTTGTAGCAGGGCACATGCATGAACATGTGATGCTCGCAGTGGTAGTTCACGAAGTAGGGCGCGATCACCGCCCGCTCCAGCCAGTTGGCGTGGGTGGTGCGCGCGTGGCGCAGCGGGTCGGGCTCGTTCTTGGCCACGCAGGCATGCTCGGCGATGTTGCGCAGACGGGTGATCATCGGCAGCCAGGTGGCCTGCGGGACCAGCCACAGCACCGGCCACACCCACCACAGGCCAAAGGGCGCGGTGAGCGCCAGGGTCACCACCATGCCGCTGAGGAAGCGGCGGCGGGCGTAGACGGCGTCCTTCAGGATCGGCCAGAGCGGCTGGTCCGGCTTGCGCTCGGCGAGGCGCTTGAAGAGGCCGCTCCAGCGCTGTTTCCAATAGGTCTGGCCGGTCAGGTCGCGGACTATCTTGCGGCGCAGGGAGGTGCGCGTGATCGGGAAGGGCGCCGACAGCACCAGGTCCGGGTCCTCGACCTGCTGGGCGAACTTGTGATGCTGCAGATGGTAGTTCCGGTAGTCGAGCAGCCCGCCGGTGGTCAGGTGGTTGCCGACCCAGTCGTTGATCTTCAGGTCCGGGTGCAGGGCCGCGTGCGCCGCATCGTGCATCAGGATGGCGATCCCGAGCTGGCGGCCGCCGATGACCACGATGGCCAGCGGGATGGCGATGAGCTTCCACCAGCTCGGCGCGGCCACGGCCAGCGCCATGGCCAGGCCGATTACGAGCCAGGCGTGCGCCAGCAGCGCGAGGCCCTTCCACGGCGAACGGCGCGCCAAGGGCGCCCACTCCTCGGGCGTGAAATAGGTCTTCGGGTCTACGCGGGCGGCGACAGCCATGCGGGCGATTATAGCCCGGGACGCCGCGCGAGGACAGGAGGACGCCGCGCCTGCCAAGGCGCAGAAGAAGCCGCCGTTTATCCGCCCAAGGCCGATTTTATCGGCGAAAGCCGGCGCTTGTCTCAACCTGTCCCATGGCTGGCGGCGACGAGACTAGCCTCCTGAGATCGAAGGAGGACTTTTCATGCGCACCCCCATCTTGATCGCGGCGTCGGCCGCGCTTTCGCTCTGCCTGGCGCTGAGCGCGTCCACGGCGATCGCGGCCGACGCGGCCCCGGCGGTGAAGATCGCCTACCAGGACCTGGACCTGAACTCCGCCGCCGGCGCGCGGACCATGCTGGACCGCATCGGCCGCGCCGCCGCCGACGTCTGCCGCGCCGACCCGCGCAATCTGGGCGTCAGCCTGGGCGCCATGGAGCAGATGGCCGATTGCTACCGGATGGTGGTCAAGACGGCGGTGCAAACCCTGGACGCCCCGCGTGTCACCGCCGCGCTCGGCGGGACCGACGGTCTGGTCCGCGAGGCGCGCCGCTAGTCACCCAGGAAAAAGCGGGTCCCGGCGAAGATGGCGAAGACCAGGATCAGGCCCGACCAAGCGTTCGACTTGAAGAGCCTGAGCGCCAGGGGGCCGTTGTCCATGCGCACCTTACGGGCCTGGGAGCAGAGCTGGATCCCGTAGGCGATCAGGCCCAGGAAGTAGATCGGCCCGAGGCCGGCCACCGCGCCCAGGCCGAGCAGGATGGTCAGGCTGGCCAGGTAGAAGCCGAGGATCGCCAGCGGCGCCTGCGCCCCCAGCCGCCGCGCGGTGGACTTCACCCCGGCGAGCGCGTCGTCCTCCAGATCCTGGATGGCGTAGATGGTGTCGTAGCCCAGGGTCCAGAACACGCCCGAGGCGTAGAGCAGCACCGCCGGCCAACGCACCGCGCTGTCGGCCAGGGCGCGCATCAGGAAGGTGTTGTCCTGGGAGGTCAGCACATAGGGCGCCATGCCGCGCCAGAACTGCGGTCCCGCGCCGGTCGCCGCCGAGAAGCCCAGCAGCGCGCCCCAGTTGAAAGTGAGGCCGAGCCAGGCCTGCGGCCACCAGGTGATCCGCTTCGTGAACGGATAGGCCGCCACCAGCGCCAACGAGCCCACGCCCAGCAGGACGGCGGTGGGCGGCAGGGTCAGGAGGATGGCCAGCGAGACCAGGCAGCAGGCGATCACGAAGGCCCAGGCCTGCCGCACGCTGATCTGCCCGGCCGGGATCGGCCTAAGCGCCGTGCGCGCCACCTTGGCGTCGATGTCCCGGTCGACGATGTCGTTGTAGGCGCAGCCGGCCGCGCGCATCAGCGCCGCCCCCACCGCGATCAGCCCCATCAGGCCGAAGTTCGGCAGCCGGTGCTCCAGGGCGTCGGCCAGGACCACGCCCTGCCAGCCCGGCAGCATCAAGAGCCAGATCCCCACCGGCCGGTCGAACCGCCCGAGCCTCAGCCAGGGCCGCAGGCCGCGCGGCGCAAGCCGGTCCACCCAGTTGGCGGGACGGGCGTCGGGCAGGGGAGCGTCGGGCGCGGGCGCGGTGGTCACAGAAGGGTTCTAGAGCGAGTGTGGCCGGCCTGCCACCCGGCTCACAAAGCCGAACCGTGTTCGCCGTTCGCCCCGATGCCCGCCTTGACGCTCGAAAGTCGCGCGCCTAGCTTCCGGCTCCTCAGCGACCCGAAAGGAGGGGGCATGATGACGCTTTTCATCCCGACCGCTCCTCGACGGTTCGCCGGGCCGCCGCCGCGCTTCTAACTCAACCGGACCGCTTCGTCTGAGGGCCTGACCGGCCCCGGTTTCGAAGTCGCTCCGCGCGCCCGCGGCCCGCCAGGCCTTCCCGCCAAGGCCCCGCTCCGCCCAACAGACCTTCATTCGCGCCGCCGCGCGCCGCCGCCTTCTAGAAGGCCTTCCCGCGGCCCGTCGGCGCCGAGACCCTGAGTTGCAAGATGACCGACCACTACGAGGATACCGAGGACACCAAGACCCGCGTCCTGAAGAACAGCCAGGTGCTGGGCTTCATCGCCGCCTTCTGGCTGCGCCGGCCCGGGTTGCTCGCCGGCACGCTCAGCCTGGTGATCGCCGCCATCGCCTTCGACCTGGCGACCCCCTGGGCGTCGGGCCGGCTGGTGGACGCCGTGACCCACGGCCCTTCCAACGCGAGCGGCGCCTGGCGCGCCTGGGCGGTGTTCGTGGGCGTCTATTTCGCCTTCTCGCTGATCCGCAACCTGTCCATGCGGTTCTGGATCCCGCTCGCCTCCTCCAACATGAAGGAGATGACCGACGAGGGCTTCAAGAAGGTCCAGTCGTTCAGCGCCGACTGGCACGCCGACACCTTCGCCGGCGCGACGGTGCGGCGGCTCAGCCGCGCCATGTGGGGTTATGACAGCGTCTCCGACGCGGCCCTAGTGTTCCTGGGGCCGGCGGTGATCGTGCTGGTCGGTCTGTGCCTGATGATGGCCCTGCGCTGGCCGATGGTGGGGCTGTTCTCCACTGTCATGGTGACGCTCTACATCGTCTCGAACATCTACTTCACCAACGTCTACGCCCGGCCGATGAACCTGCGCTCCGTGGCGCTGGACAGCCGGATCGGCGGCGCCCTGGCCGACTCCATCTCGTCCAACCCGACGGTGAAGAGCTTCGGGGCGGAGGCGCGGGAGGAGGCCCGCGTCGGCGGCGTCACCGAGATGTGGCGAGTGGCCGCCAACCGGACCTGGAACCGCTTCACCGACATCTGGCTGATGCACAACATGCTGTTGGTGGTGCTGCAGGCGGGGCTCACGGGCCTTCTGCTGCGCCTGTGGGTGAAGGGGCAGGCGACTCCCGGCGACGTGGCCTTCGTGATCACCGCCTTCATGCTGATGACCGGCTATCTGCGCAACATCGGCGACAACATCCGCATGACGCAGAAGGGGCTGGACGACACCGAGGACGTGGCCCGCTACGCCACCATGGACCCGCAGGTGATCGACCGCCCCGAGGCCCGGCCCTTCCGCGCCGAGCTGGGCGAGATCGTCTTCGACCGGGTGGTGTTCCGCTACAAGTCCGCCGAGCGGCCGCTCTACGACCACTTCACCCTGCGCATCGCGCCGGGCGAGCGGGTAGCCCTCGTCGGCCCGACCGGCGCGGGCAAGTCGACCTTCGTCAAGCTGATCCAGCGGCTCTATGACGTGGACGGCGGCCAGATTCTGGTGGACGGGCAGGACATCGCCGAGGTCTCCCAGGGGTCGCTCCGCCGCGCCATCGCCGTGGTGCCGCAGGACCCGGCGCTGTTTCACCGCACCCTGTCGGAGAACATCGCCTACGCCCGGCCCGACGCCACCCAGGACGAGGTGGAGCTGGCCGCCAAGCGCGCGCGGGCCGACGACTTCATCAAGCGCCTGCCGCAGGGCTACAAGACCCTGGTCGGCGAGCGCGGGGTGAAGCTGTCGGGCGGCGAGCGGCAGCGGGTGGCGATCGCCCGCGCCTTCCTGGCCGACGCGCCGATCCTGGTGCTGGACGAGGCGACCTCGTCGCTGGACGTGGAGACCGAGCGGCAGGTGCAGGCGGCGATGGAAGAGCTGATGGTCGGGCGCACCACCATCGTCATCGCCCACCGCCTGTCGACCATCCGCGGCGCCGACCGCATCCTGGTCTTCGAGGACGGCCGGATCGTCGAGGAGGGCAAGCACGCCGACCTGGTGCAGAAGGGCGGCGCCTACGCCCGGCTGCACGCGGTGACGGAGGGCCTGGCGTGAAGAGGCGGATCCGCGGGCCGGCCTTTCTGCTCGCGGCCGCGGTCCTGGCGTCGCCGCTTGGCGCGCACGGGGCCCCGGCCGAGGGCCGTCACGAGGACCTGACCTTGGGCCCGGCCGGCGCGCGGACCGCCGCCCAGGCCTGGGTCGGGGCCTCGGCGGGCGCCCATCCGCCGCTGATCGTGGTGCTGCACGGCGACGCCCCGTTCGTGAAGCCGAGCTACCAGTACGTCTTCGCCCAGCACGCCGCCGCGACGGTTCCACAAGCGGTGGTCGTCGCCCTGCTCAGGCCCGGCTACGCCGACCGGCAGGGGCGCCGCTCGGACGGCGTGCGGGGCCGCACCACCGGCGACAACTATACGCCGCAGGTGCTGGACCAGCTCTTCCGGGCCATCGGCGAGGCCAAGGCGCGGTACGGGGCCGGCGAGGTGGTCGTGGCCGGCCACTCCGGCGGCGCGGCCCTCTCGGCGCTCTTGCTGGAGCGCGGCGTCGCCAGCCGCGCCCTGCTAGTCTCCTGCCCCTGCGATCTCGGCCCGTTCCGCCGGCACATGGCCGTCAAGCAGTTCAGCCCCATGTGGCTGCTGCCGGTCCGCAGCCTCTCGCCGATGGCGGGAGTCGGTCGCATCAAGCCGGGCGCGCGGGTGACGCTGGTTTCGGGAACCGCCGACGACATCGCCCCGCCGCCGGAGAGCCGGGCCTTCGCCGAGGCGGCGCGCAAGGCCGGCGCGACGGTCGTCCTGGTCCCGATCCCGGGCGGCCACGAGGTCTTCCTCGACCCGGCCGTCCAGGTGGCCCTAAAGGCCCTGGTCGAGGGCTAGTCGCCGCGCAGCCGGGAACCTTCGGCAAGCGGCGCTGTTGGCTTGGTGAAGGAGACCCGCATGTCCGACGACGACACGCCTAAAACCCCGCCCGGCAAGGCCCTGCCCGGGGAACCGCACACCGTGAAGGCCGGCATGTTCGACGCCTTCCTGGGCCACAAGGGGCCGAATGGCGAACTGATGATCGATGGCAAGCCGGCGATGGTCACCGACCTGCCGGACAATGACGACGAGGACGACTAGGCCCCGTCGGGATAGCCGCCGCGGTGCAGGATCATCGGATAGGCCGGCAGCGTCGCGGGCGGCCAGGATTTGGCGCGCCAGCCGCGCGGGTCCGGCTGCAGGCCCGCGAACAGCGGTGAGCCGCCCGGCGTCCCGTCGCCGACGATCAGCGCCAGGGCGGCGGCAAGTTCAGCGCCCAGCGGATCGGCTATCCAAGCGGCGTTCACGGCGGTCAGGCGCTTGGCGGCGGCCGCGCGGGCCGCCTCGCCGCGGGCAGTCAGCCGCACGGTGCGGGCCCGCGCCAGGGTTGCGATCTCAGCCAGGCCGCGCTTCTCCAGGAAGCCTACCGCCATGGCCACGGCCGGCGGCGCGACACCGGCGGCGACGGGGAGGTCGCGCAGGCGCTGGCCCTCCGCCGCGTCGAGGCGGGAAAGGACGTTGGCGACGACGGCCAGGGATATCGGCGAGATGGCCTCGAAACTGTGGGTGAAGGCTATCAGCGCCCGGGCCAACAGCATCGGCAGCTCGGGGTCCGCCGCCGATGGCGCGGCGGGGGTGTCGGCGGACGAATTGGCCGTCATGGCGTAGCCCAGGATGGGCATGAAGTCGGGCAGGGGCGTCTCGATCCGGGCGCTGACGGCGGCCAGCGCCGCGCGCAGCCGCGCCATGGCCCCCAGCCCGAACCTTTCGCTCCAACGCGCCTCGATCTCGTCTGGCAGCGGCGCCCAGACCTGGCCCGCGCGTTCGGCATGCCGCGTCGGGCGCAGCACCCAGCCTGGCCGCGGCGCGCCGGAGACCCGCCTTCCAGGCCCCGCATCAATCGTGAGGTAGCCCCAACGGCGCAGGCCATCGAGCGGCAGCTTGTCGGTTCGCGCCGCGCGCCGCAGCTCGCCCACGGTGGTCCCGCTTTCCGGGACGTAGCGCAGGACGTTCGCCCACATGGCCCACGAGACCAGCCACGGCCCCGCGCCGCCGCCCTCGGTGGTGCTGTGCGGCATACGCGCCTCGAAGGCGTTGTCGAGCTCGATGGTGAAGGCCACCAGGGCCCAGGACAGCAGGGTCGCCAGCGGGGGGCGATCCTGAGCCATCGCCTAGCCCGCCAGGGCTGTGGCGAGGGCCGGGGCGAGGTCGCCCTTGCCCTCGACCCGCACCCGCTCGAGCCCAAGCCAGCCGGCCATCAGCCGAAGCTCCCGCGCCAGCCGTTCCGGCGTGGCCGCGCTGGCCCAGGGCTCAGCGTGGGCGGCCTGGACGACGAGCACGCCGGCCTTGCGGTCGCTCTTCAGGTCGACGCGGGCGGTCAGCGCGTCACCCTCAAGGAACGGCAGGACGTAATAGCCATGGGTGCGCTTGTGGGCCGGCGTGTAGATCTCGATCCGGTAGCGCACGCCGAACAGCTTCTCGGTGCGCTCGCGGAACCAGATGAGGTTGTCGAAGGGCGAGAGCAAGGCGTGGGCCTCGACCTTGCGCGGGCGCTTGGCGGCTGCATCGAGATAGGCCGGCTCGCGCCAGCCCTTCACCGTCACCGGCAGCAGCGAGCCTTCCTCGACCAGCTCTGCGATCCGGTCCTTGGCGCCTTCCACCGGCATGCGGAAATAATCGCGCAGGTCCTTCGACGTCGCCACGCCCATGGCGCGCGCGGAGATGCGGTAGAGCTGGCGGTGGGCGTCGTCCCGGTCCGGCGTCGGGGTTTCGAGGATCGCCTTGGGCAGCACCTTCTCCGGCAAGCCGTAGACCCGCTCGAAGGTCCCGCGGCGCGTGGCGGTGGTCAGCTCGCCCGTCCAGAATAGGCATTCGACCGCGCGCTTGGCCTCGCTCCAGCCCCACCAGCCGCCCTCGCCCTTGACGCCCATCTCCAGGTCCGAGGCGGCCAGCGGGCCGCGCGTGGCGATCTCATCCAGCACCTTGTCCACGAAGTCGCGCCGCTCGCGCAGGAAGCGGGCGACGCCCTTCCAAGTGCCACGACCCTCGTGTGCGTCCTCCATCCGCCAGCGGAACAGCGGCTGGCTGGCGAGCGGCAGCAGCGAGGCCTCGTGCGCCCAGTATTCGAACAGTGGCCGTTTCTTCGCCCAGGCGACCGCCTCCAGCATCTCGCGCGGATAGGCGCCGAGGCGGGAGAAGGCCGGCAGGTAGTGGGTGCGGCTGACGACGTTGACGCTGTCGATCTGCACCACGCCGAGCCGCTCCACCAGCTTGACCAATTTGCGCCTGGCGATCGGTCCGGCCGGCCGGGGTGCGGCGAAGCCCTGCGCCGCCAGCGCGATGCGGCGCGCCTCGCCGACGGTCAGCCTGTCCTTGGGCATCGCTCCCCCAGATCGCGGATTCGCCCGCTGAGCCTAGCCTAACTCCAGCCAGAACAAAGTCAGAACTTCAATTCCCTAACGAATGGTTAACAGCTTGACCATGGCCGTCTTACGTGTCGGAACAAAACCGGAATCAGGCGTGGTCCAACACCGGTTTCGGTTTGTACGGAGCTTCCAGCCGTTTGACCTCGTCGTCGCTGAGTTCGATCCCCACGGCGGAGACCGCCTCGTCGATGTGGCCGAGCTTGCTGGCGCCGACGATCGGGGCGGTGACGGCCTTGTGGCGCAGCACCCAGGCGAGCGCGATCTGCATGTTGGAAAGGCCGCGTTCCTTGGCGATTTCGCCCACAACGTCGACCACCTGCTCGTCAGCGGGCGTGTAGTAGAGCCGCGGCGAGAACTCGTCGGTGCGGGCGCGCTCGGTGTTGCCTTCCTTGGGCGCGGAGCGGCCGCCGGCCAAGTAGCCGCGGGCCAGGGGCGACCAGGGGATCACGCCGATCCCCTCGGCGCGGCAGAGCGGCAGCATCTCGCGCTCCTCCTCGCGGTAGACGAGGTTGAGCTGTGGCTGCATGGAGACGAACTTCACCCAGCCGTGCTTCTCGCTGGCCGCCAGCATCCGGGCGAACTGCCACGCGTACATGGACGACGCGCCGATGTAGCGGGCCTTGCCGGCCTTCACGACGTCGGACAAAGCCTCCAGGGTCTCCTCGATGGGGACGTCGTAGTCGAAGCGGTGGATCTGGTAGAGGTCGACATAGTCCATGCCGAGCCGTTTCAGGCTGGCGTCGATCTGGGCCATGATCGATTTACGGCTGAGGCCCTTCTCGTTCGGCCCCTTGCCCATCGGGCCATTGACCTTGGTCGCCACCACGATCTCCTCGCGGTTGGGCGAGAACTCGCGCAGCCAGTGGCCGGTGACCACTTCGCTCTCGCCGATCGAATAGATGTTGGCGGTGTCGAAGAAGGTGATGCCCTTCTCTATGGCGCTCTGGAAGAAGGGCTTGGACTGCTCCAGGTCCAGCACCCAGCTTCGCCATTTCGGCGAGCCGTAGGTCATGCAGCCGAGGCATAGGCGCGAGACCTTGAGGCCGGTCTTGCCGAGGCGAACCTGTTCCATGGGCTAAGTCTCCGTAACGGTTGAACCGCGGCCCCCGGCTCAGCGCTCTAGGCGACCGTCGGTGAGCGCGTCTAGCTCGAAGTCGAAAAGCACGTCCGGATCCGGCTTTTGGAACCCCTTGGCGATGTCCTTGGGGGCCAGGGTCCTCAGGAGGTGGCGCATGATGGCGATGCGCGCGGCCTTCTTCTTGTCGGTGTGGACGACGGTCCAGGGCGCCACGTCCGTGTGGGTCCGGCGCAGCATCTGGTCGCGGGCCTCTGAGTAGGCGTCCCATTTCTCCTGGGCGACCTTGTCGAGGCTGCTGGTCTTCAACGCCTTCAAGGGGTCGTCCTCGCGCGCCTTCAGCCGCTTGGCCTGTTCGGCCTTGGAGACGTCCAGCCACAGCTTGATGATCCGCGTGCCGTCCTCGGCCAGCATCTCCTCGAACCGCGGAGCGTCGCGCAGGAAGGTCTCGTGCTCGGCGGGGGTGCAGAAGCCCATCACCGGCTCGACCCCGCCGCGGTTGTACCAGGAGCGGTTGAGGATCACGAGTTCGCCGGCGGCCGGCAGGTAGCGGACGTAGCGCTGGAAATACCACTCGGTCCGCTCTCGATCGCCGGGCTTGGGCAGGGCCACGACGCGGGTGTTGCGCACCGACAGGTGCTCGACGATGCGCTTGATCGCCCCGTCCTTGCCGGCCGTGTCGCGGCCCTCGAAGATCACCAGGGCCTTCTCGCCCGAGGCGATGGCCGCCAGCTGGTAGCGGACGAGCCCGATCTGCAGCAGCTCGATCTCACGCGAATAGTGGGGGCGGTGGTGGTTGTCGTCCTTGGCCATGGGGAACCCTATGCCGGATGCGGCGTCGGGCGCTAGAACGGCGCGATGATCCGCTTGTTCATTCCGCACGACCTGGCGGCGGGCGCCGAGATGGCCCTCGATCCAGGGCAGAGCCGCTATCTGGCCGCGGTGATGCGCCTCTCCGTCGGCGACGAGCTGCTGGCCTTCAACGGCCGCGACGGCGAGTGGCGCGTCCGGGTGAGCGCGGTGACCAAGCGGGCGGTGGCGATCCGCGCCGAGGCGCTGGAGCGGCCGCAGGCGACGGGGCCGGACCTCGACCTCATCGTGGCCCTGGTGAAGCGCGGGCGGGTCGAGACCATCGTCGAGAAGGCCGCCGAACTGGGCGCGCGCCGCGTGCGCCTGGCGCTGACCGAGCGCACCAACGCCGACCACGCGCGTGTCGAGCGCCTGGGCGCGATCGCCATCGAGGCCGCCGAACAGACGGGCCGGCTGGACGTCCCGGAGGTCCTCGCGCCGACGAAGCTCGAAAAGCTGATCGAGGGCTGGGAGGCCGGCCGGCGGCTCCTGTTCTGCGACGAGGCGGGCGACGCGGCGCCGATCCTGGACGCGCTGAAGGCCGCGCCCGCGGGTCCTTGGGCGATCCTGATCGGCCCGGAAGGCGGGTTCTCGCCGAAGGAGCGGGCCATGCTGCGGGCGCTGCCCTACGCCACGCCGGCCTCGCTGGGACCACGCATCCTGCGCGCCGACACCGCCGCGATCAGCGCGCTGACGCTCTGGCAGGCGGCGCTCGGCGACTGGCGGGCCTGAGGCCGGATTTGCCGGCCCCCTTGAGCTTCGTCCGATTGCGCCCACCTATCCCCTCAACGTAAAGAGCACGGCCCGCCTGACGGCGCGGTCCCGTTTGGGCTGGGGAAGAAACCGTATGGCCGAGGCCGCCTGTGACGATCGTCCCCTGACGTTCGAGGATTTGGTCGCCTGGTTCGCCAAGGGCTCGAAGCCGAAGGACCAATGGCGCTGCGGCGCCGAGCACGAGAAGTTCGTCTTCCGTCTGGGGTCCCACGAGCCGGTGCCTTACGAACCGCAGGGCATCAAGGCGCTGCTGGACGGCATGACCCGCTTCGGCTGGGCGCCGGTGCTGGAGGCCGGCCATGTCATCGCGCTCGAGCGCGGCAAGGCCAACGTCAGCCTGGAGCCCGGCGGCCAGTTCGAGCTGTCCGGCGCGCCGCTGGAGACCATCCACGACATCTGCGAGGAGACCGGCCAGCACCTGCAGGAGGTCAAGGTCGTCGCCGACGAGCTTGGCCTGGGCTTCTTGGGCCTGGGCTTCACCCCGGTCTGGCGGCGCGACCAGGTGCCGGTGATGCCCAAGGGCCGCTACAAGATCATGCGCGAGTACATGCCCAAGGTGGGCGGGCTCGGCCTCGACATGATGTTCCGCACCTGCACGGTGCAGGCCAACCTCGACTTCGGCTCCGAGGCCGACATGGCGGCCAAGTTCCGCACCAGCCTGGCGCTGCAGCCGATCGCCACGGCGCTGTTCGCCAATTCGCCGTTCATTGAGGGCAAGCCGTCGGGCTTCGTCTCGGCCCGCGCCAACGTCTGGACCGACACCGACGCCGACCGCACCGGCATGCTGGCCTTCGTGTTCCAAGACGGCTTCGGCTTCGAGACCTACGCCCGCTATGCCCTCGACGTGCCGATGTATTTCGTCAAGCGCGGCGACCGCTACATCGACGTGGCCGGCCGCTCCTTCCGCGACTTCATGGACGGCAAGCTGCCCGAACTGCCGGGCGAGCGGCCGACCATCAAGGACTGGGCCGACCACACCACCACCATCTTCCCGGAGGTGCGGCTGAAGCAGTACCTGGAGATGCGCGGCGCCGATTCCGGCCCCTGGAGCCGGCTCTGCGCCCTGCCGGCGCTGTGGATGGGCGTGTTCTACGACTCCGCCGCGCTCGCGGCCGCCTGGGACCTCTGCAAGGCCTGGAAGATCGACGACCACGAGCGGCTGCGCGAGGACGTGGCGCGGCTGGGGCTGAAGGCCGAGATCGCCGGGCGCAGCGTCCAGGCCGTGGCCCAGGACCTGCTGGCCATCGCCCGTGAGGGCCTGAAGGCCCGCAACCGCCTCTCCGGCGGCATGGTGGACGAGACCGGCTACCTCGCCGAACTCGACGAGATCGCCGCCAGCGGGATCACGCCGGCCGAACGCCTGCTGGAGCTCTACAACGGCCCGTGGGCCGGCGACGCCAGCAAGGTGTTCGAGGCCTTCGCCTACTAGCTCAGCGCACCGCGCCGTCGTCGGCGCCGGCCAGCGTCGAGACCGTCGCCGGCCAGGGTTCGCGCTGCGAGGCGCCGGAGCCGGAATCGGTGTGCTGCACCACCTGGTCGACGGTGACCTCGGCGTCGTGGTGCGAGACCTCGTGGCCCGGATTCACCGCCGCATCGTCGACCTCATAGACCTTGATCTTGTCGGTGTAGAAGGCCAGGCGGCCCTCGATGGCCTCCATAGCGGGGAACGGCTGGTCGTAGGTCCAGACGGCGTTCTCGGCGAAGTGGCCGTCCATCAGCACGGTGTAGTAGCTGGCGTCGCCTTTGTAGGGGCAGTGCGTGCCGCGGTCGGTGCGGGTCAGGTACTCCATCGCCACGTCGTCGCGCGGGAAATAGACCACCGCCGGATAGTCGGCCTCGCGCAGGATCAGGGCGTCGTTGCTGTCGGCGATCACATGGCCGGAGAACTCGGCGCGCCAGCGCCGTTTGGCCGGCTCGAGGGTGATCGGGTGGTCGGGACCGGGGATCTTCATCGGGAAACTCCTTCACCGGCGTAACGCGGAGGCTGCGGCGCGGCTCCGCGTGGGCGCGTCGCCCCTAGATGGGGTCGCGCCTTGCTTGTGCTGAGGGAGTCTAGGTGATTTTCTGAGCCGGATTCATGACAGCGCGCTCGGGGGAGCGCGTCTTCCAGCAAAACACAGGCGGACCGCTCGCATGGACATCGTCATCGTGGCCGGCATCCTCATCGCCGCGGTCACGGCCATCCCGGTCTTCCTGCAACTGCGGCGTCATCCGCGCGGCCTGACCATCCTGTTCTTCGCCGAGATGTGGGAGCGCTTCTCCTACTACGGCATGCGCGGGCTTTTGATCTTCTACCTGACGCAGCACTTCCTGTTCGACGACTCCAGGGCCCAGGGCCAGATGGGCGCCTATGCGTCGCTGGTCTACCTGCTGCCCGTGGTCGGCGGCCTGCTGGCGGACCGCTTCCTGGGCGCGCGCAAGGCGGTGGCCTTCGGGGCGCTGCTGCTGGTGGCGGGCCACATGACCATGGCCATCGAAGGCCGGCCCGCCGAGCAGGCGCTGACCTGGCATGGGACGACCTACAACTTCCAGATCACCGGCCGCGCCGAGAGCCGTCAGGTGAAGCTGAAGGTGGGCGGCCAGGCCTTTGCCTACGCCCCGGCCGCGGACGGCGGACTGGACATCAAGGATCTGCCGGCGGCGGCGCCCCTGCCGGCGCACCTCGCCAAGGGCGACTACCAGCTGAGCGTGGTGCGGCCGGATTCCACGTCCCTGCCGATCCTCTTCCTGGCGCTGGCGCTGATCGTCATGGGCGTCGGCTTCCTAAAGGCCAACATCTCGGCCATCGTCGGCCAGCTCTACGAGCAGGGCGATCCCCTGCGCGACCCGGGGTTCAGCCTCTACTACTACGGCATCAATCTGGGCTCCTTCCTGGCCTCGATCACCTGCGGCTGGCTGGGCCAGTCGGTCGGCTGGTGGGCGGGCTTTGGCGCGGCCGGGGTCGGCATGGCCCTGGGCTGGCTGGTCTTCGTGCTGGGCAAACCCCTGCTGGAGGGCAAGGGCGAGCCGCCGGACCCGGTGGCGCTCGCCAAGCCCATCGTCGGCCCGATCAACGGCGAGTGGCTCATCTACATCGCGGGCCTGGCCGGCGTCGGCGTGATCTGGCTGGTAGTGCAGAGCTTCGCCTTCGTCACCGACCTCCTGATGGCGGGCGCGGTGGGCGTGCTGGGCTACCTCGGCTGGTACATGGCCGCCAAGGCTTCCAAGGTCGAGCGTGAGCGGCTGATCCTGGCGATCGCGCTGATCCTGGCCTCGGTGGTGTTCTGGGCGCTCTACGAGCAGGGCGCCTCGTCGCTCAACCTGTTCGCCGAGCGCAACGTGAACCTGCACCTTTACGGCGACCAGACCATGACGCCGGCCCAGACCCAGTCGTTCCAGTCGGGCTGGATCCTGGTGTTGGCGCCGGCGATGGCGGCGCTCTGGACCTGGCTCGGCCGGAGCGGGCGCAATCCCAATCCAGCGGCCAAGTTCGGCGTGGGCCTCTTGCTGATCGGCGCGAGCTACTTCGTGATCATCCTGGGCGGCCAGTTCGCCGGCGCGGACTTCAAGAGCCCGCTGATCTTCCTGGCGGCGGCCTATCTGATGCAGACCACCGGCGAGATGTGCGTCTCGCCTGTCGGCCTGTCGGAGATGACCAAGCTCGCCCCGCCGCTCCTGATTTCGACCCTGATGGCGGCCTGGTTCCTGGGCACCGCCGGCGCCGAAGGGGTCGCGGCCAAGATCGCCCAGCTCACCGCCTCGGACACCATCGGCGGCCAGGTGCTGGACGCCGGCAAGGCGCTGGCCACCTACAGCCACGTCTTCGGCATGATCGGCCTGTGGGGCCTGGGCGCCGGCGTGGTGATGCTGGCGCTCTCGCCCTGGCTCAAGAAACTGGCGCACGGCGCGGACGGCTAGCGCCGCCGCGCTAGCTGCCGAAGGTCTTGCGCAGGCGCAGGTAGATCACCCGGCCGGGGTGGACGCTGCGCTCCTCGGTGTAGGCCAGCGGGAACAGGTCGCGCGGGCCGTCATAATTCTCGAAGGTGTGCTTGAAGCCGCGGGCGAAGACGTTGTCGAGCTCGATGCGGAAGCTGAGCTTCGGGTTCGGCTTCCACTCCCAGAACGGGGTGACGTAGGTCCCCAGCTTGTCGATCTCGATCTGGTTGAAGCGGTAGAGGCGCTGCTGCCAGCCGCCGTAGAGGTCGACGCCGTAGCTGACGTTGCCGATCGGCTGGATGAAGTGGGCGTCCCAGTCGGTGGGGTGCAGCGCGCTGATCGGCCGGCGCAGGCCGGTGGTCGGGTCGGTCACCTCCGACCAGCGTCGGGTCAGGTCGTAGCGGAACTGCGCGCCCTTCAGCCCCAGCTTGTCCAGCGGCAGGGTCAGGTTGACCACCGCGTCGTTCTCCCAGCCGTTGCCGATATTGGCCGGGGTGTCGAAGAAGGTCCCGTCGCTGGCCTCCACCGGGGCGCGGTCGACCACGTCGGTGATCTCCAGGTGGCGGGCGGTCAGCACGATGGCGCCGCCGCCCCAGAAATGCTGCTCCAGCGCCACCTCGCTCGCCCAGTCCTGCTGCGGCTCCAGGTTGGGGTTGCCGGCGGTGATCACGCCCGCCACCAGCGAGGTCGAAGCTACGAAGGAGCTGAAGTCGAGCTGGCCCACTTCGCGCTCGTAGCGCACGCGCACCTGGGTCTTGTCCGTCGGCGCCCAGGTCACCACCAGGCGCGGCTTGGTGAAGTAGAGGCTCTTTTCCAGCAGCACGTCGCCGGTGGAGGAGATGTGCGAGCCCTCCTCGCGCAGCACGCCCTCGACGGTGATCTGCGAGATCGGCCGCCAGACCGCCTTGGCGAACACCTCGCCGCGCTTTTCCTCGACGGTGACGTCGGCGGCGGGGATCACCTGGGGGACGCCCTGGTCGGTGAAGGTGGTCACGCTGGTCTGGGTGTTGAGCGCGCCCTCGGCGCCGCCTTCCCAGGACAGCTTCGGGGTCTGTTGGAACTTGATCACCCCGCGCAGGATCGATTCGGCGCTGCGGGTGTCGAGGCGGAAGTTCTGGATGTCGCCGACGGGGCGGAAGTCGTCGGCGACCAGCTCGTGCTTGTCCTGGCGCAGAGCGACGATCTCGATGCTGGTGCGCGCCCCGAAAGCGCGGTTGTAGCGGGCGCCGACCTCGGTCTGCAGATAGTTGTCGTCCTGGTGGTCGTGCTCGGTCTCGTTGGCCGGGACCTGTAGGGTGTCGAGCTCGGCGGAGTCGTAGACCTGGGTGTTGATCCGGGCGTTGATCCGCAGGCGGCCGTCCTCGAACGGGGTCTCGCCGGCGCCGGTGGCGGTGACCTGGGTGCCCCAGCCCTGGCTGTGGATATGGCCGCCCAGCAGGGTCGAGCCGTCGGGGTTGATCTCCTTGCGCGGCCCGTCGCCCAGGCCGTCGTCGATGAAGCCGGAGACGGTGAGGCCGCCCTCCCAGGTGCGCGGGCCGAGGTTGCCGGAGCCCTCGACCCTGAGCGTGCCGAAACGGCGGCCGTCGCTGACGTGCTGGTCGGCGTAGTGGAGGATGCCGCGCGCGCCATTGCCGCCCTTGGTGATGACGTTGGCGATCACCGTCTTGCCCTGCATGTCGATGCCGGGCGCGCCGCCGCGGATCACGTCGATGCGCGCCACGTGGGTGGCCAGCATCCGCTGCAGGATGGAATCGATGCCCTCGGTCTTCACCGCCGGGCGCTGGCCGTCGATCAGCACATTGCCGGCCGCGCCTTCATAGCCGCGCACGCCGGAGCCGGTGTCGAGGGCGAAGCCCGGCAGGTAGTTGACCATGTCGAGCGCGGTGTTCGGATGCGCCGGGGTGAAGAAGTCGTTGGCGTAGCTGGCGACGCCGGTCTGCGGCGGCCGGGCGGCGGAGTTGGCCTGGTCCGGCAGCGACTGGCCCGCGCCGGTGACCGCCGGCGCGGTGTCGGCCGGAGAGGCGGCCGGCGGCGACGCGGCGATCTCGGACGCCGTCGCAGGAACCGTCGCGATGGCGACGGCCGCGGCTTGCGCCAGGACGAAGAACAACATGAACACAGGCTCCCCAAGCAACGGGTCGCAAGTGACCTGCGCCGGTCCGCCCAGACCAATTAAATGGCCGTAAGGTGGATTAATTCGCGGAAAGGTTCGCCGGCAGTTGCATCCGATTGCTGTAGTTTACATATGTAATTTACATAAGCAATCGAAAGCGGTTGCGCGATAGCGCCGCGCCCTGGCGGAATCTTTTGAGGCGGCGGTCGGCGGCGCGCTAGACGCTCGTCCCGCCCACGGTCAGGCCTGTGATCTTCAGCGAGGGCTGGCCCACGCCCACCGGCACGCTCTGGCCGGCTTTGCCGCAGACGCCGACGCCGTTGTCGAAGCAGAAGTCATCGCCGATCATCGTCACCCGCGTCAGCGCCGAAGGCCCGTCGCCGATCAGGGTCGCGCCTTTGACCGGGGTCGTCACCTTGCCGTCCTCGATCAGGTAGGCCTCGGTGCACTGGAAGACGAACTTGCCGTTGGTGATGTCCACCTGGCCGCCGCCGAAGTTCGCGCAATAGAGGCCGCGCTTGGTGGAGGCGATCATCTCCTCGCGGGGCGTGTCGCCCGCCATCATGCCGGTGTTGGTCATCCGGGGCATCGGCAGGTGGGCGTAGGATTGCCGCCGGCCGTTGCCGGTGGCTTCCAGGCCCATCAGCCGCGCGCTCATCCGATCGTGCATGTAACCCACCAGGATGCCGTCCTCGATCAGCACGGTGCGGCCGGTGGGCGTGCCCTCGTCGTCGACGGTCAGCGAGCCGCGGCGGCCCTGGATCGCCCCGTCGTCGAAGACGGTGACCCCGGGCGCGGCCACCCGCTCGCCGATCCGGCCGGAAAAGGCCGAGGTGCCCTTGCGGTTGAAGTCGCCCTCCAGGCCGTGGCCGACCGCCTCGTGCAGCAGGACGCCGTTCCAGCCAGGGCCCAGGACCACGTCCATCTCGCCCGCCGGGCAGGGGACGGCGTCCAGGTTGACCAGGGCCTGGCGCAGCGCCTCCTCAGCCTGCTCCTGCCAGCGGTCGGGCGTGATCCAGGCCTCGAAACCGGCGCGGCCGCCGGCGCCGGCGTAGCCGTTCTCACGCTTGCCGTCGCGCTCGACGGTGAGCTGGATGTTGATGCGCGCGAGCGGCCGCACGTCGCGGATCAGCCGCCCGTCGGCGCGCAGGATCTCCACCGTGCGCCGTTCGCCGGCCAGGGAGGCCATCACCTGCACGACCCGCGGGTCGCGCGCGCGGGCCCAGGCGTCGATCTCCTGCAGCAGGGCCACCTTGTCGGAGAAGTCGGGGGAGGCGAGCGGATCGTCCTCGCCATAGAACTTGGCGTTGGTGGCGCGCGGGGCCTCGGCGGCGGTCCCGGCGTAGCCGCGCTTGGCCAGCGAGGCCGAATCGGCGGCGCGGGCGATGGCGGCTTCCGAGATCTCGCTGGCGTGGGCGTAGCCGGCCGTCTCGCCGGCCACCACCCGCAGGCCGAATCCTTCGGTGGCGTCGAAGGCCGCCGATTTCAGCCGGCCGTCGTCATAGAGGAAGCTCTCGCTCTCCGAGCGTTCGACGAACAGCTCCCCGTCGTCGGCGCCCCTCAGGGCCTCGCCCAGCAGGGCTTCGGCGCGCTTGGGATCGACGCCGGCGGATTCGAGGATCGACGGAGCGGGGGACATGGCGTTCATGCCGCAAAGATAGGGAGCGCGGACGCGCGCGTCACCCGGCTTCGGCGCCGCGCCGCGATGTCGCGGGCTGGCGGGGCCTGAGGCCGGCATCCCCCGGCGCAGGAGGGGGGCGCGCGCCGGGGGACACTCGGTACTCAGGTACATCGGCGCGTTGGGGGTCGCGGCCGAGCGGCAGGTTCGCCCGCGGCGGTTAGCGCCGGGTAAGGATTTCAGCCGATTTGCGGGAGACGGCGGGGCGGCGGCTATTTCCCCGCCGTCTCCTCATGGCGCGCGCCCGCGAGGATGCCGGGCAGGGCGTAGTTGCCCTCGTGGCAGGCGAATTCGAACAGCGGGCCCTTGGCGGCGCGGAGCACCAGCTGGGCGCGCCACGGACGCGCGTAGACCGCCGGGTCCTCCACGGTGAAGTCGTAGACGATCTCGCTGGCCGAGACGCGGGTGAACCGCTCGGTCACCTTGGCATCCTTGGAGATGTAGAGGGCCTGAGGCGACTTGAACTGCTCGCCGGGATTGAAATTGGTGGTCTCCACCACCAGCGTCGCACCTTCCCAGTGGCCGATGGAATCGCCCATCCAGGGCCGGATCGCTGGCGGCAGGTGGCCGCTATCCTTCAGCCGGATGATCCGTGGATCGCGCCCGGACTCCATGCGGATGGCCACGAAGTCGCCGGTCTGGACAATCTGGTAGAGGCTGTTGTCCCAGTGGGGCATCATCGGCACGCTGGAGGAGCTCGACCCGCCCATCAGGCAGCGTTCGGTGCTCGTTCGGTCCTCCGGATTGTCGAAACCGGCGGTGCGGCTCTTCAGCTTGCTTTCCATAAGGGCGCGCCCGGCGGGCGTGTAGGGCAGCCTGCCGTCGGCGGGCTCGACGATCATGGCGGTGTGGACCTGGCCATTGATGCGGATCATCGGGCCGCCGTATTCCCACCATTCGGTCTGCCGGCCGCCGATGTCGTCGATGTCCGCGGCCTGGAAGGCTTGCGGATTGGCGGCTTCATAGGCCTTGGCCCGGGCCTCGGTGGTGGTCGGGCCGTCGAAGGCGGCGGGCCGTTCGATCGGCGTGACGGTGACGTTGGTCCAGAGCCCGCTGAGGTCGGAAGGCGCGGGCTTCCCGCCGGCCAGCGCCGCACCCGCCGCCAGCAGCGCGCCCGCCATCACTGCCGCTGCAACGATTGTCCGCCCCATCTGGCGACCATGCGCCTAGACGGCCGAGCTTGGCAGTGCAGATTTTTGACGGAAATCAGCCGCCGCGCCGCCCGCGCAAGGGGTCGTGGCCCCAGTTCATCAGGCTCCAGCGCCAGCGGGTGTCGCACACGTCGCCGCCGGTTTTCCGGGCCAGCGGCCGCTGCGCCAGGTGGCGGCGGCAGAAGCCGATCACCTTCTTCATGTGGGCGTAGTCGGCGTCGGTCAGGTCGTGGACGGCCTTGGCCTTGATCGCCAGGATTTTCCGCGCCGACTGGCGGCCGACCGATTCGGTCTCGCCGCGCCGCACCATGCCGACCTTCTGGCTCTGCGGCGTCCGCAGCCAGGCCGTGAGTTCGGCTGGCTCCAGGTTCACCAGGGCCTCGAAGTCCTCGCGGATGGCGCGTTCCTCGTCGGGGCGCCGGTGCATCGGTTCTCGCATGGCCTTTACCCGAACGTGAGTCGCCGAAATCGCCACGCCGCGGGGCGGTTCAGCGTTCTTTTGCGCCCCCGGCGCACGACGCGCCCGTGGGGGCCGGCTTGCGCCTTGGCAAGCCCCAACGATGCGCGTATGCACCCGCGATGAAGGGCCGGGACGGCGCGCGAGCGTCCGTGCGCGCCGTTCTGTACAGTCGTCCAGATCGCCAGATTCGGGTGCGGCTGGCGGGCCAACCAGACCGAGGGGACATGCAGTCTAGGTTTCAGGGGATGCGGGCGCTGGCGGCAGGGATCGCGACGGGCGCACTGACGGCGTTCTGGGGCGCAGCCGCCATGGCCGACGAGCTGATCGGCCAGCCCACCGACAAGGCGATCGGCATGGTCGCGGGGGTCACGCCCCTGAAGAAGGACGCGATCTTCTTCCACAACATGATCCTGTTGCCGATCATCACGCTCATCACGGTGTTCGTGGCGGTGCTGCTGCTGATCTGCATCTTCCGGTTCAACAAGAAGGCCAATCCGGTTCCGGCGAAGTGGAGCCACAATACGCCGCTGGAGATCGTCTGGACCCTGGTCCCGGTGCTGATCCTGGTGGTGATCGCGGTCTTCTCGTTCCGCCTGCTGTTCGAATACCACGACATGCCCAAGCCCTACATGACCGTGAAGGCCACGGGCTATCAGTGGTACTGGGGCTATGAGTATCCCGACCAGAAGATCCCCGAGTTCGTCTCCAACATCCTGCCCGAGGACAAGGCAAAGGCCGCCGGCGTGCCCTATAAGCTGGCCACCACCGCGCCCCTGGTGGTGCCGGTCAACCAGACGGTGCAAATCCTCACCACCGGCGCCGACGTGATCCACGCCTGGGCGGTGCCGTCCTTCGGGGTGATCATGGACGCCGTGCCAGGCCGGGTGAACTCCACCTGGTTCAAGGTCGACCGCATCGGCACCTATTACGGCTCCTGCCGTGAGCTGTGCGGCGTCGACCACGCCTTCATGCCCATCGAGGTGAAGGTGGTCAGCCAGGCCGACTTCGATGCCTGGGTGGCCGCCAAGAAGCCGGCGGCGCCCGCCGCGACGCCGACGGCCAACGCCGCGGCCGCCGGCGCGCCCAACACCCCGGCCGCTGCGGCGCCCGCGCCCGGCGCGGCCACCGCCGTTCCGGCCAACCAGAACAATCCGGCGGCGCCCGCGCCCGCCTCCAAGCCCGCGGCCGCGGCCGCGGCCAAGCCTTGATCCTAGGATAAGCGTCAGATGGCTTCCGCCGCTCACGATACTCACGATCACAGCCACGGCGATCACAGCCACGGCCACGACAGCCACGACCACAAGCCGGGCTTCATCACCCGCTGGCTGTTCTCCACCAATCACAAGGACATCGGCACCCTCTACATCCTGTTCGCGATCTTCGCGGGCCTGGTGGGCGGCGCGTTCTCCGGCCTGATCCGCTGGGAGCTCTATGAACCCGGCATCCAGCTCTTCCAGCCGCATTCCTGGCTCGCCCAGATCGGCGTGATCGAGGGCTCCAAGCACGGCTACAACGTGGTGGTCACGGCCCACGCCCTGATCATGATCTTCTTCATGGTCATGCCCGCCATGATCGGCGGGTTCGGCAACTGGTTCGTGCCGCTGATGATCGGCGCGCCGGACATGGCCTTCCCGCGGATGAACAACATCTCGTTCTGGCTGCTGATCGCCTCCTTCATCATGCTGTGCGTGTCCATGTTCGTGGACGGCGGGCCGGGCCGCGGCTTCGGCGGCGGCTGGACCATGTACGCGCCGCTCTCCACATCGGGCCATACCGGCCCGGCCATGGACTGCGCCATCCTGGCGCTCCACCTGGCCGGCGCGAGCTCGATCCTGGGGGCGATCAACTTCATCACCACCATCTTCAACATGCGTGCGCCGGGCATGACCCTGCACCGCATGCCGCTGTTCGTGTGGTCGATCCTGGTGACGGTGTTCCTGCTGCTGCTCTCGCTGCCCGTCCTGGCCGGCGCGATCACCATGCTGCTCACCGACCGTAACTTCCACACCCACTTCTTCGACGCGGCCGGCGGCGGCGACCCGGTGATGTTCCAGCACCTGTTCTGGTTCTTCGGTCACCCCGAGGTCTACATCCTGATCCTGCCCGGGTTCGGCATGATCAGCCACATCGTGTCGACCTTCTCGCGCAAGCCGGTGTTCGGCTACCTCGCCATGGCCTACGCCATGGTGGCCATCGGCTTCATCGGCTTCCTGGTGTGGGCGCACCACATGTTCACCACGGGCATGAACGTGAACCTGACCGCCTACTTCGTGGCGGCCACCATGGTCATCGCCGTGCCGACGGGCGTGAAGGTGTTCAGCTGGATCGCCACGATGTGGGGCGGCTCCATCGACTTCAAGACGCCGATGCTCTGGGCGATCGGCTTCATCTTCCTGTTCACCGTCGGCGGCGTGACCGGCGTGGTTCTGGCCAACGCCGGCGTCGACTACCAATTCCAGGACACCTATTACGTGGTGGCGCACTTCCACTACGTGCTGAGCCTGGGCGCCGTCTTCGCGATCTTCGCGGGTTTCTACTACTGGTTCGAGAAGATGTGGGGCGTGAAGTACCGGGAGTGGCTGGGTTGCCTGCACTTCTGGATCACCTTCATCGGCGTGAACGTGATCTTCTTCCCGCAGCACTTCCTGGGCCTGCAGGGCATGCCGCGCCGCTACGTGGACTATCCGGAGGGCTTCGCCTTCTGGAACAAGGTGTCCTCGATCGGCTACGCGATCACCCTGGTGGGCGTGGGCGTCTTCATCCTCGTGCTGATCGACGCCATGGTCTTCCGCCGCAAGGCCGAGGCCAATCCCTGGGGCGAAGGCGCCACCACCCTGGAATGGACGCTGCCCTCGCCGCCGCCGTTCCACCAGTTCAACGAACTGCCGGTGATCAAGGCCGACGCCCACTAAGGACGTCAGTCCCAGACAAGACCCCGAGGGGCGCGGACTCTAGGGTTCGCGCCCCTCGATCATTTTAGAGTATCGTCCGATGGCCATGTCCGAGGCCCTGTCCCCACCCGTCAAATCCGCCGAGGCCAAGCCCGCCCGCTGGCAGGACTTCATCCAGCTTCTGAAGCCCCGGGTGATGTCGCTGGTGGTGTTCACGGGCCTGACCGGCCTGGTCTGCGCCGGGACCCCGGTGCATCCGGTCCTGGCCGCCGTCGCCATCCTCTGCATCGCCGTGGGCGCGGGCGCGTCCGGCGCGCTCAACATGTGGTACGACGCCGATATCGACGCCAAGATGCGCCGCACGCGCGGGCGGCCGGTGCCGGCGGGCCGGGTGCAGGGCGCCGACGCGCTCGCCTTGGGCGTCGTGCTGTCGCTGTTCTCGGTCATGCTGATGGGCATGGCGCTGAACTGGCTGGCGGCGGGCCTGCTCGCCTTCACCATCTTCTTCTATGCCGTGGTCTACACCGTCTGGCTGAAGCGCTGGACGGCGCAGAACATCGTCATCGGCGGCCTAGCCGGCGCGCTGCCGCCGGTGATCGGCTGGGCGGCGGCCACGGGGACCGCGCCGCTCAACGCCTGGATCCTCTGCGGCATCATCTTCATGTGGACCCCGCCGCATTTCTGGGCGCTCAGCCTCTACACCAGTGAGGACTACAAGAAGGCCGGCGTGCCGATGATGCCGCTGGTGGCCGGCCCCGCCTCCACCCGCGGCCAGATCCTGATCTACAGCCTGCTGTTCACGCCGCTCTGCCTGACCCCGACGCTCACCGGCCTCGGCGGCCCCGCCTATCTGGCGGTGGCGGCGCTGGGCGGCTTGGTCTTCCTGCTGCTCGCCTGGCGCCTGTTCCGCAGCCACGCCGGCGAGGCGGGCCTGCAGCGCAAGGATGACGGGCTCTATGACGTCAAGGCCGGCGCCAAGGACGCGCGTAACCTGTTCGCCTTCTCGATCCTCTACCTGACCCTGTTGTTCGCCACCCTGCTGGTCGAGCACCTGATGGGGCTGAAGCCTCTCGACCTGCACGCCTGGGGACTTCTGGCATGAGCGATCCGTCCCGCGAGACGCAAGCCGAGGCCCGTGCGCGTCGGGGCCGCAATATCGCCTTGGCGTTGGGGCTGGTGATCTTCGTGCTGCTGGTCTTCGTCGTGACCCTTGTGCGCCTGGGCGGGAATGTCGGAAAGAATGTCTTCTGAGCCGCAACCGCCAAGGGCCAAGCCGCGCCGCAGGCTGAGCCGCAACGCCCGGGTGGCCGCGCTCTGCGGCGTCGTGTTCATGGCCATGGTGGGCGCCGCCTTCGCCGCCATCCCCTTCTACCGCGCCTTCTGCCAGGCCACCGGCTACGGCGGCACCATCCGCAAGGCCGAGACCGCGCCCACCAAGGTGCTGGATTCGTCCCTGCTGATCCGTTTCGACACCAATGTCCGCGGCCTGCCGTGGGACTTCACCGCCGAGCAGACCGACCAGACGGTGAAGATCGGCGAAACCAAGGTCGCGGTCTTCAAGGTCACCAACCACGCCGACCATCCGGTGACGGCGCGCGCGGTGTTCAACGTCTCGCCCGACCAGGCCGGGGTCTATTTCCGCAAGCTGTCCTGCTTCTGCTTCTCCGACCAGACGGTGGCCGCCGGGGCCACGGTGGAGATGCCGGTGCTTTACTTCGTCGATCCCAAGTACGCGGACGATTTCGAGACCAAGAACGGCAAGGTGGTGACGCTTTCCTACACCTTTTACCCGGCGACAGACGTCAAGCCGCCGGCTGGGGCGAAGACGACCGACTAAGCGGCCTTTCCGACGCCCTTTCCCCTTGGCGGAGCGGGCTGGGCAGGGCTATAGCGTGACGCGAACCGGCCTGTCCGCGGGGTCCTCTGAGTCCCCGCGCTTCGGGTCGTGGGGTTTGTGAGGGACTTGGGACCACCGATGGCCGAAGGCGTGAAGCACGACTACCACCTGGTGAACCCGTCGCCGTGGCCGCTGGTCGGCTCGATCTCGGCGACGATCATGGCGCTGGGCGGCGTGACCTGGATGAAGGGCCTGTTCGGCCTGCCGGCCCACACTTCGTGGCTGTTCTTCCTGGGCCTGGCCGGCGTGCTCTTCACCATGATCGTCTGGTGGCGCGACGTGGTGCTGGAAGCCAACGAGGGCGACCACACCCCGGTGGTCTCCATCGGCCTGCGCTACGGCATGATCCTGTTCATCGCCTCGGAGGTGATGTTCTTCGTCGCCTGGTTCTGGATCTTCTTCGAGATGGCCCTGTTCCATCACCACCGGACGCTGTCGTCCATCGAAGAGGTGCGGACCGCCTGGGCCACTTGGCCGCCGCACGGCGTCGAGGCGGTGCCGGCCTTCCAGCTGCCGTTGGTCAACACGCTCACCCTGCTGCTCTCCGGCACCACAGTGACCTGGGCGCACCACGCCCTGCAGACCGGCGACCGCCGCGGGGCCAAGATCGGGCTCTTCCTGACCATCATCCTGGGGATGCTGTTCACCTCGATCCAGGCCTACGAGTACCATCACATCCTCGAGCACAAGTACTTCTTCTCGGAGGAGGCGGCGAACGCCGGGCTCTACGGCTCGTCCTTCTTCATGGCCACCGGCTTCCACGGCTTCCACGTGCTGATCGGGACCCTGTTCCTGATCGTCTGCCTGGCGCGCCTGCTGGGCGGCGGCTTCACGCCTCAGAAGCACTTCGGCTTCGAGGCGGCGGCCTGGTACTGGCACTTCGTGGACGTGGTGTGGCTGTTCCTGTTCGCGTTCATCTACGTGATCTTCGGAGCGCATAGCTGAGCCGGCGATGAGCAAACCCGATCCGCTCCTGTCGGGCGCAGCCGGCCGCTGCCCCAACTGCGGAGAGGGCCATCTCTTCGAAGGCTTCCTGAAGGTCTCGCCGCTCTGCGAGGCCTGTGGCTTCGACCTGGCGGCGGCCGACAGCGGCGACGGGCCGGCGGTGTTCGTGATCCTGATCGCGGGCCTGATCGTGGCCTTTGGCGCGCTTTTCACCATGGTGGCCTGGCGCACGCCCGTATGGCTGACCCTGCTCATCTGGCTGCCGATGACCTTCGTCATCGTGCTCGTTCTGCTTCGGCCTATGAAGGGGCTGATGCTGGCCGCCCAGTTCAAGAACAAGGCCTCCCAAGCACGCCATGACTGAGGCCTGGGAGCCGAGGGTGGAGGCCGGGCCCGTGCGGCCCGAGCCGAAGGGGTTCCCCGTCGGCCTGACGGTGGCCACCGTGATCGTCTTCGTCATCCTGATCGGCCTGGGCGTCTGGCAGCTGCAGCGCCTGAAGTGGAAGGAAGCCCTGCTGGCCGGAATCGCCCGCGCTGAGGCCTCGCCCGCCCAGCCGCTGGCGCCGGTGCTGGACGGCTTGGCCGCCGGCCGCGACGCGGAATTCCGGCGGGTGACGGTCACCTGCCCAGGCTTGGCGGGCGCGCCGGCGCTGGAGCTCTACAGCCTGCGCGAGGGCCAGATCGGCTACCGGCTGATCTCCGCCTGCCAACTGGCTGACGGCCCCTACAGGGCCATCCTGGTGGACCGCGGCTTCATCCCCGACACGGTCAGCGCCCGGCCGCCGGCCGACGCCGCCAACCACGATCCGGTCGCCCTGACCGGCGTCCTGCGCAAGGGCGACCGGGGCAACTTCATGACCCCGCCCAACACCCCGCAGCGCTGGTACCTGCACGACGCCAAGGCCATGGCCGCGGCCCTGCGCGCCCCGCCGCCGGTCGCGCCGCTGTTCCTGATGGCCGAGACCTCGGCCAATCCGGACTTCAAGGCGTTGATCCCGGCGCCCTTCCCGGTGGACATCCCCAACCGGCACTTGGAGTACGCGCTCACCTGGTTCGGCCTTGCCGGCGCCCTGGCCGGCGTCTATGGCGCGGCGGTCTTCAAGCGGATGAGGGGCTGATGCGCTACGTCTCGACGCGCGGGCAGGCGCCTCATGTCGGCTTCGTGGACGCCGTGCTGGGCGGTCTCGCGCCCGACGGCGGCCTCTATGTGCCGCAGGCCTGGCCGCTGCTGCGCCCCGAGGAGATCGCGGGCTTCGCCGGCCAGCCCTACGCCAAGGTGGCGGCGCGGGTGATCGGCGCCTTCTCCGAGGGCGAGATCGCCGCCGCCGACCTGCGCCAGATGTGCGCGGAGGCCTATTCGACCTTCACCCATTCGGCGGTCGTGCCGCTCACCCAACTCTCGCCCAGCGTCTTCCTGGCCGAGCTGTTCCATGGCCCCAGCCTCGCCTTCAAGGACGTGGCGATGCAGATCCTGGCCCGGCTCTACGACCACATCCTGGGCGACGCCGGCCGCACCCAGACCATCCTCTGCGCCACCTCCGGCGACACCGGCGGGGCGGCGGTGGAAGCCTTCCGCGGGCGCAAGAACGTGCGCGTCGTGGCGCTCTTCCCGGAAGGCCGCATCAGCGAGGTGCAGCGCCGGTTCATGACCACGGCCACGGAGTCCAACATCGCCGGCGTGGCGGTGAAGGGCTCGTTCGACGACTGCCAGGCCATCGTCAAGGCGGCCTTCCAGGACGTGGGCCTGCGCCAGGCGGTGGACCTCTCCGGCGTCAACTCGATCAACTTCGCCCGCATCGCCGCCCAGGCGGTCTATTACTTCACCACCGCCGTGGCGCTGGGCGCGCCGGAGCGGCCGGTCAGCTTCGCCGTGCCCTCGGGCAATTTCGGCGACGCCTTCGCAGGCTACGTGGCCCACAAGATGGGCCTGCCCATCGCCCGCATCCTGGTGGCCACCAACGCCAACGACATCCTGGCTGAGGCCTTCGCGACCGGCCGCTACGCCCGGGGCAAGGTGCACCCGACCATGTCGCCGGCCATGGACATCCAGTCGGCCTCCAATTTCGAGCGGCTTTATTTCGAGGCCGTCGGGGGTGAGGCTGTCGAGACCGCCCGCGCCTTCGAGGCCTTCGCCACGGCCGGCGCCATCGACCTCCCGCCTGTAGCGCTCACCGCCATGCGCCAGCTCTTCCGCGGCGCGGCGGTCAGCGAGGCCGACACGGCGCGGGCCATACTCTTGACGCTCAATGAGACCGGCCAGCTGGTCGACCCGCACACCGCCGTGGCGCTCTCGGCGCTCGCCCGCGCCAAGGACCTGCCGGGGCCGGTCGTGGCGCTCTCCACCGCTCATCCGGCCAAGTTCCCGGAAGCCGTCGCCAAGGCCTGCGGGGTGACGCCCAACCTGCCGCGCGGGGCCACGGACCTTGCCCAGCGCCCCGAACGTTTCGACCGCCTGCCCGCCGACGCCGAGACCATCAAGGCCTATGTGCGCGCGTTCTCGGAGGCCTGAGCATCACCCCCAAGGTCCACACCCTGTCGAACGGCGTGCGCGTGGTCTGCGACCCGATCGCCGGCCTGCAGACGGTGGCGCTCTCCGTCGTGGCGGGCAGCGGCGCGCGGGCCGAGGACGAGGCCCACTCCGGCTGGTCGCATCTCCTGGAGCACATGGTCTTCAAGGGCGCCGGCGGCCGCTCGGCGCGCGGCATCGTCGAGGCTATCGAAGCGGAGGGCGGCCACATCAACGCCGCCACCGGCTATGAGCGGACGAGCTTCCAGGTCCGCGCCCTGGCCGGCGGCCTCGACCTCGGCTCGGCGGTGATCGCCGACCTCGTGCAGCGCCCGGCCATGGACGCTGGCGACCTCACCCGCGAGAAACAGGTGGTGGGCCAGGAGATCGCGGAGGCCGCCGATGCTCCCGACGACCTGGTCTTCGAACTGGCCCAGGGCGAGGCCTTCGCCGGCCAGCCGCTCGGCCGCCCGATCCTCGGCACCCCGGCCTCCATCGGGACCGCCGCGCCGGACAGCCTGAACGCCTGGCGCGAGCGGCTCTATGGGCCCCAGACCCTGGTGGTCAGCGCCGCCGGGGCGGTGGACGAGGACGAGCTCCTGGCCCTGGCGGAACGCGACTTCGGGCAGGCCCGGGGCGTGGCCCCGCCGACGCCGGCGCCCGCCCAGTTCGCCGGCGGCCGCCGCGCCCAGGCCAAGAGCCTGGAGCAGGCGAACCTCGTCCTGCTGTTGCCGGCGGTGGGCGCCACGGACGACGCCTATTTCGCCCTGCGGCTGCTGGCCGAGGTCCTCGGCGGCGGCATGGCCTCGCGGCTGTTCCAGGAGGCGCGCGAGGTGCGCGGCCTCGCCTATGCCATCGACGCCTATTCCGAGACCTACGCCGACGTGGGCGTGCTGGGCGTCTACGCGGGCTGCGAGGCCAAGGACGCCGAGGAGCTGGCGCGGGTGGCGGCGGGCGAGATCGCCGGCATGCTGACGCCGGTGGGGGAGGCGGAGCTCAGCCGCGCCAAGGCCCAGCTGAAGGGCGCCATGTTCATGGGCCGCGAGAGCGCGCTGGCCCGCGCCGAACAGGCCGCCGGCCAGGTCCTCCTGTTCGGCCGCACCCTCGATCCGCTGCAGATCGCCGCCGAGGTTGACGCAGTGACGCCGGCCGACCTCGTGGCGCTGACCGAACGCATCCTCAGCCAGAAGAAGGCCGCGGTCGCCGTGCTGGGGCCCAAGGCCTCGCTGAAGGCCGCCCCGGCGTTCGAGACAGCGCTGTTCGGCTGATCCACTCCTCCGCTCATCCCGGCGAAAGCCGGGATCCAAGCTGAGACCGCCAAGGGCGCTCCGCTGGAAACCCAAGCGCCGCTTGGGTCCCGGCTTTCGCCAGGACAATTGGAGAAAAGAGCTAGCTCCCCTGCGGCCCGATCAGCGCCCCCAGCGCCTCCAGATAGATCGCGAACGCCCTGCGGCCGGCCGACGTGATCCGCACCTGGGTGCGCGGCTTGCGGCCGAGATAGCCCTTCTCGATGGTCACGTAGGCGGCGTCCTCCAGCTTGCGCAGCTGGACCGACAGGTTGCCTTGAGTCACCTCCAGCACCGCCTTCAGCTCGTTGAAGTCGGCGACCTCGGCGTTGGCCAGATAGGCCATGACGCCCAGGCGCAGGCGACCGTGGATCACCTCGTCGATCCGGCCGATATCGAGGCTGGGTTTGGCGGCGGCCAAGGTTCAGGCGTCCCGGCTGGCCTGGCGTGCGAGATAGAGGCCGGGCGTCAGCATGAAGCAGACGACGCCGACGGTCGCGGCGGCGACGTAGCCCACCATGTTGTCGATGAAGATCGCCATGGCGACGCCTGTCGCGAACCAGCCGACGGCGACGGCCAGCAGCCACGGGCGCCGCCGCATCATGAAGGCCACCATCCAGGCCAGGCCCTGCAGCACCATCACGACGCAGGGATAGATCAGCCAGATGGTCTGGCTGTGCAGCCGCAGCGCCACCGAGCCGATGCTGGCGCAGAGCGCCAGGTTGGTGAAGCCGACCGCGGCGAACACCGCTCCCACCGCGCGCGAGGTGACGCCGCCCGGCTGCGGCCCGTCGCGCCGCAGGATCCAGAACAGGATCCCCAGGAAGACGATCGACGGCCCCCAGCCGATCGCCTGGGCGCCCAGGCCGTCCCGAGGCGTGACGTTCAGGAACTGGCCGATGTGGAGCAGCATCTGGATCGCGTAACAGACGCCCGCGGCGGCGTAGATCCTGCCGAACTGCCGCTGCCAGTGGTCCTCGGGGGCGACCAGGGCGCGGATGAAGGCGAGGTCGTCGCGGGCGTCATCGACGTTCATTCGGCGGGCTCCGGATGGGCGGTCAGGGGCGCGGTCTTGGCCGGCTTCGGCGCGCGCCGTCCGTTCAGGATGGCGCCGATGAAGGTGCGGCGCACCATCAGCTGGTAGCTGGCGAACATCAGCGGGAAGGCCACGCCCAGGACAATCAGGATCTTCACCTCCGCCGGCAGGTCCAGCTTCACCACCGCCGCCTGCAGCGCCATCACGATCGGCATGTGGATCAGATAGAGCCAATAGGACGAGTCGGCGATGTAGCGGCGCGTCGGGCTCTCGCCGGACAGGAACTTCAGCGCCAGGCCGATGGCGGCGAAGGTCCACGCCCAGCTCGCCACGGCGTAGGCGGCGGCGTAGGCGGCGGTCTTGGCGCCCAGCGGGAAGATGTCGATCCGGGGCTCCACGCCTGCCAGGCTGAGGCAGGCGGCCGTCAGGCCCAGCGCCAGGGCGAGGTTCAGCGGCCAGCGGCGCGCGAAGATGTTCATCAGCCCGGCGTGGCGGTTGATCAGCCAGCCCAGGCCGAAGGCGGTGAAGTAGGCGACCAGGGCCTCGATGTTCGGCAGCAGGGACGAGTCCGGCGTCATCACCCCGAACCAGCCGCGCCACGGGCCGCCGAACAGGAAGGCCAGCGCGGCGGGAACGGCGACCACGACGGCCGCGAAGGGGCTCTCGATCACCGCGGCCAAGCCGGCGTCGACGGCCTTGCGCAGCCGCCCTTGGGCGTCGAGGCGGTTCACCGCCGCGCGCAGCGCGAGCGTCGCCGCACCGAGCCACAGCAGCAGGTACAGGAACCAAAGGTGCGTGAGCGGGAAGGCGAGGGGCGGCGGCTTCGGGGCCCTGGCCGCAGCCGCGACGTGCTCGGCTGCCGTCGGCAGGTGCCCGGCGGTGGCATAGGCCCCGTAGATCGAGGCCGCCACGATCAGGCCGAACAGGATCGGCCAGCCCACGACCAGCGGCAGGGCGATGCGCTTGGCGCGGTCCTTCACCCAGGCCTTCACGCCGCGCTTCTCCACGACCATGTGGCCGAAGAAGCCGGCGATCAGGAAGAAGGTGGTCATCCGGAACATGTGGGACACGTAGAAGACGCCGGAGAGCAGCAGGCTCTTGTGCGGGTCCTCCACCACCCAGATCGGCTGTCCCGGCAGGAAGGACATGGTGGCGTGGTAGAGGATGCCCAGCATCAGGGCGTAGCCCCTGACGGCGTCCAGTCCGTGCAGCCGGTCCGAGCCGCCGGCGGTCGCTGCGATCGATCCCTTCGAGGCGCTCATCGCCCGTTCTCCATCTGAAGGCGGCCTCCTGGCCGCGTGAGAGCGTCGTACATCAACTAGTCTATGATGTAAACTAGTCTGCTCTCGGCCTCCCTCAGCCGCGGAGGCGGCGGGGGAGGCTTTTTGCACCGCCCGCCAGCGCCCCCCGCCTTGCTCCTCGCGCCAAATGAGGCGACGCTTACCGCCCATGGCCCTGCTGGACTGGATCGCGCCGGAGAGCGGACTTCGCGTCGATGGCGAGGGGATCAGCCTGCGGCCGCCGCGCGCGGCGGACTATGCCGAATGGCGCGAGCTGCGCGCGGTCAGCCGCGGCTTCCTGCAGCCCTGGGAGCCCACCTGGCCGGCCGACGACCTGAGCCGCGCCGCCTATCGCCGCCGGCTGATCGCCTACGCCCGCGACCGCGAGGCCGGTGCGGCCTATCCGTTCTTCGTCTTCCGCCAGGAGGACGGGGCGCTGACCGGCGGGATCACGCTCTCCAACGTCCGCCGCGGCGTCGCCCAGATGGGATCGGTGGGCTACTGGTGCGGCCGGCCCTTCGCGCGCCATGGCCACACGCTCTGCGCCGTCCGCGCGCTCAGCGACTTCGCCTTCCGCTCGCTGGGCCTGCACCGGCTGGAGGCGGCCTGTATCCCCGAAAACGCCCCCTCGCGCAGCCTGCTCGCCAAGGCCGGTTTCGACGAGGAGGGGTTCGCCAGGGCTTATCTGAAAATTAACGGCGTCTGGCGAGATCATGTCCTGTTCGGCCTGATCTCGCCCTTCAAGAGACCAGACGGGCTGGACGAAGGTGTGTCGGTTTGAAACCGTCACGCTTGAAACCGGGTGTCTTGGGAGCCTTTCGGAAACCATAGGGCTCTAGGATCGAGTTCTTGGGGCTCGCAGTACGCGCGCTCGTGAAGGTGGCGGGGCGGTTTTCCCTTGGTGATGCCGAACGACCGTTGGATGTGGGACGCCACCTCGACGCTGGAAGCGTTAGGCGCGGCCGACGTCGCGCTCTGGGTCTGGGAGCCCGAGAAGGACCGCATGCGCCTGACCGGCGCGACGCGGGCGCTGGGCCTGGGTCCGCTCGCCCCCGACTGTTCCTCCGCCGCCCTGCGCGCGCTGACCCTGCCGCAGGACCGCGCCTACGCCGACGACATCCTGCGCGTCCAGGAGGCGGGCGCCGAGGTGGCCGTGCGCCTGCGCATGCGCGGCTCTGGCGTCTCCATCTGGCGCGGCGTCTGGCTGGAAGAGGGCTGCCGCGCCGCGGGCGTGGTGGCGCCCGAGACCCGCTTCGCCGCCTCCGACCAGGACATGCTGACCGGCCTGCTCGACCGCCGCAGCTTCATCACCCGAGCCCGCGAGCAGCTGCAGGTCCCCGGCCACTATGAGCTGATCGTCGCCGACCTCGACCGTCTGCGCCGCCTGAACGAGGCCCTGGGCCACGAGCGCGCCGACCTGGTGCTGGCCGCGCTGGGCTCGCGCCTGGCCGCGGCCTTTCCCGCCGAGGCCATCCTGGCGCGGATCGGCGAGGACGAGTTCGCCGCCCTGGCCGCCGCCGGCTCCTCGCCGGGCGCGGAGGCGCTGCGCCGCGCGCTGGAACAGCCCTTGCGCGTGGCCGGCTTCGACATCCATCCGACTCTCTCCATCGGCGCCGTGGACGCCCACGGCGGCATCGACGCCCCGGAAGCCGCCGAACTGCTGCGCCGCGCCGAACTGGCGGTGGAGGCGGCCAAGAGCCATGGCCGCGGCGGCGCGGCCGCCTACGGTCGCGGCCTGGAAAGCGATGGGCTCTCGCGCCTGGCTCTGGAGGGCGACCTCAAGGGCGCAATAAGCCGTGGCGAGCTGGTGCCCTTCTACCAGCCGATCGTGCGGCTCTCGACCGGGGCGCTCTCAGGCTTCGAGGCCCTGGTGCGCTGGCGCCACCCGCGCCGCGGCCTGCTGATGCCCGACACCTTCCTGCCGCTCTGCGAGGAGATGGGCCTGATGGAGGAGCTGGGCGCGATGATGATGCGCCAGGGCGCCCGCCAGCTCGCCGCCTGGCGCAACAAGCACCGGGCCGCCGGCGAGCTCACTGTGGCCGTCAACCTCTCGACCCACGAGATCGACCGCCCCGATCTGGTCTCCGACGTCGCCGCCATCCTGCGCGAGACCGGCTTGCCGCCGCGGGCGCTGAAGCTGGAGGTGACCGAGGGCGACGTCATGCGCGACCCCGACCGCGCCGCCGTCATCCTGGGCGACCTGCGGGCCGCCGGCGCGGCGCTGGCGCTGGACGATTTCGGCACCGGCTTCTCGTCCCTGAGCTACCTGACGCGCCTGCCCTTCGACACGCTGAAGATCGACCGCTACTTTGTGCGCACCATGGCCACCAACGAGGGCTCGCTGAAGATCGTCTCCTCGGTCGTGAAGCTGGGCCAGGACCTGGCGCTGGAGGTGGTGGCCGAGGGCGTCGAGAACGCCGGCATGGCCCGCCAGCTGCTCTCGCTGGGCTGCGACTACGGCCAGGGCTTCGGCTACGCGCCCGCCCTGTCGGCTCAGGAAGCCGAGGTCTACCTCAACGAAAGCTACGTCGACGGCGCCGCCCCGGTGAAGGCCAAGGGCTCGCGGGGCTGAACCGCCTCAGGCCCGTCCGCCCTCGGCGCCCAGGCGCTGGGGATCGACGCCCAGCTTGGCCAGGGCCAGGCTCCATTTGCGGGCGTGGTCCTGGCCGAAGACCAGCTCGTCGTCGGCCTCGCAGGTCAGCCAGACGTTCTCCTTGATCTCGTCCTCGAGCTGGCCCGCGCCCCACCCGGCGTAGCCCAGGGCCAGCACGCTCTTCGACGGCGCGCCGTTGTCGCAGGCGATGGCCTCCAGCACCTCGCGGGTGGCGGTGAGCGCCACGCCGGGGCCGACGTCGAGGCTGGCCTCGCCGCCGTAGTCGGTGCTGTGCAGCACGAAGCCGCGCTCGCGCTCCACGGGACCGCCCAGCAGCACCAGGTCCGGAGGCAGCTCGATGGTGGACTTGACCTCCAGCCGCTCCAGCAGCTCCGGCACCGTCAGCCCCTCGACGGGATTGTTCACCGCCAGGCCCATGGCATGGCGCCGGTCGTGGGCGCAGACCAGAATCAACGCGCGTTCGAACCGCGGGTCGGAAATGCCCGGCATGGCGATCAGGAGCTGACCGGAGAAGAAACCGCCTGTCATCGCTGCAAGTTTCCGCCGTGGCCGGGGCGCTTTCAAGGAAAAGGGCGCCTCTTCGCTTGCGGTGCGCGGAGATGACGCTATGCCCGCTAGGCGACAAAACCCGCGCTCAGAGGAACGGATCCCATGACCATCAAAGTTGGCGACAAGCTGCCCAGCGTCACCATCACCCTGGCCACCGCCGAGGGTCCCAAGCCGGTCTCCAGCGACGAGTTCTTCGCGGGCAAGACGGTGGCCCTGTTCGCCCTGCCGGGCGCCTTCACGCCCACCTGCTCGGCCAAGCATCTGCCGGGCTTCAAGCAGCTGGCCAGCGACATCAAGGCCAAGGGCGTCGACGTCATCGCCTGCCTGTCGGTCAACGACGCCTTCGTCATGCGCGCCTGGGCCGAGGATCAGGCGGTGGGCGAGGACATCGTGATGATCGCCGACGGCGGCGCGGCCTTCACCGACGCGGTGGGCCTCAGCTTCGACGCCTCGCGCTTCGGGATGGGCAAGCGCTCGCAGCGCTATTCCATGATCGTCAAGGACGGGACGGTCACCGAGCTCAACATCGAGGAGGCCGGCGAGTTCAAGGTCTCCGCCGCCGACTACCTGCTGGCCCAGCTCTAGCCCTTGGCGGCGGCCAGGATCGGGCCTCCGGGCCCGGCCTGGAGCAGGACCGCGGCCTTCAGGTCCGGCGGCCCCTTGGGCAGGGCGAAGCGTTTCTCGCCGCCGGACCACTCGCCCAGCCGCACCAACTGGCGGACCGCATTCTTGATCGGCAGGGTCTTGCCGTTGTTCTCGCCGCGCTTGACCGGCACCTGCTCGACCTTGGGATCGTAGCGCACCAGCCAGACCGCCGCGGACTTGGCGGGCGCCGCCCCGGAGACCGAGACCTCGGCCGCCGTCAGGCCGACCTGCGGCCCGCCGGCCGGCAGGGCCGCGGCCCGCAGCGCCTGGTCGATCTCGGCCACGCTCTGGCCCACGGTGTCGGTCCGGCCGTTCACCACCACCTGCGGCGTGCCGACATTGTTGTGGCGCAGGCCCCGGGCGTAGGCCCACTGGCGGTCGGTGAAGGCCTGCTGGGCGAAGGTGTCCTTCCAGCCCTGGTCGTCCCAGTAGGTGACCCCGAAGGAGAGCGCCAGGATCTCCGGCCGCGCCGAGATCGCCGCCACCGCCAGGTCGGCCGGCGGACAGGAGGAGCAGCCCTGGCTGGTGTAGAGCTCGACCACCTGGATCGGCCCGGATTGCAGAGCGGCGGGCTGGGCGAGGGCGGGCTGGCCGAGGACCAGGGCTGCGGCGCCGGCCAGGGCGGCGGTCAGGGCCTTCATGGCGATCTCCAGTGAAGCTCTATCCGGGTTCGCTCAGACGCGCGCTTAGGTTACGAAGGGTCAAGGCGTAACTTTTCTTTGGCCTTGAGCGAACCCTTCAGTCGGCGGCGTTGGACGAGATCGAACCCAGATTGCGAGGCTTGATGCTCGCCGGCCTCGCCGGGGAGGCCGAGCCCTATCGCCGGCTGTTGGACGAGCTCAGCAGGCTGCTGCGCGCCTTCTACGGCCGCCGCTGCCCGCCGGGCCTGGACGCCGAGGACCTGGTGCAGGAGACGCTGATCGCCGTGCATAGCCGCCGGGCCACCTATGACCCGGGCCAGCCCTTCACCGCCTGGGCCTATGCGATCGCGCGCTACAAGCTGATCGACGCCCTGCGCCGCGCGCGTCTGCACCTGCGCGCGCCCGCCGAGGAGGCCGACGCCCTGTTCTCGGCTCTGGACGCCGCGGGCGGGGCGGAGGCCGCCATGGCCGCGCGCGACCTGGAGCGGGTGATGGCGGTCCTGCCGGCGCGGACCCGCGACCTGATCCGTGAGACCAAGATCGACGGCCTCTCCACCCGCGAGGCGGCGCAGAGGCACGGCATGACGGAATCGGCCGTGAAGGTGGCGATCCACCGCGGGCTGAAGTCGCTGGGCGGCCAGTACGGAGGCTCAGATGTCGAAGGCGACTGACGAGCTGATCGCCCGCCTGTCGGCCGACGTGCCGAAGGTCGCGCCGGGCGCGGTGGCGCGCCGGCTGGCGCTGGGCCTGGGCCTGGGCGGCGTGGTCTCCACCGCGCTGATGCTGGTGTGGCTCGGCCCGCGGCCGGACCTTGCCCAGGCGCTGTCGACGCCGATGTTCTGGATGAAGTTCGGCTATGCGGCCATCACCGGCCTGATCCTGGCCGCGTTGCTCGGGCGCCTGGCGCGGCCCGGAGCGCGCGCCGGGGTGTTGGCCGGGCTCGCCGCCGCGCCCTTCGCGGTGGTGGCGGCCATGGCGCTGGCCCGCTTCGCGCTGGCCCCGCCACAGGCCCAGCACGACCTCCTGATGGGCCACACCTCGATGATCTGTCCCTGGCGGATCGCGACTATCGGTCTGCCGCTCCTGGCCGGGGCGGTCTGGGCGGTCCGGGGCCTGGCGCCCACCCGGCTGGTGCTGGCAGGCCTGGTGGCCGGCGGCTGCGCCGGCGCGGTGGGGGCGGCGGTCTACGGCTTCGCCTGCGACGAGACCTCCGCCCCGTTCCTGGCGATCTGGTACACCCTGGGCATGGCGCTGGTAGCCGCGCTGGGCGCGGCGGCGGGAACCAGGCTGTTGCGCTGGCGCTGAAGGCCCAGGCCTTAGGAGATGGGCCCTAGGGCTTGCGGTGTTCCTGCCGCGCGAGCTCGATCTGCGCCACCGTCAGCGGCAGTTCGTCCATGGTGAGCTTCCCGTCGTGGCGCTTGTCCAGGAGCTTGAAGCGCCGCTCGGCGGCGGCCATGAACTCGGCCTTGGTGACGCGGCCGTTCAGGTTGGTGTCGGCGGCGCGCACCGGCTCGGTCTCGCCGAAGAAGTTGTACTTCGCCGTGCCGACATATTCCTTGGGCGGTGGGCGCCGCGCGCCGAGGTCTTGGCCCGGCCCCCTGGCCAGGTCGCCGGGCATGTAGTTTTCGTTGGGGTGGGTGCCTTCGACCGGCGAGGTGCCCTGGCCGAACTGCGCCAGGATCAGCCGCCCCTCGCCGCCCCGCAGGACCGCATCGGCCAGCGCCGGCGCGCCGGCGTCGCCGCGCGGCGGGACCAGCAGGCTCACGTGGCCCGGCCCCAGGACGTCGGGCACCACCTGATTCTCGTAGAAGGCGATCTCGGGCCCATCGAGGATGCCGTCCCCGTCGGAATCCAGGGCGTCGAAGAAGCCGGCGTGGTCGGCCATGAACTCGGTCTTGTCGACCACCCCGTCATGGTTAAGGTCGGCCTGCTTGAACCACAGGGCCGACGGATAGGGATCGCCCCGCTTGCCGCGATAGGGCTCACCGCAGGGGCTGATGAACAGCTGGGTGAAGCCGAAGGCCTCGGGCCCCGGACGCACCGGCGCGGGCGGCTGGGCGGCGCTGTGCTGGGCGGAAAGACCCGCCAGTCCACCCGCCAGACCCACGGCCGCCGCCAAGGCGCCGATCCTCCGCCGCTTCCAAACCCTCATCGAATCCGCCTTTTCTCACCTAAGAGCGCACACCAAGCCTAGGACGGAAGTTCGGCGCAAGGGCGCCCGGACTGTTTCAGGCGTGACAATCCCGCGCGGGGACGGAAACCGTTCGTCTTCAAGCCACCGGTAGGGCCGGCACGGGCTCCAGGCCGAGGCAGACCGCCACGCAGCGCTTGGCCAGCCGTTCGCCGGGATCGATCAGCGGCGCGCGTACGTCGGCCGGGCCCAGCACCAGGGGCACCTCGGTGCAGCCGGCGACGATCGCCTCGGCCCCCGCTGCGACCAGTTCGGCGGCGTAGGCCGCCATCTCCCGGCGCGAGGCCTCGCCCACTTCGCCAGCCTTGATCCGGTAGATCAGGCCCATGAAGTCGTCCTGCCGCTGGGCCGGCAACTGCACCAGGCCCATGGCCTGGGCGGCCAGGTATTCGCGATAGAGCTTGAGGCCGCCGCGGGTGCCGAGCACGCCCACCCGCCGCGCGCCGGAATCGTGGGCGGCGGTGGCGCCGGTCTCGATCAGGTCGATCAGCGGCAGGCCGCTCGCCCGCTGGATCAGGTCGGCGTAGGCGTGGGCGGTGTTGCAGGGGATGGCCAGGACATCGGCCCCGGCCCCGGCCAGGGCGCCGGCCATCTCGGCCAGCACTGCGCCCGCGCCGGATCCCGGAACGTTGCGGTCCGGCACCTTGGGATTCATGTCCATCAGGACGCGGATATGGTCCTGGTCGGCCGCCGCCGGCGTGTAGGCCTGCAGCTTGGTCAGGAAGTCCAGTGTCGCCGCCGGCCCCATACCGCCCAGCACGCCCAGAACGAGCGACTTATCGGGCGAGGGGCCGCTCATCAAAGGTGGCCGTCCAGGACGGATTGGTAGCCGAACAGGCCCTGCGAGCCGCCGGTGTGCAGGAAGACCACCGTCTCGCCGTCGAACTGGCCGGCGCGGGAGAGCGCGATCAGCCCCTTCATCGCCTTGCCGGTGTAGACCGGGTCCAGGAGGATCGCGTCGGTGCGCGCCGCCAGCTTTAGGGCCTCGATGACCTCCTGGTCGACGAGGCCATAGCCCGCGCCCACGTAGTCGCAATCCGCCACCACCAGGTCGCGGGTGACGCGGTCCTTGTGGCCCAGGATGTCGGCGGTCTCCTGCGCTAGCTTGAAGACGCTGGCTTCCTGCGCCCCCTTCGGCGCGCGCACGCCGATGCCCAGGATCGGGATGTCGGCGCCCATCACCGCGATGCCCGCGACCAGCCCCGCGTGGGTCCCGGCGCTGCCGGTGGCGGTGACGATACGGTCGATTTCGAGGCCCATCTCATTGGCCTGGTTCACCAGCTCCAAGGCGCATTCCACGTAGCCCAGCGCCCCGATGACGTTCGAGCCGCCGCCCGGAATCACATAGGGACGCCCGCCGCGCTCCGCCACTTCAGCCGCGGTCTTGGCAAGCTCGGCGTTCATGTCGGTGCCGCCCGGCACGCGGCGGATCTTGGCGCCCATCAGCTCGTCCAGCAGGACGTTGCCCGACTGGGTGTAGTCGATGGCGTTGGAGCCGGTGCGCTCCTCCAGGATGATCTCGCAGTCCAGGCCGAAAAGCGCCGCCGCCGCCACCGTCTGGCGCACGTGGTTCGACTGCACAGCGCCCTGGGTGATCAGCGTGGTGGCGTCGTTGGCCAGCGCGTCGCCCAGCAGATATTCGAGCTTGCGGGTCTTGTTGCCGCCGCCGGCCAGGCCGGTGCAATCATCGCGCTTGATCCACAGGTTGGGGCCGCCGCCTTCCGCCGTGGACAAGGCCTCGGTGAGCCTCGGCAGAGGCTCCAGCGGGGTCGGAAGATGGGCGAAGCGGACGGGATTGAAGCGGGAAAGATGCATGGCCCCGCGCTTACATCGAACTTGACGCTAGGGACAGCCCCTCCAGGCCCAGAATCCGGTCTCCGATGCGCAAGAGAGACTAGGGCTTGATACGCCGAGGGAGGGCGGCGGCCTCGGCCGGCGTCAGCTTGGTCATGTCGGAGACGATACAGCGGGCGCCGCGGACGCCGAGGTCCAGGTCGAGCTTGTTGCAGACCTGGCCGCTGGAGGTGCGGTCGCGCAGCACGATCGGGTCGCTGGAGGAGACCGCCGCCAGGCAGTTGCCGCTGGTGGTCACCCGATAGACGTCGCGGCCGCCGACGTTGAAATAGAGGGTGTGCGGGTCGGCGACCGTGTGGTTGCGCAGGTCGCGGGTCCAGAAGCAGGTCTGTTTGGCGTCGGGCTGGGCGGCGGACGGTGACGCGGAACCGAGGGCGGCGGCCGCGGCGAGGCCGGCGGCGGCGAGAACAAGACGCTTCATGGGGGTTTCTCCCGGATCGTTTCTGTTGTGTTGGACCATTGTCTCGGCCAAGGCAGCGCGTCCCCGCGCGGCGGATCAGGGCTGCTGGCGCTTTGGCAGCGCCGAGGCCTCGGCCGGCGTCAGCCGGGTGATCTCGTTGACGATGCAGCGCGTGCCGCGCACGGCGAGGTCGAGGTCGATGGGCTTGCAGATGCGGCCCTGGCCGCGGTCGCGCAGGACGATCGGGTCTGACGCGGTCGCCGCCGCCAGGCAGGGGCCCGCGGTCTTCACCCGGTCGGTCCACTTGCCGTCGACGTTGAAATAGAGGGTGTGGCCGTCGTCGCCCACCGTGTGCCCGCGCAGGTAGCGGGTCAGGAAGCAGCTGTCGCTGGACTTGTCCGCCGGCTGGGCCGCGGCGGGCCCGGCGGCGGCGGAGAACGCGGCCACAACGACCGCGGCGGCGGCGGGAACAAAAGCTTTCATGCCCAGGTCTCCTGAACCGTTGCTTGCCCCCGACGTCAACCTAGCATGGGCGCCGCTGGCGGGACTAGCGCCCGGCGAAGGCCGGCTGGCGCTTTTCCACGAAGGCGGCGGCCGCCTCGCGGTGGTCGTCGGTGCGCGAGGAATGCACGTGGTGGGTGGCTTCGATGTCCAGGCAGTCGTCGACCTCGCCGGCCATGGCCCGGTTGAGGTTCTCCTTCATGTAGCGGAAGCAGATGGCGGGGCCGGCGGCGAGGCGGACGGCCAGCTCGCGGGTCTTGGCCGCCAGTTCGTCGGGCTCGCAGACCCAGTTGGTCAGGCCCAGGCCGAGCGCCTCCTCGGCGCTCACCCGGTCGGACAGGAAGTAGAGCTCGCGCGCCTTGGCCGAGCCCACCAGCTGGGTCAGGAAGTAGGTTCCGCCATAGTCGCCGGCCAGGCCCACCTTGGCGAAGGCGGTGGTCAGGAAGGCGCTCCTGGCCATGATCCGCAGGTCGCAGGCCAGCGCCAGCGACAGGCCCGCCCCGGCCGCCGCGCCGGGCAGGGCGGCGATGGTGGGCTTGGGCATCTTGAAGAGCTTGCCGGCGGTGGCGCGCTGGTTGACCCGCTGGCGGGCGATCTGCTCGTCGATCGACAAGCCGCCGCCGGGCCCGGCGTTGCGCTCGTTCATTCCCTTGACGTCCCCGCCGGCGCAGAAGCCGGCTCCCGCGCCGGTCAGCACCACGCAGCGCACCTCCCTCGCCAGCTCGGCCCAGGCGAGCTGGGCGGCCAGGGCCTGGTTCATCCCGTCGCTCATGGCGTTGCGCGCCTGGGGGCGGTTCAAGGTGAGGGTAAGAACGCCCTCATCCAGTTCGGCGAGCAGGTCGGGGGTTCCGGTGTCGAGAGCGTCGGCCATGGCGGTTCCTCGTCTTTCCTTTTGGGCTTTGCCGCAATCGATAGACCCTGGCGGCGCCTGAGCGGAAGCCTGTAGCTTAGGGGCCAACGACAAGACCTTGGGGAGGACGTCCATGCGCCTTCGACAGATCGCCCTGGTGGGCGAGGACCTGGCGGCCTGCGAGGCCGACATCCGCGCCATCCTGGGCGTGGACTACGCCTATGACGATCCGGGCGTCGGCGCGTTCGGCCTGAGGAACGCGGTCTTCCCGATCGGCGAAACCTTTCTGGAAGTGGTCTCGCCCAAACAGGACGGGACCACCGCCGGACGGCTGCTGGAAAAGCGCGGCGGCGACGGCGGCTACATGGTCATCCTGCAGGTCGAGGACATGCCCAAGGTCCGCAAGCGCATCGCCGGGGCCGGCGCCCGGGTGGTCGCCGAGCACAACCGCGAGGACGGCGCGGTCGCCTACAGCCACATCCATCCGCGCGACATCGGCGGCGCCATCGTCTCGGTGGACTTCATGGAGCCCTGGGACCGCTGGGAGTGGGGCGGCCCGGCCTGGCGCGAGCATGTGGACACCGACGTCTCCGTGGGGATTGTCGGCGCCGAGGTGCAGGCCGACGATCCGCCGGCCATGGCCGGGCGCTGGAGCGAGGTCCTGGGGGCGCCGGCGCGCGAGCATGCGAACTTCTGGTGCATCCCGCTGGACGGCGGCGGCGAAGTCCGCTTCGTTGCGCCATCGGACGGGCGGGGCGAAGGCCTCTCCCGCTTCGACGTCAAGGTGCGTGATCCGGCCAAGGTTCGTGAGGCCGCCAGCGCGCGGGGTAAGCTTCGGGAGGATGGAGACGTGACGATCGCCGGAACGCGT
This sequence comes from Phenylobacterium sp., assembly GCF_004799515.1. Classification (GTDB taxonomy): domain Bacteria; phylum Pseudomonadota; class Alphaproteobacteria; order Caulobacterales; family Caulobacteraceae; genus Phenylobacterium. The sequence continues at coordinate 19,337 of NZ_SSMX01000046.1, read as the reverse complement.
GTGCGCTTGGTGCAGGCCTGATGCGCGCAGCCCTCATCCTCGCCGGAGCCCTGCTCATGGCCATCCCCGCCGCCGCCCAGCCGCCCGCCGGTGGCGCCAAGCCCCAGGACACCGAGATCTATTCGCCGGTCCCGCCAGTGGTGACGCCCGGCCGCCGCGACGCCGACCCGCCGTCGGACGCCATCGTCCTGTTCGACGGCAAGGACCTCAGCCACTGGGTCAACACCAAGGACAAGGCCCCGGCCGGCTGGAAGATCCAGGGCGGGATCCTGGTCGTGGAGAAGAAGGCCGGCAACATCGAGACCAAGGAGACCTTCGGCTCCTACCAGCTGCATCTCGAATGGCTCGAGCCCAAGAACATCGTGGGCACGGGCCAGGGCCGCGGCAACTCCGGTGTCTTCCTGGCCTCCACCGGCCCGGGCGACGACGGCTACGAGCTGCAGATCATGGACAGCTACAAGAACGACACCTACGTCAACGGCCAGGCCGCCAGCGTCTACAAGCAGTCGATCCCGCTGGCCAACGCCATGCGCCCGGACGGCGAGTGGCAGAGCTACGACATCATCTGGACGGCGCCCAAGTTCAACGCCGACGGCTCGCTGAAGTCGCCGGCCAAGGTCACGGCGATGCACAACGGCGTGCTGGTCCAGAACGACTATGTGCTGACCGGCGAGACCCGCTACATCGGCAAGCCGTTCTACAAGGCCCACGGCAATACGCCGATCAAGCTGCAGGCGCACGGCGACCCCAGCCCGCCGATCAGCTTCCGCAACATCTGGGTCCGGCGGCTGGCCGACTAGGGACGGCTAGTCGCCGCCGCTGCGCAGGGCCTCGAACTGGCGCTCGCTGACCGGGTAGCACTCGCAGGCCCGTGCGATCAGGCCCTCGCGGTCCAGGATGGTGAGCTGGCCGCGGGAATAGTCGATGACGCCGGCGGTCTTCAGGGCGTTGGCCATCAGGCTGACGGTGGTGCGCTGCACGCCGGTCATCACCGACAGGTAGTCCTGGGTCAGCGGCAGGATCCGGTCGCCGACCCGGTCCTGGGTCATCAGGAGCCAGCGCGCCATCCGCCCGTCGGCGGGGTGCGCCAGGTTGCAGCCTACGCCCAGCTCCGCCTGCTGCGCCGAGGCGCGCGCGTGGCGCAGGGTCAGCTCGACCAGCGGCAGGCTGGCGGACATCCGCTGACGGTAGACCTGGGCTGGCAGCGCCAGGGCCGAGCCGCCCACCTGCACGAAAATCCGCGAGGCGGTCGGTTGGCCGGTCACGGCGTCCAGCAGAGCCGCGGCGCTCTCGCGCCCGATCGTGGCGGTCTCGATCTGCCGCCCGTCGCGCATGACAGTGACGACGGAGATGCAGGCGCTTGAGGGGAAGTAGAGGGTCTCGATGGTATCGCCGGGCTCGAACAGCGGCTGGCCGCGGCTGAGACTTATCTCTCGCAAAAGCGGGGTCAGGTGCGCCGCGTCTTCGGCCTGTAGGGCGCGGAGCAGAAAATTCCTGAAATACATTCCTGTTCTCGGCCGCGAATCTCCGCGTTTCGGAACTCTTCGTGCGCCGATTGGTAAGAGGATCCCAAGCAAAAACGTAGGAATGAGGGTGATTTCGATCTGTCCTGCAAAAGTTATTGCCGGGCTATAGCGCTCATATGTCGGGTGATGTATTTATAATGTCGGGCAAAAGACATTTGATTTCTTGCTCAAACAACTTCTGATGGTCAGGCCAAAGCCAAGCTGCCATCTGTCCGGGGGACGCTTTCTGGGCTTCGCCGGTCGATAGGGCGGTCGCATCCTGAGTGGCGGACAAGAGGTCTCGCTGACCGCCGCCGCCGCGGTGGAGACACAACGCCGCCTCGCCGCGGAGCTCCGCGCCAGGCGCCTGCTGACGGCCTAGGGCTTGACGCCGGCGGGCAGGGCCGCCGTCTCGGCGGGGGTCAGCTTGCTCACGCTGTCGACCACGCAGTGGGTGGCGAGCCCGCCGCCGCCCGCCAGGGTGGCGCGGACGTCGAGGTCGCCCGCTTCGCAGACGCTCCCGCCCTCGCCATGGCCGCTGATCTGGATGGGGTCGCTGGACTGGATGCCCGCCAGGCAGATGTTGCGCATGCTGGCCCGCCAGACCGTCTTGCCGCCGACGTTCAGGTAGAGAGTGTGGTCGTTGCCCACCGTGTGGCTGCCGATGTCCTGGGGTTTGAAGCAGGACTTGCCGGCGGCGGCCTTCGGCGCGGCGAGTGTTGGCGTCGCGGCGGCCAGGGCGGCGGCGCAGATCAGGGTGAAGGTCAGCCTCATGACATTTGCTCCCTAACTTGTTTTTTCGAGAACAATACTCGCGCCGCCATGGCGGTCCAGGGTGGTGAAGCTTGCAAAGCGGCTTTCCCTCGGCGCGCTTCGGGCCTAACGTCAACACCTCCTCGGGGAACCGCGCGTGAGCGGTTGAGAGGCGGGTGATCCCGCGACCCGTCGAACCTGATCCGGGTTTAGTCAGCCAGCTATCGCTGACAATTGAAATCATTAAAAATCAAACTCTTACGTCAGATCTGCGTGGAGAATAAAAGGTCGTAGACGACTTTAGGGTGCTTTAGAAACACTCAGGAATTCGCGTTTGCGTGTGAGTTGCGTGTGAGCGGGGCGTCCCACCGTTGTGTCGGATCGGCGAATCTCCATGTTCGCTCAAATAGCGGGCTTTTAGGCCTAGAGGGGGGGCAAGGATGAGCCTGGAAACGATCGCGAAGTTGGGCGTGCCGATTTTTGCGCTCCCGTTTCTATGGCGGTTTTTGGTGCTTGGCGTGCTCGGTGCCGTCCTCTCGATAGGAGCCGGCGAATGGGTCCGCGCAGCGACCTATAAGCCGGTGTCCGCAGAAACTGACGTTGCCAAGAAGACGGCAGCTGAGCACCAACGGCATGCCGGGCCGGTACCGCCGGCGGCAAAGGACAAGGTTCCGACCAAGGCACCTCCCTCGGCAGCCCCAAACGTCAGCGTCGGTCCAGTCAGCTCCTCAAATCAGACCGGCGGGATCACTGCCGGCTACGTCGGATCCGTTGAGCAAAATGCATCGCAACCGAAGCGTTAACCTGGGTCTAGGTTTCCTGACGTTGGCAGGGTCGTTGGCAGTAGGAGGTGTAGTGAGCGCGGCTGAGCAACCGAGCGCCCCGGCAGTGACTGTGGGACCAGTCACCGCCACATCGCCGAACGGGCAAGCGGTCACCGCCGGCGCGATCGGCACCGTCAATCAAATTATGCCGACGTTGGTGCGTGGCCCTCTATTGGACAAATTCAAGCAAGTCTACACGACTGGCGCTAGAATGAGATCCGATCTCTTGAGTGGAGATCTAAGTGATCAGCAGTATCAATCGCTTGTGCAGCAGGTAAACGACTGGCTGAACAGCACATATTTTTGGCTGAAATCAGATGTAAGTGAATATGCTGCCGAGAGATTTAATTTTAGGCCGATGACTGCCATGCACGTATCATTGGCGGGAAATCACGATCCAGATATCGCTAGATCTAGAGGTAACGCCATTGTCGCTATGGATGCGCTCCTGCAGAACCTAGACGTGCTGATGAGGGAGCCGACGATTTATCCCGATAAATGAGAGTGGGAAGCGGGGCCGTCGCTTAGCTGATCGCGGCCGCGACAGCGATGAATGCAGCACTCTCGTCCGCTCCCGCCGCCCTTAGAAACTCAATGAACTCCACCACGTCTACGCGGCGCTCTTTCAACTCCACCTTGGCAACATAGGATGGCGGCTTGCTCAGCCGTTTCGCCAGCTCGGCTTGGCTCAGGCCTGCGGACTCGCGCGCGGCCCTGAGGACCTGCACCACGACAGCGTAGCTCGGTGACGAGACCCACCGCCGCATCTGAAACCGCCTTTACGACCGTGGCGGTTTTGGTAGTCATGCGGCGGGTTACTCCCATTTTGGGAGTGAACCTCGGGGGCGGAAATGTCGAAGATCGGATTGGCAGTCTGCCTGGCGTTGGCGCTCACCACGGTCGCGCTGGCGAAACCCACAACCTCAAGCCAAGCGCGCGTTAAAGCCGCGCAAGTGGCGGTCTCTGAAGACCTCAAGGACCCCGAGGCCACCAGATTTCGGAAGGTTGTCGATCATTGGGATGCCAAGGGCCGATACAGCCGCATCTGCGGCGAGTTCAACGCCAAGAACAGCTACGGGGCTTACACCGGCTACAAGCCTTTCCTGGTTTTCGTGACCGACGAGAACAAGGTGGCGATGAAAATTCTCGGAGAGGACGAGGCCACAGCGATGGCGGCGCGTGAGAAATGCGAAGGCTAGGAGGCCAGAAGGAAGGCGGATAATTGTCAGCCGTGACTGACAATCTGCCCCGTCTCTTTACGGAAGAGGAGGCTGCGGCCTACCTCCGCCTCAATCCTCGGACGCTGGCGCGCCTTCGCCAAGCCGGCGAGATCCGTCACATCAAGATCGCCGCGAGGCGCTACCGCTACCTTGAAGAACACCTGATCGCGTTTCTCGCGGCGCGGGGTGCCGGACCGAAGTCGGAAGAGCCGCCATTACACGGACCGATCAGCCCGTCGAAATCAAGAAAGCGGGTTCTCCCTGACTCACGCGTTCCGTTCTTTCCTAAGCCTCGCAGAAGAGATCCACGCCGAGATTGATTGACCCGTCATGCGGACTGCGCGACGTTGTCTTCAGCCGGGGTGCCCATGATAGCGGGCTGAGATCATACCCGTTGAACCTGCCTGGGTCGTGCCAGCGAAGGGAGCCAGAATGAATTGTAAGAACCCTTAGATCGCTCGCCCCGTAAGGGGCGAAAACGCCGCCCGCCTAACCTGTCTCAGGTTAAGCGGGCAGATAGTCAGGCAAAATTGACTGACTTAGAAGTTGAAGGATTTCAGGGAGTTAGGCGGATTTGAACGGACTGGAGCGCACTTTTTGCGTGTGAGTTGCGTGCGAGTCCGGGTTCTCTAAGTCCATGAAGTTATTGAATTTGTTGGATAACATAACGATGTTATCCGCCTGATCCGGGTCATGCCGGCGAAGGGAAGGACCAGCCCTCCTGACCGACGCCCGTGATCCGTCCGCACGGAGCGCCACGCCATGAACAAGCCCGCCGGTCCTCTCGAACCCGCCCAGATCCCCACCGGCGAGCGGCCGGGGTCGAAGAAGGTCTATCAGGCGGGCAGCCTGTGGCCTGACATCCGGGTGCCGTTCCGCGAGGTGGCCGTCCACCCCTCGGCGAACGAGCCGGCGCTGACGCTCTACGACCCCTCCGGTCCCTACACCGACCCCACCGTCAGCATCGACATCGAGAAGGGCCTCTCGAAGACCCGCGAGCCCTGGGTGGTCTCCCGCGGCGATATCGAGGTCGTGGAAAATCCCCGCGAGGTGAAGCCGGAGGACAACGGCTTCGCGAGAGGCGCGCACCTGGCGCCCCAGTTCACCGCCCAGCGCCGCGTCTACCGCGCCAAGGCCGGCGCCAATGTCACCCAGCTCGAATATGCGAGAAGGGGGCTGATCACCCCCGAAATGGAATACGTGGCCATCCGCGAGAACCTGCGCCGCCAGTCCGGCGACTTCTGCATCCGCGATGGGGAGGACTTCGGCGCCGAGATCCCCGACCACTGCACCCCGGAGTTCGTGCGCGACGAGATCGCCCGCGGCCGGGCCATCATCCCGGCCAACATCAACCACACCGAGCTCGAGCCGATGATCATCGGCCGCAACTTCCTCGTGAAGATCAACGCCAACATCGGCAACTCGGCCGTGCTCAGCCACGTGGCCGACGAGGTCGACAAGCTCGTCTGGGCGACCCGGTGCGGCGCCGACACGGTCATGGACCTCTCCACCGGCCGCAACATCCACAACATCCGCGACTGGATCGTGAGGAACAGCCCCGTGCCGATCGGCACGGTCCCGATCTACCAGGCCCTGGAGAAGGTGAACGGCGTCGCCGAGGACCTGACGTGGGAGGTGTTCCGCGACACCCTGATTGAACAGGCCGAGCAGGGCGTTGACTACTTCACCATCCACGCGGGCGTGCGGCTCGCCTATGTGCCGCTGACCGCCACGCGGGTGACCGGCATCGTTTCGCGGGGCGGCTCGATCATGGCCAAGTGGTGCCTGTCGCACCACCGCGAGAACTTCCTCTACGAACACTTCGAAGACATCTGCGAGATCATGAAGGCTTATGACGTGTCCTTCAGTCTCGGCGACGGCCTGCGGCCTGGCTGCATCGCCGACGCCAATGACGCGGCCCAGTTCGGCGAGCTGGAGACCCTGGGCGAGCTCACCCAGATCGCCTGGAAGCACAACGTCCAGACCATGATCGAAGGCCCCGGCCACGTGCCGATGCACAAGATCAAGGCCAACATGGACAAGCAGCTGAAGACTTGCGGCGAGGCGCCGTTCTACACCCTGGGTCCGCTGACCACCGACGTGGCTCCCGGCTACGACCACATCACCAGCGCCATCGGCGCGGCCATGATCGGCTGGTTCGGCACGGCCATGCTCTGCTACGTGACGCCCAAGGAGCACCTGGGCCTGCCCAACCGCGACGACGTCAAGGTGGGCGTCATGACCTACAAGCTCGCCGCCCACGCCGCCGACCTCGCCAAGGGCCACCCGACCGCGCGCGCCTGGGACGACGCCATCTCCAGAGCCCGCTTCGAGTTCCGCTGGGAGGACCAGTTCAACCTCGGCGTCGACCCGGAAACCGCGCGCGAATACCACGACGAAAGCCTGCCGAAGGAGGCGTTCAAGACCGCCCACTTCTGCTCCATGTGCGGCCCCAAGTTCTGCTCGATGAAGATCAGCCAGGACATCCGCGACGCCGCACGAGGCCAGAACGACGTTGACGCCGGCATGGCCGAGATGGCCGAGAAGTTCCGCGACAGCGGCGGGGAGATCCTGGTCCCGGTGGCGCCGGCGGAATAGCTCCGCCGGGACGCACCGAAACAATGGCCGACCTTCCTGACCTCGAAGCCGGCGGAGCCTACGAAGGCCTGGACCTGTCGGCCTACGGCTTCGCCGAGCGGGACCTGACGGACGTCAAGCTCACGGCCTGCACGCTCGCCGACGCTCAGCTCAGCGCCGTCATCTTCCAGGGCGCCCGGTTCACCGAGTGCCGGTTCACCCGCTGCCGGTTCGCCCATGCCGACCTGCGCGAGACGGCGTTCATCCGTTGCAACCTCGCCGATCCGGACAGCCATTCAGGCGTCGAGATCGCCTTCTCCCAGCTCGACCGGGCGGTGTTCGAGGCCTGTGACCTGTCCTTCGCCGACGTCTCCCGCACCAGCGCGTGGTCGGCGGCGTTCAGGGAGACGAACCTCCGTGGGGCGCGCTTCCACCGGGCCGACTTCACCCGCGCGATCGGTCCGAGGACCCTGCACACCGCCGCGGTGTTCGCCCGCTGCAATCTGGAGCTGGCCGACCTGTCGGACGCGGTGCTGAAGGGCTGCGACCTGTCCGGCTCGTCCCTGCGCGAGGCCGACCTGACGGAGGCGGATCTTTCGGGCGCGGACCTGACCGGCTGCGACCTTTTCCAGGCGCTGACCGCCGGCGCGAAGCTGGCCGGCGCCGACCTGCGCGGCGCGGAGGTCTCCGGCCTCAACCTGGCGGAGCTTGGCAGCTATAGCGGGATGAAGGTGACGCTATCGCAGCAGCAGGCCCTGCTGAACGCCATGGGCCTGGACGTGCACGCGGGCTAGCCGCGGGGGGCCTAGTCGCGCTGGATGCGCGCCTTGATCTTGGTCTCGGCGGGCCAGACGCGCAGGGCGACCGCCAGGGTCACCGAACCTAGCACCGCGCAGGCCGCGCCGGCCCATTGCACCGGGTTCATGCCTTGCGCCGCATAGTGGCCGGCCAGGGCGCCGGTGATCACCACCACGAAGGCGGAGGCCCATTCGGCGAACTCTTTCCAGTTGATCATGGCGAGGTCCCTGAGATCTGGCGCGCAGGCGCGGACGATAAGCGACTCGCACCTAAGCCGCCTGTTGTTTACCGAAAGCCTTCCAGGCGCCGCGATGCGGCATTGGGGCGCACGAGCCGCCCAGCTATAGGGATTGGGTCGCCCCTTCCAGCCCCAGCCTCACGAGCCCCGCAATGGATGACGCCGCCCTCAACCAGTTCACCGCCGAGGTCTGGGACCATGAGATCACGCCGGCGCTGGTCGACTACATCCGCATCCCGGCCAAGTCGCCCGCCTTCGATCCGGACTGGGAGAAGAGCGGCTTTATCGACCAGGCCGTCGAGCACATGGCCGGCTGGGCCCGCGGCAAGCTGGCCGACCTGCCCGGCGCGACCCTGGAGGTCGTCCGCCTGGAGGGCCGCACGCCGGTGATCCTGATCGAGGCGCCGGGCGACGTCGACGACACCGTCTTGCTCTACGGCCACCTCGACAAGCAGCCGGAGATGACCGGCTGGTCCGAAGGCCTCGGCCCCTGGGAGCCGGTGATCAAGGACGACAAGCTCTACGGCCGCGGCGGCGCCGACGACGGTTACGCCATCTACGCCTCGGTCACCGCGCTCCTGGCCCTGCAGGCGCAGGGGGTGAAGCGCGCCCGCTGCGTGGTGCTGATCGAGGCCTGCGAGGAGAGCGGCTCCTACGACCTGCCGGCCTATGTCGACCACCTGGCGGCGCGGATCGGCTCGCCCTCGCTGGTGATCTGCCTGGATTCCGGCTGCGGCAACTACGATCAGCTCTGGCTGACCACGTCCCTGCGCGGCCTGGCCGGCGGCCTGCTCAGCGTCGAGGTGCTGACCGAAGGTGTCCATTCCGGCGACGCCTCGGGCGTGGTGCCCGACAGCTTCCGCCTGGCCCGCGCCCTGCTCTCGCGCCTGGAGGATGAGGCGACGGGGGCGATCAAACCGGGGCCCTTCAACGTCGAGATCCCCGCCGAGCGGAAGACCCAGGCCAAGGTCGCCGCCCAGGCCCTGGGCGAGACCGTCTGGAAGAAGTTCCCCTTCGCCGGCCACACCGTACCGCCGACGCGCGACACCGCGGAGCTGATCCTCAACCGCACCTGGCGCCCGGCGCTGACCGTGATCGGGGCCGGCGGCCTGCCGCAGCCGGGGAACGCCGGCAATGTGCTGCGCCCCGGCACCTCGCTGGCGCTCAGCGTGCGCATCCCGCCCACCGCCGACCCGGAGGCCTGCATCTCCGCCCTGGGCCAGACCTTGACCGCCGATCCGCCGCAGGGCGCCCAGGTGCGGTTCGAAGGCAAACAGGCCAGCCCCGGCTGGAACGCCCCGCCGCTGGAGCCGTGGCTGGAGGCCGCTGTCCAGCGCGCCAGCCACGCCGTCTTCGGCCGCGAAGCGGCGATGATGGGCGAGGGCGGCACCATCCCCTTCATCGGCATGCTGGGCGAGAAGTTCCCGCAGGCGCAGTTCCTGATCACCGGCGTGCTCGGCCCGGCCTCCAACGCTCACGGGCCCAACGAATTCATCCACCTGCCCACCGGCCGCAAGGTGACCGCCGCCGCGGCCCTGATCCTGGCCGAGCACGCCGCGCGGCCGCGCTAGGACCCCTCGACGAAATCCTCCTTCCCTCGTGGGCGGGGACCATCCCCGTGGCGCGTGTCGGAGGTGGGCTTTCCCAGCCTTGCGGCTCTACCCGAAGCGCGATTTCGAGCGGAGAGCGGCCCCGTCCGCGCGCACCGCCGCTGAACGGACGCCGCCTGCAAGTCGCGGCCCGGCGCGGACGCCGGGCCGCGAAGCGCCCCCATCGGCCCGGGCGTCCAACCACCGGCCAACGATGACGTTTCAGGCGGACGCTGGACCGTCGCCGCCTGAAAGCTGGAAGCTAAAGTGCTCCGCGTCCGGCGCCATAGTGCAAATGCACTATCCTGGCGCCTCAGGACCCCGGCGGCAGCATGACGTTGAGCTCCTTGTCCCCGGCGCCGGCCAGCGAGGCGCATTGCAGTTGGGCCGGCGCGCTGGCCGAGGCGTTGCGGAAATAATGCACGGTGACGCCGGGCGGCTCATAGGTCACCGACCCCTCGGGCGCCGTCCGCTCGGGCGCGTCGCCGATCCGCGTGCGGAACGCCCCCTTGGCGACGAAGCAGATCACCGGGACCGTGTGCTTGTGGGCCGGCATCTCCTGGCCCGGCGCGAAGTCCACCCGGTTGGTCTCCACCCGCGCCACCGCCTTGGCCGGCGCGATCGGGACGACCGCCAGCGGGGTGCGCGCCGGGATCGGCGGCGCCTGGGCGAGGGCCGGCTGGGAGAAGGCCAGTTGGGCGGCCAGGATCGTCGTCGCGGCGCAAAGCCCCGCCGTAAGCTTGCAAGACATCATCGCATCGCCCCCTTGTTCGTCAGTCCGTCTCAATCCCATGGTTGACGGGCGGGCCCAAGTCCGCCGCCCGCCCAGAAGGAGCCCCGCTATGCCCGTCCAGGACCTTTCGGTCTCCCATCCCGCGCTGGAGCCCGGCGCCTCAGCGGTGATCACCGGCGCGGGCGGCGGCATTGGCCTGGCCGCCGCCAAGGCCTTCGCCCGCGGCGGCCTGAAGGTGGTGCTGGCCGACCTGCCGGGTCCGGCGCTCGACGCGGCCCAGGCCGCCGTGGCCGCCGAGGCGGCGGGCGGCGGGGACGCAGTGCTGGCCGTCGCCACCGACGTCTCCGATTTCGCCGCGGTCGAGCGCCTGCGCGGCCTCGCGGTCGAACGCTTCGGCGTCCCGGCGGTGTTGATGAACAACGCCGGCGTGGGCCTAAACCCGGGCGGCGCGGCCCAGGACCTCGACGGTTGGAAGCGGTTGATGGACATCAATTTCTGGGGCGTGGCGCACGGCCTGCACGCCTTCGTCCCGGCCATGGCGGCCAGCGGAAAGCCCGGCCTGGTGATCAATACGGGCTCGAAGCAGGGCATCACCACCCCGCCCGGCAACGCCGCCTACAACGTCTCCAAGGCCGCGCTGAAGGCGCTGACCGAACAGCTGGCGCACGAGCTGCGCAACACCGATGGCGCGCGGGTCACCGCCCACCTCCTGATCCCGGGCTTCACCTTCACCGGCATGACCGCCCGCGCGGCGGAGAAGCCGCCCGCCGCCTGGACACCGGACCAGGTGGTCGACTTCATGCTGCAGAGCCTGGCGCGCGGCGACTTCTACATCCTGTGCCCGGACAACGACGTCACCCGCCCGGTGGACGAGCGGCGCATGGCCTGGGCCATGGGGGACATCATCGAGAACCGTCCGGCGCTGTCACGTTGGCATCCCGACTGGAAGGGCCGGTTCGCGGCCTTCATGGCCCGGTAGGCATGGCCAATAGGGCGGCGCGACGCGATGGTGGAGGGCCGCCCGGGAACGCCCTATCCTGGCGCCGGCATCCAAGGAGAGACCCGATGATCCTGCGCACCGCCGTCCTGTCGCTGGTCCTGCTGGCGGCCGCCGCCCCCGCGGCCCTGGCTCAGGCGCCCGCCGACGCCGCAGCGGCCCAGCCACCGGCCGGCCGCACCGCCCAGGGGACCGGCGTGGTGGCCAGCATCGACGCGGCGGGCGGCACGGTGCAGCTGAAGCACGATCCGATCCCCGCGCTGGGCTGGCCGTCGATGACCATGGATTTCAAGGCCGCGCCGGCGCTGATCGCCAAGCTGAAGGTCGGCCAGAAGATCGCCTTCGACGTTAGTGAAGGCCATGGCGTTCCGGAGATCACCGCGATCCGCAAGCCTTAGCGCGCGGTATCGCGTGCGGCTTCAGGCCGCGCCTAAGACTAAAGACCTAGGCCTTTGGTCCAATATACGGCCCCAGCTCGACGGCGTAACCTGTGGTTGCGTCAATTGAGCTTCTCCGAGCCGCCAGACTGACTGGACCTTGTGGTTGCGGAAAAGAAGAGGGCCGCTCTCGCCACAAGAGCGGCCCTCGACGCTTTTTCTTCTCTGGATCGCCGTCGGACTATTGCGGCGGCGCCGAGGTCGGCGGGGTCGCGGGCGTAGTGTCCGACGGCGCCGCGGCGGTGGGCGCTGCCTGCTGGGCCGGCGGCGTCGCGGTCGTCGCCGGGGCCTGCGGCAGGTTCAGCACCAGCGGCGGGTTCGGCGTCGCGGCCGCGGCGGGCGGCTGGGCGGCGCTGGCGGCCGGCGGCGCGGCCTGCACCGGCGCCGGTTGGGCCTGAGTCGGGGCGTTGGCGCTCACGTCGGCGGTCTCGTCAGAGGCGCTGCGGCTGGCCGCGGCGCGGTGGCTGGCGGCGGGACGGCCCGAGCTGTGCGTCGTCGTGGTCGTAGTGGTCTTGGCCTTGGCCACCGGCGCGGGCGGCGGCGTGGTCTGGGCGAGCTGGTCGCCGCCGCTGCTGTCGGTGGTCGTGGTGGTGGTCGTCGCTCCGCCGGGGGTCAGCTCGGCCACACCGGTGTTATGCGGCTGGCTAGCGTACCAACCCGCTGCGGCCAGGCCGCCGACCAGGATGATGCCTGCGGCGATGGCGATCGGCGCCGTCGAGGTGTTGCGGCGCGCGCGGCCCGAACTCGCGAAGGCCGGACCCGCGATGAAACTGGTGTCGGTGGGATCGACGCCGCCCATCTGGTCGACGGCGGGCCGGGTCGCCACGGGATCGGCCATCATCGGCCCGGTATGCAGGGGCGCGGCCGAGACGCTGGGCGGGCTCAGGTCATCGGCGGGGGTGAAGCTGCGGGGCTCCGCCGCCACCTGGGCCGCCACGGGAGCAGGGGCGCGTCGGGCGCCGAAGCCGCGGCGCTTCTTGCCGCGCTCCCACGCCGGGATCGGCGCGAACATCGGTGTGTCCGACTCACTGTTGGTCGGGCTGTCTTCGGGGGTGGCGCTGAAATCAACAGTCATGGATAGACCCTCCAGGGATATGTCGTTCGGAGGATGGAAACGGAAAGTTCCCGTGACGGTTCCGGAATTGAAATGTAGAAGCTTGGCCGTATCTGGTCCTGGGTTCTATTTGGTCGCGAATGATCCTGTTGGCAATTCTCAACCAATACAGCCGTGTGGCGCTGGGTGATTGAGGATAACCTTTTCGACCGTGGCGGCTTCTTGGCGGCCGACGCCCCCAAATGACCTTAATTCCCCGTGGTCGAAGAGGCTCCGTTTCGTCAGGAACATTCTGGCGCCGGCGCTTGCGCAGTGGGGCCTGGGAAAGGTTCTCTTAAGGATTTGTGGCCTGAAGGTCGCGTTCGGCGGGGCGCCGCCGGCCTGCGGCGACTGGGCCGCCTGCAAAACCTTGACCCCGCCCACCGGGCGTCCGCAAGTTGGCGGGGTCGTCGGAGGTGGGGATGCCGCTCAAGGCCAGGCTTCAGCGCGATTGGCGGTTTGCGCGCGGCCTTAACCGGACGCTGAAGCGCGTGAAGTCGATCGCGTCGGACAGTCCCAACCTGATCTGCGACGACCTGCAGGCCGCTGTCGACCAGTGGCGCGACCGCAGCGCCATCACCTTCGAGGGCCGCACGCTCAGCTATGGCGAACTCGACGCCATGGCCAATCGCTTCGCCCATTGGGGCAAGGGCCAGAACCTGCGGCGCGGCCAGACCGTGGCGCTGTTCATGCCCAACCGGTTGGAATATTTCGCCATCTGGTACGGCCTGTCGAAGATCGGCGTGGTCACCGCCCTGATCAACAACCAGCTCTCCGGCCTGGCGCTGGCCCACTGCCTGAACATCTCCGCCGCAGCCTGCGTGATCGTCGATGCGGAGACCTCGCCGGTGTTCGAGGCGGCCAAGACCCTGCTGGAGAAGCCGCTGAATCAGTGGATCCTCGGCCCCGCCCACGGCGGTCAGCGTGACCTCGTCCAGGCGCTGAAGAGCTGCAGCCAGCTGCCGCCGGACAAGATCGTACGCGAGGACATCCGGGCCCACGACACCGCGCTCCTGATCTTCACCTCGGGCACCACCGGCCTGCCCAAGGCCGCGCGGATCACCCATGTGCGCGCGCAGCTCTATATGCGCGGCTTCGCCGGCGCGACGGGAGCCAAGTCCACCGACCGCATCTATGTGACCTTGCCGCTCTACCACGCCACCGGCGGCCTCTGCGCCCTGGGCGCGGCGCTGCTGAACGGCGGCTCGGTGTTCCTGCGGCGAAAGTTCTCCGCCACCCACTTCTGGGGCGAGGTGGTGGACGAGGGCTGCACCATGTTCGTCTACATCGGCGAGCTCTGCCGCTACCTGGTGAACCAGCCGCCCGGCGAGGCGGAAACCCGCCACAAGATCCGCATGGCCTTCGGCAACGGGCTGCGGCCCGACATCTGGCCGGTGATGAAGCAGCGCTTCCGCATCCCGGAGATCCTGGAGTTCTACGGATCGACCGAGGGCAATGTGTCGATGTTCAACTTCGACGGCCGCGAAGGGGCGATCGGCCGCGCGCCGAAGTGGCTGCGCAAGCGCTTCAACGTGCGCCTCGTGCAGTTCGACGTGGAGACCGAGGAGCCGATCCGCGGGACCAATGGCCTGTGCATCGAGTGCGGTCCCGGCCAGATCGGCGAGTGCATCGGCGAGATCGGCGGCGACGCCCGCAGCGAATATTCCGGCTATGTCGACAGGGCCGCGTCCGAGAAGAAGGTGCTGCACGACGTCTTCGAGAAGGGCGACCGCTGGTTCGCCACCGGCGACCTGATGAAGTCCGACGGCGACGGCTACTTTTATTTCGTCGACCGCATCGGCGACACCTTCCGCTGGAAGGGCGAGAACGTCTCCACCAACGAGGTGGCCGAGCGCCTGCTGGGCGTGGCCGGCGTCAAGGAGGCCAATGTCTACGGCGTGGCCGTGGAGGGCGCCGAGGGCCGCGCCGGCATGGCCGGCCTGGTCGTCGGCCCGGAGTTTGATATCAAGCTCTTCGGCGAAACGGTGGCCCGCGACCTGCCGCCCTACGCCCAGCCGCTGTTCGTGCGCGTCCTGCCGGCGCTGGAGACCACCGGCACCTTCAAGACCCGCAAGATGGACCTGATCGCCGACGGCTACGACCCCGGCAAGATCAAGGGCCCGCTCTACTTCAACGACGCCAAGCGCGGGTACGTGAAGGTCACCAAGGGTGTGTTCGAAAAGATCGCCGCGGGTCTGGTGAAGCTCTGAGCGCGGACGGCTCCTGGCGCGGAGCCAGCGGCTGCGGCTAAGGTGCGGCTTCAGTCAGGGGTAGCCGCATGAGTCAACACCGCGTTCTTCGATCCGTCCTGTTCGCCGGCGCAGCGGCGCTGATCGCCACGGCGGCGGAAGCCAAGATCGACGTGGCCAAGGACAAGGCCCAGATCGACGCGGCGCTGGTGCGCGACTACCCGCACCTCGAGGCCCTCTACAAGGACATCCACCAGCACCCTGAGCTCGGCTTCCAGGAGACCGAGACGGCCGCCAAGCTGGCCAAGGAGATGCGCGCCCTGGGCTTCGAGGTCACCGAGCACGTCGGCAAGACCGGCCTGGTGGCGATCTACAAGAACGGCGCCGGCCCGACGGTCATGGTGCGCACCGAACTCGATGCGCTTCCCATGGAGGAGAAGACCGGCCTGCCCTACGCCAGCCATGCGACCCAGATGTGGAACGGCAAGGTCACGCCGGTGGCGCACAGCTGCGGCCACGACATCCACATGGCCGCCTGGGTCGGCGCGGCGCAGCAGCTGGTGGCCATGAAGGCCGCCTGGCGCGGCACGCTGGAGTTTATCGCCCAGCCATCGGAAGAAACCGTCGGCGGCGCCAAGGCGATGATCGCCGATGGCTTGTTCACCCGCTTCCCCAAGCCCGACATCGGCTTCGCCCAGCATGTGGGCCCGGCCCCGGCGGGCGACGTCTTCTACCGCGCCGGGGCCAACACCTCGAACGCCGACGGCTTCGAGATCACCTTCCAGGGCCGCGGCGCGCACGGCTCGCGCCCGCAGCTCTCCATCGACCCGGTGATGGAGGCGGCCCGCTTCACGGTCGAGGTCCAGACGGTGGTCAGCCGCGAGAAGGACCCGGCGGCGTTCGGCGTGCTGGGCGTGGGCTCGATCCAGTCCGGCAGCGCCGGCAACATCATCCCCGACCAGGCGGTGCTGCGCGGCACGATCCGCAGCTATGACGACGCCACCCGCGCCCTCCTGAAGGAGGGTCTGGGCCGCACGGCCAAGGCGGTGGCCGAGATGGCCCGCGCACCGGCGCCCACGGTGGTCTTCGACCAGGGCGCCGCGGCGGTGGTCAACGACGCCGCCGTCACCGCGCGCACCGCGCCGGTCTTCCAGGCCGCCTTCGGCCCGCACGCCATCGCCGCGACCAGCCCGGGTTCGGCCAGCGAGGACTATTCGGAGTTCATCATCGCCGGCGTGCCCTCGCTCTACTGGTCGCTGGGCGGGGTCGATCCGAAGGTGGTCGCCGATTACCGCGCCAAGGGCCAGGAACCGCCCGGCAACCACACGCCGCAGTTCGCGCCGACGCCCGAGCCGTCCATCAAGACCGGCGTCGAGGCGATGACCCTGGCCGTCCTCAACGTGCTGGGCTGACCTCGCCGCGCCGGCGCCGCGCCAGCGAATCCGCCACCACCCAGGCCGCGCCGATCAGCACCAGGTTGGTGGCGTTCTCGGTCCAATAGAAGTGCCTGGTCGGGTCGGCCAGGAACAGGGGCACGTGCACCAAGGGCGTGAAGGCTGCGAACATGACGGTGAGCAGGATGGCCGCCAGCCGCGCCTGGATCCCCGTCAGGATCGCCACGCCCGCCGCGATGTGGAACACCCCGGTGGCGTAGCCCCAGAACAGCTGGCTGGGCGGCAGCCACCTGGGCACCAGGGGCGCGGTCATGCCCATGTAGGCGAAATGCGCGCCGCCGAACAGGATGGCGCTGATCCCGAAGGCGACCTGGCCGGCCTTCGTCAGGCGCCCCGCCCAGACCGGGTCGATCTTGGCGTAGGTCGCGAAGACGATCACCGCGCCCGCCGCGATGGCCAGCTGCTCGGCGGTGTTGCTGTAGGCCATGAACTGGTCGGCGTTGCGCAGGATGACCCGGCCGTCCATCACCACGACGACGAGCAGGGTGTAGTAGGCGGCCAGCGCGCCCGAGGCCCAGACGAGGGTGCGCCGCCACTCCATCGCCGCGCCGGCGACCAGCAGGAAGCCGGCGGCGGCGTAGGCCAGGATCTGCCGGTCGGGGAAGGCCTTGGGCACCGGCTGGCCGGGATCGAAATCGCGGATCGCGAAGGCCACCAGGGCCAGCGCGATCACGCCCAGGCCATAGACCCGCCAGCCCAAGGCCAGCGCCGGCTTCTCCGCGGTCATCGCCGTGTCCCCCGTCCGATCCCGAACCGTCGCAATCTTGCGCGGGGCCGCGCGCGCGCGGCCCGGAAAGCGTCGAACCGCCGCGTCGGCGAGACGAGGAGCCGCGGCCCCTGCGCGGACCAGATGACTCGCCTATATTCGCCGTATGCCGAGCGAAGTCGCCGAACCGCCCCTCAAGGGCGCGGCCCTGATCAAGGATGAGGTGACCCGCCTGCCGGACCGGCCGGGCGTCTACCGGATGATGGGCGAGGACGGCGAGGTCCTCTACGTCGGCAAGGCGCGCAGCCTCAAGAAGCGGGTGATCCAGTACGCCCAGGGCCGCTTCCACACCAACCGCATCGCCCACATGGTCGACGCCACGCGGTCGATGGAGTTCGTCACCACCCGCACCGAGACCGACGCCCTGCTGCTCGAGATCAACCTGATCAAGCAGCTCAAGCCCCGCTTCAACGTCCTGCTGCGTGACGACAAGTCCTTCCCGGAGATCGTCATCCGCCGCGAGCACCCGGCGGCGCAACTGCGCAAGCACCGCGGCGCCCACACCATCAAGGGCGACTACTTCGGCCCGTTCGCATCCGCCAACGCGGTCAACAAGACGCTCAACACCCTGCAGAAGGCCTTCCTGCTCCGGTCCTGCTCCGACAGCGTCTACGAGAGCCGCACGCGGCCCTGCATGCTGCACCAGATCAAGCGCTGCGCCGCGCCCTGCACCGGCCTAGTCAGCCTGGAGGACTACGCGGGCCTGGTCGAACAGGCCGAGGCCTTCCTGCGCGGCAAGTCCCGCGCCGTGGTCGCGGGCCTCGCCGAACAGATGACCGCCGCCGCCGAGGAGATGGAGTTCGAGCGCGCCGCGCGCCTGCGCGACCGCATCCGCGCGCTGGCCTCCGTCGCCCAGGAACAGCAGATCAACCCGGAGACGGTGGACGAGGCCGACGTCTTCGCGCTCTTCGCCGAGGGCGGCCAGGCCTGCGTGCAGGTGTTCTTCTTCCGCGCCGGCCAGAACTGGGGCAACCGCGCCTATTTCCCCCGCGTGGACAAGTCCGACGAGGACGCCGACATCATGGGCGCCTTCCTGGGCCAGTTCTACGACGACAAGCCGATCCCCAAGCTGATCCTCGCCAATGTCGAGCCGGCCGAGCGCGACCTGCTGGCCGACGCCTTCTGCCTCAAGGGCGGCCGCAAGGTGGAGATCGCCAAGCCCCTGCGCGGCGAGAAGCGCCAGTTGGTCGACCACGCGCTGACCAACGCCCGCGAGGCGCTGGGGCGGAAGATGAGCGAGAGCTCGGCCCAGGCGAAGCTCTTGACGGGGGTCTGCGAGGCCTTCGGCCTGGAAGGCCCGCCGGAGCGGATCGAGGTCTACGACAACTCCCACATCATGGGGACCAACGCCGTCGGCGGCATGATCGTCGCCGGCCCCGAGGGCTTCCAGAAGAGCCAGTACCGCAAGTTCAACATCCGCGGCGCCGACATCACCCCGGGCGACGACTTCGGCATGATGAAGGAGGTGCTGCGCCGCCGGTTCGGCCGGCTGGTGAAGGAGGAAGAGGAGGGCGCCGACGCCATCCGCCCGGACCTCGTGCTGATCGACGGCGGCATGGGCCAGGTGGGCGTGGTGATGGAGATCATGGCCGACCTGGGCGTCGACGACATCCCGGTGGTCGGCGTCGCCAAGGGCCCCGACCGCGACGCGGGCCTGGAGCGGTTCTACATCCCCGGCAAGCCCTACTTCATGCTCGAGCCCAAGAGCCCGGTGCTCTACTACCTGCAACGCCTGCGCGACGAGGCCCACCGCTTCGCCATCGGCACCCACCGCACCCGCCGCGCCATCGACCTGAAGCGCAATCCCCTGGACGAGATCGAAGGCGTCGGCCCAGGCCGCAAGCGCGCCCTGCTGCAGGCGTTCGGCTCAGCGCGCGGGGTGAGCCGGGCGGGCGTGGAGGATTTGGCGAAGGTGGAGGGGGTGAGCCAGGCGCTGGCCGAGCGGATCTATGGGTTTTTTAGGAAGGGGTAGGGGGCGGGTTGAAGGTCGGCTTTGCGCCATCAGCGGACCTTGGCTTTCGGCCGATGAGCGGACATTCAGTGCGGGTGCTCGCTTTGTGGACAGTCATCTCCAGCCCGCAGGAAATCTTCCGCGCGAGCTGCCTTGAACCAGTCCGGCGTCCGCCAGCGGCCCGGGATGTGTACCTCACCCCAGGCGGACAGC
>NZ_SSMX01000045.1 GCF_004799515.1 Phenylobacterium sp. | reverse complement strand
GATGGCCCCCTCAGTCAGCTTCGCTGACAGCTCCCCCGAAGGGGAGCCACTTCGGCCGAGACCTAGAAAATCTCGAACAATCCCGCCGCGCCCATGCCGCCGCCGATGCACATGGTGACGACGCCGTACTTCGCGCCGCGGCGCTTGCCTTCGTACAGCAGGTGCGCCGTGCAGCGCGCGCCCGTCATCCCGTAGGGGTGGCCGATCGAGATCGAGCCGCCGGAGACGTTGTACTTCGCCGGGTCGATGCCCAGCTTGTCGCGGCAGTAGATCACCTGGCTGGCGAAGGCCTCGTTCAGCTCCCACAGGTCGATGTCGTCGATGGTCAGGCCGTTGCGCTCGAGCAGCTTGGGGATCGCGAACACCGGGCCGATGCCCATCTCCTCGGGGCCGCAGCCGGCCACCGCCATGCCGCGATAGGCGCCCAGCGCCTCCAGGCCGCGCTTCTCGGCCTCCTTGCGCTCCATCAGCACCACCGCGGCGGCGCCGTCGGAGAGCTGGCTGGCGTTGCCGGCGGTGACGTACTTGCCCTCCTGCACGAAGAGGCCGCCCTTGAACACCGGCTGCAGCTTCTTCAGGTCGTCGATGGTGGTCTGCGGTCGGTTGCCTTCATCGGCGGAGATGGTGATCTCCTTGTCGGCGGTCTCGCCCGTTTCCTTGTTAACGACCACCTTCATCACCGTGGTCATCGGCGCGATCTCGCGGTCGAAGCGGCCTTCCGACTGGGCCTGGGCGGTGCGCTGTTGGGACTGCAGCGCGTACTCGTCCTGCGCCTCGCGGCTGACGCCATAGCGGTCGGCGACGATCTCG
Organism: Phenylobacterium sp.; assembly: GCF_004799515.1. Lineage (GTDB taxonomy): Bacteria > Pseudomonadota > Alphaproteobacteria > Caulobacterales > Caulobacteraceae > Phenylobacterium. The sequence continues at coordinate 13,862 of NZ_SSMX01000045.1, read as the reverse complement.
GCGGTCTCGATCATCGAGGTCCAGATCTCCGGGACCTTGGCGGTCAGCTCCGGGTCGCGGGCCATGAAGCCGTTCATGTGGCCGTTCTGGACGAGGCTGATCGACTCGATGCCCGCACCGATGGCGATCGGGGCGCCGTCGTTGATGATGTACTTAGCCGCCGTCGCCACGCCCATCAGGCCGGACGAGCACTGCCGGTCGATGGTCATGCCGGAAACGGTGTTGGGCAGGCCCGCGCGCAGGGCGGCCTGGCGGGCGATGTTGTTGCCCGTCGTGCCCTGCTGCAGTGCGCAGCCCATGGCCACGTCGTCGACCTCGCCCGGGTCGATGCCGGCCTGCTCCACCGCCGCGGCGATGGCGTGCGCGCCCAGGGTCGCGCCGTAGGTGTTGTTGAACGCGCCGCGATAGGCCTTGCCGATGGGGGTCCGGCGGGCGGCGACGATGACGGCTTCACGCATGGAGGATGTCCTGCTTTCGGGGAGGGTTAGGCCTTGATGTCGGAGAATTTCTTGCCGTCGGCGACCAGCTTTTCCAGGAGGGCCGACGGCTTGAACGCCTCGCCCATGGTGGCCTGGAATTCCTGCATCTTGGCCAGCACCTTGTCGGGGCCGACAAGGTCGCCGTAGTGCATCGGGCCGCCGCGGTAGACGGGCCAGCCGTAGCCGTTGACCCAGACCACGTCGATGTCGGAGGGGCGGATCGCCTTGCCCTCCTCGAGGATCTTCGCGCCCTCGTTGATCATCGGATAGACGCAGCGCTCGAGGATCTCCTCGTCGCTGATCTTGCGCGGGTTGGCGCCGGACTTGACGATGAAGTCGTTGATGATCTTCTCGGTCACCGGCGAGGGGACGGCGTTGCGGTTCTCGTCGTAGTCGTAATAGCCCGCGCCGGTCTTCTGGCCGCGGCGGTCCATCTCGCAGAGCACGTCGCGGATGGTCTCGCCCTTGGAATTCTCCTTCACCCATCCGATGTCCAGGCCGGCCAGGTCGCTCATGGCGAACGGGCCCATGGGGAAGCCGAAGTCGTAGAGCACACGGTCGACGTCCCAGGGCATGGCGCCTTCCATGACCAGCTTCTGCGCTTCGCGCTGACGTTGCGACAGCATGCGGTTGCCGATGAACCCTGGGCAGACGCCGGCCAGGACGGCGATCTTGCCGATCTGCTTGGCCAGCTTCATCGAGGTGGCGATGACATCCTTGGCGGTCTTCTCGCCGCGGATCACTTCCAGCAGCTTCATGACATTGGCCGGCGAGAAGAAGTGCAGGCCGATGACGTCCTGCGGCCGGCTGGTGACCGAGGCGATCTCGTCGATGTCCAGGTAGCTGGTGTTCGACGCCAGGATCGCGCCGGGCTTCGCCACCTTGTCGAGCCGCGCGAAGATGTCCTTCTTGATGTCCATCCGCTCGAAGACGGCCTCGATGATCAGGTCGCAGTCGCCCAGCTTGTCGAAGTCGAGCGAGCCGGAGAGCAGGGCCATCCGCGCCTCGGTCTCCTCGGCCTTGGCGGTGCGGGAGCGTTCATAGTTCTTACGGATCGTGGAGAGGCCGCGTTCCAGGGCCGCCTCCTGGACCTCGACGATGGTCACCGGGATGCCGACGTTGAGAAAGTTCATGGCGATGCCGCCGCCCATGGTGCCGGCGCCCAGGATGCCGACCCGCTTGATGGGGCGCAGCGGGGTGTCGTCCGGCACGTCGGGGATCTTGTTGGCCTGGCGCTCGGCGAAGAAGTAGTAGCGCTGGGCCGCCGACTGGGCGCCCATCATCAACTCGGTGAAGAGCTTGCGCTCGGCCTTCAGCCCCTCCTCGAAGGTGGCCGAGTTCACCGCCGCCTCGATGCAGCGGATGTTGTACTCCGGCGCCAGGAAGCCGCGGAACTTGCGCGCATTGGCCTTGCGGAAGTCGGCGAAAATCTCCGGATGGCCCTTGGCGGCCTCCAGCTTGGCGTTGTTGTCGCGCACCTTCACCAGCGGTTTGCCGTCGGCCACCGCCTTGCGGGCGAAGGCCAGCGCGCCTTCGAACAGCTTGCCTTCCTCGACCAGCTCGTCGACCAGGCCCATGGCGAGCGCCTGCTTGGCCGGGACGTGGCGGCCGGAGGTGACCATGTCGAGGGCGGCTTCCACGCCAACGATGCGCGGCAGGCGCTGCGTGCCGCCGGCGCCGGGCAGGAGGCCCAGGTTGACCTCCGGCAGGCCCACGCGGGCCGAGGGGACGGCGACGCGGTAGTGGGCGCAGAGCGCGACCTCCAGGCCGCCGCCCAGCGCCGTGCCATGGATGGCGGCGATCACCGGTTTGGGCGAGCCCTCCATCATGTCCTGCACGTCCTGCAAGCTGGGACCGGCCATGGCGCCGCCGAACTCGGTGATGTCCGCGCCGGCGATGAAGGTGCGGCCGTCGCAGATCAGCACGATGGCCTTGGCGTCAGAGGCGTTGGCGCTCTTGAACCCCTCGTGCAGCCCTTCCCGCACCTTGGCCGAGAGCGCGTTCACCGGCGGCGAGTTGAGCGTGATGACCGCGATGTCGCCGTCGCGGGTCAGCGTCGTCACCGAATTGATCTCGGTCATGTTGGGGGCTCCCTGGAGGCTTGGCGCGGCCCGCTCTTTGATCTGGGGTGGCGGCCGCGAAATTCAAACGCTTGTTACAGGCCGAGCTGGACCCTTCCAAGTCAAATGTGCGAGGGGGAAAAGGAACAGCCAAGGCGGTTTTGACCGCTCACAACAAACTGAGGGGAAACGGCCATGACCGCGCTCGACATGTTCTCGCTGAAGGGCCGCGTGGCCATCGTCACCGGCGGCTCGCGCGGCATCGGCAAGATGATCGCCCAGGGCTTCCTCGAAGCCGGCTGTTCGAAGGTCTACATCACCTCGCGGAAGGCCTCGCAGTGCGACGAGGCGGCGGCTGAACTCGGCGAGAACTGCATCTCCCTGCCGCAGGACCTGTCGACCACCGACGGCATCAAGAGCTTCGTCGCGCGCTATCTGACGCATGAGGACAAGCTCGACATCCTGGTGAACAACGCCGGCGCCGCCTGGGGCGCGGAGTTCGACGAGTTCCCGGAGAGCGGCTGGGACAAGGTCCTGAACCTGAACCTGAAGTCGCCCTTCTTCCTGACCCAGGCCCTGCACGGCGCGCTGACCAAGGCCGGCACGGCGGACCGGCCGTCGAAGGTGATCAACATCGCCTCGATCGACGGCATCCGGCTCAACCCGCAGGAGACCTACAGCTACCACGCCTCCAAGGCCGGGCTGATCTACCTGACCCGCCGCATGGCCGCCCGCCTGATCCACGACAACATCTGCGTCACCGCCATCGCGCCCGGCGCCTTCGCGTCGGAGATGAACCGCGTGGCCCGCGACCACGGCGACGAGGTGGCCCAGCGCATCCCCGCGCGACGCATCGGCAAGGACGAGGATATGGCCTGCGCGGCCATCTACCTGGCCAGCGCCGCTGGCGACTATGTGGTCGGCGACACCATCGCCGTCGACGGCGGCGTGGCGCTGGCGAGCCCCGGCGGCCTGTAGGGCGACGGCGGGTTCTGCCAGCCCACCTCCCAGGGTTAAGCTGGTTGTCGTCTACATCCATAGGGTGTTAGCGTGACCGTCTCAGACGAAGCGGGGTGGGCCATGGCTCGAGCAATCGCGGAATTCCTGGGAACCCTGATCCTGGTGTTGTTCGGCTGTGGGGCCGCCGTCCTGGGCGGCGACCACGTGGGCCAGCTCGGCATCGCGCTGGCCTTCGGCTTCGCCATTGTCGCCCTGGCCTATGGCCTGGGGCCGATCTCCGGCGGCCACGTCAATCCGGCGGTCAGCCTGGGCATGTTCATCGCCGGGCGCATGACCCTGCCCGACATGCTGGTCTACTGGGTCGCCCAATGCCTAGGCGCGCTCGCCGGCGCGGGGATCCTGGCGGTCATCGCCGGCTCGACCGAGCATCTCGGCCAAAATGGCTGGGGTCCCGGTTACCTCGGCGGCTTCTCGCTCACGGCCGCGGCCACCTTCGAGGTGGTGATGACGGCGCTGTTCGTAGCGGTGATCCTGGGCGCGACCCGGCCGGAAGCGGCGCCGGGCACGGCGGGCCTGGCCATCGGCCTGACGTTGGCGGCGATCCACATCGTGGGCATCCAGGTGACCGGCGTCTCGGTCAACCCGGCCCGCAGCCTCGGCCCCGCCGTCCTGGCGGGCGGCCAGGCGATCTCCCAGCTGTGGCTGTTCATCGTCGCCCCGCTGGTGGGCGGCATCCTGGGCGCGTTGCCCTTCCGGATGAACCTGCTGGCGATCGCGCCCCCGGCGCCGGCCGGCGAGCGGGTGGACACGTCCCGGCCCTAGGGCGTCTCGCCGCCGTCTAGGCCTGCGCCAGCTGCGCCTTCCGCTCTCGCCGGCGGCGGGTGAGGATGTGTTCGGTGTAGCCGTTCGGCTGGACGCGGCCTTCGAAGATCAGGTCGACTGCCGCCTGGAAGGCGACGCTGGCCGCCGGATCCGGGCTCATCGGGCTATACGCGGGGTCGCCGGCGTTCTGGCCGTCCACCACCTTGGCCATGCGCACCAGGGTCTCGCGCACCTGGGCTTCGGTGCAGATGCCGTGATGCAGCCAGTTGGCGATGTGCTGGCTGGAGATGCGCAGGGTCGCGCGGTCCTCCATCAGGCCGACGTCATGGATGTCCGGCACCTTGGAGCAGCCGACGCCCTGGTCGATCCAGCGGACCACGTAGCCGAGGATGCCCTGGGCGTTGTTGTCCAGCTCCTGCTGCACGTCGGCGGCGTTCCAGTTGGACTTGGCGAGCGGCGGGGTCAGCAGGTCGTCGAGGCCGGTCGTCGTCGCGCTGGCGATCATCCGCGCCTGCAGGGTCGCGACGTCCACCTCGTGATAGTGCAGGGCGTGCAGCACCGCGGCGGTGGGCGAGGGCACCCAGGCGGTGTTGGCGCCGGACTTCGGGTGGCCGACCTTGGCGGCCAGCATGGCGGCCATCCGGTCGGGCGCCGCCCACATGCCCTTGCCGATCTGGGCGCGGCCGGGGAAGCCGGTGGCCAGGCCGATCTCGACGTTGCGCTTCTCATAGGCCGGCAGCCAGGCCTCGGCCTTGATCGCCTCCTTGCGCACGATGGGCCCGGCTTCCATCGCCGTGTGGATCTCGTCGCCGGTGCGGTCGAGGAAGCCGGTGTTGATGAACACCACCCGCTCGCGCGCGGCGTGGATGCAGGCCTTGAGGTTGGCGCTGGTGCGCCGTTCCTCGTCCATGATGCCGAGCTTGACGGTGTTGCGGGCGAGGCCCAGGCCGTCCTCCACCAGGTCGAACAGCCGAACGGCGAGGGCGACCTCGTCCGGCCCATGCATCTTGGGCTTCACCACATAGACCGAGCCCGCCCGGCTGTTGCGGCGCATGCCCTTCAGGTCGTGCAGGGCGGCGGTCACGGTGACCAGGGCGTCGACGGCGGTTTCGTAGACCGGCTGGCGTTCGTAGCGGACCATGTCGGTCAGCATGTGGTGGCCGACGTTGCGCACCAGCATCAGGCTGCGGCCGCTCAGCGTAAGGTCGCCGCCCGCCGCGGCCTGGTAGCTGCGGTCGGGGTCGAGGCGGCGGGTCTCGGTCTGGCCGCCCTTCGCGAAGGTGGCGGCGAGGTCGCCGCGCATCAGCCCCAGCCAGTTGCGGTAGACGGCGGTCTTGTCCTCGGCGTCCACGGCGGCGACGGAATCCTCGCAGTCCTGGATGGTGGTGAGCGCGGCTTCCAGCAGCACGTCGGCGACGCCCGCCGGATCGTCGCGGCCGATGGCGTGCCGGCGGTCGATCAGGATTTCCAGGTGCAGGCCATTGTGCGCCAGCAGCACGCCCTCGGGCGCTTCGCCCGCCCCGCGCCAGCCCACGAACTGCTCCGGCGTCGCCAGGCCCGTCTGGGTCCCGTCGGCCAGGCTCACCATCAGACGGCCGCCCGCGACCGCATAGGCGCTTGCCTCGGCGTGCGAGCCGTCGGTCAGGGGCGCGGCGCGGTCGAGGAAGGCCCGCGCGTAGGCCACCACCTTGGCGCCGCGCGCGGCGTCATAGCCCTTGGCGCCGGTGGGCGGCTCCAGGGCGTCGGCGCCGTAGAGGGCGTCATAGAGGCTGCCCCAGCGGGCGTTGGCGGCGTTCAGCGCGAAGCGGCCGTTGGACACCGGCACGACCAGCTGCGGCCCGGCCAGCCGGGCGATCTCGGGGTCGACGTTCTCGGTGGCGATGCGGAAGGCGGCGGGTTCGGGCAGCAGATAGCCGATCTGGCGCAGGAAGGCGGTCTCCTCCGCCAGGTCCAGCGGCTGGCCCCGGCGCGCCCGCCACCAGGCGTCGATCTCAGCCTGCAATTCATCCCGCCGCGCCAGGAGTTCGGCGTTGCGCGGGGTAAAGTCCGCGAGGATCGCTTCCAGCGCCGCCCAGAAGGCCGCCGGCGAGACGTCCGTCCCCGGCAGCAGCTCGCCCTCCACGAAGGCGTGCAGGACGTCGTCGACCGAAAGCTTGGCGGAGATTTCCATGGCGGGACCGGTAGCGTCGAAAAGGGGCGATCGGAAGGGCATGGCGGACGGACGGCAGCGAAAAGAAAGGCCCCCGCCCTGGGGCGGGAGCCGAAGTCCTCTTCGAAAGGCCGTCCGGTGGGCCGGCCTCTAAGCGAACTGGTTCATGGTGTTGTGGACGCCGCCGGCCTTCAGGGCCGCCTCGCCCGCGAAGTACTCCTTGTGGTCGTCGCCGATGTCCGAGCCCGACATGTTCTGGTGGCGGACGCAGGCGATGCCCTGGCGGATCTCCTCGCGCTGGACCTTCTTGACGTAGCCCAGCATGCCCTGCTCGCCGAAGTACTCCTTGGCGAGGTTGTCCGTGCTGAGCGCGGCCGTGTGATAGGTCGGCAGCGTGATCAGGTGGTGGAAGATGCCGGCCCGCTTGGCGGCGTCCGCCTGGAAGGTGCGGATCTTGTCGTCGGCCTCGACCGCCAGCGCCGTGGCGTCATAGTCGACGCTCATCAGCTTCTCGCGGTCGTAGGCGGAGACGTCCTTCCCGGCCTTCTGCCAGGCGTCATAGACCTGCTGGCGGAAGTTCAGCGTCCAGTTGAAGGACGGGGAGTTATTGTAGGCCAGCTTGGCGTTCGGCACGACCGCGCGGATGCGGTCCATCATGCCGGCGATCTGCTCGATGTGCGGCTTCTCGGTCTCGATCCACAGCAGGTCCGCGCCGTTCTGCAGCGAGGTGATGGAGTCGAGCACGCAGCGGTCCTCGCCGGTGCCGGCGCGGAACTGGAACAGGTTGGACGGCAGGCGCTTGGGCCGCAGCAGCTGGCCGTTGCGGTTCAGGACCACGTCGCCGTTCTTCATGTCGGCCGGCGAGATCTCCTCGCAGTCGAGGAAGCTGTTGTACTGGTCGCCGATGTCGCCGGGGGTGTGGCTGACGGCGATCTGCTTGGTCAGGCCCGCGCCCAGGCTGTCGGTGCGGGTGACGATGACGCCGTTGTCGACGCCCAGTTCCAGGAAGGCGTAGCGGCAGGCGCGCACCTTGGCCAGGAAGTCGTCGTGCGGGACGGTGACCTTGCCGTCCTGGTGGCCGCACTGCTTCTCGTCGGAGACCTGGTTCTCGATCTGCAGGGCGCAGGCGCCGGCCTCGATCATCTTCTTGGCCAACAGGTAGGTCGCCTCAGCGTTGCCGAAGCCCGCGTCGATGTCGGCGATGATCGGAACGACGTGGGTTTGGAAGCCGTCGATGGCGTCCTGGACCTGCTCTTCCTTCTTGGCGTCGCCAGCCTTGCGGGCCGCGTCGAGATCGCGGAACAGGCCGCCCAGCTCGCGGGCGTCGGCCTGCTTTAGGAAGGTGTAGATCTCCTCGATCAGCGCCGGCACCGAGGTCTTCTCGTGCATCGACTGGTCGGGCAGCGGGCCGAAGTCGGAGCGCAGGGCCGCGACCATCCAGCCGGAGAGGTAGATGTAACGGCCCTTGGTGGCGCCGAAGTGCTTCTTGATCGAGATCATCTTCTGCTGGGCGATGAAGCCGTGCCAGCAGCCCAGCGACTGGGTGTAGTTGGCCGGGTCGGCGTCATAGGCCGCCATGTCCTCGCGCATCAGGCCGGCGGTGTACTTGGCGATCTCCAGGCCGGTCTTGAAGCGGTTCTGCAGGCGCATGCGGGCCACGGCCTCGGCGTCGATGCCGTCCCAGGTCCCGCCCTTGCTCTTGATGAGCTGGCCCATCTCGATGATGTGGTCTTGGTATGCCATCTGCCTCTTCCACGCTGAGCGGGTGCGCAGGTAGCGCCCCCGGGACTTGACGTCGCCCTAACGCGTGGACGGGCTGCTCGGCGAGAGGGCGCAAGGTTGAGCTGTAAAACTTTACAGATTTGTGCTGTAATCTTGTAAGATTCTCAGCGGACAGACTTAATATGGCGAGCGATCGCGGCCTCTATGTCGGACCCCGCCTGCGCCGGATGCGGCGCGACCTGGGGCTCACCCAAGCGGATATGGCGGCCGCCCTGGAGGTGTCGGCCTCTTACATCGCGCTCCTGGAGCGCAACAACCGGCCGCTGACCGCGGGCCTGCTGATGAAGCTCGCCCAGACCTACGCCATCGACATGACGGCGCTCGGCAGCGGGGCGGCGGAGGACACCCAGCGCCTGCAGGCGGTGCTGAAGGACCCGATCTTCGCGGGCCTCGACTGGGCGCCCAACGAGCTCACCGACATGGCCACCAACTATCCGGGGGTCACCGAGGCCCTGCTTCGTCTCTACACGACCTATCAGGAGGGTCAGCTCGCCTTCGCCGACCGCGGGGCGGGCGCGCGGGCGGACGAGATGGCCGACGACGCCTCCGATCCCGTGGCGGAGTCTCGGCGGTTCCTGGCGGCGCGGCGCAACAGCTTCCCGAGCCTCGACGACGCGGCCGAGCGGCTGGCCCAGGCGGTTGCCGCCCAAGAGAACATGGCCGGCTACCTGCGCGCGCGCCACGACCTGAAGGTGCGCCGTGTGCCGACGAACTACATGGCGGGCTCGACGCGAAGGCTCGACCGCCACCGCCGCGAGGTGCTGCTGGACGACAGCCTCGACGCCGCCAGCCAGGCCTTCCAGCTCGCCCTGCAACTTTGCTACCTCGAACTCACCGGCGAGGTGGACGCGGTGCTGGCCGACGGCGCCTTCGCCTCGGAAAGCGGCGAGCGGCTGACGCGCCGGGCGCTGGCGAGCTACGCCGCCGCCGCGCTCATCATGCCCTATAGCGCCTTCGCCCGCGCCGTGGAGGCGCGCCGCTATGACGTGGAGGCGCTGGCCCGCCAGTTCGGCTGCAGCTTCGAGCAGACCGCGCACCGGCTGACCACTCTGCAGAAGCCCGGCCAGGAACGCGTGCCGTTCTTCTTCATCCGCGTCGACCCGGCCGGCAATGTGTCCAAGCGGCTGGACGGCGCGGGCTTCCCCTTCGCGCGCCACGGCGGCGGTTGCCCGCTGTGGAGCGTGCACCATGCCTTCCGCACCCCGCGCGAGATCGTCACCCAGTGGCTGGAGCTGCCGGACGGCCAGCGGTTCTTCTCCATCGCCCGCACCGTCACCGCCGGCGGCGGCGGCTTCGGCACGCCACGGGTGGAGCGGGCGATCGCGCTGGGGTGCGCGGAGGAGCATGCTGGCCGGCTGATCTACACCGCCGGCGAGCCGCGCGGCGCCGAGGCCGCGACGCCCATCGGGGTCACCTGCCGGCTATGCCAGCGCCTCGAATGCGCCGCCCGTTCCGAGCCGCCGATCGGCCGCCAGATCCTGCCCGACGACATCCGCCGGACCGGCTTGCCGTTTGGCTTTTCCGAGGGGTGACGCAAGCGTCACTGTCGGATATCGCGTTATTCGAATACTTCAAGCCTGCCATGCCCTAAGTCGCTGGCGCACCGGCAAATTCCGTGCGCAAATTCCCGAAAATATCGGGGGTGAAACACGTCCCCGAATAAGACTAGGGACGAAACATGGCTCAGGTGGCGGTCCAGGCAACGGACCGGTTCGAGCGTAAGCGCGAAGCGATTCTCGATGCGTCGACGACGCTGCTCAACGCCCGGGGCGTGAAGGGATTGACGCTCGGCGTCGCGGCGGCCTCGGTGGGGCTCTCGACCACCAGCGTCACCTACTATTTCCGGCGCAAGGACGATCTGGCCGCCGCGGTGATGCTGCGCGGCATCCAGAGCCTGTCCGACATCGTCCAGCGGGCCCTGGACGAACCTTCGCCGCCGCGCCGGCTGCACGCCCTGATCGACCTCTACCTGCGCCGCATGCGCTGCGCCGCCCTGGGCGAGGCCGCGCCTCTGCCGGCGCTATCCGACCTGCGCGCGCTCAACCCGCCGCAGCGGGGCGAGGTGATGGCGGCCTATCTGAAGATGTTCCGCAAGGCCCGGCAGATCTTCGAGGCGCCGGAGCTGGACTGGCTGACCCGCGGCCGGCGGACCGCGCGCACCCACCTGCTGCTCGAGCAGCTGTTCTGGGCGCGCGCCTGGCTGCCGAAATACGATCCGGAGGACTACGGCCGGGTCTGCGAGCGGATGTACGACATCCTGGTGGGCGGCCTGGCGGCGGCGGACCGGGCCTGGGCGCCGCAGGCCATCCCCGTCGCCGAGGTGGCGCCGCGCGACCGCGCGGAGCTGGCGCGCGAGACCTTCCTGCTGGCCGCCACCCGGCTGATCAATTCCCGCGGCTACCGCGGCGCCTCGGTGGACAAGATCTCCGCCGAGCTCAACGTGACCAAGGGCAGCTTCTACCACCACAACGAGGCCAAGGACGACCTGGTGGTGGCGTGCTTCGAGCGCACCTTCGAGGTGATGACCCGGGTGCAGCGGCTGGCGCTGACCCTGTCAGGCGACCAGTGGACGCGGCTCTCCAGCGCGGCGTCGGCCCTCGTGGAATATCAGTTGTCCGAGCACGGACCGTTGCTGCGCACCACCGCGCTCGCGGCCCTGCCGGAGCCGATCCGTCAACAGATGGTGCAACACTCCGACAAGGTGTCCGACCGCTTCGCCTCGATGATCTCCGACGGGGTCTGCGAGGGCTCGATCCGCGGCGTCGACCCGTTCCTGGCGGCGCAGATGCTGAACGCCACCATCAACGCCGGCGCCGAGCTGGGCGCCTGGGTGCCCGGCGTCAAGCCGAAGGCCGCGCCGGCGGTGTTCGCCCGGCCGCTGCTGATGGGGATCTTTGCCCGTTAGAGCGGCGGCGGTTCATTGACGGCGGCGGCGTTCAGCTCACGCAGGCGTTCGAGGTTCTGCTCGTGGGTCTTGCGGTCGATCTTGTAGAGATTGAGCACCAGGATCGAGCCGCCGCTCAGCAGCGCCACGGTGGGCAGATAGACCATGGCGAGGTGGCGGATGATGTCCGGCGGCACGGTTCCGGGCGCGGCGCCCTTGGGGTAGTGGACCAGGGTCATCAGGACGCTCGCCAGGAAGGCGCCCACGCCGGCGTTCAGCTTCACCACCAAGCCGTTGGCGGCGAAGACCACGCCTTCCGGGCGCGATCCAGCGCGCACCGCCTGGTCCTCGGCCACATCGGCGATCATCGACGAGATGATCACATAACCCATCAGCACCAGGATGTAGGTGACCAGCACGCTGGCGAAGAGGATCCAGAACACGGCCGGCGAGCTGTTGGGCGGCATCAGCCCCAGCAGCTTGAGCGAAATCGGGGTCAGCTGGGCCACCAGGGAGGTCGCGAAGAAGAAGATCATCGACGGCTTCTTGCCGAACCGCTGGGAGACGGCCGAGGCCCCGAACACGCCCAGGATCGTTGCGATCAGGACGGCGATCGCCATGGCCGCGATCTGCTTTGCGCCGAACCCCCAGAGGTCGAGATAGAATATCGTCGAAAGGCTGGAGGTCACGCCGTAGGACGCGCCGCCCAGCACGCTGGCGAAGATGACGGTGAGCAGCGAGGGGTTGAGGATGGCGCTGGCCACCTCGCGCAGGGTGTCGGCGAAGCTCACCCGCCGGGCTGGCGGCGTGTGCAGATAGCGGATGCGGCTGTGGGTCGAGGCTGAAGAAATCAGGATGCAGACGAAGATCAGCACGCTGCACATGGCGCCGAAGTCGGCGTAGCGGGATCGGTCCATCACGCCGCCGGTCGCGGAGCCGGGGTCGGCCTTCAGGTAGACGCGCCACAGCAAGAACTCCATGGCCGCGGCGGCGAACACCATGAAGAACCAGCGCCAAGCGAGCAGGCCTGTGCGCTTGTCATAGTCGGGCGCGAGCTCGGGCGCGAGCGCGTTAGACGGGATCTCGTAGAGCGAGAGCGACAGGCGGACGCCCAGCAGGATGACCACGGAATATGCAAAGAGGGCTGGGCCGCTCAGGCTGCCCGGAGCATGCCACAGCAGGAAGAACAGCACCGTCGCCGGCAGGGCCGAGCCGTACATGAAGGGATGGCGCCGGCCTAGGCGCGAGCGGAGGTTGTCGCTCCATTGGCCGATCAGCGGGTCCACCACCGCATCGATGGCGAGGGACGCGAGGAAGGCCGTGCCGACCCAGATGGCCGGGATGCCCAGCACGCGATTGAAGTAGAGCTGCACCACCGAGGCCGAGAGCACATAGATGGAGATGCCTAGGGCGATGGAGCCGACCCCATAGCCGACGCGGCCAAGCGGACCGACGGGTGGAGCTGCGGCGCCGCTCACGCCCTACAGCCTGGCCGGCAATCGCCCTTGGTCATCCCCTCGCCCCCGCCGCTGTTTCGCGTCTTGGCCTGGACCGTGCGGTAGGCTCACAAGGGCGTCAACGCTTTTGATCTTACATCGCTGACAGGTTCGGCCGCGGCCGATTATCCCGCAAAAACAAAGGGCGCGCCCTTGCGGACGCGCCCCCTGATCCGGAACTCCGGAGGTCTTAGAAGCGGTACTGGAACTCCACGCCGAAGGTGCGCGGCGGGGTCAGCGCGTAGCTGCGGCTGATGCCGTTGGCGCCGATGCCGGTGGCCAGGCCGTTCACCGACTGGCCGGGCGTCGCCACCAGGCCGGGGGTGATCAGGCCCGGCGCCGCGGCCACCGTCGCGTTCTGGTAGACGCCGGTGTTGCGGGTGCCGGTGACGGCGCTGTCGTAGCCCAGGGTGTCGAACATGTTCTTCACGAAGGCGATGACCGAGTAGTGGTCGTTCTTGTCCTTCCAGGTGATGCGGGCATCGGCCTGGCCCCACTCGGGCGAGGCGTCATAGTAGCGCTTGAAGATGCCGGCGTATTCCTGGTCGCGCCAGACGTAGCTGACCGAAGGCGTCAGCGAGCCGGGCTGGAAGTCCCAGGTGTAGAGGACGTTCACCGCCAGCTTGTTGCGCGCGGCGTTCGGCAGGACGTTGCCCTTCAGGTTCTGGAAGCGCTCCACCAGGCCGGTGTTCACGTCGCAGAGCGGGTTGCCGCCCGGCGCCGTGGCGCTGGTGCTGGTGCAGTGCTGCAGCGGACCGATCGGGGTCGCGCCGGGGGCCAGACCTTCAGGGTCGGTCGGGTCGATGACGTTGGTCAGCTTGTTGATGCCGGTCGGGTTGAACGAATAGTTGAACAGGATCCGCAGGTTGTCGATCGGCACCCAGGTGCTCTCGAACTCGACGCCCTCGCTGTAGGCGCTCGGCACGTTGAGGAAGAGGCTCTGGCTGGAGGTGATGGCGCCGGTGTTGTTCGGCACGGTCAGCGGGGCCTGCAGGCCTTGGTAGTCGTAGTAGAACAGCGCGATGTTGGTCTGCAGGGTGCGGCCGAAGTCCTTCTTCAGGCCGATTTCGTAGTCGTTCAGATGCTCAGGAGCGGTCGACGGGTTGTTGCCCAGCGAGGAACCGGCGCCCACGAACAGGCCGGCCTGCTTGTAGCCGCGGCTGAACGTGAAGTAGGCCATCGTATCCTTGTCGGGCGTCCAGGTCAGGCCCGCCGTCCCGGTCGTGGCCG
>NZ_SSMX01000044.1 GCF_004799515.1 Phenylobacterium sp. | reverse complement strand
GGGCAAGAACCTTGCGCACGGCGGGGCGCGCCTCGACGCGGCGGCTGTTGTCGAGGATCGCCGGGAACTGGGCCGTGTCGACCCCGTCGCCGGGCAGCCAGCCGAAGTTTGCCCATGGCGGCCCGAGATCAGCCGCGCAGCAGGCGTGCGGCCTCTAGAATCGCCAGGATCGCGACGATGAGCGGGATCGCCAGCACCCCTCGCCCGGTGGCGTGCGCCTTGAACCACTGCCCCAGCTCGACACTGAGGCTGTCCCGGGTGGGGTCGCCGGAGGTTTTTGACGGTCGCATGCGCAATCTGTATATTATATACAAATCGCTTGCAAGGACACCCAATGCCCCGTACCCGCGATCCCGTGGACTTGGCCACGGCTCTCCTAGCGACCCGCAGCGACCGCCTTCGGGCGGCGCGGATCGAAGCCGGGTACGGCAGTGCTCGAGACGCCGCGACCCGGTTTGGCTGGAACGTGAACACCTATGGATCCAACGAAAACGGCAACGCCCCCTATTCGTACAAAAGCGCGCGCCTCTATGGCGCGGCCTTCGGGGTCCGCGCGGAATGGCTCTACGAGGGCGAGCCGCCGATCTTCGGCGCCTATCCGTCCGGTGAGGCCGACAGCGACCGGTTGGTGCCGGTGATCGGTCACGTGGGGGCGGACCCGGAAGGCGCCGTGCTGTTCGCGCTCGGCCAGACTCCCGGCGATCTCGCGCCGATTCCCCCGGGCGGCACCGACCAGGCCCGCGCCCTCTTGGTCGCCGGCGGCTCGATGCCCGGCCTCGCCGACCACGGGGCCCTGATCTATTTCGAGTACCAGCGCACCCCGCCCACGCCTGACATGCTCGGTCATGTCGTGGTCGTCGAGACCGAGACCGACGAGGTGCTGGTGAAGCGGCTGCTGCGCGGGTCCCGCGCCGGGCTGTTCGACCTCGAAAGCCTCGACGGCCCCACCCGGCGCGACTGCCGTCTGCGTTGGGCGGCGCACATCACCGCCATCATCCCGCCCTGGCAGGCGCGGCGGATCCTGCGAACCCATGCGGCCTAGCGGACTCCTAACGCGTTCGGGGCGAAGTCAGGAGCGGCCCCTGACCGCAAGCTCGTCCGCCGGACCGTCGCTCAGCGCGTTCGCCCGCGCCTTCGACCTGGCCCTGAAGCGCTACGAACCTTCGATCGCGGCGCTGGTGACTCACCTCGAAGCGCAAGGCGTCGCGATCGACCGCGCCACCTTACGAACTTGGCGCCTCGGCCAGAAGCCGCCGAGCAAAGCTCGATCGTTCATGGCGCTCGCGTTGTTGGAGCGGCGTTGGCGCCTGCCGGATGGCTATTTTCGCCGGCTGCTGCCCCACTCGGACCGAGCGGTCGGCGGGCGGCTCGCGCCGGGACTGACCGCCAGCGAGAAACGCCGCTATCTCTGGCATTTGCCGGAGGACTTCGCCGCGCGCCAACCGGCTGAACGCGCCGAGATTCTGGCATGGGTCCGCCGCACTTTCCGGTCGACCGACAGCGAATATCGCCGCTACCAATCGCTGGCGGTGCGGCACGCCTACGCGATCCGCTTTCCGGCGCTGGCGGGCTGGAACACGTCGCCGCGCGCCGAAATCGGCCGTCGCCTTCGGCCCGGCACGCGCATCGCGCCGCAGGCGCTGTCGGACGAGATGGGTCAGTTGCTGGCCTTCAAGACCGCCACCTTCGCCCCCATCGGTTTCGCCCGCGCAGGCGTCTGGGGAGCGGTGACCGCGGCCCAAAAGCTTGAGCATCTCGGTCTCCTGTTCGGCGCCCTCTCCGCCCCTCCCGATGGCCCGTCCCTCGGCCTCGGGGCGCCGCTTGAGGCCCTCTCGTTCGCCCTGTTGCTCTTTCCGGGGGTCTGGGACGCCTATCTCGGCTGGCGCGAGCGTCGGCGGGGCTTCTTCACGGTGTGGGAGATCGACCTGTTGTGCGCCGTTGGCGCGAACGCCGACCCCCGCACCGGTTGGATCGCCCAGACACCGGGGCTCGCCGACCGACTGCAGGCGCTGGACGGGATGGTCACGGAGGCGGAGGTCGCGGCGGCGCGGTCTGATTGGCGGGGCGCCTGCGCGCGCTTCCGGGATTTCGCACGGATGCGGGTCCGGGAACTGAAGCGGATCGTACGCCGACACCACGATCCCTTCGAACCGGTCCTCCCCGTCCTGAGATCCGACAGCCCGGTTGCGGAGTACCGCAAAATCGCCGACGAGATCCGACTCCGGCGCCCCTGCGCCGTCCGGAACCCTCGCGCCGCTGCGGAGAACGCGCGGGCCTATCTGATGGTCCGCCTGGCGCTGCACCTGGGCTTCCGGCAACGCACTCTGCGGGAATTGCTGGTCCGCGGACGCGGCGAGAGGCCGACCCCGGACAAGGCTTTGGAGACCGTTCGCCGCGGCGAAATGCGCTGGAACGACCTGCAGGCCGGGTGGGAGGTGTTTGCGCCGCCGGTCGCCTTCAAGAATAACATGTCCAACTACTTCTGCGGTCGGCCCTTCCGGCTGGTCCTCCCCGATGTCGCGGGTCTCTATGCGGAGATCGACACGTATCTAAACGTGCATCGACCGGTCCTCATCGGCGCGATGGTTGATCCCGGAACATTTTTCGTGAGGGTCCCGGCGAAGCCGCAGGCGCCC
The DNA here is from genome assembly GCF_004799515.1 of Phenylobacterium sp. Taxonomy (GTDB): domain Bacteria; phylum Pseudomonadota; class Alphaproteobacteria; order Caulobacterales; family Caulobacteraceae; genus Phenylobacterium. The sequence goes on along the minus strand of NZ_SSMX01000044.1, from coordinate 6,726 downwards.
GGAGCCGATGCCAGCTTCAGTCAGGCCGACTTCTACAGCGCCTGGCGCGCCCTGACCGGCCGCTACGGGGTCTACAATCCCTATACCGGCCGTGGGGCGATACCGGGTTTGCTGCCGCACGGACCGCATTGCGTCCGTCACGTCCTCGCCACTCACATTATCAAGCTGACCGGCTCCTTCGAGCAGGCCGGATACGCGATCCAGGACGCCCCGAAGTCCGTCGAACGCCACTACGGCGTTTTCCTGCCGCAGGACAAAGCGGCTCAGGCGACACGGCTGTTGAATGCCGTCTGGGCCGAAGGCCAAGTTAGGGTTGGATCAGAGACGGAGTGAACCAATCCGCGCCAAGCCTTACCTAGGCGCCACGAACCTGGGTCAATTGCGTCAGCCCGGCCGCCAAAGGCCCCCGCCCCCATAAGGCGACGCCGCAGCGCAATCCCCGTCAGGCCGAAGCCCATGAACATCAACACCCAGACCGCCGGCTCTGGCACGGCCAAGGGGGTCGATGAAGGGAACGTCGAAGCTGAGCTTGTAGCTCGTCGGCGCAAACGACCCGAAGATCATCAGCGGCCGCGTGGTCCACAGATTGGACCGCTTCGACCACCGGGACCGCCGGGCGATCACATCGGGCGCAGGACGGCTGCGGCTGCGACCAGGACCGCTTCGCCCCGCGCAGGGGCGAAGCCTCAAGGTTCCACGCCGCTATCTGCGTCAGGCAGAGTCCGAGCGCGCCCGGCTCCGTCCGACATTACATGCTGACTAGAACCTAACCCGCCTCGTTGCTGGCGGTCACATGCCTGGCCTGGGCCTTCACCTCGTCGCTGGCGTTGCCCATGGCGATGGCCAGACCGCTCTCGCGGAACATCATCACGTCGTTGGGCATGTCGCCAATCGTGGCTATCCGCGCCGGCGGGATTCCGAGCGTCCTGGAGAGCGTCAGGACCACGGCCCCCTTGTTGGCCTGGGGATGTGTCAAATCCAGGAAGTAAGGGTTCGACCGGGCCGCGCTGCCGGCGTCCCCGAGCACACTACGCACGCGTCGCTCGCAGGCCGCGACCAGGTCAAGGTCGTCGGAGACCCCAACGATCTTCACGGCGTTCGCCAGGTGCGCCTCGGTGAACGCCGGCACAACCGAAGGCTCGAATTGCAAGATCCAGGCTTCGCGGGCGACATGCGGCGCGGTCGCGTCGCGGACGAGCCAGTCCGTTTGGGTATAGATCCAGACGTCCAGCCCCTCGCCCATCAGAAGAGCGATCGCCTGTTTGGCGGCCGCCGGATCGAGCGTGTGGCATTCGATCACGGATAGGTCAGGCTTGACGTAGAGCCCGCCGTTCAGACCCGCGAGGGGTGTCTGCAACACGAGCGGTTCGATGAGCATCCGCAGGCCGCGGGGCGGTCGGCTGCTGGTGATCGCCAGGGCGATGCCCGCCTGGCGCAGGTCCCGCACTACGCCGGCCGCCGCGGCGGTAAGCACCTTGTCGTCGGTGACGAGGGTGCCATCCACGTCCGCTAGCAGAAGGCGGATGGGTGGGCTTGTCATGTCGTCTGTTCCAATTCTGCGCTCGCCAAGGGCAAACGTAGACCGCGGCCCGATGGCGCCGCCATGACGCCTAGGCGGCCGCGGGCGGCGCGATCGGCGTCAACGAGGCCGATGCTGAAGGGCGTGCAGGTCGGCCGCCGCGTCAGCGGAGGTCGTGGGCGTGCGCGAAGGTCGCAATGAGAACGGCGATGGCGTCTGGAGCCTCGAGGGTCGCAAAGTGGACGGTGTCCAAGATATGGACTTCCGCCTGGGGCGCATCGCGCAGGTTGGCCAGCGCGCCCAGCGTCGTGAAGAAGTCGTCCTGGCTGCCCCATGCGACAAGGACCGGGACCTTCAGGCCGCGCAAGAGGGCCTGCCACGCCGGATACTGCTCGACGTTGGTTCCATAGTTCGCCCACAGGTCGTTGCGTCCCTCGATGACACCCGGGCGCTGTTCTGAGGCGTTGTTGAGCAGAACCACGTCAGGGCTGAGATTGGCGCTCTCGTCCCAGTTGGTCGCGCCGGGGTAGGGCCGGTGGAGGGCATATTCGGCCCGGCGCCGGTCGAGATCGGCGTTGCGGCTGCGCCAATGGCGACGCAGCTCGCCCTGCGGGTCCTGCGCCTGAGGGAAGCCGTCGAGGTGTATGGCGCCGTTCTGCACCATTACCGCCGTCACCACCTCCGGGTTGGCTTGCATCAGGCGGAAACCAATCGGAACGCCGTAGTCCTGCATGAAGAGCGCATAGCGGCTCAGGCCACGCGCCGCGAGGAAGTGGCTCACGGTTTCGGCGAGATGGTCGAAGGTATAGGCCCAGGCCTTGTGATCGGGGGCGTCGGAATATCCGAACGAGGGATAGTCCATGGCGATCACGTGAAGCCGGCCACCGGCCACGAGGTCCTGCATGACCTCTTCATATTGGATAGAGTACGCCGGGTTGCCGTGCAGGAAGACAATGGTCGGGGCGTCGGAGGGGCCGCCCTCCCGATAGAACAGATTCAGACCATCGACCTTCTGCCAGCCGTAGTGAAGGTGGGCCGCTGTGGCGGTCGTGCTCCACGTAACGGCGACGCTTAGGACCATGGCGAGCAGGAATGGGCGGAAATGGATCATGCGGCGTCCTGTCGGCGAAATTGGCGCTCGGAGCTCCAGTCGGGCGTCTCGCGCCGTGGGCGGTCCGCTGTGGGCCGGCGTGTGGCACCCAGCCGGACCTGGCTGCGCGCAGCCTCGGCCTGAGGGGTAGCGGCGAGATCCCCCACCTCAGAGGATTTCATCGAACTCAAGGACGTTGCCGTCGGGGTCCCGGATGAAACAGACTTTGCGACGGCCTTGACCGAAGACGGATGGGCCTTCCGTGATCCGCAGGCCTTCGCGCTCGAGCCACACCACCAGCTCATCCAGGCTGGCCACCAGAAAGGCGGCGTGGGTGTAGCCCGGCCATTTGTCGGCGATGTCCATCAGCACGTTGCCGCCGCTCGCCCTCGGCGCCGCGTTGTAGATCAGATTGATCCTCGCGCCGGCGCCGTTGACCAGGCCGATGGATCGGCCGCCAGGCGAATCTTCGTCAGGGTCGAGAACAAACCCCAGCCTTTCGTAAAAGGCCTGCGCACGAGCGCGGTCCGAGACGCGGATGCCGACATGGTCGATGGCTCCCAGTGTGAACATTGTCCAATCCGTGGGCTAGATGGGCAGGATGTGGCGGTAGAGGGGGGAATGATCGCCCTCGAATTCTGGAGCGCCGGCGGCGGTAAGTTGAAGCCGCGTCGGCGGGTCGAGGAGACCGATGGAGCGATCACTCGGGCCTTCTGACCAACCGATGTTGAAGGCGCACTGGACTCGGAAGAACTGCACCTCGGCATGCTCCGGGACGTGATCGCGGATCCACCAGGCGAGCGGCCGCCAGTCACCGGTCTGCTCATAGTGGTCGAGGTATCTTGGAACCACGACGGTGGCGGTTGCGCCGAGGCGCCCTGCTCTGTCGCGGCGGTCCCAGATGTGCGCTCCGGCGCTGTCATCGTTACTGGCGCACCACGAGTCCGCTACGCCGGCTTTGTGAAGCGCATGACAGCGACCGTTTACGGTCGGCGATCGGTAGGCGCTGCGCAGGGCGACGTGCCCCAGGCCCGCGCGAAGCGGCTCCAGCACCCAGCGGCATAGATTGCGCCCGGCCTCGATGGCCAGGTCGGAATCCTCGGGGAGGTTGACCAGACCGCTCGCGGCGGCGACCTCGCTGTAGAGCATGTCCCGCATGAAGAAGTGCTCTGACAGGCGGACCCGACCAAGGGCGGTCAGGTCGCTCAAGGTGCGGCGGAGATCGGATCGTTTCATCGTTGTCCTGCGCGGCCGGCGCTAAGCTGACATCGGTCCCCCCAGGCGGGTTTCGCAAACGACTTCGGCGCCGCTTCAGGTTACAATTTGTCGTTCGAAAAGAGGTGACACCTCATGGATGAGACGGCAGGACTGCGCGGCGCGCCGTTGAACGCCCTTCGCAGCTTCGAAACTGCCGCGCGGCGGCTTAGCTTCGCCAACGCCGCGGCGGAGCTCGGCGTGACGCCGTCGGCGATCAGTATACAGATCCGCAGATTGGAGGCCCGTATCGGTCGCCCGCTGTTCGAGCGCGGACATCGTCGCGTGTCCCTGTCGCCTTTGGGGGCGCGGCTCGCGCCGGCGTTGTCGGCGATCTTCCGCGACCTCGACAGGCTGTTGGAGATCACGCTGGCGGCGGAGACGGACACCCTGATGATCAGCGCTATGCCCTCGTTCGCGACCAAATGGCTGGCGCCGCGCTTGGCGGCGTTCAACGCCCTGTGGCCGTCCATCGGGGTCCGGGTTGTCGGCGCCGATCACCTCGTTGATTTCGATCACGACGGCGTGGATGTCGGCCTGAGGTACGGACCCGGCGACTACAGCGGGCTGTACGTCGAACGGCTTGCCCAGGCGCGGGCCTTTCCGGTCTGCAGCCCCGGTTTCCGCGACGCCCATGCGGACCTCTTGCGCACGGCGTCCGGTCTCGCACGGCTGCAGCTGATCGGTGACGAGACGGCGCTGCGCGCATCTGGATTGCCCGATTGGGGCGCCTGGTTTTCGGCGGCGGGGGCCAAGGGCATTCCGCGGATAGGGCCGGTCTTTGAGAGCCTGCACATGGCGTTGAGCGGCGCCGCGGCCGGGCAAGGTGTGGCGCTGGGTCTGACGCCGCTCGTGGATGAGGACCTCCGGTCCGGCGCGCTGGTGCGTCTCTTCGCAACAGAGATCGTCAGCCCGTATAGTTTCTGGCTGGTCTGCCGGAAGGACCGCCTCCGCGACCGGAAGGTCCGGGCGTTCCGCGATTGGATGGTGTCCGCGGTCGCGAGGGGTGGCGCTGCGCGTCTGGAACCCTGAAACGCGCCGCCTTGACGCGGTGCCGCCCCGCCACATCCCCTCCCCGCCTCCACCACCGGCGGGCAGCACATTGAGAACTGCGCGATCGCCGGTCGCTTAGCCGTCGCGCACGGCTGATCTCGGACCCTCTACGACACGACCCGGGCCGCGTCGCGGGCGCCCGCGTGTCCGGCCATCGCGAGGCCGGCCAACAGTGCGACCGGCGCTCTGCTAGCTCGCGGCTCCAGCCTGCTGGGCCGCGCCCTCGCCTTCGCGAACTCCCTCAGGTCGCCGCCGCCTCGGCAGGGAGTCCGCGACCACCCAAGCGCAACCGGTCAAGACGAGATTGGCGGCGTTCTCAGCCCATTCCGCGTGGTTATGGGAATCGGCCAGGAACAGCGGGACATGCTTCAGGGGGGTGAACGCGGCGGACATGACGGTGAGCAAGATTTCGGCCAGCCGATCTTCCACTAGCGCGATGATCGCGACGCCCGCGGCGACGTGGGCCACCCCTGTCGCATAGCCCCAGAAGTCTTGAGACGGGGGCAGCCAGCGGGGAACCAGGCGCGCGGTCATGCCCATGTAGAAGAAGTGCGCTCCGCCGAACAGGATCGCGCAAAGCCCGACGATTTGGCCCGTACGCGTCAGCTGCGCCGCAAGCTTCGCGTCCATCTTGGCGTAAGTGGCGAAGACGATGAGCCCCGCCGCCGCGATCGCCACCTGCTCGGCTGTGTTGCTATAGGCCATGAACTCCTTCGCATTGCGCAACACCGAGCGGCCGTCCATCAGGACCACGACGATAAGCGTGTAATAGGCGGTGAGCGCGCCGGCCGCCCAGGCCACGGTCTGCAGCCACTCGATGGCAGCGCCGGCGAACAGCATGAAAATCGCCGCGACGTAGATCAGGACCGTGCGGTCGGGAAACGCTTTGGGGACGGGCTGCCCGGGATCGAAGTTTCCAAGCGCCAGGCTCACCAAGGCAAGACCCACTAGGCCGAGGCCATAGACCGCCAGCCGAAAGCCATCATCGGTTTTTCAGACGCCATGGCGTGGAGTCCTTCAACCGTCGCGCGCGACGGGCTTCCCGCGGCGGCGAGACCGCGTGCGGCGCGCGCGACGCAGCCTTGGGCTACTGAGGGCGATCTCGCCATCGGTCCTGCCCAACGGATTGGTTCCGAGGCAGCGGACCCTTCAAATGAACAATATTCACCAGGTAATACCGGGGCAATCACCGATCAGCCCACCGTAAACCTGAACCTAGTGGATTGATGCCGACATAAGAGTCCTTTGGGATTCCCACGGTTTTGGCTTCGTGCGAGTCTTGGGGATGCGTACTGGCGTCACCGTCCACCTGAGCCCGACCGATCGAAAGCGCCTGCGTGCGATCGTCGATGACCGCAACAGTCCGCAGAAGCACGTCTGGCGCGCTCAGATCGTGCTGGCCACGTCTGATGGTTTGGGCACGACGGAGATCATGCGCAAAGCTGATGTCAGCAAGACGGCGGTCTGGCGCTGGCAGGAGCGGTTCATGGCCGAGGGTGTTGATGGCCTGCTGCGCGACAAGACCCGGCCCGCTCGGGTTTCCAAGCTGGCCGACGATGTCGCTGAACGCATTGTCGCTCTGACCTTGGGCGAGGCGCCCGGCGAGACCACCCATTGGACCGGCCGTGTCATGGCCCAGGTGGTCGGCGTCAGCCTGACCTCGGTCCAGCGCATCTGGCGCGCCATGGTTTAGCGCCGCACCGCATCCGTACCTTCAAGCTTTCCAACGATCCCAAGTTCGCCGCCAAGGTCCGCGACATCGTCGGCCTCTATGTCGATCCGCCGGCCCACGCCGTGGTGCTCAGCGTCG
>NZ_SSMX01000043.1 GCF_004799515.1 Phenylobacterium sp. | reverse complement strand
CGCGACATGACCTACGCCGCGCCGCTGAAGGTCAAGCTGCGCCTCATCGTGTTCGAGACCGACGAGGAGACCGGCGCCCGCTCCGTGAAGGACATCAAGGAGCAGGACGTCTACATGGGCGACATCCCGCTGATGACGGAGAAGGGCACCTTCATCGTCAACGGCACGCAACGGGTGATCGTCTCGCAGATGCACCGCTCGCCGGGCGTCTTCTTCGACCACGACAAGGGCAAGACCCACGCCTCGGGCAAGCTGCTGTTCGCCGCCCGGGTGATCCCGTACCGCGGCTCCTGGCTCGACTTCGAGTTCGACGCCAAGGACGTGGTCTATGTGCGCATCGACCGCCGCCGCAAGCTGCCGGCCACCACCTTCCTGATGGCGCTGGGCATGGACGGTGAGGAGATCCTCTCCACCTTCTACAACACCCTCACCTACAAGAAGGTCGCCGATAAGAAGGGCAAGATCGGCGGCTGGGCCACCGCCTACCAGCCGGAACGCTGGCGCGGCGTGAAGCCGGAGTTCGCCCTCATCGACGCCGACACCGGCGAGGAAGTGGCCGCCGCCGGCGCCAAGATCTCCGCCCGTAACGCCAAGAAGTTCGCCGACGCGGGCCTCAAGACCCTGCTGCTGGCGCCTGAGGCGCTGACCGGCAAGTACCTGGCCAAGGACCTGGTCAACTTCCAGACCGGCGAGATCTACGCCGAGGCCGGCGACGAGCTGGACCCGGCGCTGCTGGCGGCGTTGGAAGAGCAGGGCTTCGATTCCCTCGACGTGCTCGACATCGACGACGTGACCGTCGGGGCCTACATCCGCAACACGCTTCGCGTGGACAAGAACGCCGCCCGCGAGGATGCGCTGTTCGACATCTACCGGGTCATGCGCCCGGGCGAGCCGCCGACGGTGGAAGCCGCCGAGGCGATGTTCAAGTCGCTGTTCTTCGACAGTGAGCGCTACGACCTCTCCTCGGTCGGCCGCGTGAAGATGAACATGCGCCTGGAGCTCGACTGCCCCGACGACGTGCGCGTGGTGCGCAAGGACGACGTGCTGGCGGTGCTCAAGACCCTGGTCGGCCTGCGCGACGGCCGCGGCGAGATCGACGACATCGACAACCTCGGCAACCGCCGGGTGCGCTCGGTGGGCGAACTGCTGGAAAACCAGTACCGCGTCGGCCTGCTGCGCATGGAGCGCGCGATCAAGGAGCGCATGTCCAGCGTCGACATCGACACGGTCATGCCGCACGACCTGATCAATGCGAAGCCGGCCGCCGCGGCGGTGAGGGAGTTCTTCGGCTCCTCGCAGCTCTCGCAGTTCATGGACCAGACCAACCCGCTGTCGGAAATCACCCACAAGCGCCGCCTCTCGGCGCTTGGCCCGGGCGGCCTGACGCGGGAACGCGCCGGCTTCGAGGTGCGCGACGTGCACCCGACGCACTACGGCCGGATCTGCCCCATCGAGACGCCGGAAGGCCCGAACATCGGCCTGATCAACTCGCTCGCCACCCATGCGGTGGTGAACAAGTACGGCTTCATCGAAAGCCCGTACCGGCGGATCAAGGACGGCAAGACGACGGACGAGGTCGTCTACATGTCGGCGATGGAAGAGGCCAAGCACGTCATCGCCCAGGCCAACATCAAGCTCGACAACGGCAACATCGTCGAGGACCTGGTCCCCGGCCGGATCAACGGTGAGCCCTCGCTGCTGCCGCGCGCCGACGTCGACCTGATGGACGTGTCGCCCAAGCAGGTGGTGTCCGTCGCCGCCTCGCTGATCCCGTTCCTGGAAAACGACGACGCCAACCGCGCCCTGATGGGCTCCAACATGCAGAAGCAGGCCGTGCCGCTCATCCAGACGGATGCGCCGCTGGTCGGCACCGGCATGGAGGCCATCGTGGCGGTGGATTCGGGCGCGGTCGTCGTGGCCCGCCGCTCCGGCGTCATCGAGCAGATCGACGGCACCCGGATCGTCATCCGCGCCACGGAAGAGACCGACCCGACCAAGCCCGGCGTCGACATCTACCGTCTGCAGAAGTTCCAGCGCTCCAACACCTCGACCTGCATCAACCAGCGTCCGCTGGTGCGGGTGGGCGACCGCGTGGCGGCCGGCGACGTGATCGCCGACGGCCCGTCGACCGAGCTGGGCGAACTGGCGCTGGGGCGTAACACCCTCGTCGCCTTCATGCCCTGGAACGGCTACAACTTCGAAGACTCGATCCTGATCTCCGAGCGCATCGTGCGCGACGACATCTTCACCTCGATCCACATCGAGGAATTCGAGGTCATGGCCCGCGACACCAAGCTGGGCCCGGAAGAGATCACCCGCGATATCCCGAACGTCGGCGAGGAAGCCCTGCGCAACCTCGACGAGGCCGGCATCGTGGCGATCGGCGCCGAAGTCCTGCCGGGCGACATCCTGGTGGGCAAGGTGACGCCGAAGGGCGAAAGCCCGATGACCCCGGAAGAGAAGCTGCTGCGCGCCATCTTCGGCGAGAAGGCCTCCGACGTCCGCGACACCTCGCTCCGCCTGCCTCCGGGCGTCGCGGGGACCATCGTGGAAGTCCGCGTCTTCAACCGGCACGGCGTCGACAAGGACGAACGCGCCCTGGCCATTGAACGGGCGGAAATCGACCGCCTGGGCAAGGACCGCGACGACGAGTTCGCCATCCTGAACCGCAACATGACCTCGCGCCTGCGCAGCCTGCTGGTCGGCAAGGTCGCCGTCTCGGGCCCCAAGGGCCTGGGCCGCGGCAAGATCGAAGCCGACAAGCTGGAAGAGATCTCCCCCGGCCTGTGGTGGCAGATCGCGCTCGAGGACGAGAAGGCCATGGGCGAGCTGGAGGCCATGCGCCGCCAGTTCGACGAGGCCCGCAAGCGCCTCGACCGCCGCTTCGAGGACAAGGTCGACAAGCTGCAGCGCGGCGACGAACTGCCCCCTGGCGTGATGAAGATGGTCAAGGTGTTCGTGGCGGTGAAGCGCAAGCTGCAGCCGGGCGACAAGATGGCCGGCCGTCACGGCAACAAGGGCGTGATCTCCAAGATCCTGCCCGTCGAGGACATGCCGTATCTGGAAAACGGCACCCACGTGGACATCGTGCTGAACCCGCTGGGCGTGCCGTCGCGCATGAACGTCGGCCAGATCTTCGAGACCCACCTGGGTTGGGCCGCCGCCGGCCTCGGCAAGCAGGTCGCCGACCTCCTGGAAGCCTGGCAGAACGGCGGTCAGCGCAAGACGCTGATCGACTACCTCCGCGAGACCTACGGTCCCGACGAGGAACTGCCGGAAAGCGATGAGGAGCTGGTCGAACTCGCCCGGAACCTGTCGAAGGGCATCCCCTTCGCCACCCCGGTGTTCGACGGCGCCCACATCGACGACATCGAGCGCCTGCTGGAAAAGGCCGGCCTCGACCGTTCGGGCCAGTCGTACCTGTACGATGGCCAGACCGGCGAGCGGTTCAAGCGTCCGGTGACCGTCGGCTACATCTACATGCTGAAGCTGCACCACCTGGTGGACGACAAGATCCACGCCCGCTCGATCGGCCCCTACAGCCTGGTCACCCAGCAGCCGCTGGGCGGCAAGGC
>NZ_SSMX01000042.1 GCF_004799515.1 Phenylobacterium sp. | reverse complement strand
CCGAGTACATCGACGACGTACTTAATCGCCCGCTCACGGCTCCAGCCCTGGCTGTGCAGGCCGGTGTCCACCACCAGGCCTGACACGACGTAGACCGTTCCGCCGGCGATGGTGGGGCCGGCGCCGTCCAGGACGCCGCCCGTCGCGGGCGACCCGGTGACCGTCATAACGGGTTTGGCGGTGTCGATCTCCCACAACACCATGCCGTCGCGGGTGTCATAGGCGCGGAGTCGGCCGTTCATGGCCCCGGCGAAAACGACCCCCGGCATCGCGGTCAGCGCCTGGGACACCGCGCCGGAGCAGTAGGGCGTGGCCCAGGCGCAGGGCAGCTTGGGGCTGGGCGACGACCAGAGCGGCGCGCCGTCGGCGAGGCGGAAGGCATAGACCCCGGGCGCCGGACCGCTGGCGAAAACATCGGAGAGGCCGACGAAATAGGCCGTGCGGTCGGCGGCCGGCCCGAACTCGACGCCGCCGAGTGGGCCGCCGGAACTAAGCCGGCGGCGCCAGACCACGCGGCCCCGCGCGCCTGGATCCAAGGCGTAGATCTCGCTGGACTTCTGGCCGACCAGCAGCAGATCGCGGCCGTCGGCGACGCGGTGCAGGATGGGCGAGACGCCGAAATCGTGGTCGGGACCGACCCGCTCCGGACAGTTGGCGGCGGGTTTCGGACCGCTGCAGCCGATTATGTGGTTGTCGCCCTTGGTCAGTTGCTTGACCCAGCGCACGCGTCCAGTCGCCAGATCCAAGGCGACCACGGCGTCGGCCGTGTCCAGGGGGGCGTCCGTGTAGCTGTCCCCGGTCGCCACATAGAGCAGGCCGCGCGCCGCATCGACGGTGGGCGCCGCCCAGATCGCCGCCCCCGCCGGCCCATAGAGCGGCTTGCCTCTGGGATTGGTTTTGAACGGCTGGGCGGGCGGCGCCATGAAGCGTTCCCAGGCGACGGCGCCGGTGCGCGCATCGACGGCGACCACCGCACCGCGGAACCGGCAGCACACATGGGTGTCGTCGGTGGCGATCGCCTCCTCCGCCGACGAGATCGGAACATAGAGCCGGCCGGCGTGCAGAACCGGCGAGCCGGTCATTTGCACCTCCTGCTGATCGTCCACCTGGCGCTTCCAGATCAGCGCGCCGGTGTCAGCGTCCAAGGCGTAGGCGGTGCGTTCGGTCCAGCCGGTCAGGTAGGCGGCGTACCGCGCCGGGCCCGGCCCCGGCAGCCGCGCGACGGTGACGCTGCTGCGCGATCCCCCGGGAATGTCGAAACGCCAAAAGGCGCAGCCCGTCTTGGCGTCCAACGCATAGACCGCGCCCGAGGTGCTGGCGAGGAACACCCGCCCTCCGGCCACGGTCGCCTGGCCGTTGCGGCTGCCCGCGAAGGTGAACGCCCACTTCAGCGTCAAGCGTGGGACGTCGGCGGCGGTCAAGCCGGGAGCGGCCTGGAAGCGGTCCTGGGTTTCCGCATTGCCCCAGCCGTTCCAGCTTGGGCCATCCAGGGCGAAGCGGGTCCGAGGCGCGGCGCAGGCCGGAGCTTCGAGCGCGCCTGCGCCCAGCCCCGCCGCCTTGCGGGTCGACAGATAGGCCGCCACCGACGCCATCTCATGTGGGCTAAGGCCCGCCGCCATCGGTCGCATCACCCCCTCGAGCAGGGCGGAGACGATGAAGGTCGGCGTGTTGTTGGCGATCGCCGCCTTGGCCGGCGTCCGCCCGGAGGGGGCGTCGTGGCAGCGGGCGCAGCGCTCGGCGTAGCGGGTCGCCCCCAGCGCCGGGGCGGCGCCGGACGCGGCGAAGGCGCCCATCACGCCGTTGCCCTGTTCCGCGCGCTCGGCCGGCGTAAGCGGCGCCTGCGACCGCGCGGCCCCGGCGATCGCCAGGGCCAGGGCGAGGCCCGCCAGCCCGGCCCGGCGACGGCGCAGCGGGAACCGCGGCGGAGCGTCAGGCGCCGGCAGGGTAGTGGTCCTCGAAACGGCCGACGTGGCAGCGGTAGCCGTCGGGCGGCGGCGTCAGCTTGAAGCCGCGCGGGTCTGCGCCCTTGGGATGGGACGCCAGGGTGGTGAGGGCCCAGAGGTTGAAGGCCTGGGTGTTCGCCTGCGGCCACATGTGGCCGTGCGCCGCGCTGCAGGCGATGTGGACGATATTGGGCTGGGCGCTGAAGTAGTTCGACGCGGCCTGGGTGGTGGGCCGATAGTCGGAACAGAGGCCCAGGGGCGGTCCGCAATCCCACTTGTCGTTGTCGCCGCCCCAGACGGTGATCACGATGAGCGGAGAGAGACGCGCCGGCAGGGGATAGGGTCCGACGCGGCCCTGGAAGATCTTGGCCGGATGGGCGGCGACGAAGGCGCGCGCGTCATTGAACGACAGGGCCGAGCCGTCGTCCTGGCTCATGTACCACTCGCCCGAGATCGGCAGGCCGCCGGCCCAGAAGCCGGAGTCGAAGAGCAGGGCGCGGTTGGTCATGGTGCCGCCGGACGAGATGCCACCCACGAACAGGCGGCGGCGGTCCAGCTTCCACCTCGTCCCCACGCATGCGACGGCCGCCTTCAGGAAGGCGGCGTCCGGGCCTGCGTCCTGCTTCCACCTGTCGCCCGCGGGGCCGGCGGCGCGGCCCTCGTTCCACGGGTTCCAATTCCAGCCGCCCGATCCCACGCCATTGCACGCGCCGGCCTTCAGGCTCGGGTCCTGGCCCGCGCACTGGCGCACCGGCCCGATCACCATAAACCCCTTCTGCGCCATCAGAGCGTTCGCGCCGCTGCGCGGAACCGTCAGGTTGTCGTTTGTGGATTCCACCGAGCCGGTAAGCGGGACCCAGACGGGCGCGGGGTTCGCGCCCTCGCGCGGCGGATAGACCCAGAAGGCGCGCTTCAGGCCGCCGGAGGGGAAATCAAGGTTCAGGCCTTCGTGCGGGACAAACCCCGAAGGGCACCGCCACAGACCCTGAGCCTCGGCCCGCGGCGCAGCGGCGACGAACAGGAGACCTAGGACGACCGCCAGCGCCAAGCCTGGGCGCAAAAGGCGATCTACCTTGAGAACGAAGGTCATTGGCGCTCCAACCATGCACGGAGACCTATGCACGTGACCCGCGAAGCGCGGCATTCGCAAGGGGGAAACCGCAACCGGCGCCCGCGGAGGGGCCACCGGCCCATGGCGTCACCAGTCAGCGCAGCGGCGAGCGCCCTGCGCGTGAGAGGCCGGAAATCGCGCGAGAGGGTTCACATTGAGGAGAGCGCGCGCCATCGCGGTGTCAGCGACTCGCGGTGTTGTTTCGCGCGCCCGACCACAGGACGATGATGACTGGCGGCAGGATCAATTCGATCGCCATCAGAACGAGGAAGAAGGGGTGCGGCGCGCCGACCATCACCCAGGAGAGCGCGCGCCCGACGCCGCCGATGAAGAAGATGGCCGCCAACCCCGGCACGCGCCCGTCCCACCGCGACAGATTGCGCGCCGCGCAAAGAAGCATGACACCATATCCACCCCAGAGCGCCGAATAAAACCGCAGCTCACTGTCCGTTGACGGCGGCCATGACGGGCTCGGCAGTCCCTTCCAACCGCTCAGCATTTCGAAGGCGCGTTCGCCCACGCCGGCCGTTGCGCCGGCGCCGAGCAATAGAATCGACAGGGCGATCAGCAGCGCCGAGCCGCCCAACCCGGCCAAGAGGAACCGCATGGCCACACGCATCATCCGGCGGTGTCCGGTGGTTCGGTCTGTTCGCGGATTAGGGGCGACCTGAGTCATGCGAAACATCCGCGCGGGCGACGAGACCGGCCAGCGGCTCATCCCTGACGCCCGGCAGATCGACAGATGAGATCAGCACGGCTTGGCGCGGTATGTCTCACCCTTCGGGCTCTGAGCGCCAGGAACGCCGGAGAAACGCGGGTTCCGTTCCCGGGCGGCGGCGATGTTGTCTGTCAGGAATCCGCCCACATCGACTGGATGCTGCGGATCGGGAGGAGCCAACCTCGTGGACGTCCTCGAGCATCGCACACCCGACCGCGCCTTCGATGATCAATCGCCGGGACGTGAGGCCTGCCGCCTGACAGAAACTCTGCTTCACGGACTTCCTCCGCGGTCAGGCCGAGTGTCGCAACGCCCTGGAGAAGCTGGGCGCGCTGTTCCGGGTTCATTCTGTTCATGTCAGTAATACAAATTGACCTCGTCGTCAGGGCAATTATATATCGTCGTCGAGACGGATTGAAACGGACTAACCTACATGATTTTCGCATATCCGACCTTGGAGGGAATCGACCAAGACGTGCTTGGGATGATCCACCAGCAGCGTGACCAGCTCCGATTTCATGTGAGCCAGAATCCGAACCGGTGGAGCGGCTTTCTGCGCAGGAACACGTTTGCTCGGGCGCTCCAAGGCTCGAACAGCATCGAGGGCTATAACGCCAACCTGGCGGAAGCCATTGCCATCGTGGACGACGAAAAGCCGGAGACGCTGGAGGAGGAAACGTTGCGCGCCCTTGAGGGCTACCGGAACGCCATGACCTATATCTTGCAGATTCATGATGACCCGCACACCGATACGAACGCCCAGCTGATCCGCAGCCTGCACTTCATGATGCTGAGCTACGACCTGACGAAGCTTCCGGGGCAATGGCGACCGGGGGCGGTTGTCGTGGTGCGGGAGGCCGATGGTCAGCAGGTTTACGAGGGTCCCGATCCGGTCCTCGTGCCCGGTCTGATCAATGAATTGATCGAGCAAACCAACCACGCCTCCGACCGCGACCCAACTGTGCTGGGAGCTATGGCGCACCTCAACTTGACCATGATCCATCCTTTCAGGGACGGGAACGGTCGAATGGCGCGCGCCCTGCAAACGTTGGTGATGGCCAAAGGTGGCCTCTCCAGCCCGGTCTTTTCCAGCATTGAGGAATGGTTGGGCCGCAACACCGACGCCTATTACGCCAAGCTAGCTGAGGTCGGACAGGGCGCTTGGAATCCGCAGAACTCAGCCCTGCCGTGGGTTCGGTTCTGCCTTACCGCCCACTACCAGCAGGCCAACACGCTAATACGCCGCAATGCTGAGATCGGGCGCATCTGGGAAATACTGGTAAAAATCCGCACTGGCCTTGGTCTGCCGGAGCGATGCGAGGGCCCGATGTTGGACGCGGCCTTCGGCTACAAGGTTCGCAACCAGAGATACCGCGATCAGGAAAACATCTCCGATGTCGTCGCTAGCCGTGACCTTAAGAAGCTGTGTGACGCGGCCATTCTGGAGCCCGTTGGGGAGAAGCGCGGACGCTACTACGTGGCGTCGGAGGAGTTGAAAAAGCTCAGCCAGCGCGAACGCGGAAGAATGCGCGCACCGGACCCCTACGATCTGGTCTCTAAGAAGGCAGACGCTTCTCAGTTGAAGCTGCTTTAGGACCCTCTACGACCGTGAGCTCGGCTTTCGGCCGATGAGCGGACATTCAGTGCGGGTGCTCGCTTTATGGACAGTCATCTCCAGCCCGCAGGAAATCTTCCGCGCGAGCTGCCTTGAACCAGTCCGGCGTCCGCCAGCGGCCCGGGATGTGTACCTCACCCCAGGCGGACAGC
>NZ_SSMX01000041.1 GCF_004799515.1 Phenylobacterium sp. | reverse complement strand
CCTGGCTCTTATCCTTGGCCATCTGCTGGCGCAGGCTGTGCAGGCGGGCGAGCTCGACGGTGCGCGTCTCGTCGGTCCACAGCACCACGTCGTCGCCGTCGGCGTTGGCTGGCCAGAAGCCCACCACGCCCTTGGCGGTGAACCACTGCTCGCCGATGATCCGCTGCAGCATGGCCTGGGCGTCGGCGAACAGGCTGACCGCGGCCTCGCCGACCACGTCGTCCTCCAGGATCTGCGGATAGCGGCCGATCAGCTCCCAGCTGGCGAAGAACGGCGACCAGTCGATGTGGCGGGCGAGGTCGGCCAGGTCATAGGCCTCGAAGGCGCGCGTGCCGGTGAAGCTGGGCTTCGGCGGATCGTAGGTCGTCCAGTCCGGCGTGAAGGCGTTGTCGCGCGCCTCGTCCAGGGTGGAGCGGGCGCGCTTGTCCTGGCCGCGGGCGAAGGCCTCGCGCACCTTGACGTACTCCGCCTTGGTCTCGGCCATCAGCCGGTCGCGCTCGGTGGGCGAGAGCAGGCCCGAGACCACCCCCACCGCGCGGCTGGCGTCGAGGACGTAAGTTGTCTGGGAGCCCTTGTACTTGGGCTCGATCTTCACCGCCGTGTGGGTCTTCGACGTCGTGGCGCCGCCGATCAAGAGCGGGATGGTCATGCCTCGGCGCTCCATCTCGCCGGCCACATAGGCCATCTCGTCGAGGCTGGGGGTGATCAGGCCGGAGAGGCCCACCATGTCCACCTTGTGCGCCACGGCCTCGTCCAGGATGCGGTCGGCCGGCACCATGACGCCCAGGTCGATGACGTCGTAGTTGTTGCACTGCAGGACCACGCCCACGATGTTCTTGCCGATGTCGTGGACGTCGCCCTTGACGGTGGCCATCAGGATCTTGCCGGCCGCCTCGCGCGGCTTGCCCTCCTTCTCGGCCTCCATGAACGGCATCAGGTAGGCCACGGCCTGCTTCATCACCCGGGCGGATTTCACCACCTGCGGCAGGAACATCTTGCCCGAGCCGAACAGGTCGCCGACCACGTTCATGCCGTCCATCAAGGGGCCCTCGATGACGTGCAGCGGCCGCGCCGCCTGCTGCCGCGCCTCCTCGGTGTCGGCCTCGATGAAGTCGGTGACGCCGTTCACCAGGGCGTGGGTGATCCGCTGGCCCACGTCGCCCTCGCGCCAGGTGAGGTCGGGGCCCTTGGCCTCGGACTTGCCGCCCTTGTACTTGGGCGCCAGCTCCACGAGGCGTTCGGTGTTGCTGAGGACCGGGTCGCGCTGCGGCCGGTTGAGGATCACGTCCTCGACCGCCTCGCGCAGCTCCTCCGGCACCTGGTCGTAGACCGGGAGCTCGCCGGCGTTGACGATGCCCATGTCCATGCCAGCGGCGATGGCGTGATAAAGGAAGACCGAGTGGATGGCGCGGCGCACCGGCTCGTTGCCGCGGAAGCTGAACGACACGTTGGAGACCCCGCCCGAGATCCGCGCGTGCGGCAGGGTGGCCTTGATCGCCTTCACCGCCTCGATGAAGTCGACAGCGTAGTTGTTGTGCTCGTCGATGCCGGTGGCGACGGCGAAGATGTTCGGGTCGAAGATGATGTCCTCGGCCGGGAAGCCGACCTCATCCGTCAGCAGATTATAGGCCCGGGTGCAGATCTCGATCTTGCGCGCCGCGGTGTCGGCCTGGCCCACCTCGTCGAAGGCCATGACCACCACCGCCGCGCCGTAGCGTTGGCAGGCGCGGGCCTGCTCGATGAACTTGGCCTCGCCCTCCTTCATGGAGATCGAGTTGACGATCGCCTTGCCCTGCACGCAGCGCAGCCCCGCCTCGATCACCTCCCACTTGGAGCTGTCGATCATCACCGGCACCCGGGCGATGTCCGGCTCGGCCGCCAGCAGGTTCAAGAAGGTCCGCATGGCGTGGACGGAATCCAGCAGGCCAGCGTCCATGTTGACGTCAATGATCTGCGCCCCGGCCTCGACCTGCTGGCGCGCCACGGACAGCGCCTCCCCATAGGCGCCGTCCTCGATCAGCTTCCTGAACTTGGCGGACCCGGTGACATTGGTCCGTTCCCCGACGTTGACGAAGATTCTAGGCTGCATGCTCTACCGTTGATCGCCCTCCCTTCTCCCCTTGTGGGAGAAGGTGTCGGGCGGAGGCCCGACGGATGAGGGGTTTCTCAAACTCTCCAAATTCCTTCGGCCGCGGCGGAGAGGCCGGCTCGACCCCTCATCCGACCGCCTCCGGCGCCCACCTTCTCCCTCAAGGGGAGAAGGACGTTTACGCAAGTTCGAACGGCTCCAGCCCCGCCAGCCGCATCGCCGTGGGCCGCGCCGGGACCTCGCGCGGCGTCAGCCCGGCGACCGCCTTGGCCACGTGGGCGATGTGGTCCGGGGTGGTGCCGCAACAGCCGCCCAGGATGTTGACGATGCCCTGCTCGGCCCAGTCGTGCAGGGCGTGGCCGGTCTCGTCGGGCGTCTCGTCGTACTCCCCCATGGCGTTGGGCAGGCCGGCGTTCGGATAGGCGCTGACCAGGGTGTCGGCCACGCGGGAAAGCTCGGCGATGTGCGGCCGCATCAGCTCCGCGCCCAGCGCGCAGTTCAGCCCCACCGCGAACGGCTTCGCATGGCGCACCGAGTTCCAGAACGCCTCCACCGTCTGGCCGCTGAGCGTGCGGCCCGAGCGGTCGGTGATCGTCCCGCTGATCCAGATCGGCAGCGGCTCCAGGCCCTCCTCCTCCAGGTCGAGGATCGCCTTGATCGCGGCCTTGCAGTTCAGCGTATCGGTGATGGTCTCGATCAGGAACATGTCGACGCCGCCCAGGTGCAGGGCGCGGACCTGTTCGGAATAGGCCGCGTAGACCTGCTCGAAGGTGACCTTGCGCGCGCCCGGGTCGTTCACGTCGCTGGACATCGACAGCATCACCGGCAGCGGCCCGATGGAGCCGGCCACGAAGCGCGGCTTGTGCGGCTCCTTCGCCGTCCAGCGGTCGGCGGCCTCGCGGGCGACGCGGGCGCCCTCCAGGTTGATGTCGCGCACCGCCGCCTCCAGCCCATACTCCGCCTGGGCGATGGTGGTGGCCGAGAAGGTGTTGGTCTCGCTGATGTCGGCGCCGGCGGCGTAGTAGGCCTCGTGCAGCTCGCCCACCAGGTCCGGCCGGGTCAGGCAGAGGACGTCGTTGTTGCCTTTGAGCTGGCCCTCGTAGGCCTTGAACCGCTCGCCGCGGTAGTCGTCCTCGCTGAGGCCCGCCTTCTGGAACATCACGCCCCAGGAGCCGTCGAGGATCAGCACCCGCGTCTTCGCGGCGGCCTTCAAGAGGGCGATGCGGTCGCTTCGGGCGGTCATGCCGCGGCCTCCGTGCTCGTGGGTTCCGCCGGCTCGCGCACGCCCAGCACCCGGCAGATGGCGTAGGTAAGGTCGGCGCGGTTCAGCGTGAAGAAGTGGAAGTCGGAAAAGCCCTCTTCCGCCAGCCGTGCGCACATCTCTGTCGCCACCGAGGCCGCGATCAGCCGGCGCGTCTCCGGGTCCTTGTCCAGCCCCTCGAACAGGTTTCCCAGCCAGGCCGGCAGCTCGACGCCCATCGGGCCGCTCATCTTCTTCAGGCCCTTGAAGCTGGTCACCGGCATGATGCCCAGCGAGACCGGAATGGTGACCCCGGCCGCGCGCACGCGGTCCATGAATTTCAAAAACCCATTGATATCATAAAAGAATTGCGTGATCGCCCGGGTCGCACCGGCGTCGACCTTGGCCTTCAGGACGTCGATATCGTGGTCGATCGACGGACTTTCCGGATGCACGTGCGGATAGAGGCCGACGCTGACCTCGAAGTCGCCGATGGCGCGGATGCCGGCGGTGAGCTCGGTGGCGTTGGCGTAGCCGTCGGCGCGCGGGCTGTAGGCCCCGCCGATCTGGCCGGGCGGATCGCCGCGCAGGGCCACGATGTGGCGGATGCCGGCGTCCCAGTAGTCGCGGATCACCTCGTCGACCTCGCCGCGGCTGGCCTCGACGCAGGTCAGGTGCGCGGCCGGCTTCAGCTTGGTCTCGGCCAGCATCCGCAGCACCGTGCGGTGCGTGCGGTCGCGGGTCGAGCCGCCGGCGCCATAGGTCACCGAGACGAAGGTGGGATCCAGCGGCTCCAGCCGGCGGATCGCCTCCCAGAGGGTCTCCTCGGCCTCCGCGGTCTTGGGCGGCGAGAACTCGAAGGACACGCGGGGCCTCGGCGTCGCCCCGCCGCCGGCCCGGGCGACCGGGCCCAGGACCTGGTCGCCCACATCACTGCTGCGGCGTCTCATGCGGCCCTCCGCTGGCCTTCGCGGCCGCGCTCGGCGGTCCAGATCTTGACGGTGAGGCCACCCTTGCGCGCCGGCGGCAGGGCGGTGACGCCGATCTTGCCCAGGCCCGCGCCGCCCAGCCAGCGGGCCATCTCCGGCTCGGCGAAGCCCAGGCGGCGGTGCTGGTGCTGCTCGCGCAGGAACTCCAACTTGTGCGGCGCGAAGTCGGCGATGACCAGCTTGCCGTCCGGGGCGACGATCCGCGCCGCCTCCTTCACCGCCGCGGCGGGGTCGGCCAGGTAGTGCAGCACCTGGTGCACCACCACCAGGTCGGCGCTCTCGTCCGGCAGGCGGGTGGCGAAGATATCGCCGTGGCGCAGCTCGCAGCCCAGGAGCCCGGCCTCGGTCACCCGGTTGCGGGCCAGGTTCAGCATCTGCTGCGACAGGTCCAGGCCCAGCGCCGCCTCGGCGTGGGGCGCGAGGAGGGTCAGCATCCGTCCGGTGCCGGAGCCCAGGTCCACCAGCCGCCGGAACGGCCCAGGCCCGGCGGCCGCCAGGATCGCGGCCTCCACTTGCGTGTCGGAGACGTAGAGCGAACGGATCTCGTCCCAACGCGCGGCGTTGCGGGCGAAGTATTCGCCGGCGTCGGCGGCGCGTTCGGCCCAGACCGCCGACAGCCGCTCGGCGTCGCGCTGCAGCCCCGCGTCGGCGGGATCGATGCGCGACAGCGCCTGGTCCGCCAGTTCATAGGCCGGCCCGTCGCCCGCCAGGCGATAGAAGACCCAGGCGCCGTCCGGGAAGCGTTCGACCAGGCCCGCCTCGGCCAGCAGCTTCAGATGGCGCGAGACCCTGGGCTGGCTCTGGTCCAGCACCCGGCAGAGCTCCAACACCGCCAGCTCCTCGCGCGCCAAGAGCGCCAGGATGCGCAGGCGCGTGGGCTCGCCCGCCGCGCGCAACACCTCGACCGCCTGACTCGCCGATAGGACCATGAGCGCATAAAGATATCTTTATGTCTTTATGTCAAGTTAAGGCGCGCCTACGTCTCGACGGGTTGCCAGAGCTCGACCTTGACCCCCGCCGGGTCCATCAGCCAGGCGAAATGCCCATAGTCGTCGTCCTGCCGGTTCAGGATCTCGGCGCCGGCCTCGCGCGCCCGCGCCAGCACCCCGTCCAGATCGTCGACGATCAGGTTGACCATGAACGGCTGGCCGGACGGGGCGAAGTGATCGGTGTCCTCCGAAAAGGCGCTCCAGACCTGCGAGCCGACGCCGGTCGGCGGGAACTTGACCCCGCCCCATTTGGTGACCTCGAAGCCCAGGACCCGGGCGTACCAGTCCTGGATCGCTTTTGGGTCCGCAGCCTTGAAGAAGATTCCGCCGATACCCAGCACCTTAGCCATGCATCACCCCCAAGAAACCTAATCAGCGACCGGCGCCACCGGACTCGCCAGCGCCTCGCCGCGCAGGAACCTTTGCACATTGTCGATCGCCTGGGCCACCATCAGCGGTATGGCCTCGGTCGAGGAGCCGGCGGTGTGCGGGGTGAGCACGGCGTTGGGCGCCTCCGCCCAGCGTTCGGGCGGCGTCGGCTCGGTCTGGAAGACGTCCAGCGCCGCGCGCCAGAGCCGGCCGTCCTTCAGCGCCGCCACCAGCTCAGGCTCGTCGATGAGCGAGCCGCGCGCGACGTTGACGATCAGCCCCTTGGGCCCGACGGCCTCGATGATCTCGCGGGAGATCAGGCCGCGGTTGGACGCCTCGGCGCGGCTCGCCACCACCAGGATGTCGCTGTCGCGGGCCAGCGCCAGCAGGTTCTCGGCGCGCGGCCAGGGCGCGGGCTTGTCACGCGGACCCCACCAGGCGACCTGCAGGCGCATCGCCTCGGCGCGCCGGGCGACCGCCTGGCCGATGGCCCCCAGGCCCACGATCCCCAGCCGGCGCCCGCCCAGGCTGGGCTGCGGCGCGAGCCGGTCCTCGTGCCGCCAGCGGCCCTCGCGCACCGTGCGGTCGCCGGCCGGGATGTTGCGCCACGCGGCGATCATCAGGCCGATGGCGTGGTCGGCCACATCCTCGGCGTTCAATCCGTCGGCGTGGCTGACGTCGATGCCGCGCGACCGGCACCAGGCGACGTCGACTCCGTCGTAGCCGACGCTGACGCAGGCGATCAGGCCCAACTTCGGCAGGGCCGCCAGCGCCTGCGGCGTCAGCACGAACTCGCCGGCATGCAGGATGGCGCGGACTTCGGCGCGATCGGCGTCCGTCAGGTCCCACTCGCGCGCCATCCTCAGCCCGGCGCCGGCGAACACCGGCTCCAGCCCCGCCAGGACCGGGTGCGAGATCAGGATGACGGGATCGGACATGCGCACGGGTTCCTGGGCTGTCTTCGGTTGGACACGGTCGGTCTATAGCGTCGCTTGGGCGTCGGCGCCGCATCCGTCGTGGCTTGCCCGCCGGCCCGACCGCCTGTTTCCTCGCCGTCTTACTCCAGGGAAAACCTCGATGGTCCGCCTCGCCAGCCTCGAAGACGTCGAGCGCCTCTACGCCGCGCATGGCGGCCTGACCTACGGCGAGGGCGTGACCCAGATGGAGCACGCCGCCCAGTGCGCCGCCCTGGCGCAGGCCGAGGGCGCGCCGGCCAGCCTGGTCGCCGCCGCCTTGCTGCACGACGTCGGCCATCTCTTGACCGCGAACGAGCACGCCGCCGACGCCGGCCTCGATGAGCGCCACGAGATCACCGGCGCCCAGGCGCTGAAGGGCTTGTTCGGCGAGGCGGTGCGCACGCCGATCGCCCTGCACGTCGCCGCCAAGCGCTACCTCTGCTTCGCCGAGCCGGGCTATTTCGAAGCCCTCAGCCCGGCGTCGGTGAAGTCACTGGCCCTGCAGGGCGGCCCCTTCGACGCCGGCCAAGCCGCCGCCTTCGAGCGCCGGCCCTATTGGCGCGAAGCCGCGGCGCTCCGCCGCTGGGACGACCTCGGCAAGCGCGAGGACATCAGCGGCGGGACCGTCGCCGACTATGAGAGCCTGCTTAGAGGCCTCTTGGAGTAAGGCGCCCGCGGGCCTAGTGGCGGCGCTTACGCGAACGCCTCGATCATCCTGGCGCAGAAGGCCGGCAGGTCGTCAGGTTTGCGTGAGGTCACCAGGCCGTCGTCGACCACCACCTCTTCGTCCACCCAGTCGGCGCCGGCGTTCTTCAGGTCGACCTCCAGCGAGGGCCAGGAGGTCATCCGCTTGCCCTCGACGGCCTCGGCGTTGATCAGCGTCCAGGGGCCGTGGCAGATGGCGGCGATCGGCTTGCCGGCCTCGGCGAAGGCGCGCACGAAGTCGATGGCCTTGGGCTCGAGCCTGAGCGCATCGGGGTTCATCACCCCGCCCGGCAGGACGATGGAGTCGTAGTCGTCGGCGTTGGCCTGGGCCAGCAGCCGGTCGACCCGCACCATCGCGCCCTTGTCGTGGTGCTGGTAGCCCTGGATCTCGCCGGACTTCGGCGAGACCACCTCCACCGTGGCGCCGGCGTCTTTCAGCGCCTGGACCGGCTTCTGCAGCTCCGACTGCTCGAAGCCGTCGGTCGCGAGGACGGCGACCTTCCTGCCGCGCAGAGTGTCATTGGCCATGGGCTTTGCTCCTGTCGGGACTCTGGGTTTGAGGACGTGACGCCAGAACCGGTCTCCCGGGACGACAGTTCCGGCGCGCCGAGCCGGCCACCGATTCCTGGGCAGAAAGCGAAACCTTACGGCAGGCTCAAAGGTTAATCCCGGCGCCGCTTCAACGGTGTTTTCGTCGTGAGGGATTTCCCATGAAGACCATCCTGCTGGCCGCCGGCGCGGCCGCCATCGCCTTCGCCGCCGGCCCCACGCTCGCCCAGGGCAAGAACGGCGGTCCGACCGTCGCCGGCCCGTCGCAGCCGATCCCCTATTCCGAACTGAACGCCTACATGAAGGCCTCGCCCAAGATGCGGAAGTCAAAGGACTGGTCGGCCGGCCAGGTGGCCAGCACGGGCGCCAGCGCCAACACCAGCGCCACCGCCCCGGCCAGCCCGACGCCCAGTCTGCCGAACGATGTGGGCGGCGCGGCCACCACCGCCAACCCGCCCTCGGAAGGCGGCCAGCAAGCCGCGCCGGCGACGCCGCCGACCGCGTCTTCCACGGGCGCGGTGAACCCGCCGGCGGCCAGCACGCCGGACGCCGCGCCGGCCTCGACGCCGCCGAAGTAGTTCGCCTTCGCCCCGGTTTCCCGTTCCGCCGGCCTGGTCCGGCGGGCGGGCGCCGGGCCTACCGCGTGAACTTCTGGAACTTGATCCGGTGCGGGATGAGGCTGTCGGCGCCCAGGCGGCGCTTCTTGTCCTCTTCGTAGGCTTCGAAGTTGCCCTCGAACCAGTCGACCTGGCTGTCGCCTTCGAAGGCCAGGATGTGGGTCGCCAGGCGGTCCAGGAAGAAGCGGTCGTGGCTGATGACCACGGCGCAGCCGGGGAAATCCTCCAGCGCGCTTTCCAGGGCGCCGAGCGTCTCCACGTCCAGGTCGTTGGTCGGTTCGTCGAGCATCAGGACGTTGCCGCCGGCGGCCAGCGTCTTGGCCAGGTGCACGCGGTTGCGCTCCCCGCCTGACAGCAGGCCCACCTTCTTCTGCTGGTCGGCGCCCTTGAAGTTGAACGAGCCGACATAGGCGCGGCTGGGGATTTCGCGGCCGCCGACCTTCATCACGTCCAGTCCGCCGGAGATCTCTTCCCAGACGTTCTTGTTGGGGTCGAGGTTGTCGCGGCTCTGGTCGACGTAGGCCAGCTTCACCGTCTCGCCCAGGCGGATGGAGCCCTCGTCCGGCGTCTCCTGCCCGGTGATGATCTTGAACAGCGTCGACTTGCCGGCCCCGTTCGGCCCGATCACCCCCACGATGCCGCCCGGCGGCAGCTTGAAGGTCAGGTCCTTGAACAACAGCTTGTCGCCATAGGCCTTCTCGACGCCGTTCACCTCGATGACCATCTGGCCCAGACGCGGACCCGGCGGGATCTGGATCTGGGCAAAGGTCTGCTTGGCGTTCTCAGCCTCGTTCTGCAGGTCGTGGAAGGCGGCGAGGCGCGCCTTGGACTTGGTGCGCCGGGCGCTCGGCGAGGAGCGCACCCAGGCCAGCTCCCGGTCGATCGCCCGCTTCTTCCCGGCCTCTTCGCGTTCTTCCTGCGCGATCCGCTTGGTCTTCTGCTCCAGCCAGGCGGAATAGTTGCCCTCGTAGGGCAGGCCCTTGCCGCGGTCGAGCTCCAGGGTCCACTTGGTCACCTGGTCCAGGAAGTAGCGGTCGTGGGTCACCAGGATCACGCAGCCCGGGAAGTCCTCCAGGTGGTGCTGCAGCCAGGCCACGCTCTCGGCGTCCAGGTGGTTGGTGGGCTCGTCCAGCAGCATCATGTCGGGCTTGGAGAGCAGCAGGCGGGCCAGCGCCACCCGGCGGCGCTCACCGCCCGACAGTTTGTCCACCGGCCAGTCGTTGGGCGGGCAGCGCAGGGCGCCCATGGCCATTTCGATGCGGCTGTCGATGTCCCAGAGGTCGCCGGCGTCCAGCTTTTCCTGGAGCGCGGTCATCTCTTCCATCAGCTCGTCGGTGTACTCCTCGCCCAGCTTGGCGGCGATGGCGTTGTACGCGTCGAAGAGCTTCTTCTCCTCGCACCAGGCGATGACGTTGGCCCAGACGTCGAGCTGGTCGTCGAGCTTGGGCTCCTGCTCCAGATAGCCGCGCTTCACGCCCTCGGCGGCGAAGGCCTCGCCCTGGAAGTCCTTGTCGAGGCCGGCCATGATCTTCAGCAGCGTCGACTTGCCGGAGCCGTTGACGCCGACCACGCCGATCTTGGCGTCCGGGTAGAACGACAGCCAGATGTCCGAGAAGGTCTTCTTCGGGGCGCCGGGGAAGGCCTTGGTCAGGCCCTGCATCTGATAAATGTATTGCTGCGCCATGGGGGCGTCCGCACCGCTGGTTGGAATGACTGGGAGTTGGCCCCGCAGATAGCGGCCCCAAGGCTCCGGCGCAATCGCGCCACCGGCTTCCTCCTCGCAAAGGCGCGGGACGAGGAACCCAAGGCTGCGCTTCTGCGTACTGGGAGCCGACGGGGCCGCGGGCCCTGCTGAAACTCAGACCAGGAGTGCTCCCATGCACAAGGATCAGATCAAGGGCGCCGCCAAGGACGCCAAGGGCTCGGTGAAAGAAGGTATCGGCAAGGCCACGGGCAACGACCGCCTGGCCGCCGAAGGCGCCTCCGAGCGGGTCGCCGGCAAGGTGCAGAAGGGCGTCGGCAACCTGAAGGACGCCGCCCGTCAAGCGCTGAAGAAGTAGCAGCGCCAACCACTCTCCCGCCCGGGAGAAGGTGGACTGCGCAGCAGGCCGGACGAGGGACCGCCCCCAGGGCAGGTCCCGACTCCGGCCTTTTGCATAAGCGCAAGACGCCCTCATCCGTCGGCGACGCCGACACCTTCTCCCGGCGGGAGAAGGACACAAAAAGGGGGACAATTCGCCAACTGGCGTTTCCATCGGGCCTCGTTTCTCATAGAGGCTCGGGATTCGGGGAACGTCATGCTCAAGCCACAGACCTTCGCGGCCGCTCTCGCCGCCGCCGTTTTTGTCGCGGGCGCGGCGGTCGCGCAGACTCCGGCCGCCCCAGGCCCGAGCGCGTTGAGCCCCTTCGCCTCGGGCGCCGATCAGGAAGCGGCCATGCAGGCCGGGACGCTGACCTCCGAGGCCCTGGTGCAGGCCTACCTCGGCCGCATCGCCGAGCTCGACCGCAAAGGCCCGAAGCTGAACAGCGTCATCGCGCTCAACCCGCACGCGCTGGCCGACGCGCGCCGGATGGACGGCGAGCGCAAGGCCGGCCACGTGCGCGGCCCCCTGCACGGCCTGCCGGTGCTGCTGAAGGACAATATCGAGAGCGCCGACGGCACGGCCACCACCGCCGGCTCCCTCGCCCTGATCGACAACGTCACCGGCCGCGACGCGGTCCTCGTCAAGCGGCTGACCGACGCCGGCGCGGTGGTCCTGGGCAAGGCCAACCTGTCGGAGTGGGCCAACTTCCGATCCACCCATTCGATCAGCGGCTGGACCGGGGTCGCCGGCCTGGTTCGCAACCCCTATTCGCTGGACCGCACCGCCTGCGGCTCCAGCGCGGGCTCCGCCGTGGCGGTCTCCGCCGGACTGGTGACGCTGGCGGTGGGCACCGAGACCGATGGCTCGGTCACCTGCCCCTCGGCGATCAATGGGGTCGTGGGCCTTAAGCCGACGCTGGGCCTGGTCTCGCGCACCTTCGTGGTGCCGATCTCGCCGGAGCAGGACACGCCCGGGCCCATGGCGCGCACCGTGCGCGACACCGCCGCCATGCTGACCGCCATGGCCGGGTCCGACCCCGCCGACGCCTGGACCAAGGAGGCCGACCTGCGCAAGGCCGACTACCTGGCCGGCCTGCGCCCCGACGCCCTGAAGGGCGTGCGCGTGGGCGTGTTGCGCATGACCGCCGGCCGTTCGCCGCAGACCGACGCGGTGTTCGAGGATGCGCTGGTCGCCCTTCGCAAGGCCGGCGCGATCCTGGTGGAGGTCAAGACCCCGGCCGACGCCGACATGAGCGCCATCTCCACCAACGAGGGCGAGGCGCTGCGGGTCGAGTTCAAGGCGGCGCTCAACAGCTACCTGCTGACCACCGCGCCCAAGGTCACCGCGCGCTCCATGGAGGCCCTGGTGGCCTTCAACAACAAGGAGTCCCGAGAGACGCCGTTGTTCGGCCAGGAGATCTTCGAGGAATCGATCAACGCCCCGCCGATCACCAACGCCAACTACATCCAGCGCCGCGACACCGCCCGGCGCCTGTCGCGCGAGGCCCTCGATCACATGCTGCACGACAATGACGTCGAGGTGCTGGTGGGGCCGTCAACCGGGCCCGCCTCCATCGTCGACCCGATCGACGGCAGCCGCAGCCTGGGCTCCTATTCCACCCTGCCGGCGGTTTCGGGCTATCCGCACCTGACTGTGCCGATGGGCAATGTCTCCGGCCTGCCGGTGAATCTGTCGCTGATCGGTCCGGCCTGGTCGGACGCCAAGCTGCTGGCCTTCGGCTACGCTTTCGAACAGGCGACCCACGCGCGTATCGACCCCCTGTTCCTGCCGAACATTGGCGCTCGTCCTGAGTTCGCCAAGGCGTACGATCCACGCTGAGACCTTGCCGAGTCGGGCGTCCGCCCCAATTTGAACGTGCAGCTTCAGCATGAAGGAAAGGCGGGGTCCGCTGGCCAGGCTTTGGAAAAAATCCGCTAACCGCGCTAGTCTAGGCAAGGTCGGGCGGGATCGAACGGCTAGGCTGTCCGTTGCCGCGGCGCGGGGGAGCGCGATGGGGTTCGAGGAAAGAAGGGCCGGACGATTGGTCGATGTCTCCGCCGGTAAGCTCGGAGTGCTGCCTCGCCCGCGCACGGGCCGGATCGAACGCCCGGTCGCCGGGTTCGACGATCCGGCGCAGGGCTTCCACCTGATCGACACCACCATGATGTACGCGCCGCGGTCCGGCGGGGTGAAGCGTTACCTGACAGCCAAGCGCGGCTGGCTGGAAACCCGGCGGCCGGACATCCGCCACACCCTGGTGGTGCCGGGCGCGGCCACCCGCGCCGACGGGCCGGGGCTCTATACGGTCGGCGCCGCCAAGCTGCCGTTCGGCGACGGCTACCGCATGCCGGCCAGCCCGAACAAATGGTCGGCGGTGCTGCAGCTCCTGGAGCCGGACATCATCGAGGCCGGCGACGTCTTCGTGCCCGGCCACGCGGCCATGGACGCGGGCGAGGCCCTGGGCGTGCCGGTGGTGGGCGTCTGCCACACCGACGCCCCGACGCTCGCGGCCCTGCATCTCGGCGACTGGGCCGAGCAGCCGACCTTCAACTTCTGGGCCCAAGCCTACCGGCGCTTCGACCATGTCGTGGCGCCCAGCCGCCATACCGCCAGCCGCCTGGCCGACGCCGGCGTCGACCGGGTCAGCGTCCATCCGTTGGGCGTCGACCTGGACCTGTTCCATCCCAGCCGCGGCGACCGTGGCGCTCTCCTGAAGCGCCTGGGCTTCCCCAACGACTCCCGCCTACTGGTCTTCGCCGGCCGCCCTGCGCGGGAGAAGAACATCGATTCCATGGTGGCGGCGGTGGAGATGCTGGGCGACCCCTACCGGCTGGTGCTGATCGGCGCCGGCCAGGGCGCCAAGTACGACAGCCGCGTGGCCTGCATCGGCTTCGAGCGCGCGCCCGAGCGGCTGGCCGGGGTGATCGCCAGCTGCGACGCCTTCCTGCATGCCAACGAGAACGAGATCTTCGGCCTGGTCGTGCTGGAGGCCATGGCCGCCGGCCTGCCGGTGGTCGGCCCCAACAAGGGCGGCGTCGGCGAGCTGCTGGACGAGACGGTGGGCCAGCTAGCCCATGGCGTCGATCCGGCCAACCTGGCCGAGGCGGTGGAGGCCCTGTTCGCCCGCGACCTGGACGCGCTCAAGCTCGCCGCGCGCCGGCGCGCCGAGACGCGGCACAGCTGGGACCACACCTTCGAGGGCCTGACCCGGCTCTACACCCAGCTCCTGAGCCGCAGCCCGCGCCGCGCGCCCATGCGGCTCAGCGCCTGACTCGAATCTAATCCCGCCTTCCCTGGGAAAGCGGATGTTTGGTCACGCCAACGAAAAAGGGGCGCTCCGAAGAGCGCCCCTCGATCGTTTCAGGCTTGTGGTCGCCCGGCTCAGGCCGCGGCGGCGGCTTGGCGGCGGCGGAGCATGCCGCCCACGCCGAAGAAGCCGGTGAGCATCAGGGCCCAGGTCGCCGGTTCCGGCACGGCGTTCGGCCAGCCGATGGCGAAGGACTGGTGCGCCGGATCGCTGTTCTCGTCGGTGATCATGTAGATCAGGTCGCTGGAGGTGGTGAGGTCCGTGTAGGTGCCGGCGACGTAGCTGGCGTACGCGGCCTCGTAGGCGCCGAAGTCCGAGCGGCCGGTGTCGATCAGGCTGACGGCGCCCGGGTTCTCGATCTCCCAGATCGCAGCCTGGATGGCGGCGTCCTGCAGCGCCGCGTCGGGCGCGGCCTCCTCGTTGAGGATCCAGCCGGTGTCCACCAGATCGGTGATCGCCTTGATCTGAGTGGTGGAGAGCTTCGTGTCCTTGCCCAGCGGGTCGGAGGCCGGATAGGTCGGCGGCTCATAGTCGAAGTTGTGGGTCAGGGCGTTGGTCGTGTTGCCGAACGTCGAGTTGTAGGCGTAGTTCGGCAGCGCACCGGTGGTGATCTCGTGGAAGATGTCCACGCAGAAGCCGGAAATGTTGGTGGTCGGGCCGTTCGGCGTCGTGCTGACCGCGAACGTCATGATGTTGGAATAGGCCGCGCCGAAGCCCGCAATGCTGGCCTCGTAGTTCTCGTTCATCGACAGGTTCTGCAGGTAGATCGTCTGGTCGGCCGAGGCGTGGGTCGCAAGGCCCATCGCGGTCAAGCTGGCGGCCGCAACAAGCGCGGCCTTAAGGCCGGTGATACCCTTGGTCTTCACGTGATGAACCCCCAAACAAACGCTGGTGCGACCTTCCGAACCGGCTGCTGCCGCCCCATACGGAGCAGTCCGAGGAAGCTTTGCGGTATCCTTAAGAAAAGATTACACCGTAAGCAATCGTGCTCGCCTAAAAAGGGAAACTTTGATCCGCGAACGTCGGTTTCCCGACATTCAAAACTGATGTCACCGCCCCGTCGGCAAGTCCTTGAACGCCACGTCCTTGTCCACGCGGATGTCTCCGGGCAGGCCCAGGACCCGCTCGGCGATGATGTTCTTGAGGATCTCGTCGGTGCCGCCGGCGATCCGCAGCCCCGGCGCGAACATCAGCGAGCCCTGGAAGGCCGCGTGCAGGGGCGCGAGCTCCGGATCGTTGATGATCCCGTACTGGTCCAGCATCTCCACGGCGGTGTTGGCCAGGTCCTGCATCTGCAGCGCGGTGACCACCTTGCCGATGGAGCTTTCCGGCCCCGGCGTCTGACCGCGCGACAGGGCGGTCATGGTGCGGTTGCGGGTGTGCTTCAGGCCTTCGGTGGCCACGTACCAGTCGGCCAGCTTCTCGCGCAGCGCCCGGTCCTGGATCGCCGGAGCGCCGTCGAGGCCGGGCACGCTGCGGGCCGTCTCCAGGAACTGCGCCCAGCCGGTCCCGCTCGGCCCGCCCACCGCCAGGCGCTCGTTCATCAGGGTGACCAGGCTGACCCGCCAGCCGTCGTCGACCGCGCCCACCCGCTGGCTGTCCTTCACCCGCACATCGGTGAAGAATACCTCGTTGAAGCCGGAGCCGCCGCTCATCTGGTGGATCGGTTTCACCTCGATGCCCGGGTCATGCATGTCGACCCAGAACATGGTCAGGCCCTTGTGCTTGGGCGCGTCGGGGTTGGTGCGGGTCACCACGATGCCGAAGTCGGAGAACTGCGCCCCCGTCGTCCACACCTTCTGGCCCGAGATGATCCAGTCGCCGGAGCTGTCGTCCGCGCGCACCGCCTTGGTCCGCGCCGCCGCCACGTCGGAGCCGCCGGAGGGCTCGGAGAACAGTTGGCACCAGATCTCTTCGCCGCGCAGGGCCGGACCCACGAAGCGGTCCTTGGTGGCCTGGTCGGCGAAGGTCGCCACGGTCGGCACGCACATGCCGAGCCCGATCTGGAACGGGTTGCCCGGCACCGGATAGTTGGCTTCTTCCTGGTTGAAGATCACCTGCTGGATCGGCGTGCCGCCAGCCCCGCCCCAGTCCTTGGGCCAGGTGATCTGGGCGTATCCGGCGGCGGCCTTCTTGGCCTGCCAGGCCCGGGCGGCGGCCATGCCCAAGGAGCCTTCCGCTCCGCCTTCCTCGACGTCGCCGCCCTCGTAGCGCTTGGGAGCGTTGGCCTCGAGCCAGGCCTTCACCTGGGTTCGGTAGACGGCTTCTTCCGGGGTGTCGTTGAAGTCCATGATCCCGCTCCTCAGGCCGCGTTGCGCCGTTCGAGATGGCTCACCAGCCGCTCCTTCCAGACCCTGGGCGCGCCGGCGACGAGGGCCAGCTGGCGCGAGCGGCGGT
The DNA here is from genome assembly GCF_004799515.1 of Phenylobacterium sp. Taxonomy (GTDB): domain Bacteria; phylum Pseudomonadota; class Alphaproteobacteria; order Caulobacterales; family Caulobacteraceae; genus Phenylobacterium. The sequence continues at coordinate 63,184 of NZ_SSMX01000041.1, read as the reverse complement.
AGTAGAGGTGGCAGTCCATCTCCCAGGTGAAGCCGATGCCGCCGTGGGTCTGGATGTTCTCCTTGGCGGCGAACCAGAAGGCCTCGCTGGCGGCGATCCGCGCGGCGCTGGCCGCCAGCGGCGTCTCCGCCGCCCCGGTGTTGAGCGCCCAAGCGCCATAGTACGCGTTCGAGCGGGCCAGTTCGTTCTTGATGTAGATGTCCGCCAGCTTGTGCTTGATCGCCTGGTAGGAGGCGATCGTCCGGCCGAAGGCGTAGCGCTCCAGCGCATAGGCCTTGGCCATCTCCAGGCACCTGTCGGCGCCGCCGCACTGTTCGAAGGCGATCAGGATCGCGGCGCGGTCCAGCACCTGCTCCAAGAGCTCCATGCCTACGCCCGCCTCACCCAGGCGGCGCGCCGGCGCGTCCTTGAACGTGAGCTTCGCCGCATCGCGCGCCGGATCCAGCGTTCCGACCGCCTCGCGGGTGACGCCCTCGCCGTCCAACTGGACGAGGAACAGGCCAGGCTTGCCGTTCTCCTTGGCCAGCACCAGGCCCAGGTTGGCGATGTCGCCGTCGGTGACGGGGATCTTGATCCCGCTCAGCCGGCCGTCGGTCACCGTAGCCTTCAGGGCCGCGGCGCTGACCGGGCCGGGGCGTTCGGAGGTGGCGAGTGCGCCGATCAGCGCGCCGGCGGCGATCTTCGGCAGGAGCTCGGCCTTCTGCTCGGCATCGCCGGCCAGCATCACCGCCTCGGCCAGGAAGTAGACCGTCGAGGCGAAGGGGATCGGCGCGGCGGCGCGGCCCAGTTCCTCGGCGATGACGCAGAGTTCCAGGTGGCCGAGGCCGAGGCCGCCATGTTCCTCCGGGATCGCCGCCCCCAGCCAGCCCTGGGCGGCCACCGCCGTCCAGAGGTCGGCGTCATAGGCCTTGGCGTCGTCGTCGATGACCCCGCGCGCCCGGGCCGGCGGGCAATGCGCCTCCAGGAACTTGCGCGCCTCGCCCTTGAGGAATTTCTGGTCGTCGGAGAAGTCGAAGTTCATGTGCGCCATCCCACCGGTTGGCCCGGCCTTGAGGTTTCCTCGCACGTCAACATACGCCCCGCGCCGGGGGTGAAAAGCATGACCTCGCGTCAGCAGGACTTAGTCCGCACCAGCGGCGAATGCGCCGGCTGCGGAGACGCGGCCGACGATCCGACCGCCCTCCCAGAGTTCGGCGCCCTGACCTCTAACCGCCAGCTCCAAGGTGCGCGCCACCGCGGCCACGTCATCCGCCGCCTCGAAGGCCTGCCCGAGCTGCAGCCGCCCGTCGGCGCCGACAATGTAGATACGATAGGACTTCAAGACGACTGGCCCCCCGGCAGCGTTACCGTTGTAAGGGCTTCGACGCCGCCGTCTGTCGCCTACCTGACCTCTCGCAAAAAAAAGCCGCCGGAACAACGACATCCCCTGGCTTGTTGCCAGCCCCATGGACGTCGAGAAGCCGACCGCCATGCAGATCATCGTGGCCTGGCGGGACAACAAATGGGTGGTGCTGCGCAACACCACGGAGGTGGGCGCCTACGCCTACCGCATGCACGCCATGGACATGGCGCGCACCCTCAGCGCCGAGGCGCAGGCTGATGGTCTGGAGTGCTACATGCTGGTGCGCGAGCAGAACGGCCGCTGGGAAGAGTACCCCTGCCCGAAGCCGTGAAGACGAAAGCGGCCGGGATCGGCGGGATCGCCTTGGCGCCGCCGCAGGCGCGGGCCTAGATGCCAGCCATGCGCACCGACACGCCCCAGGCGATCAAGCTCGCCGACTATCGCCCGCCCGCCTTCCTCGTGGAGGAGGTCAGCCTGGCCTTCGACCTCCAACCCAGCGCGACCCGCGTCAAGGCCAGCCTCAAGGTCCGCCGCAACGGCGACCACAACGAGCCGCTGAAGTTCAACGGCGAACGGCTGAAGCCGATCTCCATGGCCATCGACGGCCGGGCGCTGGCCGAGGGCGAACGGACCATCGACGGCGAATTCCTGATCATTCCCGATGCCCCCGACGCCTTCACGCTTACGACCGAGGTCGAGATCGACCCGCAGGCCAACAAGGCGCTGGACGGCCTCTACATGTCCGGCGGCCGCTTCTGCACCCAGTGCGAGGCCGAGGGCTTCCGCAAGATCACCTTCTGGCCGGACCGGCCGGACGTGCTCTCGCGTTTTACCGTCCGCATCGAGGCGGACAAGGGCTTCGAGCGCCTCCTGTCCAACGGCAACCTGATGGAGAGCGGCGACCTGCCGGGCGGGCGCCGCTACGCCGTCTGGAACGATCCCTTCCCCAAGCCCTGCTACCTGTTCGCCCTGGTCGCCGGCGAGCTGGACGTGCTGGAGGACAGCCGCGTCACCTCGAGCGGGCGCACCGTCGACCTGCGCATCTATGTCGACCCCGGCATGGCGCCGCGCGCCGCCTACGCCATGGACGCCCTGAAGCGCTCGATGAAGTGGGACGAGGACACCTTCGGCCTGGAGTACGACCTCGACCTCTTCATGATCGTCGCCGTGCGCGACTTCAACTTCGGGGCGATGGAGAACAAGGGGCTGAACATCTTCAACGCCTCGCTGCTGCTGGCCGACCCCGCCACCGCCACCGACCTCGACTTCGAGCGCATCGAGAGCGTGGTGGCCCACGAGTACTTCCACAACTGGACCGGCGACCGGGTGACCTGCCGCGACTGGTTCCAGCTGTGCCTGAAGGAGGGCCTGACGGTCTTCCGGGACCAGAGCTTCTCCGCCGACCAGCGCGGCCACGCCGTGCAGCGGATCAAGGACGTGAAAGCCCTGCGCGCCCGCCAATTCGCCGAGGACCAGGGCCCGCTCGCCCACCCCGTGCGACCGTCCAGTTACATGAAGATCGACAACTTCTACACCGCGACCATCTACGAGAAGGGCGCGGAAGTGATCCGGATGCTGAAGACCCTGATCGGGCCCGACGCTTTCCGCAAAGGCATGGACCTCTACTTCGAACGCTGGGACGGCCACGCCACCACGGTCGAGGCGTTCATCCGCTGCTTCGCCGACGTCTCCGGCCAGGACCTTGGGCCGTTCTTCGCCTGGTACGAGCAGGCCGGCACGCCGAAGGTGACCCTGACCAGCCACTATGACGCCGAGCGCCGGGAGCTGGCGCTCGAGATCGTCCAGGAGACTGCGCCGACGCCCGGCCAGCCGGTCAAGGGCGCCCTGCCGATCCCGGTGACCATCGGCCTCCTGGACGGCGACGGCCGCACCCAGGCCTTCGTCCGCGACGGCCAAGCGGTGGACGAGACCGTCGTCGTGCTCGATGGCGCGAAGACCACGGTCGTGCTGACCGGCGTCGACGAGCGCCCGGTGGTCTCCGCCCTGCGCGGCTTCTCCGCCCCGGTGAAGCTCACTTCCAACGCCGAGTCCCGCGACCGCTACGTCCTGCTGGCCGGCGACCCGGACCTGTTCAACCGCTGGGAGGCCGGCCAGGAGCTGGCCCGGGCGCTGATCCTGGCGCGCGCCACCGGCATGGCCGACGAGGTGGGCGAGGAACGCTACGCCGAGGCGGTCGGCCGCGCCCTGGCCGACCAGGCCGCCGACCCGGCGTTCAAGGCGCTGCTGCTCATGCTGCCGTCGGAGCCCGACCTGGCGCTCGCCATGACCCCGGCCGACCCGGCGGCGATCCACGAGGCGCGCCAGGCCCTGCGCCTGCGGCTGGCCCTGCACCTGGCCGACGAGCTGAAGCGGCTGCACGCCGGCCTGCAGGAGGTCGGCGAGTTCTCCCCCGACGCCGCCGGAGCCGGCCGCCGCGCCCTGCGCAACGCCGCCCTCGACCTGATGGCCGCCAACCCGCGCTCGGAAATCGGCGAGCTGGCCTTCGGTCACTACGAGGCCGCCGCCAACATGACCGACGCGGTGGGCGGCCTGGCCGCGCTCAGCCTGATCGGCGGAGACCTCTACGAACGCGCGCTCAGCGACTTCTACGAGCAGTGGAAGGCCGAGCCCCTGGTCATCGACAAATGGTTCGCCCTGCAGGCGCGCGACCCGGACGAGGGCGCGCTGGGCCGGGTCATGGGCCTGACCGCCCATCCGGCCTTCGAGGCCAAGAACCCCAACCGCCTGCGGGCCCTGGTCGCGACCTTCGCCAGCTTCAACCCGGTGCGCTTCCACGATCCCAGCGGCGCCGGCTACCGCTTCCTGGCCGACCAGATCCTGGCCACCGACGGCTTCAACCCGATGACCGCGGCGCGGCTGGTCGAGCCGCTCGGCGGCTGGCGGCGCTATAAGCCCGAGCTCGGCCGGCTGATGAAGGCGGAGCTGGAGCGCATCCTGAAGCACCCCGACCTCTCCAAGAACGTCTTCGAGCTGGTCAGCCGGTCCCTGGCCGAGGAATAGCGCGGGGGTCTCAGGTCCCTCCCGGCGCTAGCCGTTCGGCTCGGGCGCCTTCGAAACGCGCCGGCGACGCGGGACGCGCACGGTCGCGTCGCCATCCATGATGAGTTCGCCGTCCACAAAGCCTTCGCACCTGAGGACGACCCGGGCGGCGGCCTCGTCGATCGTGGCCACCGTCACGCGGGCGACCACGACGTCGCCGATCCGGACCGGCCTGTGGAAGCTGAGGGTCTGGCCAAGGTAGATTGCGCCCGCACCGGGTAGAATGGTGCCGACGACCGCGGAGCCGAACGACGCCGACAGCAGACCGTGAGCTATCCGGCCGCGATAGGCCGTCTTGGACGCGAACGCCTCGTCCATGTGCAACGGATTGAAATCGTCCGAGGCTTCCGCGAAGTGATCGATGCGCTCCGAGGTGACCGTGACGCGCTTTTCGGCGGTCATGCCGACGGCAAGCTCATCCAGAATGTAGCCGCCGGACGGATGAGGTTCGATCATGCGACCGGGTTACTCATCGCACCGGCGCCTGGCCAGAAAAATCCCGCGCGACGAAGCGCCAACACCGGACATTCGCCCCGTTCCGCAAATCGCACCTTGCCGAGGCCTTCCGAGGTCCGCTTCCGACGGTTGCATCGATGTCGACTGACGACCCTTAGCGGAGATGACGTGTCAGCGCGGTCCACCGGGGCGATCAAGCCGGAACGTACGTCAACCGGATCGTGTCCTCACCGATCAGATCGCTGGCCACGAGGCGGAGGGGCGGCCGGGGCCCGGCGAAAAACGGCGCGCCGTGGCCGAGCACCAAGGGGCGGAAGTAGAGCCGATACTCGTCGATGAGGCCGAGGTCGGTCAGGCTTCGCGCCAAGTCCGGCCCAGCGACGTCGATCTCCCCGGCGAGCCGAGCCTTAAGCTCGCCCAGCGCGGTCCCGAGGTCATCCTGGATCAGCGTGGCGTTGGGGCCGACGGACTTCAACGAGCGCGATACGACCCACTTCGGCTTGCTTCGCCACGCCGCCGCGAAGTCGCGATCCGCCGCGTCCCAGTCGGGCTGGTCTTCATCCCAGTAACGCATGATCTCATAGATGCGGCGACCGTACACGCAGCCGGCCAGCTCGCGCACGTGCTCCAGGAAGTGACGGGAAAGTTCGGGGCCTGGCGGCCCCAGCTGCATGTGGTCGACGTAGCCGTCCAGCGACTGCTGCAATCCGAAAACGAGCTTGGCCATGCCCTTTCCCTCCCTCGCAGGCGCCGCGCCACCGGTTTGACCTCGATCGCGATCGGCGCACCTTGCACATCTGAGTGGGGGTGAGTCCGAACCTATGCCGCAATCCGTTTCGCGCCGTGAGGCGATCGCGCAGGCCCTGGCGGTCTCGGCGGCCGCCGCGGCCGCACCTGCCTGGGCGGCTCGGCCCGCGGACACCGCCGCGGCCAAGGCGGTCCTGACGCGCCTCTTCGGTCCCGCCGGCGGGCGCGTCGCCCTGGCGCTCGGCACCGCCGGTCCGCGGCCCTGGTACGACGCCGAGGCCCGGAGCGGGACGCTCGCCGTCAAAGGCGATTCCGGCGTCGCCCTGGCGCGCGGCGCCTACGCCTGGATGCGCCAGATGGGCGCGGCCCATGTCAGCTGGGAAGGCGACCGCGCCGCCCTGCCCGCCCACTGGCCGGATGGGAAAAGCGGCCGCGTCGAGAGCCCCTTCGCCCACCGCGTCTACCTGAACCCCTGCACCTATGGCTACACGACGCCCTGGTGGGACTGGCCGCGCTGGCGCCGCGAGATCGACTGGATGGCGGTGCACGGGATCGACATGCCGCTGGCCCTCGAAGGCCAGGAGTTCGTCTGGCGGGCGCTGTGGCGCGAGGAGGGCCTGACCGAGGCCGAACTGGCCGGATACTTCTCCGGCCCCGCCTTCACGCCCTGGCAGCGGATGGGCAACATCGAGGGCTACCGCGCGCCCTTGCCCGCCGCCTGGATCGACAAGAAACGCGACCTGCAGCGCCAGATCCTGGCCGCCATGCACGCGCTCGGCATGAGCCCGATCTTGCCGGCCTTCGGCGGCTATGTTCCCAAGGCCTTCGCCCTGAAGCACAAGGACGCCCGCATCTACAAGATGCCGGCCGGCGGCGGCTTCCACGAGACCTACTGGCTGGATCCCGGCGACCCGCTGTTCCCCCGGCTCTCCGCGCGGTTCCTCGACCTCTACACGCGGACCTACGGGCCCGGGACCTACTACCTGGCCGACTCCTTCAACGAGATGCGCCCGCCGGTCGCCGACGACGGGCCATTCTCTCAAGACAAGGGGGGCGGCGGCAACGCCGGCTTCGGCGATGGCGGGGCCAGCAAGGCCGCGGCCGCGGCTCCCATCGACCCCGCCCTGAAGGCCCGGCGCCTCGCCGCCTACGGCCAGGCCATCCACGCGGCCTTCAAGAAGGCGCGGCCCGACGCGGTCTGGGTGATGCAGGGCTGGCTGTTCGGCGCCGACCCACAGTTCTGGGATGAGGCCGCCATCGCCGCCTTCTTCAGTCAGGTCCCCGAGGGCGGGGTGATGGTGCTCGACATCGGCAACGACCGCTATCCGGACGTCTGGCGCCGCGCCCGCGCCTTTGCCGGCAAGCCGTGGGTGTTCGGCTATGTGCACAATTACGGCGCCAGCAATCCGGTCTATGGCGACCTTGGCGGCTACCGGCGCGACGTGGCGGCGGTGCTCGCCGACCCACAGGCCGGGCGGCTGAGCGGCTTCGGCCTGTTCCCGGAAGGCCTCGACAACAACTCCATCGTCTATGAGGAGGCCTACGACCTGGCCTGGGGCGCCGGCGGCGCGTCGCTGGACGCGTGGCTCTCGGGCTACGCGAGGTCCCGCTATGGCCGCACGACGCCCGAGCTAGACGCGGCGCTTCGGCAGCTGGTCGAGGCCGCCTACACGACCCGCTACTGGACGCCGCGCTGGTGGAATGGCCGAGCCGGCGCCTGCCTCTTCTGCAAGCGGCCGACGGCGACCATCGTCGAGTTCCCGGGCCCGCCCGGCGACCGCGCCAAGCTGGCGACCGCCGTGGGCGAGCTGGCGCGGCTGGCCCCGGCCTTCGCCGGCGAGCCGCTGTTCGTCCACGACCTGGTCGATTTCACAGGCCACCTGGTCAGCGAGGAGATCGACGTCCGGCTGCAGGCCGCCGTCGCCGCCTATCGCCGCGGCGACCTCGCGGCCGGCGACCGGGCGCGGCGCGGGGTCGAAGACCTGGCCGTGGCGCTGGATGGGCTGCTGGGCGCGCAACCCGACACGCTCTCGACCTGGATCGACGCGGCCCGCGCCTATGCCGACGACCCGGTCGACGCCCGTGCCTATGTCCTCAACGCCAAGGCCCAGGTGACGGTCTGGGGCGGCGACGGCGGGCTTTCCGACTACGCGTCGAAGGTGTGGCAGGGCCTCTACCGCGACTACTACCTGCCCCGCTGGACCCGGCTCCTGGACGCCCTGCGCGCCGCCGGCGCCGGCGCCTTCGACGAACCCGCCGCGGAGCGCGCCATCGGCGCCTGGGAGCAAGACTGGATCGAGCGCGACACGGCTTACGTCCGCCAGCGTCCCGCCGATCCGGTGAGCGCAGCGCGGGCTCTCCTCGCCCGCCTCGGCCAGCCCTAAGGCCCCACGATGGACAAGCCCGCCGCCCGCTTCCTGTCGCTGGACGTGTTCCGCGGGCTCGCCGTCGCCCTGATGATCGTCGTCAACACGCCGGGGCCGGGCGCGCATCCCTTCCCGTGGCTGGTCCACGCCAAGTGGTTCGGCTTCACCGGCGCGGACTGGGTCTTCCCGTCCTTCCTGTTCGCGGTGGGCTGTTCGATGGCCTTCGCCTTCGCCGAGCGGCCGACCGCCGGCGCCTTTGCGCTGAAAGTCCTGCGGCGGGCGGCGCTGATCTTCCTGCTTGGCTTCCTGATGTACTGGTACCCCTTCATCCACCGCGTGGACGGCGGCTGGGCGCTCAACCCCTTCGCCGACACCCGGGTGATGGGCGTCCTGCAGCGGATCGCGCTCTGCTACGCCCTGGCCGCCTTCGCGGTGCGCTACCTCTCGCCCCGCTGGCTGGCCGCCTTGAGCGCACTGATCCTTCTGGCCTACTGGAGCGTCCTCGTCGCCTTCGACCCCGCCGATCCGTTCTCCAAGCTCGGCAACGCCGGGACCCGCCTCGACCTCCTCGTACTCGGCCCGCGCCACCTCTATCGGCGCGACGGCGGCTTCGACCCGGAGGGCCTTCTCGGGACCCTGCCGGCGAGCGTCAACGTGATCGGGGGCTATCTGGCGGCGCGATACCTCAGGACATCGGCCGGTCGACCGGCCCTGATCCGCATGGCCTTGGTTGGCGTCGCCCTGACCGTCGCCGCCCTGGCCTGGAGCCCATTCTTCCCCGTCGCCAAGAAGCTCTGGACCGGCAGCTTCGTCCTGCTCACCGTCGGCACCGACCTCGTCCTGCTGGCGGGCCTTGCTGCCGTCCTGGAAGGCCGGACGCCGAACCCGGTGACCCGCTTCTTCCAGGTGTTCGGGCTGAACCCGCTGGTGATCTACCTGTTCTCGGAACTCTTCGTAACGACCCTGCAGACCATCGAGGTCGCCCCCGACGTCGGCGTCTACGACTGGATCGGCGTCAACGTCTTCCAGGCGGCCGTCCCCGGCCCGGTCGGCGCGCTGCTCTGCGCCATCGCCTACACGCTCGCCTGCTGGCTGCTCGGCCTGGTCCTCGCTTGGCGGCGGATCGTCGTGCGTCTCTAGGAACCGCCCCGACCGGCGGATTAACCAACAAGCGGGACAATTCGCCGCTGGAATCCGGCGAATGGCGGTGACGCTGTTTACCCTTCGCGCGTAGACTCCGGCCCGATCGGGGTGATTTGCCCAGCCAGACTTGGGAGTTGGCGAGCCTTGACGGCGCGCGACAACGAAAGCGCAGCCCCGGCGGACGCCGCGGCCCGTTCCGCCGCCCAGGCGGCGGCCGGGCCACCGACCCAGCGGTTCGCGCGGGTGGCGATCCTGGCCGCCCTCCTGTTGCTCGCCGTCTACACCGGCGTCGCCTTCGCGCGCCTGATGCACGGGCCGCTGAGCGTGGCCGAGCAGATCGCCTCCCTGGCCATACCCCTGGCCGTCGCGCTGGCGCTGGGCGTCCTGTTGCTGATGGAATCCCGCCGGGTGGAGCGCGCCCACGCCGCCTACAGCGACAGCGAGCAACGCTTCCGCCTGGCCGTGGAAGCCGCCCGCTGCGGCATCTGGGAATGGGACCTCACCGAGGACCGCATCTTCATGTCCGACGTCACCGCCGCCCTGTTTGGCTGGCGCGGCGGGGTGGTGGACGGCCAGCAGGTGCTGGAGCGGGTCTCCGAGGGCCACCGCGACGGCCTGCGCGAGGCGCTGTCCACCGCCGCGGTCTACGGCGGCTTCGACGTCTCGTTCCGCGTGCCCAGCCTGTCGGGCGGGCGGCCGGTGTGGATCGACGCCCGCGGCCAGGGCTTCGGCAAGAGCCCCGAAGGCGGCTACGCCCGGATCATCGGCGTGGCGCTGGACGTCACCGAGGAGCGCCTGGCCCAGGCCCGCGCCCAGGCCGCCGAGACCCGCCTGCGCGACGCCATCGAGAGCGTGTCGGAGGCCTTCGTACTCTGGGACCGCCAGGGCCGGCTTCTGATGTGCAACAAGAACTACCGCAGCTTCTTCCGCCTGGAGCCGCAGGTGCTGAAGCCTGGCGTCGCGCGCGAGGAGGTCGACGCCCAGGCGCGGCTGGCCGTGCGCCAGGAGTTCCCGGCGCTGGGCGGGCGCAAGGGCGTCCGTGAGGCCGAACTGGTGGACGGCCGCTGGGTGCAGATCTCCGAACGCCCCACCGCCGAGGGCGGCCTCGTCGTCACCGCCGCCGACATCACCGCGCTCAAAGCCCAGGAAGAGGCGCGCCGGGTCAACGAGGAGGAGCTGCGCCGCGCCGTGGGCAACCTGGAGCGCAGCCAGGAGCAGCTCTCGGAACTGGCCCGCAAGTATGAGAACGAGAAGGTCCGCGCCGAGGGCGCCAACCAGGCCAAGAGCGAGTTCCTGGCCAACATGAGCCACGAGCTGCGCACCCCGCTGAACGCCATCAACGGCTTCTCCGAGATCATGGTCGCCGAGATGTACGGCCCGGTCGGCGACCCGCGCTACAAGGACTACGCCCGCGATATCCTCAACTCGGGCCAGCACCTGCTGGCGCTGATCAACGACATCCTCGACATGTCGAAGATCGAGGCCGGCAAGATGAACCTGCGCTTCGAGCCGGTGGCGCTGGAGGACGTGGCGGAGGACGCGCTGCGCCTGGTCCGCAACCGCGCCGAGGCCGCGGGCTTGGCGCTGCGGCTGGACTTCTCCGACCTGCCGGAGGTCGAGGCCGACTACCGGGCGATCAAGCAGGTGCTGCTGAACCTGCTCTCCAACGCCATCAAGTTCACCCCGCGCGGCGGCATGGTCACCGTGCGCGCCGAGCGCCGCGAGGATCCGCTGGGCGAGCGGGTGCGGATCAGCGTGCAGGACACCGGCATCGGCATCCCGCCCGAGGACCTGGCCCGCCTGGCCCGGCCCTTCGAACAGATCGAGAGCCAGCACGCCAAGACCCAGCAGGGCACGGGCCTGGGCCTGGCGCTCACCAAGTCGCTGGTGGAGATGCACGGTGGCCTGCTCGACCTGCGCAGCGCCCCCGGCCAGGGCACCAGCGCCACCTTCTCGCTCCCCGTGCTGCAGGCCAGCGTGGCCCTGGCCGCGGTGGCGACCGGGCGCTAGGCGCCAGCGACCGCGGAGCCTTCCGTAGCGGCGCCGATTGCGTCCGTTCGGCGAACGGCGGATCATGGCGCAAAGACGCGAGGGTGGCACACCGTGAAACGCGCATGGATTTCGGGCTTTGCAGCCCTCGTCTGCGGCCTTCCCGCCGCCGGGCTTGCCGCGGACGCTGGCTATAAGACGCCCCGCAACGGCTTCGGTCAGCCCGACCTCGGCGGCGCCTGGTCGAACGCGACGCTGACGCCGCAGGTCCGCCCCGTCCTCTACGGAACCCGCAAGGTCCTGACGCCGCAGGAGATCGCCATCCTGGAAGGCGCGGACGCCGCCAAGACCGCCGCCAGCAACGCCAAGGTCGATCTCAGCGCCGCCGCGGGCGCTTCGGACAACGTGGGCGCCTATGACCGCGCCTGGATCGACACCGGCGCGGGCGTCATGCGGGTCGGCGGCGAAGCGCGCACCTCGCTGATCACCACCGAGGACGGCCAGGTCCCGCCGGCCAGGGGCAAATCCAGGCAGGCCCTGCCGCCGGACGCCGGCTCCGCCGAGGCCGGGCTGAAGGCCGCACGGCAGGCGGCCGAATTCGACCAGTTCGCCGCTCAGGGCGCCGCGGAGGTCGGCCGGGCCGGCTCCTTCGACAACCCGGAGAACCGGGCGCTCGGCGAGCGGTGCGTGCTGTCCTTCGGCCGCAGCGCCGGCCCGCCGATGTTCCCCAACGGCTGGTACAACAACAACTACCTCATCGTCCAAGGTCCGACCGAGATCGCCATCGACGTCGAGATGGTGCACGACGTGCGCCATATCCGGCTGAACGCCAGGCACCGCGCCGACGACGTGCGCCCCTGGTTCGGCGACTCCATCGGCTGGTGGGACGGCGACACCCTGGTGGTCGAGACCAACCACATCCCGCAGGCCCAGGCCTACAACGGGTCGTGGAAGGACCTGACGGTCACCGAGCGGTTCACGCGGGTGGCCCGCGACCGCATCCGCTACAGCTTCACCGTCTCCGACCCGACGATATGGGACCGGCCCTGGGGCGGCGAGTACGAGATGCACCCGCTGAAAGGGCAAGTGCTCGAATACGCCTGCCACGAAGGCAACTACGCCCTCGCCGATGTGCTGGGCGGGGCGCGCGCCGAGGAACGGGCCGCGGCGGCCAAGTCCAAGGCGGAGGCGGCCGCCGCCGGCCGATAGTCTCGGCGCCTAGCCGCCCGTGACCGTCTCATAGGCCTTGTGCGCCGAGGCCTGGGCCGCCTTCAGCCGCGCCGTGAGCTGGCGGAAGTCCCGCGCCTCGCCGGCCCGGGCCAGGAGGGCGCGGAAGGCGGCGGGCTCGGCCTTCGGGTCGGAATCGTCGTCCAGCGCCACTTTCAGGAGCTGGGTCAGGTCCTGTTGCAGCCGCCAGGCGGCTTCCAGCTCCTCCACCGGCCGTTCAGGTGCGAGCTTCGCCGCCCGCAGGGCCGCCAGAGCCGCCGCGGTGTTGGGCTCCAGCGGCCCGTCGGCGGCGGCATGGGCCAGCTGCAGGAACTGGGCGGCGAACTCGATGTCCACCAGGCCGCCGGGGCCGAGCTTCAGGTCCCAGTCGCCCTTCGGCGGCCGTTCGCGGGCCATCAGCTCACGCATCTCGCGCACGTCGAGGGCGGTCCGGGCCCGGTCGCGCGGGCGGCGCAGCGCCGCTTCGATGGCGCCCTGCGCGTCGGCCGCGAAGGCGGCGCTGGTCGCCCAGACCACCCGGGCGCGGGTCAGCGCCAGGAGCTCCCAGGTCTCGGCCCCGGAGTCGCCGGGCGCGGCGTAATAGCCCTCGAAGGCCGGAAAGCTCACCGCCACCGGCCCCTTGGTGCCGGAGGGGCGCAACTGCATGTCCACCTCGTAGAGGCCGCCCTGCCCGGTCTGGCTGGAGAGCGCCGCGATCAGCCGCTGGGTGAAGCGGCCGTAGAACGTGACCCCGTCCCAGCCCTTCAGCGCCGAGCCCTCCCCGTCACCGGCGCTGCGATAAAGGGTCATCAGGTCGAGGTCGGAGCGGGCGCTCATCTCGCGGCTGCCGCACTTGCCCAGCGCCACCACGGCGACCTCGCCCGCGAAGGCGCCGCCCAGCCGCTCGGTCTCGGCGAGCGCCGCGTCCGCCAGGGCCTCGATGCACAGGTCGGCCAGGTCAGCGAAGGCCTTGCCCGCCACCGCCGCGCTCGCGGCGCCGCTCATCACCTGCACGCCCACCCGGAAAGCCTGCTCGCGGTGGACGACACGCACGGCGTCCATGGCGTCCTCGAAGCTCTCCGTCCGCGCCACCGCCGCGCGCATGGCCGCCCCGTCCTCGGCGATGTCGATGGGCTGGAAGAAGCCGCCATCCAGCATGGCGTCGATCGCCGCCGGCCGCCGCGCCAGGGTGGCCGCCAGGCGCGGCGCGAAGGCCATCACCTGGACGATGAGCTGGAAGAGGTTCGGCTGGGCCAGGAACAGCGACTGCAGCTGCACCCCGCTCGAGAGCCCTGAGAAGAAGTCGGCGAACCGGTTGAAGGCCGCATCCGGCGCGCCGGTGGCCTGGGCCGCATCCAGCAATCGCGGGGCGAGCCGGGTGAACAGCTCCCGGCCGCGTTCGGTGGCGGTCGCGGGGATGTGGCCGTGGTGCCAGGCGCGGATGGTGGCCGCCACCCGGTGCGGGTTGGAAAAGCCCATGCGCGTCAGGGTGGCGAGGGTCGCCGGGTCGTCCTCGACCCCGGTGAACACCAGGCTGCCAAAGCGCGAGGACAGCGGCTCCTCCGAGGGGAAGAGCTGGCCGTAGCGGGCGTTGACGCCCTTCAGCGTGCGGGTGATGGCGGCGTCGAAGCCGCGCAGGGCGTCGTAGCCCGCGAGCGCGGCCACGCGGCGGCGATCGGCGTCCGCCTCGGGCAGCTTGTGCGTCTGCTCGTCGGCCAGCATCTGCACCCGGTGCTCGACGGCGCGCAGGAAGCGGTAGGCGTCGGTCAGCTCCGCACAGGCCTGCGGCGTCACATGGCCGGCCTCGGTGAGGGCGGCCAGCGCGTCCAGGGTCCGCCTGTTGCGCAGCTCCGGATGCCGGCCGCCCAGGATCAACTGCTGGGTCTGGACGTAGAACTCGATCTCGCGGATGCCGCCCACGCCCAGCTTCAGGTCGACGCCCTTGGCCGAGATGCGCTCATCGACCTTGTGCGCGTGGATCTGGCGCTTGATCGAATGGATGTCGGCGATGGCGGCGAAGTCGAGGTTCTTGCGCCAGATGAAGGGCAGCAGCTCGTCGAGGAAGGCCTGGGCCGCCGGCAGGTCGCCGGCGCAGGGCCGGGCCTTGATGAAGGCCGCCCGCTCCCAGTTCTGGCCGACGTTCTCGTAGTAGTCGAGGGCCGCCGGGATCGGCACCGCCGCCTGGGTCGAGGACGGGTCGGGCCGCAAACGCAGGTCCATGCGGAAGACATAGCCGTCGGCCGTACGCGCCTGCATCAGGTCGGAGAGCCGTTGCGTCAGCCGCACCGCGAAGCTCTCGGCGTCGACGCCGTCGGCCAGCGGCAGGCGGTCGGGGTCGAAGAACACCGAGACGTCGATGTCGCTGGAATAGTTGAGCTCGAAGGCGCCCTGCTTGCCCATGGCGATGCAGAACCACCCCGGGACCGGCCCGTCGCCGCCCTCGCCCAGGCGGGAGAGCCGCCCGGCCTCCAGCTCCCCGCGCGCGGCCACGGCCAGGGCCGCGACCACCGCCGCATCGGCGAAGCGGGTCAGCGCCCCGGTCGCAGCGTCCAGGTCCCAGACGCCGCCCAGGTCGGCGAGCGCGGTCATCAGGTGCAGCTCGGCCTTCAGCTCGCGCAGGGCGACCATCGCCGCATCGTGACTGAGGTCCGCCGCCGCGGCGGTGCGGACCAGCAGGTCCTCCAGCCGCGGGTCGGGGTCGTCGGCCAGCAGGGCGTCGAGCCGCGCGGGATCGCGCCGCGCCAGGCTGGCCAGATAGGGCGAGGCGGCGAACACCGGCGCCAGCGCCGGCCAGGCCCGCGTCATGCGTTCGGTCCAGAGGTCCTCGGCCAGGGCCTCGCGCAGCCGTTCGGCCGCCTTCGCGTCGACGACGGGGCCGCAGGGCGTCAGGGTCTCGGCGAGGGCCATGGGAATGAACTAACACCCCTTCTCGTCTTGCGGGAGAAAGTGGAGCGTTAGCTCCCCCGTGAAACGGGGGAGGTAGACATTCAGCCGGTATCCGCCAGCGGTGGCGCACTGGTGTTGGCGGCCAGCCTGGCGGCGGTGGTGACCACCAGGTCGCCGCCGAGCCGCATGTCGGCCTTCAGCCGATGGGCCAGCACCTCGACGGGGATGTCGGTGAAGCCCTCCAAGCGGGCGGCTTCGCTGAGCCGCACATCGAGGTCGCGCCGCAGGACGTCGAATTCCTCTTCATCGCCCTCGGATTCCGTCCAGAGCAGGCGATTGAGGACGCCGCGGACGCGTCGTCCGTGCTGTTCGACGGGGTCCTCCGGAGCGCAGGCCTCCGCCTCGGCCTGGGCCGCCGCCTCACGGCGTTCGGCGATCTCCTGATCCTGCCGCGCCTCACACGCGGCCTCGCGCCCCAGCTTGAAGTCGAGGGCGAGCGTCAGACGCACGGCGCGCGAGGTCTTCTGGAAGGCCGCGACCAGGGCGACCTTCTCTTCGGGGTCCTCCGCCGCACGGGCCTGAACCGCCAGATCGCGGGCCAGCATCAGGCCCAGCTCGGCGAGCTCACCCAGCATGGCCTCCGCCCGGGCCTGTTTCTCCGTGTTGCGCGGCATGAACAAAACAGGAACACACGTGAGGCCCAAAGTCAAGTTTTCATGGATGCGCCGCGGGGCCGCGATCCCGGGGTATCGGATTGTGCTTCGCAACTTCCGGCCGCCCAGCATTCCCGCCCGCTGGGCGGGCCGTCCAGGCCTGCAGCAGCAGCCCGATTGGCGCGATCAAGCTGGTGCCCGCCGCGACCGCGGCCCCTTGATTTCCAGCTTGCGGCAAGCTTTCAGCAGCAGCATCTGCGCGCCACACGCAAGGGGACGTCCGCATCATGGCCAATCAGAATCCGAATGGCCGGCCGGACCGCCCCGATCGACGCGCCGCCAAGGCGGCAGGGGCCGTTCGCACCCGGCGCCGCGGCGGTTCGCGACCTGTCCTGAGCGCCTGGACCATCGCCGCGATGTTGTCCGTTTGCGTGGGAGCTTCGCACGGCGGGGCGGCCCCGGCGACCGAGCCCTCCGGCGCCGTTGCAAGCCTGCCCGCGACCGTCCCGGCGGAACTCCCGCCGTGGTCGCGCGGCGAGCTGGACATCTATCATATCAACACCGGCGGCGGGAACGCGGCGTTCTTCATCTTCCCCGATGGCACGACGATGCTGTTCGACGCCGGCGATTTCGACCACGCCGGGGCCGTGGCGCGCAGCCGGCCGCTGGTCATCGCCCCGCGCCGGCCCTCCGACCAGACGACGCCCGGAGCGGCCATCGCCGCCTTCATCGGCAAGGTCATGCCGCGCGGCGCCGCGCCGCGGATCGACTACGCGGTGATCTCCCACTTCCACGACGACCACTACGGCGCGGTGCGGCCTGGCCTCGCGCGGTCGGCCTCCGGCGACTACCTGCTCACCGGCATCACCGAGGTGGGCGAGCGGGTTCCGATCGGGACGCTGATCGACCGGGCCTACCCCGACTACGCCGAGCGCATGGACGCCCGTCAGATGGCGAGCCCGACCTTCGCCAACTACCGGGCCTTCCAGCAGGCCGAGCTCGTGCGCGGCGTCAAACTCCAGCGGCTGGCGCCAGGCCGCACCGACCAGATCGCCTTGCGGGCCGGGCGTGCGGACTTCCCGACCTTCAGGGTGCGCAACATCAAGTCGAGCGAGGAGCTTTGGACCCCGGGCGGCGTCAAGCGCCTGTTTCCCCGGGCGGGCGTCCGCTATTCGAACGGCTCGTTCAACGAGAACCCCGAAAGCCTGGCGATCAAGATCTCCTACGGCGCCTTCGACTATTTCACCGGCGGCGACAACACCGGCATGTCCGGCCTGGACGACCTGGACGGCGTGGACGTCGAAAGCCGGATGGCCCCCTCGGTCGGGCCGGTGGACGTCATGACCTTCGACCATCATGGCAACCGCGATGCGATGAACGCGCGGCTGCTCCGGACGCTGAAGCCCAGGGTGCTCATTGAGCAGACCTGGGTGTCAGACCAGCCCGGCGGGGAGGTGGTGCGCCGCCTCGCCAACCAGGCCATCTGGCCGGGGCCCCGTGACGTCTTCGCCACGCACCTGGCCGACGAAACCCGCGGGGCGATCGGGGCGATTGTCGACCGGACCTATACGGCCGCCGGAGGCACGGTGGCCGTGCGGGTCGCCCCCGGCGGGGGAAGCTATCGGATCTTCATGCTCAGCGACGAGGACGCGGGGACCAAGATCCTGAAATCGTTCGGCCCCTATCAATCGCGGTAGACGCCAGCCGCGGGAACGGCGCGCAAAGACGGCAATCTCCAGCGTTGGGTGGTCGGCCGGTGGCGCGCGTGTCACCAATTCGTCGGCTTCGGATTGCGTTCGTCGAAGCCCGTCTGGTGCCAGTAGGGATAGGCGGGGGTCCGGCGGCTGGCGGCGTCCAGCCGGGCGACCTGGTCGGGGGTGAGCGTCCAGCCCACGGCGCCGAGGTTGGCCTTGAGCTGCGCCTCGTTGCGGGCGCCGACGACGACGTTGGCGACCGTCGGCCGGGTCAGCAGCCAGTTCAGGGCGACCTGCGGCACGGTGCGGCCGGTCTCGTCGGCGACCGCCTGCAGGGCGTCGACGACTGTGTAGAGGTGCTCGTCGTCCACGGGCGGCCCGCCGGCCGCGCCGCCGGCGGCGATGCGCCCGCTCTCGTCCTGGCCGCGGCGGATCTTGCCGGTCAGCCGGCCCCAGCCCAGCGGGCTCCAGACCATCAGGCCCACGCCCTGGTCGAGCCCCAGCGGCATCAGCTCCCATTCATAGTCGCGGCCGATCAACGAGTAGTAGCCCTGGTAGGCGACGTAGCGCGCGAGGCCGTGCTTCTCGGAGGTCGCCAGCGACTTCATCAGGTGCCAGCCCGAGAAGTTCGAGGCGCCGATGTAGCCGATCTTGCCGCTGGTGATCAGATCGTCCAGCGCGCGAAGGGTCTCGTCGACGGGCGTCGCCGCGTCGAAACCGTGCATGAAGTAGAGGTCGATGTGGTCGGTCTGCAGCCGCTTGAGGCTGGCCTCGCAGGCGCGCACCAGATGATAGCGCGAGGAGCCCACGTCGTTCTCGCCCTTCCCCGTCCGGAAGGTGGCCTTGCTGGAGATCAACGCCTTGTCGCGCTTGCCCTTCAGCGCCGCGCCAAGGATCTCCTCCGAGGAACCATTGGAGTAGACGTCCGCCGTGTCGAAGAAGGTCACGCCTTCGTCGAGGCAGAGGTCCACGATCCGTTGGGCGGCGTCGAGGCCGGTCGCGCCCCATTTCTCGAAGAACGGATTGCCGCCGCCGCTGAAGGTGCCGGCGCCGAAGCTCAGCGCCGGCACGCGCAGGCCCGAACGGCCGAGTTGACGGTATTCCATCGGGACCTCCTGGAGGATCGGCGGCTGACGACGGCGGCGCCAGCCATCTTTGGGGGGGGTGAGTTCTCGGACTGCTACTTCGGGGGCGCGGCGCGGAAGCGCAAGGCGAAGGCCGCAAAGTTCGGCGGCGCCGCCCGCCTGAGCTTCAGGCCGCCCCGGCGAGGGCGTCGCGCGCCTCGCTGGCGATCTCCAGGGAGCGGATGCGCTTCGCCTGATCGAAAATCTGCGCGGTCAGAATGATCTCGTCGGGCCGATGCTGGGCGACGAATTGCGCGAGGCCGGCGCGGATCGTCTCGGGGCCGCCGACCACCGCCTTGGAGAGGGGCGATCCGGCGGCGACGGTCCCGGCCAGCTCGCCGTTCCGATCGTCGATCGGCGGCGGCAGCGGGCCAGGCTGTCCGCGGTGCAGGTTCACGAACGCCTGCTGCAGCGAGGTGAACAGGAACCGCGCCTCGGCGTCCGTCTCGCCCGCCACCAGGTTAAGCCCCAGCATCAGGTGCGGCCGCTCGGCCTGGGGCGAGGGCCTGAACTGCTGTCGGTAGATCTGCGCGGCCTGGTCCAGCATCGCCGGCGCGAAGTGCGAGGCGAAGGCGAATGGCAGGCCCAGCGCCGCGGCGAGCTGCGCGCCATAGAGGCTGGAGCCCAGGATCCACACCGGCACCTTGGACCCGTAGCCGGGCACGGCGCGGATCGCCTGGTTGGGCTGCGGGTCGTCCAGGAAGGCCATCAGCTCGAGCACGTCCTGGGGGAACTGGTCGACCCCGCCGGCCAGGTTGCGGCGGAGCGCCCGGGCGGTGAGCTGGTCGGTCCCCGGCGCCCGGCCCACGCCGAGGTCGATGCGCTTCGGGTAGAGCGCGTCCAGCGTGCCGAATTGCTCGGCGATGATCAGCGGCGCGTGGTTGGGCAGCATGACGCCGCCGGCGCCGAGGCGGATGGTCGAGGTGCCGTCACCGACGAACGCCAGGGCGACGGCGGTCGCGGCGCTGGCGATGCCGGTCATGTTGTGGTGCTCGGCCAGCCAATAGCGCTGGAAGCCGAGCCGCTCCGCCGCGCGCGCCAGATCGCGGCTGGCGCGGAGCGATTGGCCGGGGTCGCCACCCTGCACGATGGGCGAAAGATCGAGGACGGACAGCGGGATCATGACGCCCATATAGGAGCCCCGCCCTCGTATCGCTCCCTGGTGACGCTGGCCCAAGCCTCTGACCCATGGCAACGTGCCGACGCGCCTGGAGCCTGCCGCCATGACCTCGAAGCTCGCCGCCGATCCCCGCATCGACCCTCGTCTCAAGGCCCTGTTCGGCGGGTGGCCGGATTCGCCGCCGCTGAAGGACATCGCCAACCGCGAAGTGCTGATCGCCGAAGCGAACACGCCGGAGGCGCTGGCGGCCGAGGCGGCGATGAGCGGCCTGTTCGACGCATGCGACAGCGAGGCCAACGCCCCCTCCAGCGGCCTGTCGATCCGCCGCGACAGCTTCGTCTCCGCGCCCGACGGCAACACGATCCAGGTGGCGATCATCCGGCCCGACAGCGCCGAGAGACTCCCTTGCGTGGTCTACCTCCACGGCGGCGGCATGCAGTCGATGTCGGCCTTCAACGGCATGTACCAGGCGTGGGGCCGGATCATCGCCGCCCAGGGCGTGGCCGTCGTCATGGTGGACTTCCGCAACGCCCTTCGCCCGTCCTCGGCCCCGGAGGTCGCGCCCTTCCCGGCGGGGCTCAACGACTGCGTCTCGGGGGTGAAGTGGGCCGCCGCGAATGCCGCCGCGCTCAACATCGATCCGGACCGCCTGGTCGTCGCGGGCGAAAGCGGCGGCGGCAATCTCACCCTGGCGACGGGGCTGAAACTGCTGCGCGACGGCGACATCGGGCTGATCCAGGGGCTGTATGCCTTCTGCCCCTACATCGCGGGGTTTTGGCCCCACCCGGACAGTCCGTCGTCGGTCGAGAACAACGGCATCCTGCTGGACCTGCACAACAACCACGGCGCCATGGCCTACGGCATCGAGGCCCTGGAATGGCGCGACCCCCTGGCCTGGCCCAGCTTCGCCACCGAGGCCGACGTCAAGGGCCTTCCGCCGACCGTCATCAGCGTCAACGAGTGCGATCCCTTGCGCGACGAAGGCGTGAACTTCTACCGCCTGCTGCTGCGGGCCGGCGTTCCGGCGCGCTGCCGTCAGGCGATGGGCACGATCCACGGCACGGAGATCTTCTCGATCGCCTGCCCGGAGATCAGCCGCGACGCCGCCGCGGACCTGGCGCGCTTCGCCCATCTCGCCCACGCCCCGTCTCCCGCGGCCGCGCCGCGTCAGCCCGAGCCGACGCCGGCGTAGCGGCCGGAAATCCATGGCGTGGGCGCCGGCAAGACCGGACCCGGGCGGTCCGCGTCATCCCGACGCAGGGACCGCTATTTTTCCCCGACGTTAAGGCGCACCCGCCAAGTGAAATGGGCTCGTGAACCTCTGGCAGGAAGGAGCCGCCATGCAAGCTTGCCTGCCGACTTCCGACGCGCGGAGCGAACAAATAGCCGTGGACCCTGGGGCCACACCCTATGAGCTCACGCTTGCGGCGCTGACCTATTCCTGGCCCCGCCAGGCGGGGTTCAACCTCGCCGTCGGCCTCGCGTTCTGCCTGGTCGCCGGTCCCTGGGTCGCCCTGGGGTGGACTCTGGGCTTGTGCGCAGCTGACGCGGCCCTTCAACAGATGTACCGCCGGCTGACGGCGGCGTCGCCCCATGTCGAGTCCAGCCGCGGTTTGAGCGGGTTGTGCTGGCTCGTCCTGGCGAAGAGCGCCTTCTGGT
Source organism: Phenylobacterium sp. (assembly GCF_004799515.1). Classification (GTDB taxonomy): domain Bacteria; phylum Pseudomonadota; class Alphaproteobacteria; order Caulobacterales; family Caulobacteraceae; genus Phenylobacterium. The sequence goes on along the minus strand of NZ_SSMX01000041.1, from coordinate 41,739 downwards.
ATGCGGCGCCCGCCGGGTTCACGATCCTCAACCACAGCCCCCCAGGCCTGGCTTTCGTGGCCGTGCAGGCCGTGGGCCTCACCGCGCTCGCGGTGTCGACAGCCCGCAATTCGCAGCGGGTCTTCCTCACCATGGTCGCCGTGCCGGTGGTGGTGCTTCCGCTTTGCGTCATCGAAACCATGGGGATCGCCGAAGGCGCGGGAGCGCTCTGCGAAACCTTGATCCTGGTCTTCGCCCTTTGGCTGATCGGATCGGGGACCAGCAAGGTCGTCGCCGAGTGGAACCGCGCCAACGCGTCTCGGCTGGAAGCCATGGCCGAGATGCAGCGGGCGCTGGCGCGCTCGGAGATCGCCGAGGCGCGGCTGACGGAAGCGCTGGGACGCGCGGAGGCGGCAAACCGTGCGAAAGGCGAGTTTCTCGCGACGATGAGCCACGAGATCCGCACGCCGCTAAACGGCGTCCTGGGCATGACCCAGCTGATGCACAAGGATGAACTCTCCGAGACCCAGCGGGACCGCCTGCGGATGATCAGCACAGCCGGCGGCTCGCTGCTGGCCCTGCTCAACGACCTGCTCGACCTCTCCAAGATCGACGCCGGGAAAATCGAATTGGAGACGGGCGTCATCGATACCGAGGTCCTGGTCGAGGGCCTCGACGCCTTTCGCGCGCTCCTGCAGGACAAGGACGTCAGCTTCTCGGTCACGCTCGCGCCCGAGGCGTCCGGCGGCTGGATCGGCGACCCCGCCCGTGTCCGGCAGGTGCTGCACAACCTGGTTTCGAACGCCATCAAGTTCACCGACCAAGGGGCCATTTCGGTCGTCATTTCCTACGACGGCGGGGCGCTCTTCCTGACCGTGGAGGACACAGGCCGCGGCATTGCCGCGGAACGCCTGGAACAGATCTTCGAACCCTTCGTCCAGGCCGACGCCTCCACCACGCGCAGATACGGCGGCTCAGGCCTTGGCCTGACGATCTGCCGCGACCTCGTGGCCCTGATGGGAGGGACCATCGACCTCGTCAGCACCGAAGGCGCAGGCGCCAGGTTCACGGTGAAAATACCGGCGCTCGCCGCGCCGCGGGCGATCGCGGGGTTCGAACCCGAAGCGGCCGACGCCCTCCCTGTCGCCCATGGGCTGCGCGTGCTCGCTGCGGAGGACAATCCCATGAACCAGGTCGTTCTCAGGACCCTGCTCGAGGCCAGCGGCATCCCGGTGGTCATCGTGTCCAATGGCGAAGACGCGGTCGCGGAGTGGAAGGCGGGCCCCTGGGACCTGCTGCTCATGGATATCCAGATGCCAATCATGGACGGCGTTCAGGCCACTGGCTGCATCCGAGCGATGGAACGCGAACGCGGCTTGGCTCGAACGCCGATCATCGCTCTGACAGCCAATGCGATGGACCACCACAGGACGGAATACCTGGAGGCCGGAATGGACGCCCTGGTCGCCAAGCCGATCAATCTCGAAGTCTTGCTGCACACCATGCAATTGCTGCTCGCGGCCGAGGCGGAGCGGGTTCCAGATCCGAAGACCGCGCGCCCCTTAGTTCGGGCGAGCGGTCTGGAACAGATGCGGGCTTCCTGACGGCCGCTTCCGGGCGAAAGGGAACACGGGCGTCACAGCGTGCTCGCGATCTCGAGGCAGAAATCCGTGAAAACGCCGACCTTCGCCGGCGGATGTTTGCGCGAGGGGTGAAACGCCAAAAGCGGGAAGCGTTCGCCGTGCCACTCGGGGAACAGGTCGATCAGATCGCCGCCCCTCAGCAAGTCGCCAACGCCCCATCCGATGATCTGCGCGACACCGCTTCCAGCGAGGCACTCCGTCAGCATCGACTTCGGATCGGTGAAGGTCAGCGGCCCCTTCGTTTCGACGGGAACGGTCTGCTCGGCGTTGATGAATTCCCACTCGAACGGCCGCCCCGAGTGCGGATCGAGGAATTGCAGGCAGCGGTGTCCCGCGAGATCCGAAGGGTGCTTGGGCCGGCCATGCCGTGCGATGTATTTCGGCGACGCCACGGTGAGGATCGGCGCCTCGATCAGCTTGCGGGAGACCAGCGTCGAGAAGCGCGGCTGCCCGAAGCGGATCGCCAGGTCGATTCCCTCGGACACGAGATCGCCCAGATGCTCCGTCGAGACGAACTCGATCGACAGCTCCGGATAGCGGTCGCAGAACTCGCCGAGCCGCCCGGCCAGCACGAGCGGCAGGAAGAAGGGGTCGATGTCGACCTTCAGCCGGCCGCGCACCGCCGACGCCGCGCCGGACGCCAGCACCGCCGCATCCTCGATCGCGGCAAGATGCGGCTTGGCCGCCTCATAGAACCGCCGCCCTTCGTCAGTCAGGGTGACCGAGCGCGTGGTCCGGTCGAGAAGCCGCGCCCCCAACCGCACTTCCAACCGGCTGATCGCCCGGCTCACGCCTGACGCGGTGAGGCCGAGCAGCTCGGCGCCTTTGACGAAGCTGCCGCCTTCGACGACCGCCGTCAGAACGCCCACGCCCGCCAAGATCCTGCCGTCGAACGCCATGGCCTACTCGTGATTTTCAGTCATCGAGTATCTGACACAACATCACTTAATTCAATGACGGCGTGGGGCGATAACCGGGCTCGCAGCCGAACCGGCTCGAAACCGCATCCGGAAGGACCCCAAGATGAGCACGCAGCCTGCGCACCGCACCCTCTTCAAGGGTGGCGCCGTTGTGACGATGGACCGCGATATCCCGAACCTCGGGACCGGCGACGTCCTGATTGAAGGTGAGCGCATCGTCGCCGTCGGCGCCGATATCCAGGCCGACGGCGCTGAGGTGATCGACGCCCGCGACACGATCGTCATGCCGGGCCTGATCGACGCGCACCATCACATGTGGTTGGGCGTCATGCGGCGCATGATGCCCGATGTCGACGACCTCTTCGCCTACATCGACGTCGTCGCCGACACACTGGGCGCGCACTACCGCCCGCTCGACATGTACTTGAGCACCAAGCTGACGGCGGCCGCGTCGCTTGACGCCGGCATCACCACCATCATCGACGCCTGCCATTCCTCGCGCAGCCCGGAGCACACCGACGCCGCCCTGGACGCGCTGGACCATGCGGGCATTCGCGCGCTGCATATGGTCGGCGCCGCCATGGACAAGGGCGCGTCGACCGACCACCTGCCCGGCGATCTCAAGCGCCTCGCCGACAACTGGAACAGCGCCGGCGGCCTGGTCCAGGTCGGCCTGTTCGGCCAGCTGAACCTCGACTGGTGGAAGGCCGCGCGCGGCCTGGATATGCGCATCCTGACCGAGTTCATCGGCGACCTGGCCAAGCTTGGCCCGGAATTCGCCGGGCCGGGCGTGCTGGGCCCGCACAACATCTTCAACCACTGCACGCGCGTGCCGCAGGCGACGTGGAAGCTGTTTGCGGACGGGGGCGTCAACGTCACCGTCAATCCGCGCTCCGACGCGCTGTTCGGCTTCGACGACGAGAGCTTCGCCTACCAGCAGGCGATCGATCATGGCCTGACGCCGGCGCTCGGCATCGACCTCGACACCGCCTTCGGCAGCGACCTGTTCGGCGAGATGCACGCCCTGTTCGGACAGCAGCGCTCGGCGATGCGCTATCGCCGGTTCCGCGGCGAGGCGAACGCGCCGGCGCCGATCTCGGTCGAAGCGGTGCTCGAAGCCGCGACGGTCAACGGCGCCCGCGCAGCCGGCCTGGAAGGCTCGGTCGGCGCCCTGACGCCCGGCAAGCAGGCCGACATCATCATGGTGCGCACCAACGGCGTGGCCGTGTTCCCGGTCACCAACGCCATCGGCACGATCGTGCAGGCGGTCGGCCCCTCGGACGTCGAGCTGGTGATGGTCGCAGGCGAGATCCGCAAGCGCGCCGGCAAGCTGATCGGCGTCGACCTGACAAAGCTCGCGGCCGATGTCAGCGCCTCGCGCGACTATCTGCTCGAGGCGAGCGGCTATCGGCCGGACCTGTTCGAGACGTCCACGCCCACAGGGCGCGCGGCCTGATCAAGGGGCGCCGCCCGGAACGACAGGCGGCGCCGCAATCCCTCAACCGAACTGCATGGAGGCTGTCATGTCTGCATTGGCTGTAAACGGTGCGCGCCGAGCCGACGCTCCGCCTGCCCATCCCTCGCATCCCGCCCCTGGCATCATCGCGGCGCTGTTCTGCGGCTATCTCTGCGTCGGCCTGCCGCTGCCGGTCATCCCGCTGTTCATCCACGACAAGCTGGGCTTCGGCAATCTGGTCGTCGGCCTGGTGATCGGGATCCAGTTCCTGGCGACGGTGCTGACCCGCGGCTATGCGGGACGGCTGACCGATCGTCACGGCGGCAAGCGTTCGGCCCTGCAAGGCGCGGCCGTGTGCGCGCTGGGCGGGCTGCTCTATGTCATCGCCGCCATGCCGGGGTTGTCGCCTCAGCTCAGCCTCGGCATCGTGGTCGCCGGGCGCCTGGCCGCCGGCGTCGGCGAGAGCCAGTTCGTCACCGGCTGCGTCGCCTGGTCGATCGCCTCCGTCGGACCGCAGCGCGCCGGCATGTCCATGTCCTGGACCGGCATCGCGATGTTCGCGGCGCTGGCCATCGGCGCGCCGATCGGCATGGGGCTCTATCAGGCCTACGGGCTGCAGGCCGCCATGATCGCCTGCATCGTCGCGCCGCTCGTGGCGGCGGCCATCGCGCTTAAGGCGGCCGCCCACACCGCGCCGGCCGGTCAGCGCCTGCCGTTCTACCGGGTGATCGGCCAGATCTGGCGCGAGGGCCTGGGCCTGATGCTGCAGGGTGTCGGTCTCTCGGGCCTCACCGCCTTCGCCTCGCTCTACTTCGCGGCGCGCAGCTGGGGTCATGCCGGGCTGGTCATGACGGCCTTCGGCGCCGGCTTCATCCTGGTCCGGATGGTGTTCGGGCATCTGCCGGACAAGATGAGCGGCTATCGCGTCGCGCTCTGGTCGCTGGTCATCGAGGCGGTCGGCCAAGTCATGCTGTGGGGCGCCCCGGTCGAGACCGTCGCGCTGGCCGGCGCCCTGGTCACGGGCCTGGGCTGCGCGCTGGTCTTCCCCGCGCTCGGTGTGGAAGCCCTGAAGCGTGTGCTGCCCGCCAACCGCGGCAGCGCCATGGGCGCCTTCGTCGCCTTCCTCGACATCGCCTACGGCGTGTCCGGTCCCGCGGCGGGCGTCATCGCCGGGCAGTTCGGTTACGCCGCGGTCTACCTGTTCGGCGCCGCATGCGCCCTGCTGGGCGGCGCGTTGGTCGTGACCGCCCGCAGCCCGCAATCCTGATCCGCAACCCTGGACCGGCGGGCCATCGTCCGCCGGTCCCGTTCAAGGAGACAGAACATGTCACGCATCTTCATTTCCGGCTCGTCCACGGGTCTCGGCCTGATGGCCGGCGAACGGCTGGCGAGCCAGGGCCACGCGGTCGTCCTCCACGCCCGCAACGCCGACCGCGCCGAGGACGCCCGCCGCGCCCTGCCCCAGGCGGAGGCGGTGGTGACCGGCGACATCGAGACCATCGCCGGCGCGAAGGATGTGGCCGCCCAGGTCAACGCGCTCGGCCAGTTCGACGCGGTGATCCACAATGCGGCGGTCGGCTATCGCGAAGGCCATCGCCTCACGGCCGACGGCCTGCCGCACGTCTTCGCGATCAACACGCTCTCGGCCTACATCCTGACCGCGCTGATCGAACGTCCGAAGCGGCTCGTCTACCTGAGCTCCGGCATGCACCACCACGCCGACGCCCACCTTGACGACATCCTGTGGCGGACGCGCCGCTGGGACGGCTCGCAGGCCTACGCCGAGAGCAAGCTGCACGATACGATTCTCGCCTTCGCCCTGGCGCGGCGCTGGCCGCAGGTGTTGTCCAACGCCCTGGAACCCGGCTGGGTCCCGACCAAGATGGGCGGCCCGGGGGCGCCCGACGACATGGCGCAGGCGCATCTCACCCAAGCCTGGCTGGCCGCCGGCGAGGATCCGAAGGCGCAGGTGAGCGGCGGCTATTTCTATCACCTGAAGCGCATGGCGCCGAACCCACAGGCCCAAGACCCGGCGCTGCAGGACCGCCTCCTCGCCATCTGCGCCGAGATTTCGGGGGTGGGGCTGCCAGGTTGAGCGCCTGAGGCGCGGCGAGCTCGTCGTTCTCCGAGACTGGCCGACGGTCCGCGACAAGTGGGCCGCGTCCGGGCTACCAACGCGCAGTGATCGGAGCCTGAACATGACGCGCATCCTGATGGTTCGGCACGGGCACGTGGAGGGGATCGAGCCGCCGCGGTTCCGCGGGCGGCGCGAGCTGCCGCTGACCGCGCTCGGTCAACGGCAGGCGGCGGCGACGGCGGCGCGGATCGCGGCGGGCGTGGAGGTGGCGGCCGTCTGGACCAGCCCCCTGCAACGCTGCGTGGAGACCGGGCGGGCGATCGCCGAGGCCACCGGCGCGAAGGCGCGGGTGGTCGAGGCGCTCAACGACCTCGACTACGGCGACTGGACCTGGCTGACCCACGAGGCGGCGCGGGCGGCCGATCGGGACCTCTATGACCGCTGGTATTCCGCGCCGGCCAGCGTGCGCTTCCCGGGCGGGGAGTCGCTGCAAGACCTGGTGCTGCGCGCTGGCGACGCGCTGCGGTTGGCGGCGGCCGAAGGCGTAGGCGAGGGCCGGGTGCTCGTGCTGGTCACCCACGACAGCGTCGGACGCGCCGTTCTGATGCAGGCGCTCGACCAGCCGCTCTCGGCCTACCGGCGCCTGGTGATGTCGCCCTGCAGCATCACGGAGATCGACGCCCCCGGCGGCCACGTTCAGGTCCTGGGCGTCAACGCCACCGAGCACCTGGAAGCGGTGTAACGCCTCCCGGCTCAAGCAGGACGAGTGGCGGCGGGGAGATAGGGCCGTCCCACCGCGAATGGGCCTGCCGCGTCCCTCAGGCGTGAAGGCATTATTAATATCATATAGCGACGATGCGCTCGGCTTCACTTTGTGAAGAGGAGCGGCGCGTATGGCTTTGGCGAAACGTCTGCCCTCTGTCGTCGTGCGCTTGCGGACGACCCCATCCGCCTTCCATGGCGTACAGAACCTGATCGTCCAGGCGCTCGGCATCGGCATGATCGGCCTCACGGCGATGCTGACCCTTCCAGGGAGGCTGGTGGCGGGCTGGATGGCCGCCACCGCTGTGGCCGCGCTGATTGAGGACCGCCTGCTGGAGCGCGCCGCGAACGCGCCCGCGGGCGCGCCGGTCAGCGCCCGGCTGGCCGCCGTCATGCGGGTGCTGGTGACCACCCTCTTCGCGCTCGCGGCCCTGTCCCTGATCGCCAAGGGCCAGGGCGGCGACAAGCTGTTCGGCTTTGCAATCATCAGCGCGGCCCTGGTGCACGTCCTGATGCGCCACTACCGGTCTCCGCTCATCCTGGCCGCCAGCCTGGTGCCCTGGGTCGGTATCCTGGGCCTTGTGGGCGTCGGCCTCGCCAGGACGGCCCTGCACGAGGGCCAGGTGTTGCGGGCCGTCGCCCAGACCTTCGTGATCGCCATGCTGGCCATCGAGTTCTGGTCGGCGCGCCAGCAGCTGTCGGCCGCCTGGCGGGAACTCAACGCCACCCTCGCCGGCGTCCGCCGCGCCGAGGCGTCACTGCAGGAGACCCAGCGTATCGCCAAGATCGGCTCTTGGCGCCAGCCGCTCGGAGGGGCGCGCCCGGAGTGGTCGGACGAGCTCTACGAGATCTTCGGCCTCGATGCGGCGGACGGCCCGCCCGCGGTGGAGCGGATGATGGAGCGCCTGGACGACGACGGCCGGGAACGGCTGGCGTCGCTGCTCGCCGGCGAGCACACCGAAGCCTTCAGCTTCAGCCTGCGGCTGCAGCACACCGACGGCAGCGAGCGGTGTTGCTGGGTCGAAGGCCGCCCCGAGCTGGACGCCGACGGCCGGCCGGTCGGCCTGATCGGCTTTTGCCAGGACGTCACCGACCGGGAAACCGCCGCCGCCCAGTTGCGCCAGGCCCAGAAGATGGAGTCGGTCGGCCAGCTCACCGGCGGCCTCGCGCACGACTTCAACAACCTGCTGGCGGTCATCATCGGCAACCTCGACCTGATCTCCGGCGATCTGCAGGCGGGCTCCCTCGAGAAGGAGTTCGCCGACACCGCCCTGGAGGCCGCGTTGAAGGGCTCGGAGCTCACCAAGCAGCTGCTCGCCTTCTCGCGCCGCCAGACCCTGGACCCGAAGGTGGTGGACCTGAACACCCTGGTGGAGGGCATGGGCCCCTTGTGGCGGCGCACCCTGGGCGAGACCGTCACCGTCAAGCTGGCGCTCGCGGGGGACCTGTGGCGCACCAAGCTCGATCCCGCGCAGATGGAATCCTCGCTGCTGAACCTGGTGATCAACGCCCGCGACGCCATGCCGGACGGCGGCGTGCTGACGGTCGAGACGACCAACGCCACCGTCGATCCCGACAATCCCGAACTGCCGCCCGGCGACTATGCCGTCGTGGCGGTCTCCGACACCGGCAGCGGCATCCCGCCCGAGCTCCTGGCCAAGGTCGTCGAGCCCTTCTTCACCACCAAGGGCGTGGGCCAGGGCAGCGGCCTGGGCCTCAGCATGATCTACGGTTTCGCAAAGCAGTCGGGAGGCCAGCTGCGCATCTATAGCGAGGTGGGCCATGGCACGACCGTGCGGCTCTACCTGCCGCGCTCCAACGAGGCCATCGAAGCCGCGAAAGCCCCGGCCGCCGGCCCGGTGAAGGGCCGTGGCGAGCGGGTGCTGGTGGTCGAGGACAACGTCGACGTCCGCCGCGTGGCGGTGCGCCAGCTGACCGAACTCGGCTACCAGGTCCTCGAGGCCGATAGCGGCGCGGCGGGCCTGGAGGCGCTGGCCGCCGACCACGGCGTCGACCTGGTCTTCTCCGATATCGTGATGCCTGGCGGCATGACCGGCATCGAGATGATCGCCGCCGCGCGCGAGACCCGGCCGGACCTGAAGGCGCTCTTCACCACCGGCTTCACCAGCGCCGCCACCGCCAACAACAACCGGGTCACCGGCGCCGACATGGTGATCAGCAAACCCTATCGGGTGACGGAGCTGGCCGCGAAGCTGCGCGAGGCGCTCGCGGTCGACGCCGCGCCCGCCCAGGACCCGCCGGCTTCGGCCGCCGACCGACGTAGTGCGTAAGGAGAAAGCAAGATGGCCCTCATCCTGGTGATCGACGACGAGCAGATGCTGCGGCGCACCCTGCGCGCCCTTCTGGAACGGGCGGGGCACACAGTGGTGGAGGCCGAGGACGGCGACCAGGGCCTGGCGCAGTTCGACGTCCAGATGCCCGACCTCGTGCTGACCGACATCATCATGCCCAACCGCGAAGGTGTGGAGACCATCGGCGAGCTTCGCCGCCGGGCGCCGCAGACGCCGATCATCGCCATGTCGGGCGGCGGCAGCCGCGGCGGCGACCTGTTCCTGACCCTGGCGGAGCAGCTGGGCGCCTCGGCGACCCTGACCAAGCCGATCCGCCAGGCCGAACTGATCGCGGCGGTCGACGCCGCCCTGCAGCCCGCGGCCGGCGGCTACGACGCGCGGGCCGCCGCGCGCTGAATGTCGGCGTAGAGGTCGATCGGCTCGAACCGCAGCGCGGTGGACAGGCCGCCCACGTCGGGATGCACCGCCGGCCCTGCCACGTAGCGGAACCCCGCGCCGATCGCCCCCAGGACGAGGGCCCTGGATTTCAGCCCGTAGGCCGCGCACTCATGCCCTTGCGCCCGCGCCAGCCCGCCGAAGGCCGTGAGCAGCCGCAGGCTGGCCGCTTCGCGCAGCGGCGGCCCCTCCAGGTCCGTGGCCACGCACTTCAATCCTCCGGCCGGCGGCATGGCCTGCGCCTCGTCCAGGCGCACCCGCGCCGCCAGCCCGACGCCCAGCGGCCGGATCATCTCCAGGAACGACTTGCAGCCGTAGGTCCAGAAGCCGTCGCTCGGGGCGCTGATTTCCAGCGTCAGGATCTTGCGCGCCGCGCCCGGGATGACGGCCAGGGCCTGGATCACGCTGGCCCGCTGGCTGTTTACCGACAGGCTTGAATGCTCGATCGCCACCGTCACGGGAAGCCTGCGGCCCTCTGCGGCCAACCCCCGCAGATCGACGGCCACCGCGCGCACCAGGGCGATATCGCTCTTGTAGGCCTGGAGCTCCCGCGTCCGGTCGTCGAACTCGGCCCAGGCCCGGGACGCGTGCGCCCGGAAGTGCAGCAGCGTCATCTGCCGAGTGTCCCACACCGGCGAATAGCCATGTGTCGCGCCTTCCGCCCCAGGCCCATCGGCGGCGAAAACCCAGGGGGCCGACGCAGCCTCCGACACCGGCGCGGTAGGAGCGGACTTGCTCTCCGCCGCCTCCAGCGCCTGGTCCAGGACGAACGCCACGTCCCCGTCCACCAGGGCCTGCGCGGGGATCGCCGCGCAGTGGGCGGCGATGTTCAGGCCAGCGGCCTCGTCCTCGCCCAGCAGGCGCTCAACGATTTCGCGCGCGATGATGCGGCTCTTGAACTCGGCCTCGTCAGGCCCGAGCGTCGCGAACAACACGAGGTAGCCGTCGTCGCCGTGCTGATCGAAGACGTCGCCGCGCACAAGGTGCCGCTGAATGACGCTGCGGGCGGTGGCATGGACCTTCTCGGCGACGGCCGGCCACCTGTCGGCGAGCCTGCCCTGGACCTCGGCTAGCCCCACCATGCGGAAGCTGCTGACCGGCACCACCGCCGCCTCGCCCGGCCGCCCGGCGGCGGAACGACGGCGAGAGACTCCGCCGGGCCCACGGTCTTCCGCGCGATCCTGCAGCAGCCGCTTGGCCACCTCGGCCAGCGAGTTCAGTAGTCCGGCGCCCATCGGGCCCTTCCTGTCTGCCAGACCCGCACGATCCCCTCGCACGGTCCCTAGATGTGGCGCATTGTCGCATGGAAGTCGTTCCCAGGACCCTAACGGCGCTCGGCCGCTAGGCCCGCGGCAACATCAGCGCCACCCGCAGCCCCGGGCCCATCTCGCCCACCTTGCCGGGGCCTTCGGCGAGTTCGAGGCGGCCGCCATGCGCCTCGGCCACCGCGGCGACCAGGGAAAGGCCCAGGCCCGCGCCAGGCTGGTTGCGGCTGTTCTCCAGGCGCACGAAGCGCTCCACCACCCGCTCGCGGTCGCCGTCCGGGACGCCGGGGCCGGTGTCGGTCACCGAGAACTCGATCTCGCCGGAGGAGCGGCGGCGCACCCGCAGCATGATCGCCCCGCCGGCGGGGGTGTACTTCACGGCGTTGTCGAGGATGTTGGCCAGCGCCTGGGCCAGGAACTCGCGGTTGCCGCGCGCCTGCAGGCCGTCGGCCAGCTCGGCGGCGAAATCGATGCCCTTGTCCTCGCAGAGCGGCTCGTAGAGCTCGGAGATGCTGGCCGCCAGCTCCGAGGGGTCGAACAGCACCGGGTCCGGCGCGGCGCCGGCGGCCTGCAGGCGGGCGATCGACAGCACCGCGGCGAAGGTCTTCAGCACGCCGTCGGTGTCCTCCAGGGCCTGGGCCAGCGCCTGGGTCGGGTCGCCCTTGCCGGCCTCGACGTCGAGGTAGGCCACCTCCAGCCGGGCGCGCAGGCGGGTGAGCGGCGAGCGCAGGTCGTGGGCGATGGCGTCGCCGGCGTGGCGGTGGCCGGCCATCGAGCGCTCCAGCCGGTCCAGCATCTCGTTGATGCCGGCGGCCAGCTCGTCGAACTCATCGCGGGCGCCGCGCACATGGGCCCGCGCGCCCAGGTCGCCGTTGCGCACCGCCTCCACCACCTCGGTCAGGCCGGTCATCGAGCGGGTGACGTTGCGGCTCATCAGAAGGCCGCAGCAGAGGCCCAGCACCACGGTGAGCGCGCCGGCGCCCCAGAGCGCGCGGACCACCTGGGCCACATAGGCCTCGTCCTCGCCCACGTCGGCGCCGACGAACAGCACCTGGCCCATGCTCAGCCGCTGCTGCAGGCCCCGCGCCGGGTGCTTGACCGTGCGGCCGGCGGCGTCGACATCGGTGACCTGGAAAGTGGTCCAGGTGGGATCGCCGTTGAACTTCTCCACCGGGCTCTCCTCGATGGAGCCGGAGATCCGCTTCTGGTCCTTGTTCATCAGGAGGTAGAGGAACGGCCGCTCGCTGGCGGCGCGCTCGATCAGCGACTGGTTGACGGCGCTGACGCCTGCGCGGTCGTAGGCCGCCACCAGGGAGTGCATCTCCCGGCGGATCTCCTCGTCGGTGCGCCGCGAGGCCTCGCCGGCCGTGGCCACATAGATGTAGGCGAGCAGGGCGCTGGCGGCGCTGAGGAACAGCGCCAGGAACAGCAGCGTCAGCCGGAACGGCGTGGTGCGGAATATGCGCGGCAGGCGCATGGGCGCGCCACTCGCCCCCTAAGCGTCCAGCCGGTAGCCCGCGCCGCGGACGGTCTGCAGCATCGGTCGGTCGAAGCCCTTGTCGATCTTCGAGCGCAGGCGCGAGATGTGCACGTCGATGACGTTGGTCTGCGGGTCGAAGTGGTACTCCCAGACCTTTTCCAGCAGCATGGTGCGGGTCACCGACTGGCCGGCGTGGCGCATCATGAATTCCAGGAGCTGGAACTCGCGCGGCTGCAGGTCGATCTCCTTGCCCTGGCGGTGCACCGTGCGGCCGATCAGGTCCATCTCCAGCTCGCCGACCTTCAGCAGGGTTTGCACGGAGCCGGTCTCGCGGCGGCGCGCCAGGGCCGCGACCCGGGCGATCAGCTCGGCGAAGGCGTAGGGCTTGACCAGATAGTCGTCGCCGCCGGCCTGCAGGCCCGCCACCCGGTCGTTGACCTCGCCGAGCGCCGAGAGGAACAGCACCGGCGTCTGGTCGCCCTCGCGCCGCAGGGTCTCGACCAGCTGCACGCCGTTCATCTTCGGCATCATGCGGTCGACGATCATCACGTCGAACTCGCCGTCGCGCGCGGCGGTCAGGCCCTCTTCGCCGTCGGCCGCGCGGACGCAGGCGTTGCCCGCTTCGCTCAGCCCCCGGTCCATGGCTTCCGCCGCCTCGAGGTCGTCCTCGACTATCAGGATCCGCATCGTCTGTTCCCGCCCCGAAAACCTAAGGCCTAGCCCGGCACGAACTTCAGGGTGAGGTAGGTCGTGCGGCCCTGGCGCAGGATGCCGAACACCACGCCCGGACGGCCCGCCTTCTTGGCCTCGGCCGCGGCGGCCTCGACCTCGGCGGCCGTGGTCACCTGGCGGCCCAGGGGCGCCTGGACGATGATGTCGCCGCGGCGGATGCCCTTCTGGCCGGCGTCGGAGGTCGGGTCGACGCTCTCGATGACCACGCCCTTGGCCTCAGGCGGAGCGTTGAGCCGGCGGCGCGCGGCGTCGTCCAGTGGGCCCAGCGCCATGCCCAGCACCGACGGATGCGGCGCGGTGGGCGGAGTGGTCAGCCCGTGATCGCCGCCGCCGGGGGTGTTGTCGTTGAGCGCCAGATCCTTCTCCGACGGACGGATGCCCGAGCGGATCTCGATGGCGCGGTGCTTGCCCTCGCGGATCACGTCCAGCTTGATGACGTCGCCAGGCTTGGCCTTGGCCACCTCGCGGGTCAGCTCGATGGAGGTCTTGATGGCCACGCCGTTGACCGCGACGATGACGTCGCCGGGCATCAGGCCGCCGCGGGCCGAGGGGCCGCCGGCCACGGTGTCGGAGACGATGGCGCCCTTCTGCGAGCCCAGGCCTTGCGCCTCGGCCATGTCGGCGGTGAAGTTCTGGATCGTGGCGCCGATGTAGCCACGCTGGATCTTGCCGCCGCTGATCAGCTGCTTGGTGACGCTGTCGGCCACGTCGGCGGGGATGGCGAAGCCGATGCCCACCGAACCGCCCGACGGCGAGAAGATCGCCGTGTTCACCCCGATCACCCGGCCATAGATGTCGAAGGTCGGACCGCCGGAGTTGCCGCGGTTGATCGGGGCGTCGATCTGGATGTAGTCGACGAAGTTCTCGCCGATGTCGCGGCCATAGGCCGAGATGATGCCGGCGGTGGCCGTGCCGCCCAAGCCGAAGGGGTTGCCGACCGCGATCACCCAGTCGCCGACCCGCGGCTTGCCGGCGTTCTCGAAGCTGACGAACGGGAAGTTGGCGCGGCCGCCCTTGACCTTGATCACCGCGAGGTCCGTGCCCTCGTCGCGGCCGACCACGGTGGCGTCGAGCTCGGTCTCGTCCTTCAGGACGACCTTGATGGTCTCGGCGTTCTCGACGACGTGGTTGTTGGTGACGATGTAGCCGTCGGCGGAGATGAAGAAGCCGGAGCCGGCGGACTGCTGGGTCGGCAGCTTCGGCTGGCCGCGCTCGGTGCGCCCGCCGCCCCCGCCGCCGCCCGACTGGGGCGGGCCGTCCTCGTCGTCGCCGCCGCCGCCGGGAGGGCCGCCGGGGAAGTTCTCGAAGCCCGGGATGCGGCGCAGGGCGCTCGCGTCCACCCGGCTGGTCACATTGATCGAAACCACCGCCGGCGAGACCTTGTCGAAGATGTCGGCGAAGGACATCGGCGCGCCGGGCGGCGGCGCGAAGATCGGGGCGGTGGAAGCCTTGATCAGGTGCGCGCCGTCGGCGTGCGCATCGGGCAACCGCATGCCGGCCCCCGCGACGGCGGCGGCCATGACGCCGGCGCCCGCGATGGCGCCCAGGAGATAGCCGGTCTTCTTGGAGGTCATAGGACTACTGTTTCCCTCTGCGCGCCGCCGTTGCCTGGCGGTCGCGCCCCGTAAACCTAGGCTCGATGCACGAGAGCGCAACCGCGCTCAAGTTACCTTTCGGATAGCCTGCCCAAGGCTATCCGACCGTTATAGGGCGTGATCATGTCAGGTGGGATCGGTTTGCGACAGCCGTCTCACACGTTCCGCCTCCTCGGGGGAGAGTTCCGGCTCGCCCGTTCGGTTCCGCAGGCGCGTGAGCAGCAGGCCTGCCCCCAGAATGACCACCGCGAAAGGGCCGCCCCACAGCGCCAGGTTCACCCAGGAAAAGCGCGGCGTCATGAGTACGAACTCACCGTAGCGGTCGGTGAGGAAGCGCTTGATCTCCGCGTCGCTGCGCCCGGCCTTGACCTGCTCGCGGACGGTGCGGCGCAGGTCGCCGGCCAGTTCCGCCTCGCTGTCGTCGATGGACTCGTTCTGGCAGACCAGGCAGCGGACGTCCTGGAAGATCGCCCGGGCGCGGGCTTCCTGCGCGGGGTCCGCCAGGCGGTCGGCCGGGTCGGCGGCGGCGGCCAGGCAGAGGAGGCCCGCGAAGATCGCCGCGACCGCCTTCAGCCTCACGCCGTCTGCTCCTGCCCCGGACGCAGCGGTGTCGGCGGCGGGGCGTCCGGCGTGGCGGGCGCGGCCTGCGCCTCGCGCCGGCGGCCCACGCCCAGGCGCATCCGGCGGTCGGAGAGCGAGGCGATCCCGCCCAGCGCCATGATCACCGGACCCAGGAAGATCAGGCTGGCCCACGGGTTCCAGTAGGCGCGGATCAGCCAGACCGGCATACCTCCCCTTCCTGAAGAATCCGGGGCGGTCGTTCGCCGCTCGCCCAGCACCATGTAGAGGTGCGAGGCGCCACGGTAGCAGAGCGCGATGCCGGAGATGGTCTGGCCGCCGGCCGGGTAGAAGCGCCGGTCCGGCTCGCCGGTGCAGATCTCGCGGCCGGCCTTGGTCACCCGAATCAGGGCGCGCTCGGCGTCGAAGTTCTTGCCCTCGCGCGGGCCAACCGTCTCGAGCGTCAGGTGATAGCCGGCCACGTCCAGCGAGCCGCCCAGCGGCAGGGCCTCGGCGGCCTCGCCCCGCCAGCCCAGCTCGCAGCAGGCGCCCAGGACGAAGACGCCCAGGCCCAGGTGCGCCAGCGTCATGCCCCACGCCCCGCGCGGCAGGCCGGTCAGCCGGCGCCAGCTGTCGCCGGCGGAGACGCGGAAGGCGCGCGTGCGCTCGGCCAGTTCAGTGAGCGCGCCGGCCACCAGCCAGGCGCCCAGCGCGATGCCGAGCGCGCCGAAGGCCTTGCGCGGGCTCACCAGTGCGTAGGCGCCCACGCCGCAGGCGAGCGCGATCAGGGCCGCGGCCCACAGCCGCTGGGCCACGCCCGCCAGGTCGCCGCGTTTCCAGGCCAAGAGCGGCCCGGCCGGCAGGACCAGGCCCAGGCAGGCCATCAAGGGCGCGAAGGTCAGGTTGAAGTAGGGCGGGCCCACCGAGATCGCCTCGCCGGTCATGGCCTCGCGGATCAGCGGATAGAGGGTGCCCAGCATCACCGTCATGGTGGCCGCGGCCAACAGGATGTTGTTCAGCACCAGGGCGCTCTCGCGGCTGATCGGGGCGAAGACCCCGCCGCGGCTGAGCTTCGGCGCGCGCCAGGCGAAGAGGGTGAAGGCCGAGCCCGCCGTCACGCCCAGGATGATCAGCAGCAGCACCCCGCGCTTGGGATCGACCGCAAAGGCGTGGACGCTGGTCAAGACGCCCGAGCGCACCAGGAAGGCGCCCAGCATCGAGAAGGTGAAGGCGCCGATCGCCAGGAACAGGCTCCAGCCCGCCAGCGCCCCGCGCTTCTCGGTGACGATGGCCGAGTGCAGTAGGGCCGTGGCCATCAGCCAGGGCATGAACGAGGCGTTCTCCACCGGGTCCCAGAACCACCAGCCGCCCCAGCCCAGCTCGTAGTAGGCCCAGAAGGCGCCCAGCGTGATGCCGACGGTGAGCAGGCTCCAGGCGGCGAGCGCCCAGGGCCTGACCCAGCGCGCCCAGGCCGCGTCGACGCGCCCCTCGATCAGCGCCGCCACGGCCAGCGAGAATACGACGCTCATCCCGACGTAGCCCGAGTAGAGGAAGGGCGGATGGATGGCGAGCGCGGGGTCCTGCAGCAGCGGATTGAGCGAATTGCCCTCCACCGGGATGCGGTCCAGCGGCAGGCGCGCCAGCGGATTGGAGGCAAAGACCGTATAGGCCAGGAACACCGTTCCCAGCGCCCCTTGCGTCGCCACCATCGAGGCCTTCAGGCCCCGCGGCAGGCCGCGCCCGAGCGTGGCGGCCGCCGCGCCATAGCCGGTGAGGATCAGGCACCAGAGCAGGATCGAGCCCTCGTGGCTGCCCCAGGTCCCGGCCACCTTGTAGAGCAGCGGCTTTTGCGTGTGCGAGTTGGCGGCGACGTTGGCCACCGAGAAGTCGGAGGTGACGAACGCGTGGATCAGGCAGGCGAACGCGATGGCCACGCCGGCGAACGCCGCCACCGCTGCGCCCTCGCCCGCCGCCGCCAGCACCGTGGAGCGGCGCAGCCGCGCGGCGGCCGACAACACGAACTGCGCCGCGGCGAAGGCCAGCCCCAGGACAAGCGCGAAGGATCCGAATTCGGCGATCATGTCTTGGGCTGGCTTTGGGGCTGCATCGGGGGCTGCGCCTTGGCGTAGTCGGGGGTCGAGCCGTCGCCGCGCCACTCGCCCTGCGCCTTCAGCGCCTTCTGCAGATCGGGCGGCATGTACTTCTCGTCGTGCTTGGCCAGCACCTGCTTGGCCTCGAAGACGCCATCGCCGCGGAAGGCGCCCACGGCCACCACGCCCTGGCCCTCGCGGAACAGGTCCGGCAGGTCGCCCTGGAAGCTGACCTTGTCCTCGGCCGTGCGGTCGACGACCACGAAGTCGACGCGGCCGTCCGGGTGCTTGGCGACGCTGCCCATCCGCACCATGCCGCCCAGCTGCACCGAGCGCCCCGGCGGCGGATGCGCCGCGGCGGCCTGCGACGGCGTGTAGAAGAACGAGATCGAATCCCTGAGGCCCCAGAGCGTCAGGCCAACGGCCAGCGCCAGCACCGGGGCGATGGCGGCCACCAGGGTCAGCCGCCGCCGCGCCTTGGGGGATTTTGGAAGCCAGCTCATCCTATTGACCCTGCTTCATCGGCGCGGCGGCCGCCGCCTGCGTCAGGGCGTCCAGCACTTCGGGTTTGCCGGCGTAGCGGGCGCGGGCGGCCTTCAGGGCCGCGTCGCGCTTGCCCGCGTCGCCCAGCACGGCATAGGCGCGGACCAGCCGCACCCAGCCCTCCTGATCGTCCGGATTGGCCTGCAGCTTGGCGGCCAGGCCATCGACCATGCCACGCACGGCGGACATCTGATCGGCGGAGAGGCCGCCCGCCGCCCCACCACCTTCAG
The DNA here is from genome assembly GCF_004799515.1 of Phenylobacterium sp. GTDB lineage: Bacteria > Pseudomonadota > Alphaproteobacteria > Caulobacterales > Caulobacteraceae > Phenylobacterium. The sequence continues at coordinate 23,662 of NZ_SSMX01000041.1, read as the reverse complement.
CCATGGGCGGGGCCTGCACGGGGGCCGGCGCGCCGGAGGCCTCGGCGATGGCGGATTGCAGGTCGGCGCGGCGGGCGTCGTTGGGGGCCATGTCAGCCAGGAGCGCGCGCCAGTCGGCCAGGCCGCCCTCGCGGTCGCCGGCCTTGATCTTCGCCCGCGCCAGCTGGAAGCGGGCGGCGATGTTCTTGGGGTCGAGGGCCAGGGTGCGGCGGAAGGCCGTGATGGCGTCGTCGGTCAGCGCGCCGCCGGCGGTGTAGACTTCGGCCTCGCCCAGCATCTCCCAGAGGTCGCCGCGTTCGGGAGCGAGCCGCACGGCGTGCTTCAGGGCGCGGACCGCCCCGGCGGGGTTCTGGGCGGCGCCCTCGGCCAGCGCCAGGAAGCGGAAGCCCTCCGGATCGTTGGGCCGTTCGCTGGTGAGCTTTTCCAGGACCGCGGCCATCTCGGCGGGCGCCAGCGTGCGCGGGTCGGAGGCGCGCCACTTAGCCAGGCGCGCGGAGAAGGGCTGGTCGGCCAAGCCGGGCGCGCCGACGGCGATGTAGAGCGCCAGCGCCAGCGCCGGGACGGCCATGGCGGCGGCCAGCACCGGCCCTCGCCCGACGCCCGGCGTCCAGGCCTCGACCGGCGCGTCGGCGGCGGCCAGCAGGCGGCGGCCGGCCTCGGCCTCGGCGCTCTTGCGTTCCTCGGGTTCGATCAGGCCGCGGTCGGCCAGGTCGCCGATCTCGGCCAGCTGGCGGCGGTAGAAAATGGAGGTGACATCCGTGGGCTCGGGACGGGCGGCCGCGCCCGCGGCGCGCCACAACATCAGCATGGCCGCCGCGGCCGAAAGGACGCCGGCCGTGACCCAGAAGGCGATCATCCGGCGCGTGTAGCCGAAAGCCGGGCGGAGCGCGAGTGCGTCATACCGCTTCGTAGCCCGGGGGCATTGCCCTGAAATGTCACGCGTCGAGCATCACGGGGGCGTCCGGCGGCGTGAGGCTGGCGCTGGCGGCGCGGCGGCGCACCAGCTCGGCGGCCTTGTCGTCGCGCACCAGGCCCGTGACGTCGGCGGCGATCGCCAGGAAGCCCTGCGCCAGGCCCACGTCGGCCACGTCGCCGGTGCGTAGGTGGTCCAGCACCTCCTCCACATAGTGGTCCATGGCGGTGGCGATCTTCTCCGTGGTCTTCGTATAGGCCGCCGAGAAGCCGCCGTAGTTGGCGCACAGCCGAATCTCGTGGACGAAGCTCATCAGGGTCACCGCTCGGCCCACGGCGCGCGGCGGGGGCGGCTCGTCCAGCTTCGGCCCGGTCTTGCGCGGCCGCGAGAAGCCCGGCGTCAGCATCGGCAGCGCCTCGGCCACGGCCTTCTCCGCCTCCCGCAGCCGGCCCTCCACCACGCTGGCCAGCGCCTTCTTCTGGCCGACGATGCGGTGGCCCCAGCCGTGGTCACGGGTGAGCTCGATGCAGGTCTCCAGCTCGAAGGTCTGCTCGGTCACCAGGGTGACGCGCCGCCCGGCCGCCCGGCCGGCCTCCGGGCCGCCGTCGAGGTCCAGCTTGGCGACCGCGGTCAGGGATTCATCGATCGCCGCCATCACCCGCTCGGGGAAGCCGCCCAGCTCGGACTGCGCCAGGTAGCGTTCGGTGGGCTTGTCCATGATCGCCGAGATGATCCGGAGCACCATCCAGGGCGGATCGAGCTGGCCGGCCAGCATCTCGAAGAACCGCGGGCCGGCGTCTTCGGAGACCGCCACCGCGTCCTTGTAGGCGACCCGGGCCGGGGCGCTGACCTCGTCGCCGCTCTGGGCGATCCAGTCGTCGAGGCGCGGCAGGGCGCGGCGCACGATGGGGGCGATGTCCAGGCAGGCGGCGAGCGACGCCGCGCCGCCGGGGCGGGCCCGGTCGCACAGCTCGGCGGCGGCGTGGAACTCGGCGACGTCGACGCTACGCAGGGCGCCGGCGGCCACCTGGACGACGGCGTTGAAGGCGGCGGCGGGATCGGGGATGCGCTGCTGCTGCTCGGCCGCCTCGGCGGCGGCGACGGCGGCCCAGGCGTTGGCGGCGGCCGCCATCTGCCCGGGCGCCAGCGCCCTCAGCCCGCGCCAGATCGCGGTCAGGGCGGCGACCGGGAAGACCAGGCCATGGGTGTCGGAGCCGTCGCCCACGAACAGCGGCGTCACCGGCTGGAAGACGGCGTTTCGCAGCAGCCGGTCGCGGGACTCGGCCTCCACCAGCTGGCGGACGCTGGAGAGCACGCTGTCGCCTTGCGACTCCGCCAGCGCCAGGCGCAGGCCGCCGACGATCCGGTCGGGGGCGGTTTCGACCAGGGTCCTGACGATCTTCAGCTTGCGGTCGGACAGGGCGACCATCGAACCCTCCTCACGGAACACCGTTCCGCAAGGCTGGAACCTGCGCCCGCGAGGGTTAAGGTTATACGAAAGCCTTGATCTTTCAGTCCTCTGCGCGTGGCAGGTCGGCCTCAAGGCGCAGGCCGCCGAGCGGCGAATCCGTCAGCGACAAAACGCCGCCGTAGGCCCGGGCCAGTTCGTCGATGATCGAGAGCCCCAGGCCCGAGCCCGGCGCGGTCTCGTCCAGCCGGGTCCCGCGGCGCAGCACCTCAGCGCGGCGGTCGGGCGGCAGGCCCTGGCCGTCGTCCTCGACCAGCAGGCGGAAGCGCTCGGGACCGGCGGCGTCGGCGCGGACCCGCACTTTGGAGCGGCCCCATTTGCAGGCGTTCTCGATGGCGTTGCCGGCGATCTCCATCAGGTCCTGCCGCTCCCCCAGGAAGAACAGCGCCTCGTCGGCGTCCCAGTCGATGGCGATCTTGTCGCGGAAGATGCGGCCGATCGTGCGCGACAGCTCGTCCAGCACCTCGGCCACCGAGGTGCGCTCGCCCTGCCCTTGCGTGCGGGCGGCGGCGCGGGCGCGGCGCAGGTGGTGGTCCACCTGCTTCTGCATGGCGTCGGCCTGGCGGGTGACCACCTCGGCCAGCGGGCCGGGGCGCTGGGCGGCTTCTGTGGCCATCACCGAGATCGGGGTCTTCAGCGCATGCGCCAGGTTGCCCACGTGGGTGCGCTGGCGCTCGACCACTTCCTGGTTGTGCGCCACCAGGGCGTTGAGCTCGTGGGCCAGCGGCATCAGTTCGCTGGGATAGGTCTCGGCCAGCCGCTGGGCCTTGCCGCGGCGCACGGCGGCCACCTCGTTCCGGAGGTCGAACAGCGGCCGCAGGCCCACCCGCACCTGGATGACGATGGCCACCACCAGCAGGGCCGCCAGCAGCAGGAAGGCCGCCGAGGTGGCGACCACGAAGTTCGAGACGTCGCGGTCGACCGAACTGCGGTCCTCCGCCGCCAGGAAGATCACCGGCGCCTTGCGCCCCGGCAGCAGGTTCTGCTGCGCCCGCGCCCGCAGGGGCTCGTCCTTCGGCCCGCGGGTGTCATAGGACACCGTCCGCCCGGGCCGGGCCTTCAGCCGCGCCTCGAGGTCCGCCGGGGTCGTGAGCACCGTGTCGAACAGGGAGTGTGACCGCTGGTCGGCGATCGGCTGGATGCGCCCGTCCGCTGTAGGCTCCGCCAGCTCCCAGTAGCGGCCGGAGTAGGTGAGCAGCGCCTTCTGGTCGGTGAACGGCGGGGCGAAGACCTCGCCGTCGTCCCCGACCTCGGAATAGGCGGCGAGGTTGGTGATCAGGTCGCTCAGGGTCTCGTCGACCCGGCGGATCGCGGCGCGCTGGAACAACAGGCCCATGACCAGCGCGGTGACCACCAGGGCCCCAAGGCTCCAGGTCAGCGCCAGCAGCACCAGCCGCCGCGCCAGCGACGACGCGCCCAGCGCCGCCGGCAGCCGCATCAGGAGGCCTGCGCCTCGCCGCCGCGTTCCTCGTCGGGGCAGGTCAGGCGATAGCCCAGGCCGCGCATGGTCTCGATGCGGTCCGAACCGATCTTCTTGCGCACCCGGCCGATGAACACCTCGATGGTGTTCGAGTCGCGGTCGAAGTCCTGGTCGTAGAGGTGCTCGACCAGCTCCGTGCGGCTGATCACCCGGCCCTGGTGCATCATCATGTAATGCAGCAGGCGGTACTCCAGCGAGGTCAGCCGCAGGGGCTCGCCGTTGACGCTGGCCCGGGCGGCGCGTGGATCCAGCCTGAGGCCGCCGCAGGACAGGTTCGGGGCCGCATGGCCGGCGGAGCGGCGCAGCAGCGCGCGCAGGCGGGCCAGCAACTCCTCGGTGTGGAAGGGCTTGGTCAGATAGTCGTCGGCGCCGGCGTCGAAGCCCGCCACCTTCTCGCTCCAGGCGCCGCGGGCGGTGAGGATCAGGACGGGCGTGGCCATGTTCTCGCGCCGCCAACGCTCCAGCACCGAGACCCCGTCCACCTTGGGCAGGCCGAGGTCCAGGATGATGGCGTCATAGGGCTCGGTCTCGCCCAGGAACTGGGCCTCCTCGCCGTCCGGGGCGTGGTCCACCGCATAGCCGGCGTCGGCCAGCGCCAGCTTCAGCTGCCGCGACAGGTCCGGATCGTCTTCCACAAGCAGGATGCGCATGGGTCGCTTCCCTCTACTGGCTCAGCACCTGGCCGGTGTGGGCGTCCACCGTGAACACCGTGATCCGGCCGTTGGGCAGCTGCCACTGGACGAGATAGACCGGCTTGCCGGCCGCCTCGCCCATGGTCGTGTTGAGCTGCTTACCCTTGTAACGCTGGCCGAGCTCCTTCAGCACCCGCGCCAGCGGCGCCTGGCCGCCGGCCGGCGCCTCGTGCGCCGCCTGCTCCTGGCCGGCCCACGACGCAGAGGGCGCTCCCACGGACGCGGCGCTGAGGATGAGGGCGGCGGCGAGGACAAGCGGGCGCATCATGGCGTCGACCCTGTTCGCCCGGGACTGAACCGGGCCTGAACGTCGAGCTTATGGGACGCGCCGCCGCGGCTGTCACGCCGGGTTCTGAAGGGGGCCGGCGATCGCGGGTCAGCCGCGCCGTTTGGGGGCGTAGGGCCGGTCGCGCCGCCAGGCCTCGGCGAAGGCTTCCAGCGCGGCGTCAGGCGTTTCCGGCAGGGTGACCACCAGGCGCGCGAAGAGGTCGCCGCGCACGCCGCGCGCATCGGCCAGGCCCCGGCCCTTCAGCCGCAGCCGGGTCCCGGTGTTGGCGCCCTTGGGGATGGTCAGCGTCACCGGTCCGTCGGGGGTCGGCGCCTCGGCCTTGCCGCCGAGGACGGCGTCGTAGACCGTCACCGGCACGTCCATCACCAGGAGCTCGCCCTCGCGGCGGAAGACCGGGTGCGGGGCGATGGCCAGCTCGATGAAGGCGTCGCCGGGGCCGGCGCGGCCGGGCGAGCCCTGGCCCTTCAACCGCAGCGTCTGGCCCTCCAGGGCGCCTTTGGGGATGGTCACGTCGATGGTGCGGCCGTCGGAGAAGGCGATGCGCTTCTTGCCGCCCTTGATCGCCTCCTCGAGGTCGATCTCCAGGCGCGCGCGCACGTCGGCCCCGCGCTGGGAGAAGCCGCCGAAGCCGCCGCCCTGGCCGCCGCCGGGACGCCCGCCGCCCCGCGCGCCGCCGAACATCTCGCCCAGGATGTCGCTCAGGTCGACGCCCTCGAAGCTCGCGCCGTGCGCGCCATAGGCCCCGCCGCCGGGCGGCGGGCCCCAGGGACCGCCGGCGCCCTGACCGCGGCCGAAGCCCGCGAAGGTCTCGCGCCCGTCGGCGTCGATCTCGCCGGCGTCGAACTTCTTCTTCTTCTCGGCGTCGCCCAGGATGTCGAAGGCGCCGCTGACCTGCTTGAAGCGCTCCTCGGCGGCCTTGTTGTCCGGATTGGTGTCGGGGTGGTTGGCCTTGGCGAGCTTGCGGAACGCCTTGCGGATCTCGTCCGCGCTCGCCGAGCGCGTGACGCCCAGGACCTGATACGGGTCGCTCGCCAACTTGGATTCAGCCCTTTGAACGCGTGATGGTCGGATACCTTTAGATTGGTCGCTTCGGTTCCGCACGCAAGGGTTTGTGTGGCGCAAAAGACACAGAGGCGCCCATTGCCAAGCTGGGCGCGGTGGTTCTTAATTTGTTCCGCACTGTTTGGGGGACAGACATGCCACTCGATTGGAAAAGCCTGTTTTCGGGCAAAGGCCGGGTTGACCGGACCACCTTCTGGACCGTGCAGCTTTTGACGGGGGTGTTCGCGGCGTGCCTCAAGGCGACAGCAACACTGTTTCCGAGCGAACTCATGTTGCTGCTGCTCGCGCCATTCTTCGTGGCGAACTGGGTCGTCAGTGTCTTTAGCTTGACCAAACGCCTGCACGATCTGGGTCGCAGCGGTTGGTGGATGCTCCTTCCATTGGCGGTCGCGTTGTTGGTGGTCGCCGCCGCCGCAGCGGAATTTGGACGAGGGTCCACCGGCGCTCTGCTTTCAGAAGATGTGGTGCTCTGGGGGCTCCTGCTGTTCCTCCTGGCGGTGGGCGTCCTGAAGGGAAGCCCGCAACCCAATCGCTACGGCGATCCGCCCAAGGCCATGCGGTCCGCGACGGCCTAGCGCCCCCGCTCGGCGATCAGGTCGGGAGCGGCGAAGTCCAGGGCGTCTTCCGGCTCGGCCAGGGCGTCCTCGTTGAGGGTCTGGCCGCGCACCGAGACCCCGGCGCGGTGGACGCTCTCGGGATCGCCGGAGATCAGCGGGTGCCAGTCGGCCAGGTCACGGCCCTCGTGCAGCCGGCGGTAGGCGCAGGAGAGCGGCATCCAGGCCAGCGTCTCGATGTTGCCCGGGGTCAGCTTCACGCAGTCGGGCACATATTGCTGGCGGTTGGCGTAGTCGGTGCAGACGCAGGCCTGCGCGTCGAACAGCTTGCAGTGCACGCGGGTGGGCACGACCTCGCCGGTGTCCTCCTCCTCGAAACGCACCAGGCAGCACAGGCCGCAGCCGTCACAGAGGCTCTCCCATTCCTGGGCGGTCATCTGCTCGAGCGTCTTGCGTCGCCAGAAGGGTTCGCCAGCCATGCGGCTTGATCTAGGCTCGCAGACGGCGCGGGTCGAGGGGGGGATGGCCGAGGCCGTCCGCGCCGCCCAAGCCTAAGCCGGAGGAGCCCGCACATGAACTGGCTGCATGAGATCGCCTATTTCTTCGGCGGCGCCTTCCTGACCAACGCCCTGCCGCACCTGGTCGCCGGCCTGCAGGGCAAACCGTTCCAGTCGCCCTTCGCGCATCCGCCGGGCCAGGGGTTGTCCACCTCGCGCACCAACGCGCTGTGGGGCGCGGCGAACGTGGCGCTGGCCTGGCTGCTGCTCGGCAAGATCGGCGCCTTCGACATCCGGGCGCCGCTGGACGCCGGCGCGGCCTTCGCCGGCGGCTTCATCCTGGCCGTCCTCATGTCGCAGCGGTTCGGCCGCTTCAACGGCGGCAACAGCCCGAGCGGCGACAAGGCGCCATAAGGCCGTCTTCCCCCAGCCCGTCTTGCATTGCCGGCTGGGGGCTTTATCTCCAGCCGCTCAATGCGCGCACCGATCCTCGCCCTGAAGGACGTCCGCCTGGCGGACGGGCCGCTGATGCTGTTCGACGGCGTCGACCTGGCGCTGGACGCCCGCGTGCGCGCCTGCCTGGTCGGCCGCAACGGCGCGGGCAAGTCGACGCTGCTGCGCATCCTGGCCGGCCAGATCGAGCCCGACGGCGGCGAGCGCAACATCGCCACCGGGACCCGCATCGCCTTCGTGCCGCAGGAGCCGCAGATCGAAGGCGCGACCCTGCTGGACTACGTCACCGCCGGGGGCGCCCAGGACTATGAGGCCGAGGCGCGGCTCACCGACTTCGGCCTGGACCCGGCCAAGGGGACGCAAGGCCTCTCGGGCGGCGAGATCCGCCGCGCCGCGCTCGCCCGCGCCTTCGCCGAGGACGCCGACGTCATCCTGCTGGACGAGCCCACCAACCACCTGGACATCCTGGCCATCGAGACCCTGGAGGACGAGCTCGCCGCCTCCAAGGCCGCGGCCCTGATCGTCAGTCACGACCGCGCTTTCCTCGAGCGGGTGACCAAGCGCTGCTTCTGGCTGGAATACCGGCAGGTCAAACGCCTGGACGAGGGCTTCGCCGGCTTCGAGGCCTGGGCGGAGAAGATCACCGCCCAGGAGGCCGAGGAGGCGCGGCGCCTCGACCGCTTCATCGCGCGCGAGGCCCACTGGATGGCCCGCGGCGTCACCGCGCGCCGCGCCCGCAACGAGGGCCGCAAGCGGCGCCTGGAAAGCCTGCGCCAGGACCGCCGCGACCGGCTGAAGGACACCCGCAGCGAACTGAACATGGGCTTGGCGAGCTCGGGCGTCTCCGGCAAGCGGGTGGTCGAGGCCAAGCACCTCTTCAAGGCCTTCGGCGACAAGGTGCTGCTGAAGGACTTCTCCACCCGCATCCTGCGCGGCGACCGCGTGGCGGTGGTCGGCCCCAACGGCGCCGGCAAGACCACGCTGGTCAAGGTGCTGCTGGGCGAGGTCCCCGCCGACTCCGGCGAGGTGAAGCTCGGGACCAACCTGGAGATCAGCTACATCGACCAGGCGCGCGCGGACCTGTCGCCGGAGACCACCCTGCGTGACATCCTGCTGCCCAAGGGCGGCGACCAGATCATGGTCCGCGGCGAGCCCAAGCACATCGCCTCCTACGCCAAGGATTTCCTGTTCACCGACGCCCAGCTGCGCCAGCCGGTCCGCACGCTCTCGGGCGGCGAGCGCAACCGCCTGCTGCTCGCCAAGGCCCTGGCCAATCCGGCCAACGTCATGGTGCTGGACGAGCCCACCAACGACCTCGACATGGACACCCTAGACCTGCTCGAGGACCTGCTGGCCGACTACGAGGGCACGCTGATCCTGGTCAGCCACGACCGCGACTTCATCGACCGGCTGGCGACCTCGACCATCGGGCTCGACGGCCGCGGGAACGTCATCGAGACGCCGGGCGGCTGGCAGGATTTCATCTCCCAGAACCCCGGCTTCTTCACGCGCCTGCCGGTGGCCGCCTTCGCCGCGCCCAGGACCGCCGCTCCCAAGGCCGCGCCGGCCCCGCCGCCGCGACCCGAACCGTCCAAGGCGGCGAAGCTCAGTTACAAGGACCAGAGGCGCCTCGCCGAGCTTGAGGCCTTGATCGCCGGCGCGCCGGCCCGTATCAGCGCGCTCGAAGCGGCCCTGGCCGATCCCGGGCTCTACGCCCGCGATCCAAAGGCCTTCCAGCAGCGCTCCCAGGAGCTGGAAGCCGTCCGCACAGGGCTCACCTCCGCCGAGGAGGAATGGCTGGCCCTGGAAGAGCGGCGCGAGGCGCTGGAGGCCGGCCGGTAGCGGTTCCGCGGCTTTCTGTGGATAGATCCAGGCCTTGGAAAGGCTGAGGGAATCCGTGACGGACCCCAGCTTATCAACCGTCCGTCCACAGGCTTTCGACCGCTGAGTCACAAGCCTCGCGATTCCGCCGCTTGCCGGATTTCCGGATCGGGAGCACCGTTCCCTTGCCGAGAGGAACTGCGGCGCGGGCGAACGGAGAGGCCGGAAACGGCGGACCCAGAAGCAGAGGCGAGCAGGAGGTTTCTAGAGGCGAGGACCGGGGCGACCCGGGACGGACTTCCTGAGACACCGGACGCGACGGAAAACCATCGGGCTTGCCCGAGAACCGAAGGCGCGATCGACCTGGAAGGCACAGATCCCCCAACGGATCTGGATGAGAGGGCGACGCCCCGGGCGACCGGAGCGCCGCCCTCTTGCTATGCGCCGCAGGCCAACCAGGGCAGGCGAAAGCCGATCTTCCAACACGGAGCGCAGCGCCTTAACCTCCACGGGCTCATCCGGGGACGCGCATGAAATCCTTGCTTCCGCTCGCCGCCGCGCTCGCCGCGGCCCTGGCCGCCTGTTCGCCGGCCAAGCAGGCCGAGGCGCCTAAAGCCGGCGGCCTCACCCCGATCCGTTTCGCCACCGACTGGAAGGCCGAGGCGGAACAGGGCGGCTACTACGAAGCCCTGGCCGAGGGCCTCTACGCCCGCCATGGCCTGGACGTGAAGATCGTCCAGGGCGGCCCGGCCGTGAACGTGCCGCAGCTCCTGGGCGCCGGCTCGGTGGACTTAGGCGTCGGCTCCAACCCCTTCATCGTGCTGAATCTGGTGCAGGCGCATGTGCCGGTGAAGGCGGTGGCCGCTGAGTTCCAGAAGGACCCGCAGGTGCTGCTCGCCCACCCCGGAACCGGGGTGGCCGCCCTGGCCGACCTGAAGGGCCACCCGATCCTGCTGGACGACGCCTCGATCACCGGCCTGTGGGTCTGGCTGAAGGCCAAGTACGGCTTCACCGACGGCCAGGTGCGCAAGTACGACTTCAACAACGGCCCGTTCCTGGCCGACAAGCGCGCCGCCCAACAGGGCTACGTCACCAGCGAGCCCTACACCATCGAGAAACAGGCCCACGAAAAGCCGGTGGTCTTCCTGCTGGCCGACAACGGCTACCCCGGCTACGCCTCGATGATCCTGGCCCCCGACACCCTGATCGCCAAGGACCCGGCCGCCGTGAAGGCCTTCGTCGAGGCCACGGCCCAGGGCTGGCGCGACTACCTCTACGGCGATCCCAGGCCGGCCGACGCCCTGATCCTGAAGGACAATCCAGAGATGACCCAGGACGTGCTGGACCAGGCGCGCGACAAGCTGAAGTCCTACGCCATCGTCGACGGCGGCGACGCCAAGGCTGCCGGTGTCGGGACGATGACCGACGTCCGCTGGAACGCCATCTTCGACGTCGCCGCCAGCCAGGGCGCCTACCCCAAGACCCTCGACGTCAAGCAGGGCTACACCCTGCAGTTCCTGAAGTAGAGGCGGGGTTGATCGCCGCCCTCAGCGAGGTCGAGGTGGACTATCCGCGCCGGCGGGCGCTGGGGCCGTTCAGCCTCGAGATCGGGGCCGGCGAGATCGTGGCCCTGGTCGGGCCGTCGGGCTGCGGCAAGTCCACCGCCATGCGCCTGCTGGCCGGGCTGGAGGCGCCCAGCCGCGGCCGGGTCGCCCGCACGCCGGGCCGGGGCGAGACCGCCGTGGTCTTCCAGGCGCCGACGCTGGCGCCCTGGCTGTCGGCGCGGGCCAACGCGGCGCTTCCGCTGGCGCTGGCCGGCGTGGGCCGAACCGAGGCCGCCGCCCGCGCAGACGCCGCCTTGGCGCGGGTGGGGCTGAAGGGCGCCGAGGCCGCCCGGCCGGCGCAGCTTTCCGGCGGCATGGCGATGCGGGTGTCCCTGGCCCGCGCCCTGGTCACCGATCCAAAGCTGCTGCTGCTGGACGAGCCCTTCGCCGCCCTCGACGAGATCACCCGCCGCGCCCTGGCCGACGACGTCCTGGCGCTCTGGGCGCAGGCGCGGCCGGCCATCGTCTTCGTGACCCACAATGTGGAGGAAGCCGTCTACATGGCCTCCCGCGTCGTGGTGATGACCAAGGGCCCGGGCCGCACCGCCGGCGAGGTCGCGACAGAGGCCGCCCTGCCCCGCGCCGCCGGCTTCCGCACCACGCCGGCGTTCCGCGCCCAGGTCGAGGCGGTCTCCGCCCTGCTGAGCCAGGGGATGGCGCCGGTATGACCCGCCTGACCCGCGCGCTCGCACCCTTTGTGCTGATCGCCGTCCTGCTCGCTGGCTGGGAGATCGCCTGCCGCGCGCTCTCGGTGCCGCTCTACTTCCTGCCGCCGCCCCTGGCGATCGCCCAGGCGCTGGCCGCCGACTGGAAGCCGCTGCTGCTCTCGGCGTGGAACACGCTCTCCATGGCGCTGATCGCGCTAGTGGTCGCGAGCGTGCTGGCCCAGGCCCTGGCGCTGGCGGTGGGCCTGAGCCCGATCATGGAGCGGGCGGTGCGGCCGCTGGCGGTCGTCCTGCAGGTGACGCCGGTGGTGGCCATCGCGCCCCTGGTGGTGATCTGGGCGGGGCTGGACCACGCCGGCCGCGCCATCGTGGCCCTGGCCGTCGTGGTGGCCTTCTTCCCGATCTTCTCGGGCGCGGTCACCGGCCTGAAGGCCGCCGATCCGGACCTGGAGCTCCTGTTCGACCTATATGGCGCAAGCCGCCTGCAGCGGCTGACCCGTCTGCGCCTGCCCTCGGCCGTGCCCTACCTTTTGGAGGGCCACAAGGTCGCCGCGGGCCTGGCGCTGATCGGGGCGGTAGTGGCCGAGTTCGTGGCCGGCTCCGGCGAGGCGCAGGGCCTGGCCTGGCGCATCCTGGAATCCAGCCACCGGATGCAGACCGCCGAGATGTTCGCCGCCGTCCTAGTGCTGGGCGCCATGGGCGCAGCCCTGCACGCCATCCTGGAGGCGGCCGAACGCGCGGGCCTGGCCTGGTGGCGGGGACGTTAGGCTACGGCCTGCCCGGCCCTATTGCTTGACCGGCGTCAGCTCGTAGCGGATCGGCAGGTTGATGCGCGCGCCAACGGTCGGCTCCCCGTCCATACTCCAGGGCCCCACCTTGAACTTCGCCGCCAGCGCCAGCGCGCCCGCGCCATAGCCCTGGCCGGCAGGGTCCTCCTCGTTGACCGCGCAGCCGCCCAGCGCTCCGTCATGGCCCACCGTGCAGCCCAGCACCACGCGCACGTCGTTCACCCCGTTCTCCGTCTTGGGGAAGGTCGCCTGGAAGTCCTGCGCCGTCGGCATCGAGGCCCAGGCGGGCTTGGTGACGGTGGGCGCGCCGGCCAGCACCGCCTTGTCGAAGGTGACCGGGATGAAGACGTTCTGGTGGTAGTAGCTTCCCGACTGGCCGACCTTCATCTGCTCCGCCAGCTTGCGGGCCGCCGCGCCGAAACCGTAGTTGCCGGGCTTCTCGATCACCGTGCTGCAGTCGCGCGGCCGGTCGTTGGGGCCGATCTCGCAGGTCAGCTCCACATGGCCGCTGATGTTCTCGGCCTTGGCGCGGGCGGGGTAGGCCGCAGCCATGTCGGCCACCGTCGGCGCTTCGGACCAGGGCGGCATGGCCGGGACCAGGGTGGTGGCGGAAGCCGTCAGGGCCGCGGCGGCGCCGGCGCCGAAGGCCAGCAGCGCGGCGATCTTCCAGGACATGGCGAGCGTCTCCCCTCTTGCGAGAGGAATGTTGCCACCTGTTTTGCGGGTTTGAAAACCCCGAGCCCCGCCCGGGGAAAACCTTGGGCCGCCTAGACGGCGGTGCGCTTGGCCGCCGGACCGGCGCGCAGGCGCTCCAGGGCCTCGCTGGCCATGATGCTCAGCGAGCGCAGGCCGTGGTCGCCGAACACGTCCAGGGCCGCGTCCAGCGCCAGGACGCCGGCCGCCCGCTCGCCGCGGTCCTTGCCGGTGATGTCCACCCGCGCCTCGTAGAGCCGCGCCAGGTGCAGCTGGGCCAGCGCCCAGGCGACCGGGTCGCGGCGCGGCTGCAGGGCGGCGAGCTCCAGCTTCAGGGCCGCCTCGGCGGTGTCGAGCACCGCCAGGTCGCCGGTGAGCTCCGCCGAGCGCGCAAGGCACATGGCCCGCTGGCCCGCCGCCAGGCCGCGCAGCGGGGTGGCCGGGGCGTCCTTCAAGACCAGGTTCGCCCGGTCGTAGCAGGTGACGGCCTGCTCGTAGGCGCGCTCGTCGGCGCTGGCCTCGCCCAGGCATTGCAGGGCATGCGCCAGCGCAATGTGGGTGCGCGCCCAGTCGAGGGGGCTGTGGTCGCGGGTCAGGTGGTCGAGGGCGCCGGCGAGCGTGGTGGCGCCGGCGGCCACGGCGTCGACGTCGCCCGACACCTCGCCCCACAGCGCCAGGCCCTGGCCGCGCAGCACCTCGGCGCGGGCCCAGGTCAGCGGCTCATAGGCCAGGTCCAGCCGGTCGGCGGCGGCGGCCGCGTCGTCGATGGCCGCGCGCACCAGGGCGGCGTCCTTCAGCTGCGCGCCCCAGCCGCAGAGCAGGTCGGCGCGCCACAGCCGCGCCTCGGCGGCCAGCGAACGGGCGGGGCCGGCAGCGGAGCGGCGGGCCAGGGCGTCGAGGGCGGCGATCGGGGTGTTGAAGCGGGCGGCGGCGGCCCAGGCGGCCTCGGCGTCGCCGGTCATCATCTGGCCGCGCGCCTCCACCAGCGCCAGGCCGATGTCGGCCAAGGCGGCGGAGAGCCCGCCGCGAGCCACGCCGCGCGCCTCGCGGAAGCTGGCGCCGGCCGCGGCGTCCAGGCCGGGATCGCCGAACAGCTCCGCGCCCAGGAGGCCCGCCAAGGCCTGCTCGCAGCGGGCGCGGGCCCAGGCGTCGGGACGGCGGTGCGGATCGAAGGCGGCGCAGGCGGTCTCCGCGGCGCAGGCGGCCTTGCGCAGCGCCACGGCGTCGCCCGAGCGGCGGGCGACCTCGCGCCAGACGACGGCGGCGTCCAGCCGGCGCTGGGCCTTGTCCTGGGCGCTGATGCGGCCGGCGGCCACGTCGGCGGACTTCGCCTCCTGGCGCAGCAGGTTGAGGTCGAGGAGTTCGAGAAGCGTCGGGTCGCCGCCGGTCAGGCCGTCCGAATGCGGCCGGACGCGCTCGCCCGAGAACATCCGCATGAACTCCCGACCCAGCTCGAACATTCCGCCGCCGCTCCCGCCCGGCCGCCGTCCCGCAATGAGACGCTGGCCTCGGACCTTGACGGACAGCAGCAAAGCCGGAGCCGGGATCGTAAACAAGTGGTTAAATTCCGAGGTATGGTTAATCGTGTCTTACCGTCCACAGTAAAGCGCGACGGAATCGGCGGTTCCCCGAGAACTCGTTAACCTTTGGCTCGATCCGCGGTGAGTGCGGGTCCTCTGGAACAATCACAGTTGCAATTAGCCCTTCCCCTCGATGGGGAAGGGTTGGGATGGGGTGTGACCGCCGAGGTGACTATCGGTCCAGAAGTGACGTCGGCGCCGGACGCACCCGTTACCCCGACGCCGTACGCGCGCCCCAATCCCCGGCCCTTTCCCCATCGACGGGAAAGGGAGTCCGCTCTAGGCGAAGAGCGCCGCCTGTTCCTCGGCCGTCAGGATGCGCCAATCGCCGGGCGCCAGATCGGCCGGCAGCATCAGCCCGCCGACGCTCTCGCGGTGCAGGGCCAGCACATGGTTGCCCACCGCGGCGAACATCCGCCGCACCTGGTGGTAGCGCCCCTCGGTGATGGTCAGCCGCGCCGTCTTGTCCCCCAGCGGCTCCAGGCCGGCGGGCGCGAGCGGGGCCTTCTCCCCCTCCAGCATCAGGGTCCCGGCGGCGAACACCGCGCCCTCGTCGCCGCGCAGGGGCCGGTCGAGGGTCGCCACATAGCGTTTGGCGATCTCGGCGCGGGGCGAGATCACCCGGTGCAGGAACGGCCCGTGGTCGGTGATCAGCAGGAGGCCGGTGGTGTCCTTGTCCAGCCGCCCGACGGTCGAGAGCGCCGGCTCCCGCGCCCGCCAGCGCGGCGGCAGCAGTTCATAGACGCTGCGCCCCGCCTCGCGGTGCGAGCAGACCACGTCCAGCGGCTTGTGCATCAGGAGGGTCAGCGGCGCGGGCGGGTCCAGCGGCTGGCCGGCCACGGTCAACCGCCCCGGCAGGTCGGCGCTGACCGCGATCTTGGCCCCAGCATCCTTCAGCGCCGCGCCGTCCAGCACCACCTGGCCGCGCGCGACCAGCGCCGCCACTTCGCGCCGCGAGCCGTAGCCCAGGTTGGCGAGCAGCCGGTCGAGGCGCGCCATAAGAGGCTTCGGGCCGGCGCCGTTCACCTGCGCGCCTCATAGACCTTGTAGCCGCCGCCCTCCGCCCGCAGCGTCACCGACGAGAAGGCCGCGCCCAGCGGCGCCTCGTAGGGCAGGTGTCGGTTGGCCACCAGCCAGCAGACGCCGCCCCGGCGCAGCATGGCCGCGGCGGTGGCGATGAAGGCCTGGCCGAGCGCCCGATCCTCCGCCCCGCCATCGTGGAACGGCGGGTTCATCACCACGAAGTCGAGGTCGGCCGCGCCCGCCGGCGGGTTGCGCAGGTCCGCCCAGGCCACGCTGACGCGCGGGTCGTCGAGGTTGTGCTGGGCGCATTCCACCGCGCGCCGGTCGAGATCGGCGCAGGCCAGCGCCGTCACCGCCGGCGCGGCCAGCACCGCCCGCGCCAGGAGGCCGATGCCGCAGCCGAGGTCGGCGCCCCGCCCGCCGAGCACCGGCAGGGTCTCGATCAGCTTCAGGCTGCCCGGGTCCGGCCGGTCCCAGCTGAACACGCCCGGCTGTGACCACAGGCCGAGCGCGTGCACGATGCGCGGCGCGCCGGCCGCGATGGCCTCGGCGAGGCCGGTGAGTTTGGCGGGCCGCAGGACGTGGCAGAAGCGGTGATGGCGGCGCGCGTCCTCGCCCACCACGCAGCCGAAGCCCTCCAGCGCCTTCTTCAGCCGCGAGCCGCCCTTGTCCTTGGGCGCAAAGGCGGTCAGCGGCGCGCCGGGCCTCAGCACGCGCAGGGCCTGGGCCAGGACGAAGTCGCGCTCCAGGGTGCCCGGCGGGGCGAGGACCAGGGCGCTGCCGGCGCCGGCGTCCGGCAGCTTGGCGATGTCCGCCGCGCCGGGGATCAGCGGTGAGAGCTGCTGCGCGCCCTTCGGGACCTCGACCAGCCCCGGCGCCGGGGCGCCATAGAGCAGGTCCGTCATGCCGCTCAGGCCCGTTCCTTCGACCGCTCGAAGGCGACCTTCGGGTAGCGCTCGGCGACGTAGCCGGTCTCCCAGCTGCTCTTGGCCAGGAACACCGGCTGATCGTCGATGTCGGTGGCCATCTGCGGGCGGTGCTTACCTTGGAAGTCCTCCAGGTCGGCCTTGTCGCCGACGATCCAGCGCGCCTCGGCGTAGGGGCTGGGCTCGAACAGCACCTCGAGCTGGTATTCGTTGGCCAGGCGGTCGGCCATCACCTCGAACTGCAACGGGCCCACCGCGCCCACGATGAAGTCGGCGCCGATCATCGGGCGGAACAGCTGGGTGACGCCCTCCTCGGCCAGGCCCTCCAGCGCCTTCTTCAGATGCTTGGCCTTCAGCGGATCCTTGACCCGCACCCGCTGCAGGATCTCCGGGGCGAAGTTGGGCAGGCCGGCGAACCGCAGGGTCCCGCTCTCCGACAGGCTGTCGCCGACGCGCAGGACGCCGTGGTTCGGGATGCCGATCACGTCGCCGGCGAAGGCCTCCTCGGCCAGCTCGCGGTCGGAAGCGAAGAACATGATCGGCGCGTTGACGCTGAGCTGACGGCCGGTGTTCTGCACCTTCAGCTTCATGCCGCGCTCGAACTCGCCGGAGGTCAGCCGCAGGAAGGCGATCCGATCGCGGTGGTTCGGATCCATGTTCGCCTGGATCTTGAAGATGAAGCCCGAGACCTCGCGGTCGCCCGGCGCCACGTGGATCGCCTCGCCGCCCTTCACCGCCGCGACCGCCTTGGGCGGCGGGGCGTAGGCGCCCAGGCCTTCCAGGAGCTGGTCGACCCCGAAGTGGCGCAGCGCCGAGCCGAAGAACACCGGCGTCATGTGGCCCTCCAGGAAGGATTGGGGATCGAAGGGTTTCAGGCCCCCCTGCGCCAGCTCGGCGTTGTCCCGCAATTCCTCCTGTTCGTCCGGGTCCAGGTAGCTGACGATGGCATTGCCCTTGAAGGCGATGGCCTGCGGGTGGCCGTCGTCCTCCGCCGCCCCACCGCCGGTGCGCTTGGCGAAGGGCAGGAACTTGTCGGCGCGCAGGTCCAGCATGCCCTTGAACCGCCCGCCCGAGCCCGCCGGCCAGTAGAGGGGCGACGGGTCCAGCGCCAGCTTGGAGGCGATCTCGTCCAGGAGCTCGAACGGGTCCTGCGCCTCGCGGTCCATCTTGTTGATGAAGGTGACGATCGGGATGTCGCGCAGGCGGCAGACCTCGAACAGCTTCAGGGTCTGCGGCTCGATCCCCTTGGCCGCGTCCAGCACCATCACCGCGGCGTCGGCGGCGGTGAGCGTCCGGTAGGTGTCCTCCGAGAAGTCTTCGTGGCCGGGGGTGTCCAGCAGGTTGAACATCAGCCCGTCGTGGTCGAAGGTCATCACCGAGGCCGAGACGCTGATGCCGCGCTCGCGCTCGATCTTCATCCAGTCCGAGCGGGTGCGGCGGTTCTCGCCGCGGGCCCGCACCTGGCCGGCCGCACGGATCGCCCCGCCGGCCAAGAGCAGGTTCTCGGTCAGCGTGGTCTTGCCGGCGTCCGGGTGGGAGATGATCGCGAAGGTCCGCCTCCTGGCGGCCTCGGCGGCGGGAGATGTCGTCATGGGCGCGCAGGTAGCCTGTGCGCCCCCGTTTCGCAAATGCGCGTGCTTCAGGCCGCCGGCAGGTTGAGTTGCCAGGAGACGCCGAAGCGGTCGTCCACCCAGCCGAAGCGCAGCGAAAAGCCATAGTTGTCCAGCGGCATGCGCACCTCGCCGCCGTCCGAAAGGCCCGCGAACAGCGCCTCGATCTCCGCTTCATCCGCGCAGTCGACGAACATCGAGACCGACGGGGTGAACCCGAAGGCGTGATGGACCGGACTGTCGAAGGCCATCAGCTCCTGGCCGGCGATGCTGACCAGCGCCCGGCTCACCTGCCCTTCCTTCCCGGGCTCGCCCTTGCCGTAGCGGTCCAGCCGCTTCAGCTCCGCGCCGGGAAACAGGTTCAGGTAGAGGTTCAGCGCCGCCTCGGCCTGGCCCTCGAACATCAGGAACGGGGTGACTTTATCGACCATGGCGGCCTCCGGTTGGCGCGGCGCCGGAGGGAAGCACGCGCCGCGAGCTCTCGCCAGCCGTCCTAGGCCGCCAGGCGCCGCCAGATCTTGCGGTCGACGCTGACCGCGTCCAGGCGCTCGTCGCGCTGCAGGATGGCGAGCTCGGCCATCACCTCGAACTCGCAGGCGACGAAGCGCACCGTGACCTCGTGCGGCGGGCAGTCCAGGGACGGCGCCACGAACAGGGCCGCGTTGATCATCGGCGCCTTGGCGGTGATCAGGGCCGAGAGCCGGCGCGCCCGCTCCGGATTGGTCCGTTGCAGCAGGGGCTCGCGGGAGAACAGCTCCTGGCCCATGCGCAGGATCGCCGGGAACGACAGCCGCTGCATGCGCTGCCCCTCCAGCCGCGCGTCCATGGCCACCCCATCGAGGCGCAGCACGACATCGTTGAGCAGGAACATCATGCGGGCGGCGGCCGGCTTTCAGGGACGCGGGAAGGCCATCCCGTCGCACGCCGACGCTTTCGTGGCCGTTCACGAAGGCGGTTAATCGACGAAATCCTGTCTTTTCAGCCGGCCTCCACCGGCTCGGTGAGGAAGTGGCGGCCCTGGCGGTCGTCGATCTCCACCACCCAGACGTCGGGGTCCACCCGCGCGGCGCGCTCGATATAGGCGTCGAGATCGGGCTCCTGGTCCGACAACGCCGGCTGCATCCACACCCGCTCGCCGTCCATGCGGGTGGCCTCGGCGTAGAGCTTGGCTGTGCCTTCCGGGCGGTTCAGCACCTTGACCAGCACCGCCCCGGCGCGCGCGTCGCCCTTGCGGATCACCATGCCGAAGGCCCCGGCGAGCTCGGCGCGGCGGATCAGGGCGCTGACCCAGATGTCGGTGGAAAGCAGCATTCCCGCGCAAGATGCGGGCGTGTTCACCCGATAGCAACGCTCCCCGGCCTAAGACGCCCGCTGGTCCTGTGACCAGAACGAGAACGGACGACGCATGAAGAGCTCGCGCAGAAAAGCGCGGCCGGCGTCTCGGTGGATGGGGTTGATCGGGGGCCTCGCTGGCCTCGCACCCGGCTTCGCGCAAGCGCAGCCGGCGGACCTGTTCTACGAGCGTGCGGTGATGTCGGCGGCGGATCAGCGCTGCGGACTGTTCGCGCCCGACGTGGCCGCGGCGCTGGCCGCCTCCACCGCCCAGGCGCGCGGCGCGGCCCTGCGCGCCGGGACCTCCTACGATGTGCTGCGCCAGACCGAGCGCGCCGCCCAGGCCAAGGCCGCGGTCGCCGACTGCCGCTCGGCCGACATCGCCACCGCCGCCGCGCGGGTGAAGAGCGCCTTTTCCGGCTACGCCAAGATAACGCGGTTGACCTACGCCGGGGATGTGGCCGGCTGGGAAGCCGACCGGGGCCTGGGCCGCGCGGTCCGCTGGCGCCTGTCGCAGGACGCCAGCTTCGGCGCCGACCGCATGGCGTTCGGGTTGGCGGGGCGCGAGGGCGCGGCGGGCCTGATCGCCGCCGCCAGCTTCGCCGACGGAGCCCAGCCCTACGCCGCGCGCCTGGTGCTGCGCGACGCCGCCCGCGCCGCCCAGCCCTACCTCGCCCGCTATGGCGCGGGGTCGACCGCCGGCCTGCCGCTGCCACAGCGCCTGCCGCCGCCGCTGGCCCAGAAGGCTTACGCCGCCACCGCCCGCAGCGCCGCCGACCCCGAACTGCTGCCCAAGGGCGCGACCTCCGGCTGGGCCTTCCGCTTCCCCGACGCCGCCGCGGCCGAACTGGCGGCGCTCGACCCGCGCGAAGCGGTGGCCGTGGAGTTCCTGTTCCCCGGCGACGTGGTGCGCCGCGCCTATGTGGAAGTCGGCGACTTCGCCGCCGGCCGCGCCTTCCTGCAGGTCGCCGGCCGCTAGCCCTCCGCCGCGCGGCCCAGCATGGGCTGCTCGGCGGGGAGGATCAGCACCGGCATACGCACGGTGACCGTGGTGCCTTCGCCAAGCGTGCTCTCGGCGACCATCTCGCCCCCGTGCAGCCGCGCGAAGGCCCGCACCAGCGACAGGCCAAGGCCCGAGCCCGCCTGCTTCTGCTCCGCGTCGCCCGCCTGTTCGAAGGGCCGGCCGAGGCGGGAGAGATCTTCCGGCGCGATGCCTACGCCGGTGTCGGACACCACGATCTCCAGCATCCCGCCCTCGGCCGCCTGGGCCGAGACGGTGACCACCCCGCCCTTAGGCGTGAACTTGAGCGCGTTGGAGATCAGGTTGAAGGCGATCTGCTTGACGGCGCGGCGGTCGGCCTCGGCGTCCAGCGGCTCGCGCGCCAGGTCGCCGCGCAGGGTGATGCCGGCCTGGTCCGCCTGGCCGCGCATCAGGCGCAGCACCGCGGCCACCGCGTCGCGGGCGTCGAACTCCTCGCGCGCCAGCTCGAACCGCTCGGCCTCGATCTTCGACATGTCGAGCACGTCGTTGATCAGTTCCAGCAGGTGCGACCCGCTCTCGTGGATCAGGTCGGCGTACTCGGCGTAGCGGTCCGACATCGGGCCGAACAGCCGCTGCCGCATGATGTCGGAGAAGCCCATGATGGCGTTCAGCGGCGTGCGCAGCTCGTGGCTCATATTGGCCAGGAAGCGCGACTTGCCGGCGTTCTGCTGCTCGGCCTTCAGCCGCGCCTGCTCCAGCTCGGCCTCGCGGCTGCGCTGGGCGCGGGCGTCGCGCAGGGCCGCCACCAGGCGCGTGGCGCTCATCCGCCGCGCGGTCAGCACGCACCAGCCGCGCGGATCGTGCGCCGGAACGAAGGCCGCCTCGGCGGAGCCTTCGTCGAACGCACGCCTGAGCGCCGCCTCAACCACCGCCCGATCGTCGTGCGCCACCAGCTCGGCCAGGTTGCGCATCGGCAGATCGGCGGTGGAAAGCCCCATCGGCGCCTCGCCGAAGGCTTCCAGGATGCGGCCGCCGGGATAGAGGGCCATCAGCAGTTGCGGTTGGTGGTCCAGCGCCTCGCGCAGCGCCAGCTCCGCCTCGCGGGCCCGGGCGTCGTCGCCCAGCGCGCGGCCCTGCATCGCCACCAGGCTGGCGGCGACGCTGAGGCCCGTGGTCCCCAGCGCCAACAGGCTGAGCCAGGACGACAGCGGCGCGGGCGTCACGGAGGTCAGCGGGAGCGCAAGGGGGGCGAAGACCCCGCCCAGGGCCGCCACCGCCGCGGCCGCCAGGCCCGTCGCCGCGCCCAGGGCCAGGAGCCTCGGCCGCCCGAAGGCCGCGCCGGCCGCCAGCGGCGCCAGGCACCAGACCGCCAAAGGCCCGCCGGTCCCGCCGGTGAGCAGGCAGGCGGTCGCGCCCGCGACCGCCCAGGCCAGGATCGCCACGACCGCGCCGCCAACCTCGCCGACCTCGGCCAGGAAGGCGCCCAGCAGGCCCGCTCCGCCAACGGCGGCGAGGGCGGCCAGGGCGCTCATCGGGGTCTCAGGCGCGCGTAGGGCGAGCGCCCCCGCCGCGGCGGCCATGGCCAAGGTCCAGGCCAGATGCCAGCTCACGGCGAACCGCCGCCCGGCCCCCGGCGCGCGAACGCGCGGACGCCTCCTGGTGCGGGTCAGCGTCAAAACCTCAAGGTATCCGTGCGCCGGCCATGATCGACCAGTGTAGCGGCTGCGGTGAGTCCACGTAAGGGCGCTCGCCTGGAGTGCGAATTCCTCCACTTCGCCGTCCGTGGCCAAACGAAAGGAAATCGTAAGCGCGGGCGCCCACAATGCGGCCTCCTGGAACGAAGGCGCGACGCCTCCCATGCCGCCAGCGGCCGATCCCGCCAACGCGCCCGAAACCCCGCCCGAGGCCTCGCTGGCCCAGTCGGCCGGCGACGCCCGGCGCGCGCGGCGGCGCACCGGCCAGGCGGGGCTTGAGGAGCAGAAGCGCGCCTTCCTGCGCCTGGTCAGCCACGAGCTGCGCACCCCGCTGAACTCGATCCTCGGCTTTTCAGAGATCATCGCCGCCGAGCTCTACGGCCCGCTGGGCGCGCCGCAGTACAAGGAGTACGCCGAGATCATCCGCATGAGCGGCAAGAAGCTGCTCAAGCTGGTCAACCAGGTGCTGGAGATCGGGCGGCTGGAAGGCGTCGAGCTGGAGGTCGGCCCCGAGGCGATCGAGCCGGCCTTCGAGGCCGCCGTCTTCGGCGCCGCCGGCGACTTCGTGCGCGGCGTCCATTCGCGGATCATCGAGGGCCCCGACCTGCCGCTGGTGCTGGCCGACCCCTGGGGCCTGCGCACCGTCCTGACCCACCTGGTGCAGAACGCCGCGGCCTTTTCCCCCGACGACGGCGAGGTGCGGCTGCGCGCCGAGGCGCGCGACGGCTGGGTCGACCTC
The DNA here is from genome assembly GCF_004799515.1 of Phenylobacterium sp. GTDB lineage: Bacteria > Pseudomonadota > Alphaproteobacteria > Caulobacterales > Caulobacteraceae > Phenylobacterium. Next base: position 797 of record NZ_SSMX01000041.1, on the reverse strand, counting down.
TTCGTGGAGGACGATGGCGACGGCGTCGACGCCGCCGACCTGCCGCGCCTGATGCGGCCCTTCGAGCAGGGCGAGAACGCGCTGGTCCGCCGCGTCGAGGGCGCGGGCCTGGGCCTGCCGATCTGCGAGCTCACCTGCCGGGCCATGGGCGCCCGCCTGGCGCTCAGCTCCGAGCCGGGTAAGGGCCTGGTCGCCAAGGTCAGCCTGAAGGTCGCCTGAGCCTTTCGCGGCGCGAGCGCGGTTGCGCTGATCCCGCGCGGCCCCTAAGTCGCCGGCCATGGGCGCTATCGAAGATGAACTCGCCGAACTCGCCGCCGAGTTCGAGGTCCTGGGCGACTGGGAGGAGCGCTACCGCTACGTTATCGACCTGGGCAAGGACCTGGCCCCGCTCACCGACGCCGAGCATTCGGACGCCAACAAGGTGCGCGGCTGCGCGAGCCAGGTGTGGCTGGTGACCGAGCCGCAGGCAGATGGGACGCTCAGGTTCCGCGGCGACAGCGACGCCCACATCGTGCGCGGCCTGATCGCCATCGTGCTCAGGCTGTTCTCCGGCCGCCGCCCGGCCGAGATCCTGGCCTTCGACGCCCCGGCCGCCTTCGAGGCCCTGGGGCTGAAGGGCGCGCTGTCGCAACAGCGCTCAAACGGCCTGGCCTCCATGGTCGCCCGCATCCGCGCCGACGCCGAGCGCGCCGCGGCCTAGGTGTCGTTTCCAAGAAGGTTGTTCACCCTGGCCCAGGGCGTGAGGCCGGCGATGCCGGCGTGGGGTCGGGTGAGGTTGTAAGCGTCGGTCCATGGCC
>NZ_SSMX01000040.1 GCF_004799515.1 Phenylobacterium sp. | reverse complement strand
GGACGCCGCCGTCGCACAGAAGGCGACCGCGCCTGCCGAGGCGAACAGCAATGCGAGTTTCGAAAGCCTGACCATGATCGACCCCTCCAAAGTGAGCCACGCGTGATGGCGTCCAGCACCCCTGCTGATTGCCCGTTTGTTACCAGATACTAACGTTATCCAAACATTTGGGCCGGTCAAACACACTCACCTGACACGCGAACATTGTTTTTCGAACAAAGGTCTCCAGAGTCCCGAAGCAAGGTCTATTCGTTGAATCTACGAGGGAAAGCGCTTTCGTATATAGCCTATATAAGGCGCCTGAAGCCTGCCGCTGGCCTGGGGCGGCGGGCTCCGGCCAAGCGGTATCCCGGCGGGGCGCGCTGGCCTTAAGGCCGCGCTGGGTTTGGGCTGATGGCGCCCAAGACTTCGTGGATGGGCAGCCGCAGCTCCAGGTTCGAGACCGCGATCGAGAAGACCCCATTGGAGGGGCGCAGGAAGGGCGCATCCCGGCCCAGCAACTCGAGCTGCGGGATGTGGCCGGGCGCGAAATACCATCCGTTTGCCGAGAGCTGGAAGGTCTGGCGGCCGTTTGGCGCCTTCGGATCGATCCGGTAGGCGCCGCGGGCGACGAGCGTCTTGGTGTTCGTCGCGGGATCCACATCGACCAACCGTCCGGCGATGTAGGCGAACTCGCCGGTAACCCGCAGATCGGCCGTCACCGTCGGCGATCCCAGCAAGGTGTATCCCGCGCCGGTGGGGGTCGGCAGCCGGTAGGTCGCGACGCCGCGACCCTCGTCGGCCGCGGGCGCGGTCGTACAGGAGAGGCCGCCGGAAACCGGATCGAACGCCTTGGACACCTTGGGATCGCCGCCGGTGGAAAGGATCGTCTGGGTCGGTTTGGAGCTGAAGTCGACCGCGCCGGGGTGAAGCGCCGCCCATGTGGCGGCGGCGTACGGGCCGCCGGACGGGGCGCTTTTCGGGCAGGTCTGGGTGAGCGCGGTCACGCCAAGCGTGGGCTGGGGTCCGGCGCCTTTGACGTAGTAGTCGAAGAACGCGTGGATGTGGGCGCTCGTCAGCGCCAGATCGGCTGGCTTGCTCTGCGCGCGCTGGTGACCGATGTCGCCGAACAGCAGTTCGACCGGCGCGGACGGGTACAGCGCCCGCAGGCGGTTATAGTAGACGAGCACCTGATCGGCCCAGAACACGTCGTCCGTGAAGCCGTTGGCGAGGAACAGCGGCGCCGGCGCCCGCCGGGACGTTCCAAAGGTCCCGGCCAGCAGGTCATAGGACGAGTGGAATTGGGCGCCCGCCTTGAGCATCGCCTGGACCGGCGGTTTCTCGTATGGCTCGCCGGCGGTCGCGAGCGCGAACTCCATGACCATGTCGGGGTCGCCGCCCGGCGGGGCGTAATAGGCGCCCTGCATGCCGACCGTGAAGAGTCCCCGACCGATCGACATCTTCTGCACCCCGACCGGCGCGGCGCGGTTCGTGGCGGTGGTCTGCGTGTCGAGCCAACGCCCGTTCGGCGCGAGCGCGGTGTCGTCGCCCCATCCGGCGAAGGGCGCGGCGGCGGCCAGGTGCAGGGGCGTCCCCTTGGGGCTGGTCCAGGGGCTCAGCGTCCCGTCAGCGTTCATCACCCGGTCGTTCAGGGTCGCCAGCGCCAGCGAGGCGCCGGCGCCATAGGAATCGCCGTGGGCGCCGATCCGCCTGGGGTCGGCTATCCCCTCGTCGACCAGGAGCCCGGCTGCGTACTGGGCGTCGCGGACTTCGTAGCGGAAGTCGTCCCGGCGGACGTAGCCGTTCACGCACCCCGGCAGGTTGAGGAGCCGCGAGGCGATGCTGCCGCACGAGTCGCCCCAGCCGCGCGCCGCCAGCTGCACGACGGTGTAGCCCTCCTTCGCCCATTGACGCGCCGTCGGGCCGCCGTACTGCCCGTCGTCCGGCCCTTTCGGCGGCTCGCCCCAGCCGTGGCTCTGTATCACCAGCGGATAGCCGCCATCGGCTCCGGAGACGGGCGCCGGCGGGAGGGTGACGTAGAGTTCAAGCGGCGTGCCGTCGAAGGTCTTCAGGCGGAAATCGGGGCCGCTGGGTCCTTTCCCATCCCCATGGCACACGCGCACACCGTCCGATTGCGCCACGCACGGAATCGGCTGGCCGTTCACGGAGTATGTGGCGAGGACGGCGCTACGCGCCGGGGCGGAGATGGCCTCTCCCGAACTCGCGCCCGGCGCCAGGAACGCGCCCGCCGCCGCGAGCGCCGCCCATCCGGCTGCTCCCATCGCCATGCATGCGCCTCCCCCGGCTCCTCTCTTCAGGACTTGAGGCGCGCCGGCTTGCTTTGCCGAATATTCGCACCTTGGTCGCGGGTGACCAGGCGCGGCCGACCAAAGACCCTCAGGGAGGTCCCGAAGGTTATCACGGGGATCTAGTCTGACAATGCCGGCCAAGGACTTCAGAGACCGCTCGCCTCTGATTGGCGGTGGGGCCAGTCAAACGCTAACCTGTCTCCGGATCGGCCGCTTGGGACCGCTGCGGGGGCTGAGTTAGATGCGCCCCGTCTCGTTCAAGCGGCATAGGTTTCCAGCGGAGGTCATCCGCTATGCCGTGTGGCTGTACTTCCGCTTCACGATGAGCTTGCGGGATGTCGAAGAGCCGCTCGCCCAACGCGGAATCGAGGTGAGCTACGAGACGATCCGATGCTGGGTGAACAGGTTCGGGCCCCAGATCGCCGACAATCTTCGAAAGAGGCGACCGCCACCATCCCCGCGCTGGCGCTATGGCTTCTCAGGATCGAGGACCTTCATCGAACCGGTGGGCGTCGCAACAACAATAGGGCGGACAACTCTCACCTGCCCATCCGACGACGAGAGCGGAAGATGCAGCGGTTCAAGTTCGCCGCCACGACCAGCGCTTTCTCACCACTCACGCAGCGATCTACAACATCTTCAATACCAAGACCCACCTCGTCGGGGTTGGGGCTCCTGCGGCCTAGAGGAGTTAACCTGACAACCCCGGCGCCCGGGGCTACGGCAACCTGTTGCCGACGCAATCCACAGCGAACAGTCGGATGTCGTCCAACATCACCACCACATGCTCGCAGGTGTGATGCTCGGCCAGGACCTCCGGGATCGTCGTCAGGACGTCCGCAGCCTTTGGCACCTTGATGGTCGCGCGCGCCGCCTTCTCCCCGGGATGGTAGACCAACAGCGTGTACATCGGCTCGCCCCCAAGCGACTGCGGGGGCGTAAGCCGCTAGCGCGGCGTCAGTTGCTCAGCCGACGTACGAACCCGCCTAGAGAACGCCGTCGTTGCAAAAAAGGCGCGGATAGCGCCACTACCAGTGTCTCTCCAGCGAAGTCGCCGCCTGGCGGCGGTTTAGATCGCACTTCATAGCGAGCGCCAGGAGGCGGCCATGACGACCCAGCCCGTCAAGTCCACAACGCGGAGCGGCTTGATCTCGGCGATTGCATTTGTCGGCGTGGCGCTGGGTGTCGGCGCCCTTGGCGGACTCGCCACGGCCTCGAGCGTAACCACTTGGTACCTGGGCCTGAACAAGCCCGCTTTCAATCCGCCGAACGCCGTCTTTGGTCCGGTCTGGACCATTCTCTACATCCTTATGGCGGTTGCCGCTTGGCGCGTTTGGCGGCGGGCAAGGCGGTCCGGCCTCTGGTCGGCGCTCACGCTCTACGCGGCGCAACTGGTCTTGAATCTGGCGTGGTCGCTGATCTTTTTCGGACTGCGCCAACCGGCATGGGCGCTTGGCGAGGTGGTGGTCCTGCTGTCAGGGGTTGTGATGACCGCGGTCGTCTTCTGGCGCATCGACCGGCTCTCCGGCCTGATGATGATTCCCTATGCCGTCTGGGTAGCGTTCGCGGCGGTTCTGAATCTCGAAATCTGGCGGCTGAACTAGGGGACTTTCGCTAGCGAACCTGCTGACCAGCTGCGCAGCGGCGCGCCAAACGGCTCGCTAGCGACGCGTCAGCCGGCAAGGCGGCGCAGCGGAGGACGTCGTCACGGCCAAGTCGAGCAGGAACATCGTCAGGCCGGCGTCATCCTTGACCGTGATGGTGAAAGCGTCGCCGAGCCAGATATCCTCCGGCCGTTCCGCGACGAGCTGGCCCAAGAGCTTGGCGGCCTCGATCCGCGCGGCGTCGGCGTGCTCGAGGTCCGTGCCCTCTTCGTCCTTGAGCAGACCGCCGTTCTGGACATGAAAGTAGTAACGCGACATGCGCCCGCAACACGCTGGATCGGCTCAAGTTTCGTCATGGGCTGGGAAAATTGACCTGTGCGCTGAATTTGTTCGTCCACGACTTCCCCGCTGCAGATGGTTGGAGGGTTGTCGGTGGAGTTCAGGCGTCCTCTGGCGCTTGATCCGTTGCGACCTTCGCGGGCGGGAGTCTCGACGCCGACCAACGTCCTGTGGTGGACAGACGTCCCGACGTTTGGAGCGCAAACACGCCACGGCGAGGGCGTCATGCGCGCATACCGATTCTATCTCATCGGAACCGATGGGCGGATTTTCCACAGGGTTGAAGCCGAGTGCCGGGACGACGCCGATGCGATCCACCAAGCGAAGGCCCGTCAGGAAGCGGCGGACATCGAGATATGGGAAGGGACGCGTTGCGTGGGGCTGACTCCAGCGGATCGCTGAGGCGCTGTTGACCTCCAGATGGCTGAAGCGTCCAGATAGTTCGGAGCGCGGCCTAGGATGGCCGCGGCTCGCGACGCCATGGCTTTCCTAGGGATATGGGTTTGACCACGCCGGTGGATGACAACCTCGCCTCCAACGCGTTGCTTGAAAAACTCACGCCGCAGGATCGCGCCCGGTTGGCGCCGCACTTGACGGCGTTCGATCTGGCGGCGGGCCATGTCCTGCATCCGGCGGGAGAAGACGTCGACGAGACCTGGTTTCCCTGCGGCGGCGCCATGGCGGCGTTTTGCGTTTCCACCAACCAGGGCGCCAACCAGGTGGAGGTGGCCGTCGTGGGGCGCGAAGGCGCGGTGGGCGGTATCGTCTCTAACGGCCATCTCCCTGCCTACGCGACAGCGGAAGTCCGTTTCGCGGGGCGTTTCCTGAGGATCAAAACGGCCGCCTTGGAACTCGCCAAGTTGGAATCCCTGCCGCTTCGCCATTGGTTCTCGCGGTATTCCGACTGCCTGCTGGCTCAGGTGTTCCAAACCGCCGCCTGCAACGCCACTCATACGATCGCCCAGCGGACCGCCAAATGGCTGTTGGCGGCGGCGGCCCGCACCAACGGAAACGTCTTCGAACTCACCCAGGACGAGCTGGCGCAGATGCTCGGCGTGGGGCGGACCTTCGTCAACGGCACGCTGAAAGCGCTGCGGGACAAGCAGGTGATTGCGACGCGGCGGGGGTTTATCGAGATCAAGGACACGGCCGCGCTTCGCCGGATGTCGTGCGGCTGCACAGTCGCGATCGAGGAGCACTTCGATATCGTGCTGCAGGGCATCTACGCGAGCTGACCCCCGCGGGTCGGGCTAGTTCGACAGGCTTCCGGGGCCTCCGCCTTCCACTGTCGCGGTCGACACCGCCACGACCAACTGCGCCAAGGCGTAGGGCTTGGCCAGCATCACGCTGCCGGGCACGCCTTGAGATGACCAGTCGCCGGCGCTTCCGCCGCTCACGTAGATAATCGGCAGGCTCGGCGCGATTTCCCGAGCATGGCGCGCGACGTCCCACCCGGTGAGTTCCGATCGGAGGTCGACGTCGGTCACCAGGGCGGCAAAGTCCGCGGCGCGGGCGTCGAGGATCGCAATCGCTTCGGCGGCTGAAGCCAGGCCGACAACGGCGTACCCTGCATCCTCAAGCGCAACCTCGGCCAACTCGCTGATGGCGGGCTCATCCTCCACATAGAGGATCAACGGTCCGATACCGTCCATTTTGGCGTGCCCCCGCAGTCCAAGTCCCGTGTCGGGAAGTCGACGTGTCGCTCAACAACTGATTCCTTCAAACAGGGTTCCAACCCGTTCGCCGCGACCCGAAATTCTCTTCGGTCTCAAGGGCCTGAGGGGACATCTAAGGTTGTGGAGCTTGGCTCGGATAGGTTTGCACGCGGTTGATCAGGCTCGCCAGGCGAGCGCCGTCTCGCGACAGGCGCTTCCGATTCCAGAGGGCCGGACCAGGCGTGAGGAATCCAGGCCTCGGGCTCAGCAGGCCAAGGCGGCGCAATCTTCGTGCGACAGTCCCCCGATCTTGACCCCTGGGGGGCGAGACTCGATCGTCCGGATGCCGAAGGCCGTTCCAGAAGGCGGCCGCGTCGTCGTTGGTCATCCGTTCCGCAATCCTGAGAATGCGAAAGCGCTCGGGTCCGCCGTCGAGGAGGGCGAGCAGCGCCGCGTTCCAGATGACACCTAACTCCTGGTCTTCGGCGGTGACCTGCGAGACGCCGAGCAGCCACGCGTTGAACCCCGGGGTGACGCCGAGCCGGCGCCAATCCAGAGGCCCAGCCGCCGTCTCGAAGACGCCAAGCTGCCGATCGATGTTTGCGAACGCCGGAGCGCCGGCATCGTCGTTCTCGCGGTCCAATGCGCTTTTAGATTTTGGGAGCCAGGGATCGAGCTGACGGTCCTCGAGATCGCCCCGGCCGATGCGCGGCGGCGTTCGGGCCGTCTCCGCCGTCCGTCGGTCATGTCCCAGCTGCAGGTCGGCGCTGCCGGGCGCGACGCGGGCGTCGTCAGGGGCGTCCACCCAGCGGCTCGGCTCGTTGGTGCTGACCATAGGGACGGGCCGGCCGTTTTCCGCGCCGGAGCCGGCGCTAAGCGGCGCAAGGTCCCGGCGAAGCGCGGCGGCGAAAAGGCGAAGCTTGTATCGAATTGTATCGGCGGGCCGCGGGTCCACGTGGACGCCGGCGCCCCAGGTTCGCCGGCCGCGAAGCGATCCCCAAGATCGACTCATGGCAACAAGAGCCGCGCGCCGAGCGCCAACATCAGAGCGGGCGGCGTCACCAGAACCCCGACCTTCAGGAAGGTCAGGGCCCCCACATGCTCGCCTTCGCGGCGGATGGCGGTCAGCCAAAGGATGGTCGCAAGCGAGCCAGTGACCGACAGGTTGGGGCCGAGATCCACACCGATGAGCAGCGCATCGACGATCTTCTTTGGCGGATGGCATTGCGCCAGGACGGTGCTGGCGATCAAACCGGCGGGCAGGTTGTTCATCAGGTTGGAGACTAGCGCGAGCGCCGCGCCCGATGCCGCGGCGGCGCCGGCCAGCGAGGTTCGCTCCGCGTTCTGAAGCATCCCACCTAGCGCGCCGGTCAGTCCGGTTTTGTCCACCGCATCGACCAGGACGAACAGGGCGGCCACGAGGGGCAGAACGGTCCATGAGACGCCGCGCATCACCGGCCAGGGCGACTGGCGCTTGATCACCAGGACCGAGAGGGTGGTCAGGACGCCCAGCAAGCAGGTCGGCGCGCCCAGTCGGATGTCCAGCGCGGACACCACCAGCAGGGCGATCGCCGTCGCGCCGATGCCGATAAGCACTGCACGGCCGCCGGCCGAGAGCTCAGGCTGGGCCACATCGCAGTCGCAGGATCCGGCCAGGCTGGCGCGCTGCGACCAGCGCAGAACGACGTAGGTGGCGACGATGGACAGCGCCGAGGGCAGGGCGAAGCTCTCGAGCCACGAGGCCAACGGTGGCGTGTGATCGCCGTAGAGCACTAGGTTCGCGGGGTTGGAGATGGGCAGCACGAAACTGGCGGCATTGGCGATGAAGGCGCAGATGAACAGATACGGCAGGGGCTTGGCGTTCGCGGTCTTCGCCGCCGCGAACACTGCCGGGGTCAGCACCACGGCGGCGGCGTCGTTGGAGAGCAGCGCCGTCACCATCACGCCGACGCCATAGATCAGCAGGAATAGTCGGCGGGGCGAACTCCCTGCCCGGTTCACGGCAAACGCCGCCACCCAATCGAACACGCCCTCCCGACGAGCGGTCTCCGACAGCAGCATCATGCCGACCAGGAAGAGGTAGACGTCGAGGCCCTTGCCGACTGCATGCCAGCCGTCGGCGAGCGGCATCAGGCCGGTGGCGATGAGAACCGCGGCGCCGGCGCAGGCCCAGATCGCCTCGGGCCAGCGGAACGGCCGGACGAGGACGCCCGCGGTCGCCAGCGCGGCGATCGCGCAGATGGCCAGAGTCTGCGGCGCGGCCGTCACGAAGAGCTCCCCATGGCCGATCAGGCCGCCGCGGGCGTGGTGACGGATTGCGGCGTGGACCGGTCGCAGGCCGGTTTCAATAGGGGTCGGAAGGCAAGCCACAGCGCCAAGGATCCCAGCGCGAAGCCGCCCAGGACAAGAAAGGTCACCCGATAGCCGACGGCTTGGGCGATCGCGCCGCCGATCGCCGGGCTCAGCGCCGCGCCGATCCCCTGGACCGTCAGCACCGCCCCTTGCCCGACATTCACTCGCCCGGTGCCGCTCAATATCCGCGCCACTAGGCCCGGGACCGCGACGCTCTGCAGGCCCGCGCCGATGCCGTCCAGGGCCTGGACCGGGAAGACGCCCCATCCCTGGATCACCGAGGCGGCGACCAGCCCCCGGATCGGCAGCGCGATGAAGGTGATCAGGATCACCAGCCAGAAGCCTCGCCGCTCAGCCATCGTCATCGCGATAAGGGAAGCGCCGACCATCACGGCCTGCGCGACGACAATGGTCATGGCCACGAAGCCCGCCGGGTCGCCCTTGTGGGCGGCGACGACCGCCAGTCCGTAGAGCGGCAGCATCGCGCCGTTGCCCAGGTGGAACAGAGCCAGCGCCGCGGCTAGCACCAGCAGCGGCTTGCACTCCCAGAGCACCTTCCAGCTCTTGGCCTGGTGGTCCTCGCCGGCGGCTTCGAGACCGCGAGCCGCACGGTGGTCGATGGACTTGGCTGGGATCAGCAGGACGGCGGCGATGGTGAACAGGCCGAAGATCGCCGCCAGCCAGAAGATCGCCCCGAAACCAAACTTCCATCCCAGCAGGCCGGACAGGCCGGCGCCGACCATGTTGCCCGCGTGGTTGAACGCCTGGTTGCGGCCGTTCTGACGATTGAATCCCTTCTGCCGCGCCACGCCGAGCGTAATCCCAACCACGGCGGGGCCAAGCGCGGCGCCCGCGATGGCGGTGGCGACCTGCGATCCGGCGATCACCCAAAAGCGCTGAGAAACCCAGATCAGAGCGGACGCTAGGACCGTGAAAACGCCGGAGGCGATGACGTAGGCGCGTTTGCGGGTGGTCGCATCAATGACAGCGCCGGCCGGCGCGGTGACCGCCATCCCCGCGACGCCGCCCAGGGTCATCACCAGTCCGATGGCGCCGGTCGCCCAGCCGCGCTGCTGCAGGAAGACGCCCAGGAACGGGCCTATGCCCGCCTGCATGTCGGCCATGAAGAAGTTCAGGGCCTCCAGCGCCCTGCGGGTTTGGCGGTCGGGTTGCGTGGAAGCCGCCGCCGCGCCTACCATTTGATCTTGCCGTTCTTGTTGGGGCCGAGCTGCGTGCCCAACAGTCCCCGTTGCGGCCAAGCCCCGATGGTGTGGACGTGATCGCCGCCCCGCGGCTTCAGGCGTCGCTCGGGGGGCGCGGTGGCGGCGCGAGTCTCGATCTCGATCGCGTCACGGTGCGCTTCGCCCCCGGACCTCGCGGTCACGATGATCTCGTGGCGTCCGTCCGCCAGCGGCCCGGCGGTTGCCGTCCATAGTCCGGGCTCGCCAACGACGGGGGCCATGATCACCGGGAACCCGCCGTCGACCGCGAGCGCCACGCTTTCCGCCGCGCCGCCGAACATCTTGGCGCGCACGGCAAAGGCGCCGCGCGGAACGTGGTCGCAGTCTGCGGGGTCCGTCACCAGCCGACGGTCGCTCGGCGTGGTGATCATCACCAGCGGCCAGGGCGTCCCCAGCGGCTTGAAGCGCCAACTCACCACCGAGCCATCGACCGCGTGGAGTGAAAACCCCATCGGCCCTTCCTCGATCTGGCCGGTGGACCGGGTGGCGGTGTAGATCGCGCCGCCATCGTTCAGCAGCTCATTATAGTGCGTGTGCCCGGTGTCGATGCAGGCGACCCGATGGTCGGCCAAAAGCCGGGCGAGGGCCTCGCCGCCCTCGGCAAGGTCGCCGGGGAAGGCGTGCATGAACACCACCGGCCGGTTCGGATCGCTGTCGGCGAGATCGAGCTCGTGGGCCAGCCAGTCGGTCTGGGACGCGCCAAGGCGGAAATCCGGACCGCCGGATCCGGACGAGACGATATCGAGGAACAGGCAACGCCGGCCGGCGATCAGCACGCTCAGCGGCAGGCGCTGCGCGCCCAGGCCTTCATAGAACGGTCCAAGGCTTTTCGGCTCGAAGTCATGGTCGCCGGGGATGAGGAAAACCTGCGGCTTCAGCTCGGCCAGCACTGCGGCGATGCGGGCGTACTGCTCGACCGTCCCGTGGTTGGCGTTGTCACCGGGCAGGAAGACAAAGTCGATATCGTCGTCGAGCCTGCGGTTGGCCTCGCTCACCAGAGTTCGAAGGGCAGCCAGGCTCCGCCAGACGTCCTCCTCGGAGACGTGCAGGTCACCAAAGTGCGCCCAGGTCAGCATTCTTTTGTCTTCACCGAACCTTGTTCGGCCCCCTTGAGTCGGGCGTCCGACGCAGAATGTTTTCGGCGGGGGCGTGTTCCGGCACGGAATATGTCAATTTGTATCGCGCCCTCACGTCGCCTCGGTCACCAAGGCGACGTGAGCGCGCCATCTAGCGGGGCGGCGGCGGAGGGGCGCCATCGAGGCTCAACGGTGGCGGCGGGGCGTCGCCGCGGTCGGCGGGGCCGCCCGGCGTGCGCGGTGCGATACCCGGCCTGCCGCCGGGACCGCGGATCCCGGGACAGTCGACCATGGCCAGCGGGCCGGGCGGGCGCGGCCCCTCGCCCTCCGGGCCGGGACCGCGTTGGTCATCGGGACGGGGAGGCGCGAGACGGGCGCCGGGCGGTGGCGGAGGCGGGGCCCCCCCTACGCTCAGCGGCGGCGGCGGCGGCGGCGGCGCGGGCTGGGAGGCGGCGGAGCCGGCGGCCAGCGTGAGCAGCCCCATGGCCGACAGAGTTGAGGCGAGCAGGGCGGTCCGGTTTCGCATAAGCTGCGTCCTTGAAGATGTCGCGCCGGTCTTGGCGTCGACATCACCGTCTCCAAGCGCCGTGGTCTTCGCGGGGCGTTTTCGTATCGAGGTGTATCCTGAAAGGTCGTGTTGTATCGGGAACCGCCTGGCCCGCTGGCCGATACAATCCGACACCTCTTTCCTGAGAAGCCGGCGCGGCTTTGCGGCATGGTGCGGCGATGGACACGCGGGCGCACATCCTGATCGTTGACGACGACCGCGAGATTCGCACTCTCCTGGCGGAGCAGCTGGAAACCTATGGGTTCGCCGTGCTCGGCGCCGAGGACGGGCGGGCCATGCGCCGGGTCCTGGACCGCGAGACCGTGGACCTCGTGGTTCTTGACCTCAATCTTCCGCGGGAGGACGGCCTCGCGCTCTGCCGCGACCTCCGCGCCAAATCCTCCCTGCCGGTGATCATGCTCACCGCCCGCGGCGAGCCGATAGACCGCATCCTCGGTCTGGAACTGGGCGCCGACGACTACATGGCCAAGCCCTTCGAGCCGCGCGAGCTGGTTGCGCGGATCCGCAACATCCTCAAGCGACGCGATGGCTTGGCGATCGACGAGGCGGAAGGCTGGACCGCGCAGCGCCTGCGGTTCGCCGACCGTATCCTCGACCTGCAACGGCGCCATCTCATAGGCGAGCGGGGCCAGGTGATCATGCTCTCTGGGGCCGAGTTCCGGTTCCTCAAGGCCTTCGCTGAACACCCGAACCGGGTCTTCTCGCGCGAACAGCTGGCGCGGATCGGCGCTGGCCGCGAGATCGACGGCACCGACCGCGCGGTCGACCTGCAGATCAGTCGGCTGCGCGCGAAGCTGGGCGACGACGCCCGTGCGCCCAGCCTGATCAAGACCGTGCGCAGCGAAGGCTATGTGCTCGCCGTCCCGGTGGAGCGAGATCCATGAAGCGGCTGACCTGGCCGGCCTCGATGGCGAGCCAGCTGTTCGCGATCCTGCTGTTGGGCGTCATCGGCGCGGCGGCCCTGGCCTTCATCACGGCTAGCCTGGAACGGCGTCAGGCCGAACGGCATGCGCGCAGCCAGCGATTGTCCGACCGCGTGGTCGATCTGAAAGCGGTGCTGGAAGCCGCACCGGAAGGCTTGCGCGCGACCCTTCTCGGCCCCGGTCCCGAGGCGCCTCGCCTCGTCGAGGGCCAGGTCCCGGTCGGAACCCCTGATCCGAAACTTACAGGCCAACTGGCGCAGCGCCTTGGTGGCGCGGCCAACGTCCTGGTCTCCGAACTCCCAGGTGAAGCCTGCCGGCCTCGTCCGCCGCCCGCGCCACCGGCTGCACGGCCGCTTCCGCCGTGGCCGCCTGACCCCTCGGGCGGCAGACCGCCGCCGCCGCCCGATTGCCGGCTCATCGCCCTGGACCTGCGCGACGGCCAGCGGGTCGCGCTGATCTTTCCCCTAGGCCCGAAGGCGCCGCCGGCCGACCGACCGCCGCTGACGCCGGCGTTCCTTCTGGTGCTGGCCATCGCAGCCGCGATCTTGGCGCTCGTCGTCTCTCGGCTGGCGACTGCGCCGCTCGCGCGCCTGTCCAAGGTGGCCACGGCGCTGGGCGACGACCTCGACCAGCCGCCCCTGCAGATCGAGGGGCCGCAGGAGGTGCGTCAGGCGGCGTCGGCCTTCAACGCCATGCAGATCCGGCTGAAGGCGCACGTCCAGGAGCGGACCCAGATGCTGGCCGCCATCACCCACGATCTGCAGACCCCCATGACCCGCCAGCGCCTGCGTCTGGAAAAGGTCGGGGACCCAGAGCTCCGCGCGCAATTGATCGCCGACCAGTCGGCGATGCTGGATCTCATCCGCGATGGGCTCGACCTCGCCCGGATGACCGGTGAGACGGAGCCCCTCGTCGAACTCGACGTCGACTCGCTGCTCCACGCGCTGTGTGAGGACGCCGTGCGGGCTGGCCATGATGTGAGCGTGGGCGGCGAGACGGGGCTCACGATCCAGACACGGCCACAGGCGCTGCAGAGGTGCCTCTCGAACCTGCTCGACAATGCCTTGAAATATGCTGGCGCGGCGGACTTGAGCGCATCCTCGGAGCTCGGTGTGGTTATCCGGGTCTCGGACCGGGGCCCGGGCATACCGTCGGACTTGCTCGAGGCAGTCTTCCAACCGTTTCATCGCGTGGAACGCTCACGATCACGCCGGACCGGCGGCGTGGGTCTTGGGTTGACGATCGCCAGGACCATGGCTGAGCGCGCGGGTGGCGACCTGCAGATCGCCAACCGGGCCGGGGGCGGCCTTGAGGCGAGCGTGCGGCTGGGCGCCAGGTCGCCAACTTCGGCGTTAGGCGTCCGGAACCGGTGATAGCTTGGCGGCTTGGTCGATTGCTCTCGCCGGGGCGGACCACCCAGGTTCAACGAGGCTCCTACACCGGAACCACCTTCACCCCCCTGCAAACCTCCTCGCAGATCTTCGACGCCGTCGGCAACACGATCGAGGGTGCTGTCAGGCTAACGCTAACTTGTCTCCAGGTCGGCCCCGCTTTGGGGAGCGCTGTGGGGCAGAGATAGATGCGACCCGTCTCGTTCAAGCGGCATAGGTTTCCAGCGGAGGTCATTCGCTACGCCGTGTGGCTGTACTGCCGCTTCACGATGAGCCTTCGCGACGTCGAGGAGCTGCTCGCCCAGCGCGGAATCGAGGTGAGCTACGAGACGATCCGCTGCTGGGTGAACAAGTTTGGGCCCCAGATCGCAGAGAATCTCCGGAAGAGGCGACCGCCGCCATCACCGCGCTGGCACCTCGACGAGGTGGTCTGCAAAATTGGTGGGATGCGCATGTATCTGTGGCGCGCGGTCGACGACGAAGGCGAGGTCCTCGACCTTTTCATGACCAGACGCCGAGACACCATCACCGCAATGAGGTTCCTAGCGACGCTGATTGGAAACCAGCCAGTCTGGCCGGAATCGATCACGACCGATGGCTTCAAATCCTATGCGTTGGCGCTGCGGCTTCTCGGGATTGAGGACCTTCATCGAACGGGTGGGCGCCGCAACAACAATAGGGCGGAGAACTCTCACCTGCCCATCCGACGACGGGAACGGAAGATGCAGCGGTTCAAGTCCGCCGCCTCAGCTCAGCGCTTTCTCACCACTCACGCAGCCATCTACAACACCTTCAACACCCAGACCCACCTCGTTAGCCGCAATACCCTCCGCCTCTTCCGTGGCGGCGCTCAGGCTGCGTGGAATGCCGCAACCGCGGCGAGCTGAATGACGCGGGGTTGGGGATCTTGCGGCTCAGAGAAGTTAACCTGACATCACCCGCAGACTCCACACGCTGGCGCTTCTGGAGGAGTGTGGCGGCTGGGGGTTCCATCAAGGGCTTGGAGCAGCGTCTTGCGCACACCTCCGCGATTCAAGCCCCTCGCGCGGCGAGGCTGGGTGTTGCTGGCGAGCTGGCCTCTGGGCGGCTGCGGCGGCGTGCTCGATCCACAAGGTCCGGTCGGCGCGGCGGAGAAGCTGATCCTGCTGAACTCGCTGGGCATCATGCTGGCGATCGTCGTGCCGACCATTCTGGCGACCCTGGGCGTGGCTTGGTGGTTCCGGGCGTCAAATCGTCGAGCGGTCTATCGTCCGGATTGGGAATATTCCGGCCGCATCGAACTGGTGGTTTGGGCGATCCCGGCTATGACCGTGCTGCTGCTGGGCGGCATCGGATGGGCCGGCAGCCACCTGCTCGACCCGGCCAAGGCCCTGGCCTCCAGCGCCGCGCCCCTGGAGGTCGATGTGGTGGCGCTCGATTGGAAGTGGCTGTTCATCTACCCCGAGCAGGGCGTCGCCAGCGTCAACCGCCTGGTCGCCCCCGTCGGACGGCCCATCAGCCTGCGGCTGACGTCGGCGACAGTGATGGACAGTTTCTTCGTGCCGCAACTCGGCACCCAGATCTACGCCATGCCGGGTATGACCACGCGGCTCAACCTCCAGGCGGATCGACTGGGCCGCTTTCCCGGGCTGTCGGCCATGTTCAGCGGCGACGGCTTCTCGCGCATGAGCTTCGTCTTCGATGCGCTGCCCGACGCCCAGTTCCAGGCCTGGGCGGCGGCCGCCAAGGCGCAAGGCCCGGCGCTCGACGCGGCCGGCTACCAGGCTCTGGCGCGACCGAGCCAAGGTGTCGCGCCCACCACCTACAGCGCGGTCGCGCCGGGCCTGTTCGACGCGCTCGCGCGCACCCAGACGCCGCCGCCGCCCGCCGGCGCCGCGGTGGCCATGCCGACCGCCATGGAGCCTTGAGATGTTCGGCAAGCTGACCTGGGACGCCATTCCCTTCAACGAGCCGATCCCGCTGATCAGCGCCCTGGCGGTGGTGCTGCTGGTGGGCGCGGTGCTCGGATGGATCACCGTGAAGGGGCATTGGCCCTATCTCTGGCGGGAGTGGATCACCTCGGTCGATCACAAGCGCATCGGCGTCATGTACTGCCTGCTGGGCTTCCTCATGCTGCTACGCGGCTTTGCCGACGCGATCATGATGCGTTCGCACTTGGCGCTCGCGCACGGCGCAGGCCAGGGATACCTGCCGCCCGACCACTACGATCAGATCTTCTCCGCCCACGGCACGATCATGATCTTCTTCACGGCGATGCCCTTCGTCGTCGGCCTGATGAACTTCGTGGTCCCGTTGCAGCTCGGCATCCGCGATGTCGCCTTCCCAACCTTCAATTCCGTGAGCCTGTGGCTGACCGCCTCCGGCGTCCTCTTGATCAACGCCAGCCTGGTGATCGGGAATTTCGCGCGCACTGGCTGGCTGGCCTATCCGCCGCTGTCGGAGCTCAAATTCTCGCCGGACGTCGGCGTCGACTACTACCTGTGGGCCTTGCAGATCGCGGGGATCGGGACCCTGCTGGCCGGGATCAATCTGGTCACCACCATCCTGAAGATGCGCGCGCCCGGCATGGGCTACACGCGCATGCCGGTGTTCTGCTGGACCGCGCTCGCCGCCAACCTGCTGATCGTCGCGGCCTTCCCGGTGCTCACCGCCACCTTCGCCATGCTGCTGCTGGACCGCTACCTGGGCTTCCACTTCTTCACCAACGAGGCCGGCGGCAACGCGATGATGTACGTCAACCTCATCTGGATCTGGGGTCATCCGGAGGTCTACATCCTCGCCCTGCCGGCGTTCGGCGTGTTCTCCGAGGTCGTGTCGACCTTCTCGGGCAAGCCGCTGTTCGGCTACCGCTCGATGATCCTGGCCACGATGGCCATCTGCATCCTGTCCTTCATGGTGTGGCTGCACCACTTCTTCACCATGGGCGCCGGCGCGGACGTCAACGCCTTCTTCGGCTTCGCCACCATGATCATCGCCGTGCCGACCGGGGTGAAGGTCTACAACTGGCTGTTCACGATGTACGGCGGCCGCGTCCGCTTTGAGACGCCGATGCTCTGGGCGATCGGCTTCATGGTCACCTTCGTGATCGGCGGCATGACCGGCGTCCTCATGGCGGTGCCCCCCGCCGACTTCGTGCTGCACAACTCGCTCTTCCTGGTGGCGCACTTCCACAATGTGGTGATCGGCGGGACCCTGTTCGGCATCTTCGCCGGCTACACCTTCTGGTTCCCCAAGGCGTTCGGCTTCCGCCTGCACGAAGGCTGGGGCAAGGCCGCCTTCTGGTGCTGGCTGGTAGGGTTCTACCTGGCCTTCATGCCGCTCTATGTGGTCGGCCTAATGGGCATGACGCGGCGGATGCAGCACTACGACAACCCCGCCTGGGTCGCCTGGCTGCAATTGGCCATGGTTGGCGCGGGGGTGATCCTCTGCGGCATCCTCTGCCAAGTCGTCCAGCTGGTGGTCTCCATCCGCCGCCGTGAAGCCCTGCGGGACGTCACCGGCGACCCGTGGGACGGACGCAGCCTGGAATGGTCCACGCCGTCGCCCCCGCCGCTCTTCAACTACGCGGTGATGCCCAACGTCGAAGGCGAGGAGGCCTACTGGGGGATCAAGCAGCGCGCCCTCCGCGATGGCCTGGCGCCGGAACCCCGGTACGCGGCCATCGAGATGCCCCGCAATTCGCCGACCGGATTTGTCACCGCCTTCTTCTCCACCGTCACGGGCTTCGCCCTCATCTGGCACATCTGGTGGATGGTGATCGCCGGCCTCCTGGGCGCGTTCGCTACCTTCGTGTGGTTCGCCTGGCGCGACGAGGACGAGTTCGAGATTCCGGCTGATGAGGTCGCGCGCATCGACCGTGAGCGGCGCCGGGTGCGCCAAGACGTCCTGCTGCCCAGCCTGGGGCGACCGGCATGACCGCAGCCGACGCCGCGGTCCGCAGTCCCCACGATCCCCATAAGCTGGGACGGGCCCGCGAGCGCATCGACGGACTCCCTAAGGACGCCGGCCGTGGCCAAGGCGGTCCTGCGCCCAAGCGGATCATCATCGCCTATGGCTTCTGGATCTTCCTGCTGTCGGACATCGTGATGTTCTCGGCCCTGTTCGCCGCCTATGCCGTGTTGCAGGGGGCGACGGCGGGGGGGCCGACCGGCCGCCAGCTGTTCAACCTGAACAACGTGGCCATCGAGACCGGATGTCTGCTGCTCTCCAGCTTCACCTGCGGCCTGATGATGGTGGCGGCTGAAGCCCGCAGCGTCCTCTGGACCCAGTTGGGCCTGCTGATCACCGGCCTCCTGGGCCTCGGCTTCGTGGCCCTTGAACTGCATGAGTTCGCCGACATGATCGGTCAGGGCGCAGGGCCGCAGCGCAGCGCTTTCCTCTCCGCCTTCTTCGCCCTGGTCGGGTGTCACGGCGCCCATGTGAGCTGCGGTCTGCTTTGGCTGGGCACGATGATGGCGCAGCTGCTCGCCAAGGGCTTTCGGCCGACGATCCTGCACCGGCTGATGTGCTTCAGCCTGTTCTGGCACGCCCTCGACATCATCTGGGTGGCGTTGTTCACCGTGGTCTACCTCTTGGGAGCGATCCGATGACTGTGGAGTCCCACACCGGCCGCGGCGACGGCGGCGACGCCGCGCCAGGCGAAGAGCGCGGCCGCGTCCTGCCGAGCCTCGGCGTCTATCTCATCGGACTAGTGTTTGCGCTGGGATTGACCGCCACGGCCTTCTGGGTCGCGCAAACCCATCTCCTGTGGGCGCCGGGCATTCCGATCGGCCTGTGCGTGCTGGCCATCGCCCAGATGGGCGTCCATCTGGTGTTCTTCCTGCACATCACCACCGGTCCGGACAACACCAACAACGTGCTGGCCCTGGCGTTCGGCGTGCTGATCGTCTTCCTGGTGGTGGCCGGCTCACTCTGGATCATGGCCAACCTCAATCACAACATGATGCCGATGGATCAGCTCACGAACCTGCATCTTCAACACTGAGTACGATGGAGCTGGTCAAAGATCGCCGGTCCTTGCTCGGGACGCCGGGCTCGCGCCGCGAAAACGTCCTGCAGAAATTGGAGACATCGCGATGCCGAACCCCCAAACCCGCCCAATCGGCGAGGCGCAGGGCGTCATCTTCGATGACGGACTCTCACTCAAACCGAGGGATCAGGAAGGGGGCAGGTCACCAGGCGCCGCGCGATCAGCACGGCCGCGCCGGAGGCCAGGCCGAGTAGGATGGCGTAGCGGAACTCCTGTGCTCTCGGCGAGAGCACCCGGCGGATCTCCCGGCCCCAGGCGTCAGCTGTCGCGGGCGAGGGCGCCGCGCCAGGTCCGGAGAGCGGCGGAAATCCGGCCGGCGCCGCACGCCGCAGCAGCGCTACCAGAAGGGCTTCGCCAAGCCCGCCGGCCAGGACGATCAGTCCGCGCGTCAGGCCTTCGCGCCCGTCGCCGGGATTGGCGGCGGCGATAACCAGAAAGACCGCGCCCTGCAGCAGCACCCAGAAGGGCGCGGCGCCGAGGCCGGCCGCCAGGCCAAGGCTGAAGGCGGCGGTCGCCACCACCGCCGCGTCGACCAAGGGGGTGCTGCTCGCCACTGTGCCGATCGCGGTGGACACGCCCATGCAGGCGGCTGCCAAGACTATCGGCGCGACATGAATTCGGCTGAGCCGCTGGAAGGCCCCGAACCCGGCGGAAAACGCTCCGGCCGCGGCCAGCACCGCCCGGTTGCCCGGTCGCTAAGCCAACGGCCAGCGCCAGCGCGACCCCGGGCGCGTAGTAGAGCGCCGGAACCGGATGAAAGGCGTCCCAGGCCTGAGTGAGGGCGCGTTGGAAGTGGCCCATTCCCCTTCAGCCTGAAAGACCTCGACAGCCAGCTAGAGCGCCGGCCTTTGCGCCACGGACCGCCAGAAGGTCACGTGCATCTCTTCACGCCGCAAGCCGCCAAGCGCAGCGGCGACCGAGGCCACAAAGGCCGCGAGGATCAGGCCGATTCCCGTAAAAAGTGAAATCTGGGCCGCCAGATGGGCGCGACGTTCAGCGGGAGTGCTGTGACAGCCGCCTGCGGCGTCAGCGCGACCTCCGGCGAGGCGACGGGCGCCTCTGCGACAGCGGTCTCAAGGTCGAGGCGCGCCAGCCGCGTCGCCGGGGCGAGCACGGCCGTGGCCAGCACGACCCCCGCGACGGTGCTGGTCGCCCAGACCAGCAGACCGTGCGCCGTATCCCTGAAGTGCACCTCGTGCCCATGGACGTTTGTCCACCTGGTCCGAAGGCGGCCGGCGAGGTAGCCGCCGAGTGCGGCGGACAGGACTTGAACCACAATCATCCAGGCCCCGAGGACCGGCGTGAAGTGATCGATCCGGCCCATCGACCCCGGCCACGGCCCGGCCAGCTCCAACCCAAAGCCGGCGGCCAAGGCCATCAGGACAACGGACACGGCGAGGGCGGCGACCGAGCCCGCCACGACGGCGCCCCAAGATACCGCGGACTGCGTTTCGAGTTCAGCGGCCGTGGCCGGCGACAGATCACTTTGCATTTGGGCCTCCCAAGCCGTTATCGGCGGTCGTCCGCGGTGAATTGTGGACCGTTTTCACCCCAACGCTCGAGCTGCGCCGAAGGTCCGCCGCAGGCGCGCGGCGCCCGACACAGCGGTGGGTGAGGTCAAGCCGAGAGGAGATCACGAGGGCCGCGCGACCCATTGAGCCGACCCTTCGGCAAGCTGGCCTGGGGCGGGACCGCCGCTGTCCTGTCGCCGGACGACTGGACGGCGCCCGTCGGTCTGGCTGTGCTTCTGGGACGGGTTGGCGGCGCTTTTCTCGTCGTCGCGCGTTGCGTCGCCATGACCAAAACCTCTCTGCTCATCTTGGCCGCTCTGCTGACCGCGCCGATCGGCGCCCAGGCCGCCGCCGAACCCTCTGCCGCGGTCAGTGCGGCGTTCGGCAACACCATTTTGACGATCGACCCCGATGGGCGGTCCCGGAAGATCTGGCTGCAGCCAGATGGGAGCTGGACGGGTCTAAGCCGTCGCGGGCTGGATCTCGCGGGCAAGTGGAAAATGGAGGGCGACAAGGTCTGCCTCAGCCAGTCGAAGCCGCGATTGCCCGGCAGTATGTGCCAGGTCTTTCCCACCGACCCGAAGGTTGGCGTCGACGCCAAGGACCCCACGGGAAAGGTGGTTCATCTGAAGCTGGTCAAGGGCCACGTCGAGAAATAGCCTGGACGCACGCCCTAACGGCGACCCCGCACGAGGCGCCTTCGCACGGGTGGTGGATCTCCAGCGTCGGCGCGGCCAAACCGTCACCCTCCGTCAGATATCCTTGGCGCTGTCGCCGCCCGTGACCTCGTACTCCGCGCCGGTGACCATCGCCGAGGCGTCCGAGGCCAGAAACACCGCCACCGGCGAGATGTCGTCCGGCTGCAGCCAGCCCACCTTCATCGGCACGGTGCCTGCCCGGATGTCCCAAGATTCCTGCGGGGTCGGGTTCTCGGGCGGCGGCTTGCCGGTGGTCTCACCGATGCTTTCCGAGAGCCGCTTCTCGTAGCGGGTGAGCGCGGTGTCCACGAGGCCTGGGATGATGGCGTTGACAGTGATGTTGTGCTCGCCGAGCTCCAGCGCCGCCGACTTCATCAGGCCGAGGATCCCCCATTTGGACGCCGAGTAGCTCGAGGCGTCCTTGGTGCCGTGTTTGCCTTGCATGGAGGACAGCACGATGATCCGGCCCTTCTTGCGCGCGACCATCTTCGGCGCGAAGGCGCGCAGGGTGTTGGCGGTGCCGTTGAGGTTGTTCTCGATCGTGTCGAGCCAGTCGTCGTCCTGCATCTCCAGCAGCGGGACCCAGCGCTGGATCGCGGCGTTGGCCACCACGATGTCGATCCTGCCGAAGTCGGCCTCCGTCTTGTCAGCAACCCGGCGCAGGGCCGCGATATCGCGGATGTCGGCCTTCACGCCCTCGCAGCGGCGGCCGTAGGACTTCACCTGGCGGACGGTCTCATCCAGGTCCGCTTGCGTCGCCGGCTTGGCGTTCGACGCCCGGCTGACGGGCCCGGCAATATCGAGCGCGACAATGTCGGCCCCATTGGCCGCAAGCTCCACGGCGATGGCCCGGCCAATGCCGCGCGCCGCCCCCGTCACCACGGCGACTTTGCCGGCGAGCTGGCTGCCCCGGGCCGGTTTGACCGGGCCTGCGGTCTTGTCCGGGCCAGGCTCGGGCATGGGGTTGCCGTCGAGGACGCGTGGCTCGGTGTCGGTGCGGCCGTCCCGCGGTCCCTGAGCCGCGGCCGCGCCAGCTAGCGCCGCGGCGCCGGCCACCGACCCCAACATCAGGCCACGACGGCTCGCGCCGGTCGCAGATTTCGCATTGTTCGCCATATCCGCCGCTCCAAGTCGTAGCGCCAAACTCGCGGGCGGCCGCGAGGTTCAGTGGCGTGGAGGTCTGAAGCCTGCGCCGGGGTCTAGGCGGCAAGCAGCGCCCTACCTGTCTTGCAGACGCTTTCGGCGTCATAGGGTTTGATGACGAAGGTCGCCGGAAGGTGGTCCACCGCGCGCAAGAGCGGACGCGCGGAGGTGATGATGACCTGCAGCGCCGGCGCCCTGGCCTTCAGCTCTTCCGCCAGCTCGATGCCGTTCATTTCGCCGGGCGCGCTGACGTCGGTGAACAGCAGATGCACCTGCGTCGCGCGGCCATGGACGTCGCGGGCTTGGGCCGCGTGTTTCACCTCCAGCACCTCGAAACCTTCGTCCAGGAAGGCGCTCACAGCCAGCATCCGGATCAGTGCTTCGTCTTCGACCACGAGGACGATCGGCTTAAGGCGCAGGTCCATACCCGACTAAGCTTAGCGCCTGGCAATCGTTCAACGAAACCGCCAGCCGAGGCCAATCGCGCAGGCGCGTGTCCTGGGCCGTGCGGCTCACCACCTTCAAAGGCTCCGGTGTGACCTGGCGACCTGCGTCTATCGAGCGCCGGCGGCAGCCTCGGCCTGCAGGTCGCGTATCCGTTGCCGGTAGAGATCCTCCACGGCCCAGCGTGATTGGCGCGCCGCGGCGGCCTCGCGAGCATTGAGCCAGTTCACCTGATCCCGCCAGAGCAGGCCTTCGGGGGCGCCGGCGGCGGCGGCTGCCTGGTAGGCCGCGACCATCTGCCGATCCGCGGCGACGAGCGCTGGATCATCACAGACCGCGGACTGGCCTGGTGACATGGGTCGGTCGCATCGGAGCGGCGCGGGCAGGCGGGCGAGCGGCGGCTGGCGCACGGCCGCTAGATCGGCCGGCCGCGCCTGTTGAACCTCAGGAAGGGCAGCTTGAGCTTGTTCCGCGATCTCGACAGCCTCGCCGGCGTCTGCAGCGGGCGGGGCTGTATCCTCAAGGGGAGCGGTGGGCGGGCGCGCGCCAGAGGGGGCCGTGGCCCGCGCGGTTCTCGGCGGCCGGTCTAACGGCTGGACATTGGCGTCTACGGGATCTGCGCGCAGAACCTCGAGTCGCGAAGTCTGGGGCAAGGACGGCGGAGGAGCTTCCAGGGGCGTCCCCTGCGTCACGCCCGTGGTTGCCAACAACCGCTCGTGATCCGGCCTCGTCGCGATCGACAAGAGCTGCTCGTGGTCCGCCCCTGGTGCGCTGGCGCGGCGAACTACGCCGCCGTGCAAGGTTGGCCAGAGCACGGCAAGGCCGCCAGCCGCGGCGGCCGCCGCGACAAGGCAGATCGAAACGAGCCCGCCCCTGTAGCGCCTTGCAGGGTGCTTGGGCGGCTCATCCGCCCAGTCGGTCGGCGGCTGCTCGTCAGAAAAATGCGAACTTGAATTGTATTCACGGAAACTTTCCGGGCGGATCGTGTCGTCAGCGTAAGTCCGGAAGCCAGATTTGGGCGCATACTCCTCGGGCTGGTCTTCCATCGGCGAACCTCGTGCTCAGCCTGCTTTCGACTACAAGGCGCAAGCCGGCTTGGGGGTTGCGAGCAAGTCCGCAAGGCAAGGCCTACGAAAAGTTCGGTCCGCTCCCCACCGCGCGTTGGCGTCTTGTAGGCCCACCATCCGGAGGCGAGGGCCAAGGGCCGCTTCGACCCCAAGCGGACGTTCGACAATGCGCTAGGCCTGGGACCACAACAACGGGGACGGGTTTCAATCGTTGGCGCCGGCAGGCCAAATCTTCAGCCTGAGGCCGTGCCTGCCGGCCGCACTTGGGCGGAGCATCTACGCCTCTGGCGCCCTTTGAAGGTGCGGGATCTCAGAGCCGAGGAGAAGCTCTCCCAAATTCACCCGAAAAGGCCAGTCGATGCCCGCATTGAAGTCGGCGGCCATGCTCTCGGCGTGACGAAGCGTGACTGCAGGACCGAGTCGGACGGCCCGGCGCCGGATATGTCCGTGCGAATCAATGGGGTCGAAGACGACGAAGACTTGGCCGCCCTCGGCGATTGCGGCAAATGCCACGTACTTGTCTTTGCCAGGGAGATATCGAGCCACGGCTCTGCTCCCCCCGTCCTAGACTCGCGCCGCGGCTAGCAAGACCTTGTCCACTGTGAGGACGGCCAGCGCCTTAGCTTCGTGAACGAATGCTCTGCCCTTAGCCCCAACTGGTGTTTTACGGCGTCGGGAAATAAGCCGTTGATCACGCCGGGATGCAGTAGGCTGTGGTCCTTAGGCATGGCGATCCTCCCACCCGCGCGGCTTTAATTCCCGCTGCCACCTGCCGTTCCGAGCGCCATACGCAACTTCGAAGGCGCGACCCCGCCTTCTAGGATCGATCTTTGTAAGGCGCTCTTCCGGAAGACGCTGAGGCGAGATCAGCTGGGGCCGCGGTTGGCGACACTGCGCGACAACGTCTGCTGCGTTCGACGAACCAGCCTGCGCCCCGGTGCATTCCCGGGCCCGGCGCCGCATGAGGGCGGCCATTCGTTCGGTCGCTCCTGTAGCTTGGGCTTGCATTACTGCTTCCTAGAGCCCTCGAAGTCGGCAAAGAAGTAGAGGATATCGGTTTTCAGCGCTTTAGACATCAGCCACAGGCGAGCGGCTGAAAGTTCCACGGCGCCACTCTCGCATTTCTGGATCTGCTGAGCTGATAGGCCGCATGCGTGTCCCAGGGCATGCTGGGTCATGTTGAGTTGCCGGCGGCGAGACCTGACACGTTGCGCGATGTGCTGACTGAAGGCGGACAACGACTTTCGCTCCGTCGCCCCCTGCGATCTTACGGTGATGCGGACCGGAAGATGCAGCGCGGCGATTGTCAGGTGACGCCGCACTTCGTCAGACGCCGCAGCGGCGCGTCCAACAATTCGAGCGCCAATCCTGAATAACGGGTCACCGACGACGGCCAAACGGACACGGCTGGGTTGTGAAATGAACGTCTAGGTTTAGGTAAATACTGCGCAATGTCGGGTAGATGACTGAAAATCCCCGAATCAGGGATTCGTGTTGCCATCAAAGTTGCGAGGGATAACAGTTGATCTGCGCCATTCGCGTCCAAGTCTTGAGGATGACATGTCCAAGCCGCTTTTCCGACGCTTTCTATCGGCCACCGCCCTCAGCTGCGCGCTTTGGGGGGCGTCGCAGGCCTCAGCAGGGACCGTGCTGATCACCGCAGACCACCTCGCGACTTCCAGCTACGTCGTGACACTGGGCGGCGTCGTGGACGGCAAGACATTCAATCCGCTCAGCGTCTACGAGTCGCCCGACGTGCTCACCGCGTCCATCAACGGCGCAGCGCCGACCAGCCTCCTCGTTTTCTGCGTCGACATCTTCCACGAGTTCGATTCCTCGACCCCGCCGGTCACCTACCAGACAGGCGCAGTCCTCACGGATTCGAGTGGCGCGACCTCCGGAGCCGGCGTGGCGCTGGGGCATGTTCTCTCCGGAGAGCTGGGCTTCCTGGCCGATCTCGGCCAGGCGACCAGCGATGCGGCCCGGTTGGCCGGCATCCAGGGCGCGATCTGGGAGACGGAATACTCCGGCCTGACGATCTCCGGCGGCTCGCCTTTCGTGAGCTACTACGCTGGCCTTGCCAGCGCCTGGGGCGCGTCACATCCTGATTTTGCGGGATACGCCCAAGGAATCTACGCGACCGACGCGGCCACGGGCGGCCTGGGTTCGACGCAAGGCTTCACGACCGGCGGCGTCCCCGAACCTGCGACCTGGGCGCTGCTCATGGCCGGCTTCGGGCTGGTCGGCGCAAGCCTTCGCAGACGCCGATCCGTTTTGGCCGCAGCCTGAGGCCGCTCCGACCTAGGGATGTCTGGGCGGATCAATCGGTCACTCGGCCGGTCGGTTGCGAGGCGGGAAACCGTGAACTGCCAGGCAATGGAAACCTGCTCATTGTGCGGAGATGGTTCCCGCCATCAAGGGGTCGGCGGCCTCGAGTGCGGCCGGTGCCACAATTTGACAGTTCTTCCGGCTTGTTGGCGCAAACTTCGGTCAGCCGCCGTTATAGGTGTTTGAACTCTCGAAGCGCTTGCGACCAAAGTCCTCTGGAGCGGCCGAGTAGCCGCGCGCGCTCGCGAATGTTGGCGACGAGGCCGCGGACGCCTCGCGGGCATCGGCCGCCAAGGTCGTTGGACAGCACTGCAACCCGGCGGGTGCTGTCAATCTAACGCTACCTTGTCTCCACTTGGAGTCTGAAAAGGCTGTTGTGGGGCAGGGGTTTGCGTGCGGCCGCTCTCGTTCAAGCATCATCGGTTCCCGGCGGACATCATCCGCCATGCGGTTTGGCTCTACTTCCGCTTCACCCTCAGCCTCAGGGACGTCGAGGAGCTTCTGGCCCAGCGCGGGATCGAGGTCAGCTACGAGACCATCCGCTGCTGGATCAAGAAGTTCGGCCCGCAGATCGCCCGCAACCTGAAGCGTCTGCGGCCGGCGCCTTCGCCCCGGTGGCACCTTGATGAGATGGTCTCCACCATCGGCGGCAAACACATGTACATCTGGCGAGCGGTCGACGACGAAGGCGAGGTCCTCGACCTCGTCGTGCAGCGCCGGCGTGACGCTGACGCGGCCCTGAAGCTGCTCAAGCGCCTCCTTCGCAACCAGCCCGTTGAGCCGCAGGCGATCGTCACCGACGGCCTGAAGTC
>NZ_SSMX01000004.1 GCF_004799515.1 Phenylobacterium sp. | reverse complement strand
CCTTCGCCGCTTTCGCGGCGAGGCTCACGCGGCGTGGGAGAGGGCTGTGGTCTAAATCACGGCACCCAGCCACCACTCAACTTCGTCGAGTTAACCTGACAACCCTATCTACAATGTCTCTGCCTGAGAAAATCTCCCGCGGCCCGTGTAACCCCTTTCGGTAGGGCCTCGCCTAATGCCGCTATTAGGATTGGAGTGTTGTCGCCGGGCCTCGGGCTGCGCGACCTTGTCGAGGGCGTTTGGCGACGCGCCCGGCGTCCCAAACCGCCGCCGCGCCGCCATTGCCCGAGTATCTGCGACGACCCTCCGGCTTCCTCCAACTATCCCCGAAGCTGGCACCTGCCTCCCGGTCAAAAGGCCGGGAGGCCTTCTCGGCCAGGGTTTTGGGCGTCGCGGGCGAGGGTCAAGACGCCTGCCTCAAGGTTTCAACCGCTCTACGAGGAAGCGCACCGTCGCTGCGTCGGCCTTCAGCCAGCTGTCGTAGCGCAGGAAGCCGTGGATCTCGTTGGGCAGGATCAACTCTTCGAATGGCGTGTGCTGCGCAGCCAGCCGCCGGGCGAGATCGACCGTCTGGTCAAAGCGCACGTTGCGGTCGTCGTCACCGTGGATTAGCAGCACCGGAGAGGTCCACCCCTTGATGGCGGCCTCCGGGGAGCTGTCGAACGCGGTCTTCAGCGCCGCGTCATAGTCGCTCTGTTCATACCGTTGCGGGCGGCTGGCCACGCCGGGGTTCAACGACCAGTCGTGCACACCGTGGAAGTCGACGCCTGCTTTGAAAATATCGCTGTTGCGGGCCAGGGCCTGCGCGGTCAGCCAGCCCCGTAGGACCCGCCCCAAATGCCCAGGCGGGTCGGATCCACCTGTGGCAGCTGCTGTAGGAGGCGGGCGGCGGCCAGCACGTCCTGATATTCAGCGTCGCCGGCCCGTCCCCCTTTTTCCGGGTGCTGGAAAGCGCGCCCATAGCCGATGCCCAGGCGGTAATTGACCGACAGGACCACGAACCCGCGCGAGGCCAGGTATTGGTTCACCGCGTAGGCGTTGGCGTAGTAGTCCATGTAGGACCAGCCGAGCAGCATCTGCCGGCTCGGGCCGCCATGCACGAAGACCACGGCCGGATGCTTGGCGCCGCCATTGGGCGGCAGGAAGAGCTGGCCGTGCAGCGGCTGGCCATCGGCGGCGGTGAAAGGCAGGGCCTTGGGCGCGGTGAGGATGCCGGTCGCGTAGGCAGGGCCCGCAATGTCGAGGGCTTTGGCCCCACGTCCGTCGGCCCCAGCCAGGTTGACCGCCATCACCGTGGTCGGCGTCGAGGCGATGTAGGCGATGCGGCCCTCAGTGAGCGCGGCCGGCGTCCATTCGAGCCCCGTGCCCGCCGTGAGCGGCGTCAGGCCGGGTCGGTCGACCGCCACCTTGAAGAGATGCCGCCGGTCGATGTCCTCATCCGCGGCGCCGGCATTGGCGCTGAACAGCAGGGCCCGGCGATCCGGCGTCATGGCGACGTGCTCGACCATGAAGGGCCCCGGCGTGAGCAGGGTGGCGGTTCCGCCGGACGCGGACAGGGAATAGAGGTGGGGCCAGCCATCCATCTCGGCCCGGAAGATGAGCCGATCGCCGGCGCCCCACAGCAGGAACAGTCCGTCGGGAACCTCAGGGTAGGAGCCGTTTAGGTCCGCGGGGCTCCGCCAGATCGCATGGGCCGCGCCGTCGGTGGGAGAGCCCACCCAGAGCTCGAAGGGGTTGGCGGTTTCGTGCAGGGGCGACGTCAGGGGTTCGGCCCGGCCTGGTTGCCGCGAGAAAGCCAGGCGCTGGCCGTCGGGCGACCAGGTGGGATTGGCGTCGAAGGCGGTGGCCGGCGACAGCCAGGTGAGGGGATGATCCGGCCCACTGTAAATGCCGATGAAGCTGTGGTCGCCGCGTCGCGAGACGAAGGCCAGGCGACCGCCGTCCGGGGACCAGGCCAACTGGGCCGCCCGGCCGCGGTCGTAGAACAGTCGTCGGGGCGGCGCCTTGGCGGTCAGGTCGGCGGTCCAGACCTGTCCGTCCTTGAGATAGGCCAGTTGTCCGGTCGCCGAGAGCATTGGCTCCTCGCCGTCAGGCGCGGCCCGCACCGGCGCGGCTCCGGCGATCGAGACCCAGATCTCCTTGTGCGACTGGTCGACCGCCGACGCCGGATTGGGCGGCGGAAGGCCGGCGCCCCAGCTGTTGCTCTCGCCGCCGCCGCGGGACCAGGCGACGATCTTGCCGTCGGGAGACAGGCTGAGTTCGCCCAGTTCCATGCCGTCGTCCGCCGTGCCGGAGGTCAGCCGGCGCGGCTGGAAGTCCGGCGTCTCGGCGGTCCAGATGTTCCGAACGCCCTGTCGGTTTTCGATCCAAGCCAGCCGCGTGCCCGATGGCGAGGCTTTAAGCCCGCTGATGAAGGGATAGGACAGATAGGTCTCGAGCTTGGCTGGGGGCACCGTGGCGGCCGAGGCGTTCAGGGCGACGGTCAGCGACAGGCCGGCGGCGCAGGCGACCAGGACTTGTCTCAACATCGGCATCTTCCTCCCATATCGCCGCCGGGCGTTCGGCCACTGGAACATTCGGTGATCTAGATCCCGCACCCAGCGGCTCCGGCCCTCAGGCGGGCCAGGACGGCGTCCAAGGCCGCCGAAAGGCCCGCGAAGGCGCCGTCGCGCGTGGTCTTGTCCAGGACCTGGGCGTTCAGGCCGCCCGGGGTCTGGTGGGCCTCTGCGAGGTCCGCAAAGGAGGTGTTGGGTTGGGCGGCCGAGGTCGCGGCCAGGCCGCCGATCATGCCGTCCACAAAGGCGCGGGCCCGGACCGTCGCCACGCCCTGCTCGGTCATCCAACCGACGATGGTTTCGGCGAAGGCGAATTGATTGGCCATGGTGGCGGTCGCGGTGGCGAATACGTCGAACTCTCTTTCGTCCTGCAGATCAATCGCCGTCCCGAGGGTGTTGAATAGCGCCCGCGTCGGGCCGTCCGGCGGGAAAATTGCGGTGGGGCCGCGATTGAGCGCGACGGCGGGCAGGGGGATTGCGCGGGTCGCCACATTCGCCGGCGCCACGGCCACACGCAGGTTCGGCAGGGTCAGGCCGGCCACGAGGCTCAGCACCCGGTGGTCCGGCCGGAAGGTCAGGTCGGCGATGGCCTCGGCGGCGACCTGGGGGCGAATGGCCAGGACCACAATCTGGGCCTGGTCCAGCACGGCCTGGTTGGAGGCGGCGACCCCGACATTGGGAAAGCGCGCCGCCAGATCCCGGGCGCGGTCCGCATTGCGCGGTGAGACCACAATCCTGCTGTCGGGATGGCGCGCGCAGAGGCCTTCGACCATGGCCGAGGCAATGGCGCCGCACCCAACGAACCCCATCGTCATGCCATGCCCTCCGTCCTGCGGCGCGGCGCTCAAGCCGTAGCGCGGTCCTGGTGTCCGAACGCATCCTTGTAGGCGAAGAGAGCGGGAGACCCGCCGGTGTGAACGAAGAGAACGTTCTCGTTCACCGTGAAGTGCTTGCGCCGGATGAGGCCGATCAGGCCGGCCATGGCCTTGCCCGTGTAGACCGGATCCAGCAACACGCCCTCCACACGGGCGAGCAGCCGCACCGCTTCAAACATCTCCGGCGTGGGGAGGGAGTAGCCTGGGCCCACCCAGTCATCGAGGGCCAGAACGGCCTCCCGGGGTGGGGCAGGCGCGTCCATGAGGGCGGCGGTGGCCACGGCCAGGGCGTGCACATTAGCCTCCTGCTCGACGCGGGGCCGGCGAACGTTGATCCCCGTGACGGGGGCGTCGAAGCAGGCGGCGGTGAAGCCGGCCAGGAGGCCGGCGTGTGTGCCCGCGCTGCCACTGGCGCAGACCACCTGGTCGAAGGCGACTCCCATCTCGAAGCCCTGCGCCAGGATCTCGTCGGCGCAGGCGACATAGCCCAGCGCGCCCAGTGGGTTTGAGCCGCCGCCGGGGATGATGTAGCCGCGGCGGCCGTCGGCGACGAGGTCCGCGGCGATAGCCTCCATGGCGGCGTTCAGGTCGGCGCCGGCGTCGACCACCGAGATGGCCTCGACACCCAGAAGGTTGAAGAGGAAGTTGTTGCCCGACGCATCGGGGGTGTAGCTGTTGGCGACCCTTTGTTCGATTACCAGCCGGCACTTGAGGCCCTCCGCGACCGCGGCAGCCAGGGTCAGCCGGCAATGGTTCGATTGGACCGCCCCGACGGTAATCAAGGTGTCGGCGCCCATGGCCAGGGCTTCGGCGACCAGAAATTCAAGCTTGCGCGTCTTGTTGCCGCCGCCGGTCAGTCCAGTGAGGTCGTCGCGCTTGAGATAGATCGTGGGTCCGCCCAGGAGGTCAGTAAGCCGGCTGAGTCGCACGAGCGGCGTGGGCGCGGGAGTGTAGCGCTGGCGCGGAAAGCGAGCGAGATTCATACAAGGTCCCGAGAAATACAGGACGGCCGCGGGCTCCAGGGAGGAGGGGGAACCCGCGGCCGCCACAGCTCCGGCGCGACGTCGAGGTCTGGGACCTCGAGGCCGTCGCCTTAGAAGCTGTAGGTGGCTTTCACGTAGTAGTAGCCGCCGTTGTAGCCCCACGGCGCGAAGATGTAGGGCACGTTATAGACGACGTCGCCGTCCGGGGGCTCGACGCCGCCGGCGGGATTAGGAACATTCGGAACGCGCGGCGGGAACGTATTGAAGAGATTGTTCGCGCCGATGTTGAACCTGAGGGCTTTTGTCAGTGAATAGGCGATGTCCAGGTCGAAAATCGCCGTAGTCCCAATGTATTCTTTTGTCGCGCCCGCGCCGGTTCCAGTACCGTCGAGGCTAACATACTGGAACGTCGGCCCATAAATCGTCGGACGGAAATTGACCGCCCACTTTCCTTCGGTCCACAGCGCGCCCAGGATCACCTTCTCTCGCGGTGTCTCGTCCAGGAGTCCGGTGACCGCCGGCAGGTTCAGCAGGAGCGTCTGGCCGAAGGTCGCATTCGTCACCGCGGCCGGCAACGGGTTCACCTTGTTCACTTTGTTCTCATTATAGTTGAACCCGAGCGACCAATCCACGCGGCCAAACCTGTCAAAGTCAGACGTGTAGTTGGCCGTGAGCTCAAAGCCGGTCGTCGTCGTGTCCGCTGCGTTGGTAAATGTTGAAATACCCGCAGAGGTCACGCCGGGTTGGAAAACGACCCCCTGAGTTGTCAGAGCGTCCAACACCGCCTGTGACACGACGCCATTGGTGCCAAATCCGCTGCGGTAACCCAATATCGAACCTGTCTCCAGGATGCGGTCGGTGATCTTGATCTGGTACAGGTCCGCGGTGATTTGCAGCCCCTCCATGGGATGGGCGACGACGCCGACGCTGTAGTTGGTCGACTTTTCCGGCTTGAGCGGCAGGAAGCCGGCGGCTTTCGCCGCGGCGCCGTCAGCCGGCAAGGAAGACGACTCCGAGGTCGGGGAGACATTGGTCCCGGAATAATATTCCTCTTCCAGCGTCGGCGCCCGGAAGCCGTTGCTGATCGTGCCGCGGACGGCGAACATCGGACCGAAGTCGTAGCGCGCCGTAAACTTGCCAACGGTTGCATCGCCGAAATCGCTGTAGTTCTCGTGCCGACCGGCCAAGTCTATGTGCAGGTTGGTGATCGGATCCACCGCTAGATCGATGTATTGCGAGAAATTCGTGCGAGCATGATGGCCCGCGTCGAGGGGCTGGAAGCCAGCGAAGCCGCTCGAACCGCCCAGATAGTAGGACGCGAACTCTCCCTGATCGATCTCGAACGTGTCGCGCCGATATTCGAGGCCGAGTGCGACGTTTAGCGGCGAAGCGAGACCGACCTTGAAGCCTCGGTCCACATCGAGCGTCGTATTCCACTCGCCGCCGATGAACGCGCCATCGTAGAAGTTGCGCTGCGGCATGATCGGCGTTGCGGAGAGCGACTGCAGTTGCTTGTAGAGGTTCGAATTGGCCGAGTTGATGGTGTGAACCTGGTCGTCATTGCGCCCGTAAGTCGTTGCTAGATCCCAGCTCCAATCGGCGGCCTTGCCTCTGAGACCCCCGGTGATCGACGCGTCGGTCTCGTCAAACGTCTCCTGCAGGATGAACCCGTCCGGCAGAGGGTAGTAGGGGGTTGTCGTCCCGGCAAGGACGCCGGAGATCGCATTGCCGGCCCGCACGTTGCCCTGGTGGCCCGAGATCTCGTAGCCGTAATTGCCGAAGGCGTAGGCCTCGACGCCGCCGCCCAGGTCATAAGCGGCGTTGAAGAAGCCGTTGTACAGGTTGTAGCGCGGGTCACTCTCGCCGCCCGGATTGATATTGGGATAGAGCTTATAGTTCTGAATGTTCGCTGCGATGATGGGAGCGATCCCGGCCTTAGTTGTCCCGTCGGTATTCTGATACCGGTCATCGTACGTACCCTGGTCTGAGAACCCGTGGTAGTGCTCCTCGAGGGTGACATTCACGAAGCCCCGATCGCCGAGCGAGAAGCCTTTGTTCACCGACCATTGGCCGTTCTGACCTTGGCCGGAGCCGAACTCCCCGACCGTTCCGGAGACCGACCCGGAGTCGTTATTTGTTTTCAATATGATGTTTACGACCCCGGCGATCGCGTCCGAGCCGTACTGTGCGGCTGCCCCGTCCGTCAGGACTTCCACGTGGTCGATGGCCCCCACGGGAATGAAGCTCAGGTCGACCGACGCGGAGCCTGTGCCAGAGTTGGCGCGGGTGATCGTCAGGTCAGCGGAGATGTGGCGGCGTTTGCCATTCACCAAGACGAGGGTGTCGTTTGGGCTGAGCCCGCGTAGCGCGGCCTGAACCTTCAGCGTCCCTGAATCCTGTTGGCCGGTAGAGACATTCAGCGACGGGACAAGCGTCGAAAGCGCAGTCGATAGGTCCGTATAGCCATTGCGCGCGATAGCCTGAGCCCCCACGACCTGAACCGGAGCTGGGCTGTCTTCAGCTCTCACGCCCGCGGTTGCGCGGCTGCCGGTGACAATGACCTCGGACACGTCGCTGCTGGCGGGCGCTTCGGCAGCCAGCACTGGGCCTGTGGCGCAGAGCAGGGCGGTCGCGCTCACGCTCAGAAATAGATGTTTCATGATGTTCCCCCACAGGTCTGAAGGGGCCACGCCATCACAAGACCTTCACAAGCGCAAGCATTTTGCAAAATGTATGATGCAGAATGCATAACACTGTCATGAAGGTGTGCTTCCGGCGCCTCAGCGCTCTCGCGCGCGGGAGCGTGCGCGCCGTCTCGCGCACTCTCCATTATAGATGTCGATTGCTTGAAATCTGCACAAGCTATTGAAAATTTGCGGGAAAATCCGTGATCGCGACGACATCTGGCCGCGCGATGGCCTCGGTCGCGCGCGCTCGGCACCACAACGTCGCTGAAAGAGGCGCCGCAGCCACGCGACTGGGCACCAAGCTCGCTCAAGGCGAAGTTAGCGTTTGCTAGCGGCAAAGAGATATCATATATTTTGCAAAATGAGCCAAGCAGTTCCGAAGACCTCCGCCAAGACCGGCGGCTTCCGTACGAAGCGGGAGCTTGCCATCGGCACCCTGCGCGATGCGATCCAGGAAGGCCGCTATGTACCTGGGCAACGCCTGAGCCAGGCCCAATTGATGAGCGACCTGGGCTTAGGATCCACGCCGGCGCGCGACGCGATTCTCGAGCTTCTGGCGCGGGGCGTGCTGGTTCAGGAAAGCCACCACAGCGTGCGCGTCGCGGAACTCAATCTGCCGCGTCTGCGCAATATCTATCGAGTCCGACTTCTCCTCGAGGTCGAGGCCGCCCAATTGGGCAGCGCCAAGCTGACCGAAGACGATCTGGTCGCCATGACGACGCAGGTTGAACGCATGGAAGCTGCGCGCCAGGCGAACGATCCCGCGGAGGCTGGCCGGGCGGACCTGCAGTTCCGCCGGATCCTCTACGGCGCTGCGGACAATGTGATCCTCTTCGACCTGATCGATCAGGTGTGGCTGAGCTTCCCGGGCAGCATTTTGCTCGCCATCCCCGGGCGGCTGGAGCGAAGCATCGCCGAGCACTACGAAATTCTGAAGGCCCTGACGCGCCGTGATCCCACAGCCGTCGGCTATTGCGTGCAGAAACACCTGCTCGCAGCTCTGGATGTACTTGAGACCTACGTCGAAGAGTACCTGGCGCGATCAGGGTCCGACGACTAGGCGGCCGCGGTCCGCCCGACAAGATCAGCCCCCGCCAGTGGCCGCTGTCCGCTTGCCCGGATCGGCGTGGCGGCGTGGCGAATCCACGCGACTACGAGAAGGGAAGACCCGATGGATATCGCGCTTCGGAATGCGGCTAAGGAATTCATGGTCCGCTACGGCGGCGACGCCTTCCCAAACCTCTTCGTGTCGGCCAAAGGGACGATCGTGCGCGACGACACCGGGCGCGAAATCCTGGATTTCACCTCGGGGCAAATGTGCGCCACCATCGGTCACAACCACCCCGCGATCGTCGAGGCGGTGAACCGGGCCGGTGAGAAGGCCTATCACATGTTCAGCGGCATGATCCCGGAGGTCGTGGCGGAACTGGCCCAAACGGTGGCGCGCGACTGGATGCCGGAGAGGCTTACCAAGTCCATCTTCGTGAATACCGGATCGGAGAGCAACGAAGTCGCCCTGCGCATGGCGAAGATGTTTACCGGCGGCTACGAGATCCTCTCGGTGGGCGGCTCCTGGCACGGGATCACCGGCGGCTCCGGCGCCATCTCCTTCGCCAGCGACCGGAAGGGCTATGGGGTGCCGACGCCCGGCGTATTCGTGATGCCCGAACCGAACGCCTACCGGCCTTACATCCAAGCCGACACCGAGGAAGCCTCAGCTCTGGCCTGCCTCGAACTCGGGTTGAAGATGTTCGACATGCAGTCGTCGGGCAAGGGCGCGGCGATCATCATCGAACCGATCATCAGCGCCGGCGGCGTCCTAGTGCCGCCCAAGGCCTATATGCAGGCGCTCCGCCGGGCGGCGGACGCGCGCGGCATGCTGCTGATCTTCGACGAGGCCCAAACGGCCTTTGGGCGGATCGGACACCGCACGGGGTCGGAGTTCTTCGGCGTGGTCCCCGACATCATGACGGTCTCCAAGACCTTGGGCGGTGGCCTGCCGATGGCCGGCACGATCACCACCTCCGCCATTGAGGAGAACATCCACAAGAAGGGTTTCACCTACTATACGAGCCACGTCTCCGACCCGCTGCTGGGCGAGGTCGGCCTAGCGGTGCTGCGCGTCCTTCAGGACGAGCAACTCGTCGCCCGCGCGGGGTCGATCGGTGGCTATCTTCGTGAACGCCTGCTGGAGCTGCAGCAGCGCTACGATGCGATCGGCGATGTGCGCGGCGAAGGCCTACTGCTTGGGGTGGAACTGGTCCAGGACCGCGAGTCCCGCATTCCCGACCACGACCTTGGCGCCCGAACCACCAAGAAGTGCTTCGAGAAGGGCCTGAGCATGAACATCCGCCGCCGTCCGGAACGGGGATCGGTCTGGCGCATCGCGCCGCCGTTGACGGTGACTCGCGACGAGATCGACCGCGCGACGGCGATCCTCGACGAATCCCTGCGCGAGAGCCTCGACGAGCGCGCGCGAAGCCGTGCGGCCTAGGGCCGCCTGTTCGCGACGTTTCTGCGCTCCCGCCCGAGCGGCTCTTATCCTCGGCCCCAACGTGGGACGCTTGCCCGAACGCGGGTGTCGCCGCGGCGCGCCCGCACCTCAACGGCGAACTTGAACCCTGGAGTCCTGACATGCTGAACCTGTCCGATCCGTCCCTCCTGCGGACCGATGGCTACGTCGATGGGGCTTGGATGGCGGGGCAGGCGGGCCGCCGGTTCACCGTCGCCGACCCTGCCACGGGAAAGACTTTGGCCAACATCGCCGATCTCGATGCGCAGGACACGGTGAGGGCCATCGAGGCCGCGGGCGCGGCCTTGCCGGCCTGGCGTGACAAGACCGGCAAGGAGCGCGCCGCGATCCTGCGTGAATGGTCCCGGCTCATTCTGGCCAACCAGGAAGACCTGGCTCAGCTGATGACCGCCGAGCAGGGCAAGCCGCTCGCCGAGGCCCGCGGCGAGGTGGCGTCCGGCGCCGGCTTCGCCGAATGGTTCGCCGAGGAGGCCAAGCGCACCTACGGCGACGTGATCCCGACGCCGGCGCAGGGCAAGCGCATCCTGGTGGTCAAGCAGCCGGTGGGCGTCGTCGGGGCCATCTCGCCCTGGAACTTTCCGCACGCCATGATCATGCGCAAATGCGCCCCGGCCCTGGCCGCCGGCTGCACCGTGGTGATCAAGCCCTCGGAGCACACGCCGCTGTCGGCCCTGGCCTTGGGCGATCTGGCCCATCGGGCGGGGATTCCGAAGGGCGTCTTCAACGTCGTCCCCTCGACCCTGGCCCAGGAGGTTGGACTAATGCTCACCCAGCACCCGCTGGTGCGGAAGTTCTCCTTCACTGGGTCGACCGCGGTTGGCCGGCGGCTGATGGCGCAGTGCGCCTCGACCGTGAAGCGGGTGTCGCTGGAGCTCGGTGGCAATGCGCCGTTCATCGTGTTCGATGACGCCGACCTCGACGCGGCCGCCGACGGCGCCCTCATTTCGAAGTACCGCAACATGGGTCAGACCTGCGTCTGCGCCAACCGCTTCCTGGTGCAGGCGAGCATCGCGGACGCCTTCGAAGCCAAGCTGATCGCGAAGGTGGAGGCCCTGAAGGTCGGGGGCGGGACAGAGGCGGGCGTGACCCAGGGCCCGCTGATCAACGGCGCCGCCGTCGAGAAGGTTGAGCGCCTCATCGCTGAAGCCGTCGCGGACGGCGCCGAGATCAAGATCGGCGGTCATCGGCATGCGCTGGGTGGCGGCTTCTTCGAGCCGACTCTTCTCACCGGCGTGACGCCGGCGATGTCAGTTTCCCGCGAGGAGATCTTTGGTCCGGTGGCCACCATCGTCCGTTTCGAGACCGAGGCCGACGCCCTTCGCATGGCCAATGACACAGAATACGGCCTAGCCGCCTACTTCTACGCCCGCGATCTCGGCCGGGTGCTGCGGGTCGCCGAAGCGCTCGAATATGGCATGGTGGCGGTCAACGACGGCCTGCTGGCCACGGAGGTCGCGCCCTTCGGCGGGATCAAGCAGTCCGGCCTGGGCCGCGAAGGTTCCAAGTACGGGATCGAGGACTATCTCGAGATCAAATACCTGGCGCTCGCCGGCCTGGCCTAGCCGCCCGACCGACCGCGACGGCGAGATATCGGCCGACCCTAGGGCGCGGCCGCCTCGTGCGGGGTGTTGGCACGTGCGCTTGGGATATGCCCCCCCGTCATATCGACCCGCAGCTTTCGTCGTTGGCCATGCAACGCGGAACGCGGGAGCTTCGCGGCGCTCGGATCGGGCTGCGGACACGGGAACTACCTTTTGACGCGTCGTGCGCGGGGCCGCCGTGGGGGCGTTTGTGGCGCCTTGGGGCGATGGGACCGCGAAGGCCCGAAGGCGTCGTCCCGTCATCGTATGTTCAATCTTACTCAGGCAGGGTCATGGGTCTCAATCATTCGACGCTCTTCCTCAACCGCGACGCGGTCGAGGCCGTTCGGCTGCCGATGTCGACCATCATCGAGCTGGTGGAACAGGGTCTGATCGAGAAGGCGATGGGACGGGTCCAGATGCCCCCGAAACACTGGATGGAACGCGACAATGAGCGTTGGTTCGGGGGCATGTCGAGCCTGGTGCCGAAGTTCGGCTACACCGCCATGAAGTGGCAGTCGGGATCCGACGAGAACGCGGCGCGGGGCTTGCCCTATCTGACCGGCCTGCTGTTCCTCAATTCCCTTGAGGACGGCCTGGTCGCCGCGGTGATGGACTCCACCTGGATTACGCAACAGCGCACGGCCGCAGCCTCCGCGGTCGCGGTGAAGCATCTGGCCAATCCCGACGCCCCAAGCTTTGGCGTGCTGGGGGCGGGGGTCCAGGCCCGAAGCCATCTTGAAGCGCTCACGCATGTCATGCCGCACCTGAAGGAAGTGCTGATCTACGACATCAACCCACAGGCCGCGGACGCCTTCGCTGAGGTGGTGCGCGCGGCGGGTTTCACGCCGGTCATCGTATCGTCGGCGCGCGCCATTTTCGACCAGACGTCGGTGCTGATCTCCTGCGGCCGTATCAAAGCCAACGTCGAGCGGCCGGTGGACGCCGACTGGATCAAACCCGGGCTGACCGCTGTCGCCATCGACTATGACTGTTACTGGAAGCCTGCGGGCCTACGCGCGATCGACTGTTTATTGACCGATGACCTCGGGCAGATAGAGCACATCAAGGCCTACAACTATTTTGTCGACAGTCCGCCGTTTCGCGGGGAACTCGGGGATGTCGCGGCGGGCATCGCGAAGGGCCGGGTCAGCGCCTCGGATTCGATCGCGGTCATGAACATGGGCGTAGCCGTCGAAGACGTGGGCGCCGCCAAGGCGATCTTCGAGGCGGCGAAAGCGCGAGGCCTCGGCCAACGTCTCGACCTTTAGGCGTGCGTCTTCGACAACCGCCAAGTCCGCCGAATCTCAGGGCGTCGCGAGGCGGGTGGTCTCGCCGGTGAGTCTGCGGGTCAATCCCGCGGCGGAGGTTCGGCGTCTTCTACCGATGGGCGATTGCATCGCCGTGATGGCTGAAGCGATGACGGCGCTATCAGGTGGTGAGATAGATCTGCCGCAGCGGGCGATCACCCAGCTGTTCGACGTGTCTGATGTGCTTATCCTGATGCCGGGGGCCGCCCGCGACCGCCCCGTCTATGGCGCGAAGGTCAACAGCCTTCATCCCGGCAACGCGGCGCGGGGCTCTCCTACCGTCCAAAGCGTGGTGCTCCTATTCGATCGGACCAGCGGGGCGCCGTTGGCCGTGATCGACGGCGCTGCGATCACGGCTCTCAGGACGGCCGCCGCTTCGGGTCTGGCGACCGAACACCTGGCTCGCTCGGACGCCCGGTCTCTCGGCGTCCTGGGCGCGGGCTGGCTCGCGGGGCGGCGGACTTGAGGTCGCCTTCTAAGACGCGTGCGGCGACGCGGGGACGGCGCCGGTCGCGCGGTCCGCCACGGGTTTCGGCGCCATCATCCACTCTCGGAAAGCCTTGACCGTCGAGTGGTTCGCCTTCTCGGGCGCATAGCAGAGGAAATAGGCGATGCCGTCGTCGAGTTCGATATCGGACATGCGGACCAGCTCACCAGTGCGGAGTGCATCCTGAACCAGCGAACGGCGGGCGACCGCGATCCCTTGGCCCTGCTCGGCAGCCTCAAGCATCATCACCGTTTCCGAGAACCGGATGTTCCGCTTCGGCCGGAACGGCGGCAGGCCCGCCGCCGCCGCCCAGGCGTCCCAGTAGTTCCGTTCCGTGAAGTGAAGGAAGGTGACGTCCTCGGTGTCCCCATCGATCTGGGAGGTTCCCAGCCGCTCCGCGAGCCTGGGCGAGATAACGGGAAACAGCGGATCGTCACCGAGCTTTTCGACGCGGGCGTCTGGCCAGTCGCCTCTGCCGACGCGGATGGCGATATCGGCTTCTCCTTTGGATAGGTCCGCCAGATGGCGATGACCATCCAGCGTCAGGTCGATCCACGGATAGGCCTCCGTGAAGCCTCCGATCAGCGGGCTGAGCACGCGGGTGCTGTAGGAGCGCGCCACGGCCACCAGCAGGGACTGGCGGGTGCGCGCATTGGTGACGAACATCAGGCCGTTCTGAATTTCGGCGAAGGCGCGCTGGGAGTGCGCCCAGAGGATGTCGCCGGCCTCGGTGAACTTCAGGCCGCGCGGCGTCCTCTGGAACAGCGGGACGCCAATAAACTGCTCCAGTGACTTGATCTGACGGCTGAGCGCGCCCTGGGTGAGGCCCAATTCCTGGGCGGCGCGAACGAGGTTGAGGTGGCGTGCAGCCGCCTCGAAAACGTAAAGCGACCGTAGGGACGGTATGCGGATGAGGACGTCGGAGCTTTCGCCAGTCATCGGGACCCCAGATCCATGGCCGC
Source organism: Phenylobacterium sp. (assembly GCF_004799515.1). Lineage (GTDB taxonomy): Bacteria > Pseudomonadota > Alphaproteobacteria > Caulobacterales > Caulobacteraceae > Phenylobacterium. The sequence continues at coordinate 230,851 of NZ_SSMX01000004.1, read as the reverse complement.
GCCGAAACTCTAGAACTAATGCGCATAGTTGTCGGGCTGACCCTGCGGCGGTCAAGGTCCGGTATGAGCTGGAGTTATATCGGAAAGCCAATGTTGAGGGTGGGTAACCCCCGGTTCCGCAGCTAGGTTTTCCAGGCAGGCGAGAGGACTCGCGAGCGGGCCGGAGCGTGCGCGCCAGGGAAGAGCGACGTTGCAGTATGACTACATCATCGTGGGCGGCGGCTCTGCCGGCTGCGTTCTGGCAAACCGGCTTTCCTCTCGCGCCAAGCGCGTTCTGCTGATCGAAGCGGGTCAGGACACCCCGCCGGACGACATCCCGGACGACATCCAGGACGGCAATCCGACGCGGGCCTATTTCAACCCGCGCTATCAGTGGCCGGGCTTGGACGCGAGCCTAGTGCGCGGCGGCGCCAAACCCGCACACTATGAACAGGCCCGCGTCATGGGCGGCGGCTCCAGCATCAACGCTCAGGTCGCCAACCGCGGCTCGCCTGCAGACTATGACGACTGGGCGGCCGGCGGCGCTGTGGGCTGGAGCTGGAGCGACGTCCTGCCCTATTTCCGCAAGCTGGAAAGCGATCGCGATTTCGCCGGTGACCTGCACGGCCAGGACGGGCCGCTGCCCATCACGCGGGTGCGCCAGAGTGAGTGGTCTGGCTTCATCCGGGCGTTGACCCAGGCCTACGATGCGGTGGGCCTGCCGTTCCGGGCGGATTTCAACGGCCCTTATGGCGATGGCTATTCGCCCGTGCCGCTGACCAACAGCGGCGGCCGCCGGGTCTCGACCGCCATCGCCTATCTGACCCGCGACGTCCGGGCGCGACCGAACCTGACGATCCTTTCCGACACCTACGTCCAGCGCATCCTGTTCACCGGCGCCACCGCCACCGGAGTGGTCGCGGTCAACAGTGCCGGCGAGCAGCGCTTCGAGGGCCGCGAGATTGTCCTCAGCGCCGGCGCCATCCATTCGCCGGCGATCTTGATGCGCTCGGGCGTCGGTCCGGCAGCGGCCCTGGCGAAGCTCGGGATCGAGGTCCAGGCCGATGTGGCCGGGGTGGGGCAGGGCCTGCAGGAGCATCCGTCGATCGCGGTGTCGGCCTATCTGCAGCCACAGAACCGCATGGCGCCGGACGTATCCGGGCACATCCAGGTGCACGCGCGCTACTCCTCCAACCATCCGGGATGTCCGCCCACCGACATGGCGGTCTCGGCGGTGGCGAAGTCCGCCTGGCATCCGCTGGGCATGCGGTTGGGATCGATCCAACTCTGGGTCAATCGGACCTATTCCAGCGGGTCGGTGACCCTGAACGCGCGCGATCCCGCCGCTGAGCCCACGGTCGCCTTCGACTGGCTCACCGACGAACGCGACATGGCGCGGCTGAAGGATGGCGTCCGCTTCCTGAGCCGCATCTTCGCCTTGGGCTCCATGCCCACGGTGGCCCTGGATCCCTTCCCGTCGGCGTGGAACGCGCGCGCCAAGTCGGTGAGCACCATTTCGCGGATCAACTACCTCATCACCGCGCTGCTCGCGGGGCTGATGGACAGTTCCGCCGCCGTGCGCCGCGCCCTGGTGCGCCATGTCATCACCCAGGGCGACAGCCTCGCGACCCTGGCGGCCGATGACGCGGCGCTCGAGCGCTACATCCGGCGCAATGTGGCCGGCAACTGGCATCCGACATCGTCCTGCCGAATGGGGGCGGCGACCGATCCGACCGCCGTCACCGACCCGCAAGGCCGCGTGCGCGGGGTTGATGGGCTGCGTGTGGTCGACGCCTCGGTCATGCCCTTCTGCCCGCGCGCCAACACCAACCTGCCGACGATCATGCTCGCGGAGAAGCTCGCCGATGCCATCCTGGCGTGAGGAACGACATGTCTGACGCGCGAGACCGTGGCGGCCACTACATCGCCGGCGACTGGCGCGACAGCGCGTCCGGCGCGTGTATCGCGGTCGAGGATCCGGCCACCGGGGAGGTGATCGCCGAGGTTGCCGAGGCTGGGGCGGCTGAGATCGACGCGGCGGTTAGCGCCGCCCACGGCGTGTTCCGCGCGCGTACCCTGATCGATATGCCGCCGTTCGAGCGCGGGTTGATGCTCCACCGCGTCGCCGATGATCTGGAGTCACGCCGCGAGGCCATCGCTCGCACGGTCTGTCTGGACACCGGCAAGGCGATCAGCGTGGCGCGAGAAGAGGTGGGCACCGCGGTCCGCTACCTGCGCTACTACGCCGGCCTGGCCGACAAGGTTGAAGGCCGTTCGATCCCGCGGGGCGGGGGCCTTGTGGATTTCACGATCCGCAGCCCGTTCGGGGTCTCAGGCCAGGTCGTGCCCTGGAACTTTCCATTGGAGCTGACCGCACGCTCGCTGGCCTGTGCGATCGCCACCGCCAACTGCGCCGTGATCAAGTCCCCGGAACTCGCCCCCTTGTCCGGAATCGAGGTCGCCAAGGCCTGTGAGGCCGCCGGCGTCCCGACGGGCGCGGTCAGCATCTTGACCGGCTATGGCGCGGTCGCGGGCAAGGCGCTGGTGACCCATCCCCTGGTGCGCCACATCGTCTTCACCGGGTCTCTGGCGACCGGCCGCGACGTCCTGAGATCGGCCGCCGAGCGGGTGGTGCCCTGCATCATGGAATTGGGCGGCAAGTCCGCGGCCATCGTCTACCCGGACGCGGACCTGGATCTAGTCGTCGAGGCCGTGAAGAGCGGCGCCTTCCTGAATGCCGGACAGAACTGCAACGCCATGACCCGCCTGCTGGTCCACGAAGCGGTGGCCGGCGAGGTGCTGGACCGGGTCGAAGCCATGGTCGCCGCCTTGAGGCTCGGACCCGGTATCGAGGACAACGACATCACCGCCCTGATCTCGCGCCAGCAGTTGAAGCGGGTCGACGACGCCTACCGGGGCGCGCTGGACGATGGTGCGCGCCTGGTGGTTGGCGGCGGCGCGCTGCTGGACCGGCCGGGCAACTTCATGCCCGCGACGCTGTTCGCCGATGTGCGGCCCGAGACGGCGCTTGGCCAACACGAGGTGTTCGGCCCGGTCCTGGCCGTGACCACATTCAAGACCGCGGAAGAGGCGGTCGCGATCGCCAATGGCACCGATCAGGGTCTGGCGTCTGGACTCTTCACCCGCGATCTCGACCTCGGGATGTGGACCGCCGAGCACCTCTGGTCGGGCCAGGTCTATCTCAACGGCTGGTTTGTCGGTGGGATCGAGACGCCGTTCGGCGGCGTCAATCAGTCCGGCTACGGGCGCGAGAAGGGCCAGGAGGCGCTCGAGGGCTACGTCCAGACCCGCAACATCGGGATCAAGGTTTCGGCGCGACCGAACCTGCCGCCCCGCACGATCTAGGACGGCTTGTGGCTCCCTGGGAGCTGGTCGCCACGCACGGCGCATGAAGGAGTTGGTGGGTGAAGATTACATCGGTCGAGGCGATCATAACGCGTCCGCCCATCCGCCACGCCGGCAAGCTCGGCGTCGGCGACCTCGTCCATGTGGACGCAGTGATCATCAAGATCGAGACGGACGCCGGGATTTCCGGGGTTGGGGAGTGCTCGCCGTGGGCGGTGTTCGCGGAGAACGCCTTCGCCATCAAGGCGACCATCGACCACTATCTTGCGCCGGTCCTGATCGGCTGTTCGCCCTTCGACGTGGAAGCCATCCTCCTGAAGATGGACGCGGCGCACTATGGGTCGTCGTTCGCCAAGACCGGGCTCGAGATGGCCGTACTGGACATCGCAGGCAAGGCGCTGGGCTGCCCGGTCCACGATCTCCTGGGCGGGCTGGTTCGGGACCGCATCAACCTCAGCTACTCAATCACCAATCAGGTACTGCAGGCCGATCTCGACGAAAGCCGTTGGCTGCTCGACCAGGGCTTCAAGGTTCTCAAGATCAAGACCGGGGTGCTCGGCGAACGCGACGAGATCGATCGGGTTGAAGCCCTGCGGAAACTGGTTGGCGACGCCTTCGACCTTCGGATCGACTTCAATCAGGGCGCTCGCCGGGAACAGGCGACGCGCCTGTGCCGCCGGCTGGAGGACTTCCACCCCACCTTCATCGAACAGCCCTTCAAGGGCTTCGACCTGGACGCCATGGCGGCCCTTTGCGCCGCCCTGGACACCCCGGTCATGGCCGACGAGAGCGTGCTGAGCTGGGACCAGGGGTTCCAGGTGGCCAAGCGGGGCGCGGCGGACATCGTCAGCATCAAGATCGCCAAGATGGGCGGGCTACTGCGCTCCAAGAAGGTCGCCGGGCTGTTCGAAGCGGCGGGGATGCCCTGCTACGCGGGCGCCATGTGGGAGTCGGGTATCGGCATAGCCGCGAGCCTGCACTTCGCCTGCTCTTCGCCGGCCATCAAATACGGCAGCGACTACTACACCGCCAGCCATCTGCTCACCGATGACCTGATCGTCTCGCCCCTGCGGATCGAGGATGGCGACATCCTGGTCCCGGAGGGGCCAGGCCTCGGCGTCGAGCCCGATTGGGATGCGATCGAACGGTATCGCGTCAGGGATTAGCGCGTCGCCCCCAAGGCCACCGGAGAGGCGGAACGGTCGCCATTCAGCCATCGAGACATAGGAGACAGGACATGGGTGCAGAGGTTTTCCAGGGCGTCATGCCCGCGCTGATGACGCCGTGCGGCGAGGACGGATCGCCGGATTTCGACGCGCTGGTGCGCAAGGGCCGCGCGTTGGTCGACGCAGGCATGTCGGGTCTGATCTACTGCGGATCGATGGGCGATTGGCCACTGCTCACCTATGGCGAGCGGATGATGGGCGTGGAGCGTCTCGTCGAAGCCGGCTTGCCGGTGATTGTCGGCACCGGCGCGCAGAGCACCAAGCAAGCGGTGGAACTCGCAGCGCACGCCAAGGCGGTGGGCGCCAAGGGCTTGATGATGATTCCGCGCCTGCTGTCGCGGGTGTCGGCGCAGCCCGCGCAGTTTGGACACTTCGACGCCGTCCTTGAGGCGGCGGAGGATCTTCCGAGCGTCATCTACAACAGCCCGTACTACGGCTTCGAGACGCGCGCGGACCTCTTCTTCCAACTGCGGGTCCGCCATAGCCACCTGGTGGGCTTCAAGGAATTCGGCGGGGCCGCGGCGCTCAGCTATGCCGCCGAGCATATCACCGGCCAGTCGGCGGACCTCTCGCTGATGGTGGGTGTCGACACCATGGTCTTTCATGGCTTCGTCAATTGCGGGGCGCAGGGCGCGATCACCGGCATCGGCAATGTCCTGCCGAATGAAGTCCTGGAATTCGTGGCCCTGTGCGAGCGGGCGGCGGCGGGTGACGCTACCGCCCGCAGCGCGGCCGTGGAATATGAAGCCGCGCTCATGGCGTTGAGCCGGTTCGACGAGGGCGCCGACCTGGTCCTCTACTACAAGTTCCTCCTCGAGCTGCGTGGCGAGGCCGAATACCGGCGGCACTTCAACGCCACCGACCTGCTGAGCCCCAGCCAGAAGCACTATGCCCGATCGCAGCTCGATCTTTTCGATGCCTGGCGGCGGACCTGGAAAGGCCCGGCTGCGACGTCCCGCGCCGCCGCCCTGGAGCCGGCGACCTAGGCGCCGAGTGGGGCGATCGACGCGCGTGGACCGCCTGCGGCTTCAGCCGGAAACACCATCGCCGCGGCGAACGCCGACGGCCTAGTCTGATTGGAAGGTGACGCGACATGATCCTGGTGACGAACAATGAGGGCACCCACGGCGTGCCCACGACCGCGCGGCTATTGGCCGAGGGGGTTCCGGCGCTCGACGCCATCGAGGCCGGTATTCGCCTCATCGAAGACAACGAGACCGTCTACACGGTCGGGCGAGGCGGCTGGCCGAACCTGCTGGGCGAGGTGGAACTCGACGCCTCGATGATGGACGGTGACACCCTGCGCACGGCGGCGATCGCCTCCCTTAAGGGCTATCTCCATCCCTTCACGGTGGCTCGGAAGATGATGGAACTCCTGCCGCACGAAATCCTGGTCGATGAGGGCGCGCGCCTGTTCGCTAAGGAGGTCGGCGCTGAGGCCGGCGAGACGCTCCTGCCGCACGCAAAAGCCGCCTGGGACAATTGGTACGCCAAGGAAGTCAGTGATGAAGACAAGCGCAACTGGCCGAACGTCCCGTTGGCGCCCCTCTGCCGGCATGCGATCGATCCGGAGATCGGCAAGGACACCACCGTGTTCCTGGTGCAGGACAAAAACGGCAGCATCTGTGTGGGCACCAGCACCTCCGGCTGGGGCTGGAAATATCCCGGACGCCTGGGCGATTGCCCGATCATTGGCGCCGGGTCCTATGCGGATTCCCGCTACGGGGCGGCGGCTTGCACCGGGGCGGGCGAGATGAGCATCCGCACCGGCGCAGCGCGCTCGGTCGTCCTCTATATGAAGATGGGCATGACCGTGGAGGAAGCCGTCCACGAGGCGGCCAGCGACATGGAAGCGCTCAAGGGCGGGCTGATCAGCCGGATCACGATCCACGCCATCGACACGAAGGGCAACCACGAGGTCGTGGCCGTGAACGGCATCGAAAACAGTTACTGGCTCTGGACAGACAGCTTGCCCGAACCGGTCGTGCGCCCCGCTGAAATCCGGCCGCTGGCCAGCGCCGCCAACCCGCGCGAGACCGCGGCGTTCAAGTTCGGGAAGCAGCTCTAGGCATGAGAGGCAAGACCGCCCAAGCCCGGGAACGCCTGGCCTCGCTGGGCGACCGAACGCTGCACGTCCTCGTGCGGCTCTGGGCGGCGCTAGGGTTCCTCTTTGTCCTGGCGCCACTGGCTCTAGTGGTATGGCTGAGCCTCTTTGAGAACGAGATCCCCTACGTCCCGCCCCGGGGATATACTCTGCGGTGGTTCCAGAGCGCCTTCGAGAACCCGGAATTTTCCGACGGTTTCCTGCTGAGCTTGCAGGTCGCCCTCGTCGCCACGGCGATCGGCCTTGCGGTGTCGATTCCGGCCACTCTGGCGCTGCGCCGAAGCACGTCAGCCTGGGGACAGGCCGCCGTCCAGCTTTTGACCGCCCCATTGATCGTGCCGACGATCGTTGTGGGGGCGGGGATCTACGTAAGCCTCATCGTGGTGGAACTCGTGACGAGCTGGTCAGTCGCGGGGTCCTTTTGGACGCTTTGCCTGGCCCATGTCCTGCTGACGATCCCGTGGGCGGTGCGCCTGCTGCTGGCCAATCTCGAAGGGGTCGACCCATCGATCGAGGAAGCCGCGGCCTCGCTGGGCGCGACACCGGCCGGCGCGGTCGGGCTCGTCACGCTGCCGCTGATCCGCAGCGGCGTCGTGGCGGCGGCGCTGTTCAGCTTCGTCGCCAGCTTCGGCAATATTGAACTGTCGCTGTTCCTTGTCGCGCCGGGCCGCACGACCTTGCCGATCGCGATCCTTCAGTACCTGCAGTTCAAGGTCGATCCGACAGTCGCGGCGGTTTCGGTGGTGCAGATCGCGATCATCACCGCCGCGCTGCTGGTGTGCGACCGCTTCGTCAAGCTGACCAAGGTGGTCTGACGTGGCGCGACTGGAGCTTACCTCGCTGACGAAGCGCTACGGCGATTTCGTCGCGGTTGATGACTTCTCCATCGCGGTGAATGAGGGGGAGTTCATCGTCTTTGTGGGACCATCGGGCTGCGGTAAGACGACGATCCTGCGAATGATCGCCGGCTTCGTCCCGCCCACGCAGGGCGCGATCCGGATCGATGGCGCCGACGTGACGGCCGTGCCGCCACACCGGCGTAATCTCGGCGTGGTCTTTCAGAACTATGCGGTCTTCCCGCATCTGGACGTTTTCGAGAACGTCGCCTTCGGGCTTCGCCGCCGGAAGCTGCCCAAGGCCGAGGTCGAGGCTCGGACCCGACGCGCCTTGGCGCTTGTCCAGCTAGACGCACTGGCGAGCCGGCTGCCGAACCAGCTGTCGGGCGGCCAGAAGCAAAGGGTCGCCATCGCACGGGCGCTCGCCATCGAGCCGTCCGTGCTGCTTCTGGACGAGCCGCTGTCGAACCTCGACGCGAAGCTCAGGCTCGACGTGCGCCGGGAGATCCACGCCCTGCAGCGGCAGCTCGGCATCACCACGATCATGGTCACTCACGACCAGGACGAGGCGCTCAGCCTCGCGGACCGCGTGGTGGTGATGAGCCAGGGGCGGGTGCAGCAGATCGGCGCGCCCCAGGCGGTGTACCGCGACCCCGCCAATATCTTCGTCGCAGGCTTCATCGGCCGCGCCAGCTTCCTGCATGGCCGGACCGCAGGGACAGGCGCGGAAGTCGCCTTCACGACGGCGGCGGGCCTGCAGCTGTCCTGCCGATGCGCGTCGGAGGGCGCCGACACCTTGGTGATCCGCCCGGAGTCGGTGGCGCTGCACGGCGCCCCGCCGCGCGGCCGCAGCGGGGTCCTGTCCGCCGAAGTGGAACATCTGACCTATCTCGGTCCGGTCTGCGAAGTGAGCCTGCGCTTGTCCGGCGGAGACCTGATCACGGCCGCCGTGCACGCGGACCTGGCGGTCCGGCTCTCGCTGGCGCCCCGCTCCAGAGTGTTCGCCGAGATCGCCCGTGACGCCGCCTATGCGATCGTCCGATGATGGGCGCCGAGGAGCGCGCGCCTTGACGGCTGGAGCGCCCAGCCGGCGCGGGTTCGGCGCGATGCTTGCCGCAGCCCTGGCGGCCGGCGTCGGGGAAAGCGGCTGCAATGCCGACGACAGCCGCCGGTTTGTGCTCTCGAGCTACGGCGGCGACACGAAGAAATATCTCGAGGCCTATGCCATCGAGCCCCTGCTGAAGCCGAAGGGGATCCGCACGGCTTTTGAGTCGTCCTTCGACGGACCTCGGAAGCTGAAGCTTCTGGCGGAACGGCGACTGGCGCACGGAACCTACGATGTCGTCCACGATCAGGCCTCGGTGCTCTACGAGATGTCGAAACGTCACCTGCTGGCCGAGCTGGACCTCGCGCGGCTGGGGTTCTACCGCGACATCATCCCGGCGCTGAGGACGACCTACGCCGTCCCGATGACCTGCACGCCGCGGGTCATCCTCTACAATCCCGCAAAGGTGGCCCGGCGGCCACGGTCTTACGCGGACCTGTGGAACCCGGCCTTCGGCAACAAGATCGGGGTCATCGACCCGCAGTATGCTGCGGTGATCGCGATGGCGGCCCTGGTGGGCGGCGGAAGCCTGAGCGACTACGAGCCGGGCAAGGCGAAACTCCTCGAACTGAAGCGCGCCGGCGTCCGCATCTATCCGGAATGGTCGAACCTCGGCCAAGCGCTGCAGACGGGAGAATGCTGGGTCGGCGTCGGGACCCTGTCGCGCGGCCTTATGTGGCGAAACGCCGGGGTTCCGATCGAGATTGCCTATCCTGAGGAAGGCTCGGTTCTGGACTGGTGGGGGTTCGGGATTCCGAAGAACGCCCGCAATCCGGGCGCGGCTTATGAATTCCTCAACGCTGCGCTCAGCGATGGCGCGCAGGCCGGCTACTCGTCCCACATGTGGTCGGCGCCGCCCACGACCAGCGGACTGGCGGCCATCGCCGAGCCGATCCGCCGTCAGCTGCAACTTCCGTCGTCCGCGAAGATCTTGCCGCTGGACGAGGACTATCTCTACCGAAACGACGCCAGCCTGAAGACCTGGTGGGACCGGGCCTTCAAGGCCTAGCGAGGGAGGGGGCGAGCGCAACATGGCCGTGAACAACCGCAGCCCGCTCACCGCAGCGGGCCTCCTGGGGCCGGCGCTGGCCGTGACCGTGATCTTCCTGGTGATCCCCCTGATCCTGCTGACCGGGCTCAGCCTGTATAAGGGGACGCCGCTCGACAATGACTTCGAGGGGATCACCCTTGGTCACTACGCCGCCGTTCTCACCGACGGGTTCTACATGGGCACCCTGTGGAACACCGTGAAGATCGCGGCCGGCACCACCGCGCTTGCCCTGGTCTTCGCCTTCCCCACGGCTCAGTTCCTGGCGCGCAGCCGGTCGCGTTTCAAGAGCCTGTTCTGGCTGGCGATCATCCTGCCGCTGTTCGTCGGCAATGCCGTGCGCGCTCTGGGTTGGATGTTGGCCTTCAGCAAGGGTGGCGTGGTCGACAGCCTGGCCTCTCAGGTGGGCGTGCATAGTGCGGACCATCTGATGTATTCCACCGCCGCCGTGCTGGTCGGCGGCACGGCGGTGAACCTGCCCTATGTCATCCTGACCCTGCAGAGCGTTATCGAGCAGATCGATCCGTCGATCGAAGAAGCTTCGCGCAGTCTCGGCGCCGCGCCCTTCCGGACCTGGTGGCTGGTGACCCTCCCATTGATGGCGCCGGGGCTCCTGGCGGCGTCTACGCTGTCGTTCATCCTCGCCATGAACGCGTATGCGACGCCGGTGCTGCTGGGCGGCCCGCGCTTTCGCATGATGGCGCCGGCGATCGCCGACGAAATCATCGTCGAGAACAACTGGCCGGTCGGCGCCGTTTTGGCGGTCGTCCTGATAGTGGTCACCCTCGCGCTGACCGCGCTGCTGAACGGCGTGGTTCAGCGCCGCGTCCGGCGGCTCGCGGCCGCCTGATACCTTACAGAACCCACTCCGGCGGGTATGCCGCGGTCGCATATCCAGCGGCCGTTTTCGTCACTGGCGGGGCCCTCCGCGTGCCCGCAGGATCGCCGCTTCGGCAGGTGTCCGGAACTCCGGCCGCCGCGCGGCGCGGGATTGTCGAGATGGCCCATTCGCATCGCAGTCCCGCCCTGGCGCGCCGCCAGCTGCTCTTGGGTGCGGCCGCGCTCGCGGGCGCCGCCACCTCCGCGCGCTCCGCCGCCAGCGGCGCGCACGAACCTGTCGTCGAAACCATGGCCGGCAAGGTGCGCGGCGTGATTGACGCCGGCGTGGCTGTGTTCAGGGGGCTGCGATACGGCGCCCCGACGCACCGCTTCGAGCGGCCGGAGCCGGGCGCGCCCTGGTCCGGGGTTCGCGACGCGCACGAGTTCGGCCGGTCTGCGCCGCAGCATCGCACCGCCGATGGAGGCATCTGGGCGTCCTGGACCTTTCCCTGGCCGACCAGCGAAGACTGCTTATTCCTGAATGTCTGGACACGCAGTCCGGACCGCCGCGAAAAGCGGCCGGTCATGGTCTGGCTGCACGGGGGCGGCTTCGCTCACGGCTCCGGCTCAGACGGTCTCTACGATGGGGCGCGGCTGGCGGCGCGGGGCGATGTTGTCGTGGTGACCGTGAACCATCGGCTCAACGCGTTCGGCTACACCTATTTCGGCGACGCTGGCGGCGCGCGCTATGCAGACGCCGGCAACGTCGGCAACCTGGACATCGTCCTCGCGCTCAAATGGGTGCGGGAGAACATCGCCGCCTTCGGCGGCGACCCCAACCGGGTCACCCTGTTCGGCGAGAGCGGCGGCGGCTTCAAGATTTCCGTGTTGATGGCCATGTCCGCGGCGCAAGGCCTGTTCCGGCGGGCGATCGTGCAGAGCGGGTCGACGCTGATGGTCCGGACTCCCGACGAGGCCTTGGCGACCACGCGCAAACTCATGGCGGCGCTCGATTTGCGGCCAGACCAGGTCGAGGCGTTGGCTGCGGCGCCGACCGACCGGGTGCTGGCGGCCACCTATCGTGCCGGCGCCAACGGCGGTCCCGTGGTGGATGGCCGGTCGCTGGCCCGACAGCCCTGGACGCCCGGCGCGCCCGAGTTGTCCAAGGACGTGCCGCTGCTGGTCGGCACCATGAAGGATGAGACGCGCGGCTTGGTCGGACAGAGCGACCCATCGCTCTTTGCCCTCACCTGGGACGCCCTGCCGGCGCGCCTGCAGCCGAGCCTCACCCCAAGGGGTCTGCAGGCCGAGGCGGTGGTCGCCGCCTACCGACAGGCGCATCCGCAGTTTACGCCGACGGACGTGTTTTTCTCGGCCACGACGGAGGTCGGCATGCGCCGCAACGCCATCATCCAGGCCGAGCGCAAGGCGGCGCAGGGCGGGGCGCCGGTCTTCATGTACCAGGAGGCCTGGGGGACGCCCGCCGAGGGTGGGAAATTTCGGGCCATGCACTCGCTGGATGTCCCGTTGGTGTTCGACAATGTCGGCCGCGCGGCTTCGCTCGTCGGGGACGGGGCGCCGGAAGCCCAGAAGGTCGCGGATGCCATGAGCGACGCCTGGCTGCGCTTCGCCAAGACCGGCGATCCGGGATGGCGGGCCTACACGCCGTCCTCGCGGACGACCATGGTCTTTGACGTCGCCTCGCGGAGCGTCGATGACCCCGGGCGTGAGGAACGCCTGATCTTCGCCCAGGCCTGAGACCCCCTGCGCCGCGGCGCCGGATATGTTCCAGCTTCATACCGCGCAGCCGGTTTCGTCGGTGGTGCGCCCTTGCGGGACGACCGACAGTCACCCTTCAGGACGAAGGTCTTGGGGCGAACGCCGCGTTGGAGAGCGCTGCGACCGCGCACCTGAGGTGCGGTGGCGAGGCGTTCGGTGACAGGGGGCGCGTCGCGGTCCCGGTGGCGCACGGGGTGTCGCCCTTGGCAAAGCCCCCGCGCCGTCAGGATCGCGACAACCTTGACCGCCCAGAGCTCGAGTCTGATCGAGGCCGCATTGGGCGCGCCTGGCAGGGAGACAATCACATGCCTGTAGTCGAAGGACGGCTCAGCTTCACCGCGATGAAGACACGCGCGCGACGGGCGCTGGCTTGGCTCTTGGCGATCGCCGTCGCCGCCGGCCTGTCGGCGATGAGCGCAGCGCCGGCCCAGGCGAAGGACCTGCCGGTGATGAAGCCGGTCATGGACTGCACGGCCCTGGGCAACATGCTGTTCAAGGTGGGGGACGACTATGGCCGCGTCATGTACGCCAAGCCGGTGACGGCCGACGCCGGGGACGGCAGCGCCGGTGTGGCGGTCGCCAGCCCCTACTGCCTGATCAAGGGCCATATCGCGCCCCAGGTCGCCTTCGAGATGCACCTGCCGATGACGGCCTGGACGCAGCGAATGTTCTTCAACGGCTGCGGCGGTTTCTGCGGCTATCTCCGCGTCCGCGCCGTCGCCGCGACGGGGTGCCCGGAGATCGAGAATGGCCAGATCGCCCAGGTGTCGACGGACCTCGGGCACACCTCCTACGGCTCGGAGAACTCCCTGTGGACCTCGTCCGATGGGATCTTCGCGGCGAACAATCCGGCGGGCCTGAAAGACTATGCCGACCGGGCCGTGCATGTGACCGCGGTCTTCGCCAAGGCGATCATGAAGAAATACTACGGAGCCCCGCCGGCCTATTCCTACTTCAGCGGCTGCTCGGACGGCGGGCGTGAAGCGATGATGTCGCCGCAGCGCCATCCCGAAGACTTCGACGGCGTGATCTCCGGTTCGGCTGGTCTCGACCTGATCACCCAGAACGCCCAGTTCGACGCCTGGCGGGTCCAGCATCTGCTGAAGCGGGACGGCACGAAGCTCCTGACCGACGAGCAGGTCGCGACCCTCCACAAGGGCGTGATGGAGGAGTGCGCCGCGCGCAGCGGCCAGTTCGAAGGGCTCATCGAGGATCCCCGGACCTGCCACTACGATGCGGCTAAGGTCGGCTGCGACCGCAAGCCCGGCCCGGGGTGCCTGACGCCCGATCAGGTCATGCACATGAAGGAACTCTATCGCGGCCCGCACGACGCGGCGGGGCACGAAATCTACTTCCCCTATCCCTACGGCTCCGAACTCGGCTGGAACGCGCAGATCGACGGCGCGGACCTGTTCGTCAAAGGCCTTGTCACCTTCCTCACCTCCCGCAAGCCGGTGGACGACCTGAACGTCTGGGACATGCCGCAGACCCTAGAACAGAAGGCGATCTACCTTCGCGAACTGGGCGGCGAGTTGAACTCGGTCGACCCGAAGATGGACGCCTTCAAGGCCCGCGGCGGCAAGCTGATCATGTGGCATCCCTGGGCGGACGAGAGCGTGCCGCCGATGAGCACGGTCGCCTATTACCAGTCGGTGCGCGCGACCATGGGGCCCAGGGCGACGGACGAGTTCATGCGCGTCTACATGATCCCGGGCGTCTACCACTGCGGCAACAAGGGCTTTGGCCGGGACCGCGTCGACTTCCTGTCGCCGCTGATGGCCTGGGTGGAAGACGGGGTCGCGCCGGGCGCGGTCACGGCCTCGGTCATCGGCACCGAGAAGCAGGGCGAGCGGAATGCGCGCAAGCTAAGCATCGCTCCGCTGCGCCTGGACAAGTGATCCGGGGTGGTCCTCCGGCCGGCTGATGCGCCGGCCTGAGGCGCCTTCCCCGGCGGGCTGATGATGCCGACGCCGTGGCGGTCCGGCGGCTAACGCCGACGTTCCGCAAATTCGCAACGCTAATGTCTCCATTAGGCCTTGTGGTTTGTCGGATCGGGGCGCGGCTGGCTTCTGGCCTACGGGAATTGGCCATGCGCGCTCTGGGCTTCGCCGCGTCCGATCCAGGTCGCTGAGGCGAGCGCGTGCAGAAGCGAGGCGTCGCGTGATTTCAAAACCATATTTGCTGTTCGTGGGCGATGCGCCCAGTGAGCCGGTAGCAAAGACGGCCTTCGGCGTTCGGGATTGGCTGCCCGGGGACGTGGTTGGGCAACTGCGTCTGCCCGGCTGCGGGGTCGATCTGGGCTTGCCGGATCTTTCACCCACCCAGGCCCGGGACGCTGGCGCGAAGTCCATGCTCTTAGGCATAGCCCCCATCGGCGGCGCCATTCCCGACAGCTGGATTCCCAGCCTGGCTGCGGCGCTGGAAGCTGGGCTCGATCTGGTAAGCGGACTGCACACCCGACTGGCCGAGCTCATTCCGGTCCGGCGCGCCGCGGAGCGCCTGGGCAGGACCCTGCACGATGTGCGACATGTGCGGGGGACTTTTCCGGTCGCAAACGGCCGGCGCCGCAGTGGCAAACGGCTGCTGACCGTGGGCACGGATTGCGCGCTCGGAAAGAAATACACCGCCTTGGCGCTGACCAACGCGATGCTCGCTCGCGGAGTCAAAGCGACGTTTCGCGCGACCGGCCAGACCGGGATCATGATCGCGGGCGAAGGCATTCCGATCGATTCCGTCGTGGCCGATTTTGTGGCCGGCGCGGCGGAATGCCTGTCGCCGGACGCCGCGCCTGATCACTGGGATGTCATTGAAGGGCAGGGCGCCCTGTTCCACCCGGCCTATGCCGGGGTGTGCCTGGGCCTTTTGCACGGCTCGCAGCCGGACGCGCTGGTGGTATGCCACGATCCCCTGCGGGAGACCTTGAACGGCTATCCGGACTATCCGCTGCCGAGCTTGCCGGTGGCGATGTCGCGCTATCTGGAGGCGGCGCAACTCACCAATCCCGACGTCTGCGTCGTGGGGATCAGCCTCAATACCTCGCACATGCGGCCCGATGCGGCGCAGTCGCTGATGTCGGCGCTCGAGGCCGAGCACAGCCTGCCGTGTTTCGACCCCCTTCGCTCGGATCTCAATCCGGCGGTCGACCGGCTGCTTTCGGCCACCGCGGCGACCTCTGCGGCTCGCGCGCGAGAGGTCGAGGTGTCGCGAGGGTGATCGGCTCAACGCCATTGGATCAGCCAATGAAGGCACCCGCGATTGCGCCGCGCATCGGAGATGGTGGTGGCCCTGTCCAAGCCTGACGATCTCGACGCCTATCGGCTCGACCCGCAGATGCTGTCGGATCTGTGGGTGTTCCGGCACGCTGCGCGCGCGGGCTCCTTCACCGGCGCCGCCCAACGCCTGCGGGTGACGCAAGGGGCGGTCAGCCAAAGGGTCATCCGGCTGGAGGGCCGGCTCAGCACGACGCTCTTCTCACGCAAGAGTGGACGGCTCGTCCTCACGCAATCGGGGGAGGCGGTCCTGGCTTCGATGGACCAGGTGGCCGTCCTGCTCAGCGGCACGCTGAGCCGCTTCGACCGGTCCCAGCGTCGCTCGGTGGTCGTGAGCTGCATCCCCTCGCTCGCCACCGAGTGGCTGGTGCCGTCCCTCGACGAGTTCTACCGGGAGAACCCGGACATCCAGCTGTTCATCCGCTCGGAGATGTTCCAGCCCTCAGCGGAATTCCTCGAAGATGAGAACATCGATGTGCTGCTGTCCTATTCGAGAGACGGCGTGAGTGACCTGCATGAATTGGCCCGGTTGCCCGAGCTGATCATGCCGGTCTGCACGCGGGCCTACCGCGAGGCCATGATGGCCGGCGGGGGCCCTCCAGAACTTACCCGGCTGCATGACGATGCGCCCTGCTTCGGCGGGCCGCAGGACACCGAATGGCGTGTCTGGGAGACGGGCCAACCAACATGGCGCGATCAAATCTCGGGCGAGCGCCATTTTAACCTCGCGCACTTGGCCTATCACGCCGCCCTGTCCGAACAGGGGGTCGCCATGGGTCGCTCCGTGCTGATCAATCGGCTGATGGCGCGGGGCGAGCTGGTGGCGGCCAGCGATCTGCCGCCGGTGCCGGGGGCGACCTATCGGGTGTTCGCCGTGCGGCCCGGCAATGCGCGCTCGCCGGTGCGGCGGTTCGCGAACTGGGTGATCCAGGCGCTGGAGCGCACGCAGCGCGACACTTTGGCAATGATCTCTCGGCAACCCTGACCCGGTGCCGCAGCTGCGCACGACGGTGCCCGCCCACGGCCGGTCTCAACATTAGGAGCGCTAATGGGCCAATAGGAGGGGGCCGATTGTCGGCTCAGCCCCCGGCTTGCACGGTCCGCGCCGAACCCTGTCGGAGCCGTGCTCGCCCATGCCCTTGATCGCGGAACCCCTGCGCCTCGATGCGGTGATCGAGCGCTTCCCCTTGAAGACCCCGTTCCGGATCAGCGGGCACACCTTCGAAGACTCCGCGGTGGTGACCGTCACCCTGTCGTCGGGCGATCATCGCGGCCGCGCTGAGGCCTCCGGCGTCTACTATTTCCACGAGACCGTCGAGACGATCCTGGCGGACCTTGAAGATGTGCGCCGCGAGGTCGAGCGTGGGGTGACGCGCCAGGGGTTGCAGGCGCTCTTGCCGGTCGGGGGCGCGCGCAATGCGCTCGACTGCGCATTCTGGGACCTCGACGCCGCCTGCGCCGGCGTGCCGGTCTGGAGCCTGGCGGGGGTCGGCGCGCCGCGGCCGCTGCTGACGACCTGCACCATCGGGATCGACGCGCCAGAGATGATGGCGCAGCGGGCCCGAGACTACGTGGGCGCGCGGGCGATCAAGGTGAAGCTCTCGGGGGATGACCTGGACGCCGAACGAATCTGCGCTGTCCGCGCCGCGCGCGAAGAGGTGTGGCTGGGCGTCGATGGGAACCAGGGGTTTACGCCCGCCTCGCTCGCGGCGCTGCTGCAGACCCTGGAGGCCTGCCGCGTGCAGCTCATCGAACAGCCGTTCCCGCGAGGTTTGGACCACCTCTTGGAGACTTACGACGGCGCGATCGAGATCGCCCTCGACGAAAGCATTCAGACCCTCAATGACATCGAAGGCGTCAGCCCCCGCTGCCAGGTCGTGAATCTCAAGCTCGACAAGAGCGGCGGATTGACGGAAGCCCTGCTCATGGCTCGCGCCGCCCGAGCGCGCGGGCTGAAGGTCATGGTCGGTAATATGACCGGCACCTCGCTCGGCATGGCCCCGGGCTTCATCGTCGGCCAACTCTGCGACGTGGTGGACCTCGATGGCCCCCTCTTGCTCGCGCGGGATCGCACGCCCGCCGCCGACTATGTCGACGGCTACATCGATTGCGGTCCGCAGGTCTGGGGCGGCGGCTAGGGCG
This sequence comes from Phenylobacterium sp., assembly GCF_004799515.1. Lineage (GTDB taxonomy): Bacteria > Pseudomonadota > Alphaproteobacteria > Caulobacterales > Caulobacteraceae > Phenylobacterium. The sequence continues at coordinate 213,178 of NZ_SSMX01000004.1, read as the reverse complement.
CGCGCCCCGGACCGGCCGCCGCGGCGGATCCTTCGACCACCGGCAGAACGAGCGCCGACGGATGCAGCTTTCCGTGCAGCAACTTCTGGTGGGCGATCCGCCACTCCGTGTCGGTGGCGATCGGCGCGCCGGTGTTTTGGTTGGGATTGATGCTCGGGACGGCGCTGGATGTCAGGTCGATGCGGATGCGGTGCCCTGGCAGGAACTCGTGGCCGATATCGCCCAGGTCGATGCGGAAGGCCTCCGGCTTGTTGGGGGTGAGGAGTTCGACCTTGCCGCTGGGGCCGTGACGGTAACGCGCGCGGATGACCCCGACGCCCCGCGGGCCCAAGAGCAAGGCGTGACCGTTGGGGGCGACGTCGGTGATCGTGGCGACGAAGTCGGTGTCCGGCGCGTCGCTCGCCGCATAGATCTCGAGGCCGACGTTGCCGACGATCTGGACTGAGTGGGTCAGCGGCGGCGTGGAATAGACCAGCACATCGTCGCGGCCTTCGATGGCGCTGCGGTCGACGCCGCGGCCGTCGCCTGAGCCGGTGACGAAGGGAACTGGCGTCTTCGGGTCATAGACGAAGCCGTCGGCGTTTTCGCCCTTCGTCGGCGCCGTCGACAACTGCCCATCGCCGGCCCTGGTGTTGGCGCGGCCGGCGCTAGAGAGAAAGTACCGTGTCGCACGCGCCTGCGGGACGGGGTAGGCGGGGAAGGTCCGCCAAACATTGGCGCCGGTGATGAAGACGCGGACGGGCGGGGCGTCGAACCGGTCGGCCGACTGCTTGAGGTAGCGGTCGAAGAAGGCGAGCCGGAGCGCCATATTGTCGACGATGGAGTCCTTGCCTAGCTCGAACTCGCCAAGCCTCTCCGCGCCGCCGTCCCAGCTTTGGGCGTGGGTCCAGGGTCCGATCACCAGGAAGGCGTCGCGCACGCCGCCAGGCCGGCCGGTGTAGCCGCGCCAGTCGTAAAGCGCGCCGATCTGGTCGCCGTCGAACCAGCCCGTGGTGGTGAGCACCGGGATATCGATCTTGGCGAAATCGTCGGGCCCGAGCTGGATGCGCCGCCAGTAGGCGTCCATGGTGTCGTGCTGGAGGAAGGTGCGGTAGAGCGGCACCGACCGTCCAAGCGCCTCGTCGGCAGTGATCAGCGGGCGATGGGCATAGACCTTTTCCCAATCGACCACGCCCTGGCTCGGCCCCTCGGCCAGATGGCCGGTGAGGTCGCTGAGGAACTTGAGCGCCCAGCCCATCTTGAAGGCGCCCCCTGCCGAGGGCAGTTCCTGCAGGAAATCGCCGGCGGGCGAGGAGGGCGCCATGCAGACCAGGTGCGGCGGCCGCTCCTTGGCCGCGAGCCACTGGACCGTCCCCATGTAGGAAATGCCCAGGGTGCAGACCCGTCCGTTGGACCAAGGCTGGGCCGCCAGCCATTCGATGGTGTCGTAGCCATCCTGCGCTTCGGGGAAGAAGAAGTCGAAGGTCCCCTCGGAATCGCCGCGGCCGCGGGTGTCCTGGATCACCACGGCGTAGCCGTGCGCCACGAAAAACCGCTCCGTCTGCGCATCGTCGTGGCCGATCCGGATGTAGGGAGTGCGGATCAGGATAATCGGATAGCGGACGGCCTCCGTCGGCATGAAGGCGTCGGACGCCAGCTTCACGCCGTCACGCATCGGCGTCATGAGCCCGAACAGCGTCTTCATCTGGACCGTCTTGGGCGGATTGGGGTCCGGCGCGGCGATCGCGGCCAGGGGCGTGGCGTCGAGTGCGATCGCGAACAGCGGTCCAAGCGCGGCGCCTAACCACGACGCCGCAACGTCGCGGAACCGGCTCGGGCAGGGCGCCTCAGTCATGGTGTTTCCCCGTGGCCTGTCGCGCGCGTCGCGGCGTCGCCAAACCGGCAGCGTCCCGCCGATTGGCGGCGAGGCAAAGGCCTGACGGCCTAATAGCGGCATTAGCCGCGAAGGGCGCCTCAGGCGGTGGCGAGGCGCCGGGCAGGGTCGGTGAAGATGGGGGTGATCCGGGCGATCGCGTCCTCGACCTCCACGGTCGATACCGCAAAGCTAAACCGGATGAACCTGTGGCCGTTGACCGGATCGAAATCGACGCCCGGCGCGGTGGCGACGCCGGTCTCCTGCAGCAGCGCCTTGCAGAACGCCAGGCTGGTGTCCGTCAGGTGGCCGACGTCGGCGTAGATGTAGAAGGCGCCGTCGGGCGGGGCGATGGCGTTGAGGCCCAGGCGAGGCAGGGCGTCCAGGAGCAGATGGCGGTTGGCGCGGTAGACCGCCAGGTGCCCCTCCAGTTCATCGCGACTGTCGAGCGCGGCCAGGCCCGCGTGCTGGCTGAGCGAGGGCGCGGTCAGGAAGAGATTGCCGACATAGGTGCGCGCCCGGCGCAGGTGCGATTTCGGCGCCAGCAGCCAGCCCAGGCGCCAGCCCACCATGCTGAAGTATTTCGAGAAGCTGCTGATCACCACGGCGCCGGGCTCGAATTCCAGCATCGAGCGAGCGGGCTCCACGTAGCTCAAGCCGTGGTAGATTTCGTCTGAGATGACCTGGATGCCGCGTTCGCGGCTGACCGCGGCGATGGCCGCCAATTCGTCGGGCGCGATGATGGTGCCGGTGGGGTTCGCCGGGCTCGCGACGATCACCCCGGCCGGCGCGGGATCGAGCGCCGCCAGACGGGCCGCCGTCAGCTGGAAGCGTTCTTCCGGTCCACAGGGGATTTCCACGGGGACCATGTGCAGGGCGCGCAGGCTGTTGCGATAGGCGACATAGCCCGGCCGCGCCAGGGCAACGTGGTCGCCCGGCGCGAAACAGGACGTCAGGGCCAGGACCAGCGCCGGGGAAGCGCCGCAGGTCAGGATGAACTGGTCGGGCTCCACCTCCACGCCGTACGTGTCGTGGTAGTGCCGGGCCAGGCGCGCCTTTAGCGGTGCGCTTTCCCAGTAGCCCATCCCGTCGCTGTCCAGGACGCGATGGGCCACCGCGATGGCGGCGGCGGGCGCGCCGGTCGACGGCTGACCGAACTCCATGTGGATCACCGGGCGGCCCTGCGCCTTGAGCTGATGGGCCAAGCTGCTGATGGCGATCGCCCGGAAGGGTTCGATGTCCTTCGACATGGGAAGGCCTCTAGCTGGGCGGGGTGAAGGAGAGGTCAAGCGCAGTCGCCACCGCGGGGTGACGGATCGCGCCGTCGGCGACATTGAGCCCTTGGGCGAGATGTGGGTCCGCCGCCATGGCGGCCTGCGCGCCATTCTCCGCGATGGCCAGGACGAAGGGCAGGGTGGCGTTGTTGAGGGCCTGGGTGCTGGTGCGGGCGACGCCGCCCGGCATGTTGGCGACGCAGTAGTGGATGACGCCTTCTTCTAAGAACACAGGCGCGTCATGGGTGGTCGCGCGCGAGGTCTCGAAGCAGCCGCCCTGATCGATGGCGATGTCCACCAGGACCGCGCCGCGCTTCATGGTGCGCAGCATCTCGCGGGTCACCAGTTTCGGCGCCGCCGCGCCCGGGATCAGCACCGCGCCGATCACCAGGTCCGCCGCTTTCACCGCGGCTGCGATCGCCGCGCGCGAGGCGTAGGCGGTCTTCACCCGGCCCTCGAAGATCTGATCCAGTTCCGCCAGGCGGGCGTTGGAGATGTCGTAGATGGTCACCTCAGCGCGCAAGCCGAGGGCCATTTCCGCGGCATGGACGCCGGAGACGCCGCCGCCCAGGATCGCCACCTGGCCCGGCGCGACACCCGGGACGCCGCCCAGGAGGATGCCGCGGCCCCCGGGCTCGCGCTCAAGATAGTGGGCGCCAACCTGGACGCTCATGCGGCCCGCCACCTCGGACATTGGACGCAGCAGGGGCAGCGCGCCGCGGCCGTCGGTGACCGTCTCATAAGCGATCGCCGTCACGCCCGACCGCATCAGGGCTTCGGCCTGCGGCTTGTCAGCCGCCAGGTGGAGATAGGTGAACAGCGTCTGCCCGGCCCGCAGCTTGGCGCATTCCTTCAGCTGCGGTTCCTTGACCTTCACGATCAGGTCGGCGTGCTCGAAGACGAAGTCGGCGGTCTTGGAGATCGCCGCGCCGGCGTCACGGTAGTCCTGATCCGAGTAGTCGATTCCGCCGCCTGCGCCGGTTTCGACGGTGACGGTATGACCTCGCGCGGTGAGTTCGCCCACCGTCTCGGGGGTCAGCCCCACGCGGTACTCGTGAATCTTGATCTCTTTGGGAACGCCGACGTGCACCGCTGTCTCCTCGCGCTGATTTGCGGGAAGTTTGCGCGCGTCCGCCCTGGAATTCCTCTCGAAGTCGGCGTAGTTTACGGGCAAATTGAATTAATATCCTGAGGAGGCCTCGTGAATTCGGAGAATATCCAGATCGATCCCATCGATCGGCGGATTCTCTCCGCCCTGGGCCGCGATGGCGCTTTGACCAGTAGTTCGCTGGGAGACTTGGTGGGCCTGTCGGCCTCGGCCGCGCATCGCCGCGTGAAGCTTCTGGAGGCGGCCGGACTGATCGCCGGCTATCGCGCGCGCCTCTCGCGCGAAGCGCGGGGAAATCCGACGACGGTGTTCGTCTCGGTGACCCTAAAGGACCAGACCCAGCCCACCCTGGTCTGTTTCGAGGACGCCCTGCGCGGCTGCGCCGTCATCGCCCAGGCGCACCTGATGAGCGGGGAGTCTGACTATCTGCTGGAAGTGCCGGTAAGCGCTGAGGATAGCTTCGAGCGGATCCACCGTGAGGTCCTGGCGCGCCTGCCGGGGGTACAGCGCCTGGTTTCGCAATTCAGCATCCGCACGGTGTTTGAAACCGCCTAGGGCGCGCGGCGGCTAGTAGGGACGCTACGAAAGGTCGCTTGGAAACGTCGCGCGTCGAGCCCTGTCGGAACTTCGTGGAAGGCTGCATCTGCGAGGCCTGGACTGCCGGTTCTGCTCCTGGCGTATCGGCGACGTTGGCCCCCGGACTGCTCCTGACTCCAAGCGGACGCTCGGGGAGTCCGCTTCGAGGATGCATCAGGGCCGCTAGCCGTCCAGAAATTGCCGAACGTCGCGAACGAATTGGTCCGGAAACTGGAAGATCGCACCGTGTCCGGAGTCCGGATAGAGGACGAGCTCGGCGTTCGGCAGGTGTTGCTGCAGGATGAACGAGTTGACGGTTGGGACCATGACATCGGTCTTGCCGTTGACCACCAGCACTGGGAGCTCGATGTCCTTGAGGCTGGCGTAGCGAGCGTGCTCGGTGACTGCGCCCCACGTATTGATCGCCTTCGCTTGCGCGGCCATGGCCGTCAGGGACGACGCTGGATCCTGGTCAGCGCGCGCATGGCGGCGCTCCCAGAAGGCTCGGCCTGCGGCCTGGCTGGTCTCGGTCGGCGAGAAGAAGAGGTAGAGGAAGTCTTCTTCTATCGGGACCTCACGAGTGGCGTGGAATGTCGCGAGCTCAGGATAGCCGACCATCCCTTCGCCGCCTTCTGGGCCGGTGCCGGCCAGGATCATCCGGCGGAGCAGGTCCGGACGATCCAGGGCGAGCCGTTGGGCGACGAAGCCCCCAGTGTAGAACCCCAGAAGATCGAAGCGCTGCAAGCCGAGCGCCTCTGCGAAGGCGATGACGTGACGCGCCATGCCGTCGATCGTGTCGGCGGGCTCGCCGCTGGAGCTGGCGACGCCGGCATTGTTGAACAGGATGACGGAGCGCCCCTTGGCCAGTCCGTCGGTGACCTGAGGGTCCCAATTGTCGAGCCCGCCGCGGAAGTGCTGCAGGCAGATCAGCGGCAGTCCCGGTCCCGATCCGAAGCGCCGGTAGGCGTAGCGGACGCCTCCGGCTTCGATGAATTGCGTCGGGGCAGTGTTGTGGGTCTTGGACATGTGACGACTTCCTGGGCGTGGGGTTGAGAGGGTCCGGCGCCCCCACGGCTGCGGGGGAGGAAGGCAGAGTGGGAGCGCCGGGCGGCCGCCGACGGGCGGGGGAGCGAGCGTGGGGCGGCCGAGGTCGCGCGGGCTCAGCGCGTTGCTGAGCGCCGCGGTGTGGGTGTTCAATCCGGAGGCGTTTTCGGGCGGGCGAGCGGCAGGTAGAGCCGCACCGTCGCCCCCAGTCCGGGACGGCTGATAATGTCGACGACGCCGCCGCTGGCGTCGACAAACGCCTTTACCGACGGGAGTCCCATGCCGAAGCCTTCACTGGGTCCTTTGGTGGTGAAGAAGGGGTCGAAGGCGCGCGTGATCACCTCAGGCGTCATACCTTCGCCGGTGTCGCCGGCGACGATGATGACGTAGTTGCCGCTGAGCAAGCCGGGCAGGTCGAGCGGAAGTTCGGCGCGCACGGTCCTGAGCGAGAACACACCACCTTCCGGCATGGCGTCGCGGGCGTTGACCGCGAGGTTCATCACCGCATTTTCCAGATCCTGCGGGTCGCACCAGGTCTCGAGCTCGCGTTCCGTCAGCGACATGTCGAGCACGATCTCGAACCCCAGCGCCCACTGAAGAAGCGGCTTGAGATCGCGCAGCAGGGCATTGACCTCGACCCGGGACTGCATGGACGCGCCGGGCCGCCCGAAGGCCATCAGCCGCTTGGAAAGCGCCGTGGCCCTGTCGATCGCCTGCAGACCTTCGGCGGTCAGCATCGCGACCTCCTCCGGCGAACCGTGGGCGATCCGCCGGTCGATCATATGGAGCACGCCGCCGACGCTCTGCAGCATGTTGTTGACGTCGTGCGCGATGCTTGGGGTCATCAGGCCGACCGCGGCCAGGCGCCGGAGCTGGGCTCCGCCGGTGGCTTGGTCCTGACGCTCGCGCACGCACAGGTCTTCGAAGGGCCGAGGGTCCATTGTCTGTGTCCTGGATGGAGCTGCCCGCGCCCTCGCGGGGCAGCGGAATTCGATCGACGGGGAGGTAGAGAGGGTGGCGCGCGGCGACCCGCGCGCCACCCGGCTCTCGATCAGCGCAGCGATCGGAACGCGGCCCGGATCTCCTTGGTGAAGATCTCTGGCTGTTCCCAGGCGGCGAAGTGGCCGCCATTGTCGACCTCGTTCCAGTAGATGAGCTTCTTGAAGCACTTCTCGCCCCAGGCTTTTGGCGCCGGGTAGATCTCGCCGGGGAAGATGCTCACGGCCACCGGCACGTTGGGGATGTCGAAGGCGTTGAAGGGCCCACCCCCGCCTTGCGCTGCGTCCCAGTAGGACCGCGACGAGGACGCGCCGGTGTTGGTCAGCCAGTAGAGGGTGACATCGTCCAGCATCTCGTCGCGGGTCAGTTCCCGCTCCGGCTGGCCGCCGGTGAACGTCCACTCCTCGAACTTGTCGTAGAAGAACGCCAGCATGCCCACCGGTGAGTCCGCCAGGCTGTAGCCCAGGGTCTGCGGCCGGGTGTTCATCATCTCGGCGTAGCCGAAGCCCTTGCGGTAGAAGTATTCGAGCCGGGCGAAGGCCGCCTTCTCCGCCGGCGAGAAGTTCGCCGGGACAGGGTCGCGGTTTTGGATCAGGCGAAGGACGCTCGGCGGGGTGGTGCCGGGCATGTTGATGTGGATGCCCATCAGCCCCGGGGGCGCCTGGACGGCCATGATCTCGGAGATGATTGCGCCCCAATCGCCGCCTTGCGACACATACTTGGCGTAGCCGAGGCGCTGCATCAGCGTGTCCCAAGCCCGGCAGATGTGCTCCGGACCCCACTCGGTCCCGCGAGGTTTGCCCGAGAAGCCGTAGCCGGGGATGGTGGGCAGGACGAGGTGGAAGGCGTCCTCGGCGCGGCCGCCGTGCGCGGTCGGGTCGGTGAGCGGCGCGATGACCTTGAGGAGCTCCAGCGGCGAGCCCGGCCAGCCGTGGGTCATGATCATCGGCATCGCGTCGGCGTGGCGCGAGCGGATGTGCATGAACTGGATGTCGAGGCCGTCGATCTCGGTGATGAACTGCGGGAGGGCGTTGAGCTTGGCTTCCGCCTTGCGCCAGTCGTAGCCGGAGCCCCAGTACTGGACGAGCGGCTGGAGCTTGGCGAGCTGGACGCCCTGGGTCTGGTCGGTGACGGTCTCCTTGTCCGGCCAGCGGGTCATGGCGATCCGGCGGCGAAGGTCGGTCAACGCCGCCTCCGGCACCTTGACGTGAAAGGGTCGGATTGCGGGTCCGCCCGCGCCCCCGCCGCCGCTCTCCAGAAGGCTTTCGGCGAAGCCTTGCGAGGCGAACATGGCGGCGCCAACGACACCCCCTGCTGCAGACGTGGCGAGCACGTTGCGCCGGGTCGGCGAGCCGGATACTGAGCTCATGGAAGTTCTCCTGACGTGATCTTGAATTTGGCTGCAGGTCGCAGACGACCCATTCATGAGATCAGGAGAATTCGAGCCCCGATATTTGGACCATGGTGTCTGATATACTATCGTGTCCAAGGCGCTCGGGCGCCTTCGCCGACCCGACACCATGGTGTTCATAGACGCTGCGGCGAGCACCGCGCATCCTACGCGCACGGCGGCTGGGACGGCGCCAGGGGAACAGGATGGAGCACGACCTCAGCCGCGTCGTCGATGCCTTGCCCGGGTTGGTCTGGACGGCGCTTCCGGACGGACGGACCGACTATCTGAACCAGAGATGGTGCGACTACACCGGCCTCACCTTAAGCCAGGCCTGTGACTTCGGCTGGTACGCCGCCATCCACCCGGACGATCTTGAGGGCCTGCTGGCGACATGGCGCGCAAGCGTCGCCTCCGGCCAGCCCGGTGAAGCGGAAGCCCGGCTGCGCCGCCACGACGGCGTGTGTCGCTGGTTCCGTTTCAGCACCGCCCCCCTGTTGGACGCCGACGGACGAGCGACGAAATGGGTCGGGATCAACACCGAGATCGAGGACCGCAAGCAGGCCGAAGAACAGCTCCGTGTCAGCGAGCACCGCTTCCGGTCGATCATCGACGGCCTCCCGGCGAACCTGATGTTGATGACGCCGGAGGGTGTGTTCGCGGACGGCAATCGGCAGATGATGGAGTACTTCGGAACACCCTTCGAGGAGCTCAGGGCGCTTCCGGTCGACGCCAAGATTCATCCCGACGACCGCCCCGAACTCATGCGCCGCTGGGGGCATTCCATTGCAACCGGCGAAGACTGCGACACCGAAGCCCGCTTCCTCCGCGCGGACGGCGAATATCACTGGTTCCGGACCCTGGGCGTGCCGCTGCGCGAAGACGATGGCCGCATCGCCATGTGGCATCTCCTCCAGATGAACATCGACGACCGCAAGCAGGCCGAAGTGCTGCTCGCCGGCGAAAAACTTGTGTTGGAGATGGTCGCCACCGGGCAGCCGATGGCCGGCATCCTCGACGCGCTCTGTGGACTGGTCGAGGACACGATCAGCGGAGGCTATTGCAGCATCGTCCTGATCGACGCGCACGCCGCGCGGCTGAAGCACGGCGCGGCGCCAAGTCTGCCCAAGAGCTTCATCACCTCCATTGTCGGGCGACCGGTGACCGTAGAGTCCGGACCTTGCGCGATGGCGGTCCACGACGGCCGGCAGGTGATCGCGCCCGACCTCTCAAAGGAGGCCCGGTGGGCGGACGACTGGCTCCCAATGGCCATGGCGCACGGCCTTCGGTCGTGTTGGTCGATCCCGATCCCGGCGTGCCCCGGACGGGTCCTGGGGGCCATCGCGATCTACTACGATCAGCCGAAGACCCCGACCGCTGCGGATCAGGCAGTCATCGAGCAGATCGTCCATATCGCCAGCATCGCCATTGAGCGCGCGCAGAGCGACGCGGCGCTGAAGCGGAGCGAGGCCTTCCTCGCAGAGACGCGGCGACTAAGTTCGACCGGCGGCCTCTCCAAGCGCATGTCCACAGGCGAGATCACTTGGTCGGACGAGATCTACCGCATGTTCGAATTCGAGCCGGGCGTTCCGGTGACCCTCGACCTGATCATGACCCGCGTGCATCCCGACGACGCCTTCACCTTCAAGGACATGCTGGACGCCCAGCAGCTCGGGAACGACTACATCCATGAGTACCGGCTGCTGATGCCGGACGGCGCGACGAAGTACCTCTACGTGGTGGCGAGTGCGGGCCGTGATCAGGACGGCGAGCTGGAGTACATCGCCGCCGTGCAGGACGTGACGCCGCGCCGGTTGTCGGAGGAGGCGCTCACCAAGGCCAGGTCCGAACTCGCGCGGGTGGCCCGCGTCTCCAGTCTTGGCGCCTTGACCGCCTCCATCGCCCACGAGGTCAACCAGCCGCTGTCGGGCATCATCACGAATGCCGACACCTGCATGATGATGCTGGATGCTGACCCTCCCGACGTGCGCGGCGCTCGGGAAACCGTCCGGCGTACGATCCGGGACGGCAACCGGGCGGCCGAAGTGATCGCCCGACTGCGGGCGCTGTTCACGAACAAGGACGCCCAGCTCGAAACGATGGATCTGAGCGCCGTCGCGCGCGAGGTGATCGCGCTGGCGATGAGCGAGCTACAACGCAACCATGTCGTCGTCCGCTACGAGTTCGCGAACGATCTTCCGTCGGTCACGGGCGACCGCGTGCAGCTACAGCAGGTCATCCTCAACCTGCTGCTGAATGCGTCGGACGCCATGAGCGGGATCGACGATAGGCCGCGGCAGATCGTGGTCAGGACCGAGCGGGACGCAGGAGATGCGGTCCGCCTGTCCGTCGAGGACGCGGGGGCGGGTTTCGGTCCAGACGTCGCCGACCGGCTCTTCGACGCCTTCTACACCACCAAGACCGGCGGCATGGGGATCGGCCTTTCGGTCAGCCGTTCGATCATCGCAAGCCACCGCGGCCGCCTCTGGGCGATCCCTAACGACGGGCCAGGCGCCACCTTCTCGTTTTCAATTCCCCCGCGTCCCAAAGGGGCGGTGGACGCCGGCCGGCAAGGCGTCACGGCTACCCCGGCCGCATCGGATCCTGGGCGGAGCTTCAGTAACAGCGTGAGCAAACGATGATCGCCTCGAAGTCCCTCGTCTCGGTTGTCGACGACGATCAATCTGTCCGCGAGGCGCTGCCGGACATGCTGCGGCAGTTTGGGTTTGCCGTGCAGGTGTTCTCATCCGCGGAGGGATTTCTCGCCTCTGGCTACATCGGCCAGACCCGTTGCCTCCTCCTGGACGTCGCCATGCCGGGGATGTCCGGGCCGGATCTCCAGGAGGAACTTCGTCGCCGTCGGCAGCCGATCCCCATCGTCTTCATCACCGCCGACACCGATGCGACCCTGCGGCCGCGGCTGATGGAGGACGGCGCCGTGGAATGCCTGTTCAAACCGTTCAGCCACACCGCGCTTCGTGAAGCCGTCCGCGCCGCCCTTGGGCAGAATTGAGAGGACCGTCATGCTCGCCAGCCCGCTAGAACCGCTCAGGGAATCGGAAGTCGAGGAGTCGGTGTCCGACCTTGTCGACGCCCCCACTGTCTTCATCGTCGACGATGATATTTCCGTGCGGGAATCCCTCGAACATCTTGTCGCTGCCGCCGGCTGGCGCCCCGAGACGTTCGCCTCGGCGCAGGCGTTCCTGGCGCGGGCGCCGGCCGCTGGTCCGAGCTGCCTCGTTCTCGACGTCAACCTGCCGGATCTCAACGGGCTCGATCTCCAGGACAAGGTCGGCGCCGATCAGACGGAGATGCCGATCATCTTCATCACCGGTTACGGCGACGTGCCGATGACGGTGCGGGCCATGAAGGCCGGAGCGATGGAGTTCCTGACCAAGCCGATCGACAAGCACGCCTTGCTGGCCGCCGTTGGAGACGCCATCGAGCGAAGTCAGGCTGCCGCCGACCATGGCGCCGAGAGCCGGATGTTACGGGCTCGATATGAACGGCTCACCCCGCGGGAGCGGGAGATACTGGCGATGGTAGTCGAGGGGCTCCTGAACAAGCAGGTCGCCGCCGACCTCGGCATCAGCGAGATCACCGTCAAGGCCCACCGCGGCCGCATGGTGCGCAAGATGAAGGCCGCGACCTTTGCGGACCTGGTCAAGATGGGCGAGCGGCTGGGAATCGGGACGCCCCAGAAGGGCTGAAAGCCGCGCCTGCGTCGCGGCACTCGAGCGACACCATGGTGTCCTGGATACCTTCGTCCAAATAGATCGGCGCCCCCCGTACTGGTTTGATGTCGGCAGGCCTCAACGCCGCCGAAGGGTTTCCCAATGTCCCTCACCAGTCTCGGCCTTTGGGCCGGCGTGCTCGCCCTCGCCGTGGCGAGCACGGTGTGCGTCCTGCCGCTCGCCCTGCCCAGATTGATGGAGATCTGGGCGCGTGGCGGCGGCGCAGAGCGCCTTCGCATCGGCCTCGCGTTCGCGGCCCTGGGCGTTCTCGGCATGGCCGCGCTGGCTCTCGCCACGGGCGCAGAAGGCCAAGGGCGCACCGCCGCGCTGGGTCTTGGGACCGCGGCTCTTGCGGGACCCGGTGCGGCGCTCTCGGCGCAGCAACGCGCAGTGTTGGCGGCGGGACCCTGGCTGAACACGCCGCCGCTTCGGGCCCAGGACCTGAGGGGTAAGGTCGTGCTGGTGAACTTCTGGACCTACTCCTGCATCAACAGCCTGCGCGTGCTCCCGTATGTGCGGGCCTGGGCCGAGAAATATCGGGCCGAAGGCCTAGTGGTTGTGGGCGTTCACACACCCGAATTCGAGTTCGAGAAGGACCTCGCCAACGTCCGGCGCGCCTCGGCGTCCTATGGCGTGGACTATCCGGTCGTGCTCGACAGCCATTTCCATGTCTGGCGGGCGTTCAACAACGAGGCCTGGCCGGCGCTCTATTTCCTCGGATCCGACGGCCGCGTCCGCCGTCAGGTGCTCGGGGAGGGCAGCTACGATCAGTCCGAGCGTCTGATCCAGAAGCTGCTCTCAGAAGCGAACGGCAGGCCGGTCGGCGGCGCGATCACCCTCGTCACCGGGGAGGGCGCGGAAGCCGCTCCCGATGAGCGCGATCTGGGCTCGCCCGAGACCTACATCGGCTATGGCCGAGCGAGCGGCTTTGCTTCGCCCGGGGGGCTGAAGCATGACGAGAGACGAACCTACCGCGGTGACATCTCGTTGGGGCTGAACCGGTGGAGCCTTGCCGGGCTCTGGACCGCCGGGGACGAATTCGCGACGCTGGATCAAGCGTCCGGTCGGATCGCCTACCGCTTCCATGCCCGCGACCTCCACCTGATCCTGGGGCCGTCCGCGGACGGTCGTCCCGTGCGCTTCCGCATCACGATCGACGGCAAGGCTCCGGGCGCCGATCACGGCGTCGATGTGGACGCCGGTGGCCTCGGACGGGTCGTGGAACCGCGCATGTATCAGCTAGTCCGCCAGGCGCGCCCAGTGGTGGCGAGGACCTTCGAAATCGAGTTCCTGGACGCCGGCGTCCGCGCCTACGACTTCACCTTCGGATGAGCTCGGACGGCTGTATTCGGATGGGCGCCAAGGTGTCTACGACACCATCGTCCAAATATCCGCGAGGCGGCGCCACTGCTCTGATGGGCGCCTAAGGCCAGGGTCTTCCCAATGGGAGGGCCGGCACTCCACCTTCATCAGGACGATCCCATGACCCATCCCCACATCGTGAAGTTGCCGCGACCCACCTCCTGCACAGCGCGTGCGGTTCATCCGGCGCGTGGGCTCCTTGGCCTCATTCTGGCGAACGCCGCGGTTCTGACCGGCGCCCTGGCGGTCGCGACGCCGGCCGTCACTCAGCCCGCCACCAAGCCGAGATCATTCTCGTCCATGGCGCTTTCGCGGAGTCTTCGAGCTGGAATGGGGTGATGACCGACCTCACGCGAGACGGCTATCCGGTGGTGGCCGTAGCCAACCCCCTGCGCAGCGTGGCCGGTGATGCGGCCTACGTCGCCTCGGTCGTCCGCACGGTGAAGGGTCCTGTCATCCTTGTCGGACATTCCTACGGCGGCACGGTTGTGTCGGTCGCGGCCAGCAGTGCGCCCAACGTGAAGGGCCTTGTCTTTGTGGACGCTTTCGCGCCTGCACCAGGGGAGACCAGTCTCGGCCTGACCGGCAAGTTCCCCGGCAGCACCTTGGGCCCGACTCTCGCCCCTCCGGTCAATCTGCCCGGCGGCGGAAAGGACCTCTACATCCTGCAGGACCGCTACCGCGCCCAGTTCGCCGCAGATGTCCCCGCCCCTCAGGCCAGTCTCATGGCAGCGGCACAGCGACCCGTCGATCAGCGAGCGCTCACCGAGCCCGCGGTCACCGCGGCTTGGAAGACCATTCCGTCCTGGTCGATTTATGGCACGGCGGATCGCAACATTCCGCCGGCAGCGCTCGCGTTCATGGCCGCCCGCGCCCATGCCCGGAAAGTCGTCGTGGTGCGCGGGGCGTCGCACGTGGTCATGGTCACCCACCCGCACGAGGTGGCCGCCTTGATCGAAGCCGCCGCCAAGGCGTCCTGATCGGGCGTGACCTTTGACCCGAGGGACATCCGATGCTCGATCTGATCCATCCAAACCGCCGCCGCGTGCTCGGCGCCTCAGTCATGACAGTCGCTGCGGCGGAGTTGGCGATTAGCGGGCTGGCACATGCGCGGGCCAGTGCGGCGCGGCTTGGCGACGTTCGGCCGGGCGACACGTCCCTCGGCCCGCTGAAGCAAATCCACGCGGGTGTATTGAATGTAGGATATGCGGAGCTTGGTCCTGCCGGCGGCCCCGCGGTTTTGCTCCTCCACGGCTGGCCCTACGACATCCACACCTACGTGGACGTCGCGCCCTGGCTGGCGTCGAAAGGCTATCGGGTGATCGTGCCGTTCCTCCGCGGCTTCGGTACGACGCAATTCATCTCGAGCGACACGGTCCGCAACGGACAACCTGCGGCCCTCGCCGTGGACGCCATCGCCTTGCTGGATGCGCTCAAGATCCCGAAAGCGATCGTTGCCGGCTGCGACTGGGGCGCGCGAACGGCCGACATCCTGGCTGCGCTCTGGCCTGAGCGCTGCGTGGGCCTGGTCTCGGTGAGCGGCTACCTGATCAGCAGCCAGGCGGCGGGGCGGGCGCCGTTGCCGCCAGAGGCCGAATTCCAGTGGTGGTATCAGTTCTACTTCGCCACCGAGCGAGGGCGAGCCGGCTATGAGAAATATCGCCGCGACTTCGCTGGGCTGATCTGGAAGCTGGCGTCGCCGAAGTGGGGCTTTGACGCCGCAACCTTCGACCGCTCAGCCGTGGCCTTAGACAATCCCGATCACGTCGCGGTCGTCATCCACAACTACCGTTGGCGACAGGGCTTAGTAGAGGGCGAGGCCAAGTATGACCCGTTCGAGCAGAAGCTCGCGTCGGCGCCGGCGATCATCGTCCCGTCGATCACGCTGGAAGGCGACGCCAACGGCGCGCCGCATCTCGAGCCCGGCGCCTACGCGCGGAAGTTCATCGGCCCTTACGCCCATCGCACCGTGACCGGCGGCATCGGTCACAACCTGCCTCAGGAAGACCCGCAAGCCTTTGCCCAGGCGGTCGTCGACTTGGCCACACGGTAAGGCCAGCTTTGCGCCCTGACGCCAACGTTCCGCTGTTGGCGGATCCGAGACGTTGGCACTTTGACCGATACTGACTCATTGCCGAACTTCGGAAGGTCCGCACTAGGGCGCTGGATGCCGCTCGCGGCTTAAGTCGACCAGGGTGCCGGCTCACGCCCCAGAGGTTCCGCGCACTACGTGGCGCGGGCCACCAGCAGCGCCCGCCAAAGCTCCAGTGAAGCGGCCGTAGGGATCTGATCCACGGCCGCGTCGAATGCACGAAGCAGTGTAGAGGCCGTATCCGGTGCCAACGACATCAGGCCTATGGCGAACTGGCTGAAGCGCTGCATTCCGCGTCCAGGCTCATAGCTTCGAGACGCCGTCGCTCCCGCTTCGAGAAGCGATGACAACCACCCCGAATTTGACTGGCCAGCTGCGCGATCTCTCTGCGACTGCCAGTCGGCAAAGGCGAGAAACTTCTCCAACAGCCCTGAGCAGGCCTCTTCGCCCGCCAGACGCGCGGCGACCTCCGCAACGGCGCGCACGAGCGGAACACCCCGCGTGTCGACAAAAGCGCCCAAGTCAAAGTCCGCAAGGACGGCGCGGAGGGCTTCCGTCGCGCTTTCCGGGAGGCTGGGAGGGCCCCATGCGACGAGGTAGAGCCAGGAATTGATGTCGGTCGGGTCACTGGCCAGCGCCTCCACCGCGCTGACGACAAAGCTGTCGCCGAGCAGGGTCGAACCGAACGGACCGTGGTCGGCCGGTGAACGCGAAAGCCAGGTGGGATAGGGATTGGCGATGTCCTCCATCGCCCGCATGGGCCGGCTGACCGTGCTACCGTCCTCCAGCCGGGCGCCGAAATAGGCCGTAAAGGCCTCCGATCGGGCCTCAGTTGGTTCAAGGCCGGCAAAGCGTTTGCCGAGGCAGAACTCCAGTCCCGCCATGAGCAATGGCTCAGCGTGGATTGCCTCCGGATCGTAGACGCTGTCGTCGAGCCCGGTGAGCAGGGTTAGTTTTTCCCTTAGGCGGCGGGGCGGTAGCCGATCGCGCAGCAACTCTGCGGTGGCGACAAAATTGAGCGGTAAGCTGCAGAGAATGTCGGTGACGCAGTCGGCGTAGGTCCAGACGATCGCGACGCGGGCCATCGGTGCCACATCCCCCCATCCGGTTTGCTGGCCAAACCTTCGCTCGGCCCACCGCAAGAGGATCGTAAAAAGGGAGGCTGGGCCGCGGTAGTCCGCCAACATGGCGTCTACCGCCTCGCCGAGCTGCTGATCATCGAATGCCAAGTCTCGCGCCTCCACGTGGAGGCGATGGAAACCGAACATCGGCGTGCGCACGTAGCCCGCCGGAAACTCGGCGCGCTGCGGCGCCCCGGCGGCGGCCTCATAGACGTGGCCGGGCAGCCGAACCGGGAGTGCGGCGAGCCGGTCAAACGCGGTCCAACCATCTAGGTCCTCGCTGAGGGTGTTCGCAGCCTCCGCGACAGCGTCTGCACCGGGATCGGTGGGCCACCTCAGATAGTCGAGCCAAGCCGTGGCTAGGGGCGGATCGAAGAGGGCCATGGCGATGGTTTGATTTCGGTTGAGCGCTTCGGTCAGGCGTCGCCCAAAGGTCAAGATCGAGCTCGACCGCAGCTCCTCGACAACCTTCATGCGCTCGGCTGGCGTGACCGCATTCGCCAATCTCGCCCGGGCGGCCGGTCGCTTTGCGGCTGGGGTATCGACCTCGTCCAGCAGACTCTCCACCGCCAGTTGCCGAACGCCGGCCTCCGCGGCAAGGACGCCGAGGGCCGGATCAGCCAAGGTCGTGCGAACGGCGCCCGACAGGCGGACGGCTTCCGAAGAGACCCTCTTCACCCGGACGCGCTTGCCCGACGTGTCCCGAAGCCGGGCTTCGCCATAACAGAGGGCGGTTCGCACAGCCTTCCAGAAGCGGTTGACGTCCAGGGCCGACCCGCGAATTTGGATCGCCAGGGCGTTGGTCAAGCGGACCGCGCGCCGGACGTCTGGGTCTCCCGCCACGCGGTCGCGGAGGGACTCCGGAAGCAGGGCGATACCCAGCCGAAGCAGCCTCTGCATCGCGGCGGCATATTGCGGGTCTCGCGGTTCACGGCCTTCGGGCCGCGCCGACGATTGGATGAGCATCGCGGTCATCCGGACCGCCTCGTCAGCCAGGCTGGGATCGAGCCTTAGCCGTGAGCCCACCACTTCCTCTTCCAGCCAGGCCGAAAAAGCCTTTCGGGTCTCGCCAGGCGTCTCGGGACCGTTCGGGACGATCTGGATCGAACTGGCCGCCAGGCCCGCGATGTTCAGCGCGGGGAACAATCGAGGATCGAATGCCGGGCCATCGTTCCCCCGCAGGTGCTCGGCCCGTAGGGCAGACCAAAGCCAGTCCGATCGTGCCCGCGCGGCGCTGACGCCCGCGCCATCGGACCAGACGGCGACGATGGAAGTCTCCGCCAATCGACGGAGCCCCAGGATGAATGGAAATTCGTTGGGTCGGCCTTCGAGCGGGCCAGGTTGTTCGAGCGTCTTGAGGCTGCCCTCATGGATGAGCGCCAGGGCAACATTCCGGCGGATCCCGGTCAGGCCAGGCGACTCGACGACGTCGCCATTGACGACCGCCGCGGCGCGGAGGTGGTGCAGGACCTCCGCCAAGGTCACGGGCAGGAACAGGGCGCCGGCCTCGCGCAACCGGCGCAGGGCGTCGTAGTAGAGTTGATCGGACAGAAGGCCGTCCAGGTTCAGCTGATCGAGGACGTCGAAGGCGCCGACGATGATGGCTTGGCCGGCGCGCGGATAGCCGCTCAGGTGGCGGTCATCGACCCACAGGATTTCGCCTGGGATGTCGGCCCCCTTGATGGCGTCGAGCAGGGTTTGCACGACCGGGTCTTCGATCGTCGCGGATTCGTCGGGCTCGTTCACGGCCTGGACTTGAGCGGACGGCAGGACGCCGTAGCGACCGGACTCAATTCGGTCGCGCACTAACCGGCGGACCCTGGCCAGCCAGTTGGCGAGGGCTTCGCCCCGATCGGCGCTCTCGATTTCGCCGCGCAGGTTTTGCGCGGTGGCGACCTCGATCCAGACGTTGAAACGCGCCAGAACGGCGTCGAGTAGCCCGGCCCCGGCGAGCTCGTTCAGCACGCCCATCTGGCAGCTCAGGGAAACGCCAGCATCCAGACTAGCTTCATCGGCGCCGGCGCCCCCGAGGGCCGCCTGGGCCCGATCGAGAAGCCCAGGATCGACCCCTCCGATCCGACGCAGGGCCGCCGGGAACGCGTTCAGTCCGATGCCCTGTCCCTCCGCGGGTTCGTGGACAATGGTGATCGCCCCGGCCGGCCCGCCGCCGACGTTGATCCGGCCCGCGGCCAAGGCGGCGGCGACGGTGCGCGTAGCGACGATGCGCTCAGGCTGGTGCGGCCGAGATCGCTCCTCCAGGATCATCAACGCCGCTGGCATCGCCGGGCTGACGCGGATTGGGATATTCAGCTCGTCGGCGAGCGCAAGGACGCCCAGCTGCTCGGCGAGGAGCAGGCCGGTCATGTCCAAGCTCAGCCGCCAGGACTGGAACGGCAGACCCACCTCGAAATGATCGCCGCGCCCCCCATGGCGGATGAACATCGGACGGCGTCTTGAGCGGAGGGGCTGCTCAAGGAAATAGGCGTCGGCCAAGTTGCCGCGAAGCGACGAGAAGGCCAGGTGGACGGGCAACTCACCGCGCGTCCAGGCCGCTTCTATCTCGCCCGCGACTTCCATGCGCTGGCGCATCATGGACACGACCTCGTCCAGCGTGGGGGTCTGAACAAGGTCCGGCCGCTCGGATGCCAGGCGCTGGAAGGACGCCATAAGATCCGGCCGCTCCCGAGCAAGGTTCAGCCGGAAAGCTAGGTCGACGGCGCCGAGCAACAGCTCGTCGCTGAGGTCGTTGGCTGTGGCGGCGCGCCACAGAGTGCGGGCCAGGTCGGGGTCCTCCCCGACAAACCGTCCGGACCACCGGAGTGCATCGGGTGCCGGCATGGCGCCCTCGTTCAGGGCCGCCCGAAGTGCCGGCGCCGCGCCGGCTAGGTCGCCGATGGCGAACTTGACCTCCGCCTGAAGGATCTGGTCGGAAATCGATCCGGATTCCCCAGCCAGCGCCGCCGCCCGGCGCAAGGCCTCGGGCAAATCGCCGGCCTGGACGAGCGCCCGCGCCTCTAGGCGGCGAAGGTCGAAGGGCAGGCGCCCGCCCGCAAAGGCAGAGAGATTTTGCCCAAGGAGGTCGACGGCCGTCTGGGCCGCGCCGGTGTTGTAGGCGACGAACGCCGCCACCCGGATCGAATCGGCGGTCGCAAAGCTGGCGATCAGCTTGATGTGCGGCTGCAGGGCTGGCCACCGGCCAGCGCCCGCCAACTCGTCGGCGACCGCCAGGAGGATCGGCGGCGGCGGATCTTGCGCGGCCAGCTGCGCCAGCTCGGTTTCGACCGCCGACCAATCTCCACTGCGATGCGCCGCATCCAGGGCCGCCACAGTCGGTTCGCCCGGTTCAAGTCCAGTGCGACGCGCTGCGATCCGTTCAGCGACGGCTGACATCTCCGCTGCGAAGTCGGCGGCCATGTGATCGACACGCAGACCGCGAAGCCACGCCTCGGCATCGGCAGGCTCCAAGTCCTGGGCCAGCCATTCAAACGCGCGCAGCACATTTAGATCGGCCGCGCCGCTTTCGATCTCCGCCCTGACCGCCGCGAGCGTGCGGGTGCGGTCGAAGTCCAACCCGCGCGCCAAAGCCCAGCCAATAGCGATCGGCGAGGCGGGCGCGCCGTCCAGGATTTCACCGCAAAGCGTGGCGGCTTCGGCGGTGCGTCCCACCGAGTTGCACAAACACGCCAGGGCCCAGACCCGATCCGCTTGCCCAAACTCCGGGCCGGCCGCCTGTGCAAGCTGATGGAAGACGTCGTAGGCCGCTTGCAGGTGGCCTTGGCTTTCATCGTCCTGTCGGACGAGGTTGCGAGGCACCGGCTGGGGAAAGCTCATCGACTCCGCGGGCGCGGACGCCGAAAGCGCCACGGCATACCGCGCTATGGCTCCAACGCGGCGCACCGCCGCGCGGCCCGGCGCGTGCGCTTCGGCCGCGGAGGCCGACGCGAAGGCTCCGGCCGCATCACCGCGCATCAGCTGTAGATGGGCGCGCAGCCGGAGGCTTTCCGCATCGTCCGCCGGCATGGCTGAGAGATCAGTCTCGGCGTCGGCGAGATTCCCTGAGTTCAACAGCAGGCCGATCCGGAGCGTGCGGCCTTGGGTCGTCGTCGGCGCGCCCAGGATCGCAAGCGCCTCATCCGGTCCCTGCCGGTTCATGGCGATCAGGGCCCTCAGCCGCGGCTCTTCCTGCGGTTGGATGGCGTCGGCCTGAAGGCTGAGTGCTTCGGCGCCGTCCAGGTCGCCGCGATTGATGAGCAGCGAGGCTTCAAGCCGCAAGGTGCGCGCTTGGGCGCGCGGCGAGAGGTTGGGCCAGGTCGGCACTGAGCGGATGCCGGCGATGACCGCTTCGATTTCAGCGGCGGCGCCGTTCTCGAGCTCAAGGGCGGCGGCGTCGATTTGCTGCTCGACGCCCCCGGAGACGGCCTGCTTCAGCGCCTCGATCTGCGCCTGCAAGTCGTCCATAGACGCCGTGGCGGTCTGGCTCGGTGGCTGGATGGTACCGTTGATACGGCCGCAGATGCGCGGCTCCCACTCCGCTCCAAGGTGCTGGCTGACGATGCCGGGCTGTTCGCGCAGCAGCTCCTGCAGTTGGCGCGGTGCCCAACAGTCGTATTCCAGGCCAACGGCCTTAAAGCGCGCTCGCTCGGCGTCGATGTCCGCCAGTCTCTGTGCGGAATTCATGGGCGCAGCGACGGCGAGGATGAACTTGCGGACGTTGCGCGGCCGCCAGTGACTGTCCAGATGGCTCAGGAAGTCGTCCGACCACGTCTTAAGGTCGCCCTTTTTAACCTTCCCGTAGCATTTGCAGGAGGCAACGATCAGGCCCGTCACCGTCTCGCCAAACGCATCCACTCCGAACTGCTTTTGGCGCGGGGTGCCATATAGATCCGCCCTTCCGACCCCGGGCTCCTTGTCGAGCAGCGCGCACGTAAGCGACTCGAACGCCGTCGACGACATCTGGTGGAAGTCTGGGGGGTGAGTCCGGTCAACGCTGGGGGTGACAGTCGAGCGGCTCACACGGCATACGAGTCCGTCACCGTCGCAAGCGGTCCGGTGCGGCCTGCGACGGTCGCAAGGGCTGCGCGGCAGCCGACAAGACTGCTCCTCACCGCGCGTCCTTCGATCATGACGTGAAGCTAGCCGAATTGTTCGTCCAGCAGAACCTGGGGCTCGAAGTCAATGCTAGGCGCGATAATGAACGTCGCGGACCTCGAGCGGGTCCAATTCCCGTTAGTGGCGCGTCGTTTGCCTAACGCGTTTCGTCGAGCCACGACGGCCACGCGAAATGAGCGAAGGCTGTGGACGGCCGCACCGCCGCATTGCCGACATTGTCGCTAACAGCCAAGCTGGCCGGCACTATGGCGAATCAGATGTGGAAGTCGCTGTCGGTCGGGCTAGCCCGTCGATGGCGTGCAGGGCTGACGCAGGCGTTTGGCGTCGCGGGTGCAATCTGGCTCGTAACGGAGATTGTCACCCGAGTCTCCACGACGGCGAATACCTGGCTCACCAACAATGGTGACACCTACCTGATGGGCGTCCTGATCGCGGGCGCGGCTTGGTTCCTGGCCTACAGTTACGAGCGTCGCAAGGTGACGTTCCAAGTGCCGACCACCAGCAGCTACATCACCATCAAGTTCGGCAACATGTTTGATGAGCCGACTGACTGGTTGATCGGAGTAAATGAGTTTTTCGATGGCCGCCTTGGGCAAGTTATCGCGCCGACTTCGGTCCACGGACAGTTCATCAGCAGGGTGTTCAACGGCGACGAGAACGCCTTTCGGAGGGCCGTGACCACGGCCCTGAAAGGCGTCCTTTTCACAACTACCACGCGGTCCAGCCAGCCCTCTGACGCCTACGCAATAGGGACCACGGCCGTGCTAGCGAACGGGCCTCACAAGGCGTTCCTTGTCGCCATGTCGCACACCGACCATGTGACTCATAAGGCGGGCTCCACGGTACCTATGATGTGGGATGCGATGAGGGGCGCCCTCCAGGCCGTCCAAAACCACGGCAACGGCCAGCCGCTGGCTATGCCGCTGATCGGCAACGGGCTGTCCAGCGTCAACGTCGAGCCCCAGCACCTACTGAGGCTGATCGTCCTCGCCCTGGTGGACTTCGGCCGCAAGGTGGGCCTGCCCAAGCAGGTGACTATCGTGGTGCCTGAGGCATGTTTCGACGCCCTCGACCTGCGAGAGATCAGACGTGATTGGATGAAGCACTGATGGCTTACCGGAACGGCACCTACATCGCGTTTCACGCTGAGGGAAAGACCGACCCGACCGCGTCCGACATCAAGTACTATCGGACGTTGAAGATGTGGCACGCCAGTGACGGCACCGACTTCAAGTTCGTGAACAGCCACGACAAGGTTGCTGCGGTCCGAGACGGTAGCAAGGCTGAGACGATCAAGCGTAGCCTGAGAGAGCGGCTCGATAACTCAAAGAACATGGTGCTGATTATCGGCCCAACCACCAAGTTGGACACTGATTTTGTGCCGTACGAGATCGCCTATGCTGTCGATCGATGCGGCATCCCGATCATCGCGACGTACACCTCCACTGGTTACACAGTCATTCGCGAGCCTAAGGCGCTATCAGCTTGGTGGCCCGCAGCTCTCAGCAGCCGGATTGCGAACGGGACCGCCAGTGTCATCCACATTCCCTTCAAGCAAGCCGCCATTGACTGCGCCATCGGGCAGTTCAGCCACAACTCGCTCCCGTTGGGCGGCGGGTTGGGTATCTATAGCGATGCCGCCTACCGAGAGTTCGGTCTTCTTTAAATCGGTCTTCTTTAAACCCGACAAACTCCAACTACTAAAACCCACGGCGCTGGCGCAGGCATCCCAGACGTGACCCGTCAGTGACGCCTGCTTTTGGGCCAGAAGCCAACGTCCGCAACTGGCGCGAAGCCGACCTAGTCGGTCAACACTCCTATCCCCACTCCAAGCGCGTTGGCCAGCTTCTCCAACACCGTCAGCGTCGGGTTCCGCACCCCGCGCTCAATCCCTGAGATGTATGTCCGGTGCAGGCCCGCCTCGTCGGCCAGGGCCTCCTGCGACCAGCCCTTCTCGCTCCTAAGGCGCTGAACGGCGCGTCCGACGCGCGCACGGATCTCCATGACCAGGAGAGGGCGGCGCTGCAGCCGATCGATCTACAGACGATGAGTCTCATTGCGAGTTGACTGCATCGCGACCCGCATGGCTGAGGTCGTGAGGACGAGACTCATAGGATGCGGATCAGTGCAGATCCTCCAGCCCTCGGCGGTGCGCTACATAAAGCTTGGTCCCGGTGGGGCTTGGTTGGAGCGCTGCCTGGCCGAAGGATTGGTCGAGCTGGGCTACGAAAATGTTCCGCACGAGCTTGCGACGGCTGGTCGCTGGGACCTTGCCGAGCAGTCGCTGGTTGCGGAAGGCCGCTCGCCCGGCAAGGCCAAAAGCTTCATCCGGGAGGTCCGAGACTTCTATGCGCAAGGCGCCGATTGCCTCTGGGTGACGATCGGCCAGGGCCGGCTGTGGTGGGCTTTCGCCGAGCCTGAGGTGACGGCGCTCGACCAGGCAGGCCGAGGGTCTCGTCAGCGCCGCACCATCGGCGGCTGGAGTGACAAGAGCCTAACGGGTGAGCGACTGGATTTAGCGCGGCTCTCGACGCGCCTCACCAAGGTCGCCGCCTATCAGCAGACCATCTGCCAGGTCGGCGAGGCTGACTATCTCCTGCGTCGCCTGAACGGCGTCGAGGATCCGCTGGTCGCACGAGGCCAGGCCGCGGCCAAAGAGCTGACGCCGCAGCCCGTGGCCTGATCCAAGCTCTGGACTGGCGAGACTTCGAGCTGATGGTCGACTTGATCTTCGCCGCCAGCGGCTGGCGGCGCGTGTCCGCCGTCGGCGGCAGCGAGCAGGCCGACAGCGACCTCATCCTTGAACAGGCGGCCACCGGCGAGCGCGCCTTTGTCCAGGTGAAGTCGGCCGCCACACCAGTGGTGCTGCACGACTACCTCGACCGCTTCGCCGCCTCCGGCCTCGACCGGATGTTCTTCGTCTGCCATTCGCCGAAAGGCCGGCTCGAAGCCCAGCAGCCCGGCGTCCATCTTTGGCTGGGTGAGACCCTCACCGAGCAGGCGATCAAGGCCGGTCTCTTCGCCTGGCTGATCGAGAAGGTGCGATGAGCCAGGGCGACCTTGATCACGCGCTCGAAGTGATTTCCGTCGCCATCGCCGGGATCATGGAGGACGAGAGCGCCGTCGCAGCGGCGCCGCCCGCCGACGGATATTCAGGGCTCGCCCGGCGTCTCCATGAAGCCGGTAGCGACATTATGGCGCTCGCCCAGGCCATGGAAATCCTTGCGTCGCGCCAAGCCTAGCCATTCCAAATCGGCGTTCTGTCGCCTACATTGAAATCACCCTGCCAAGGAGGAGGACCCCGCGAGGGGTCAAGTTTCTCGGCCTCATTTCGAGGCCTTCACCTGACCCCGTCGGGGTCGTGACCTGGAGGGAGTACGGCGTGGCTCTTGAGCTAATCTATAGGCGGGTGGAGGAGCTAAAACCCCACCCCAACAACGCGCGCGTCCATTCGAAGAAGCAGGTCGCGCAAATTGTCGCCAGCATCAGCGAGGCGGGCTTCGCAAACCCGATCCTGCACGATGAGAACGACGTCATCATCGCTGGCCACGGCCGGCTCTTGGCCGCCAAGCAGCTAAAGATCGAGACAGTGCCGGCGATTCAGCTGCGCGGTCTTAGCGAGGCCCAAAAGGCGGCGCTCAGGGTCGCGGACAATAAGATCGCCCAGAACTCGGCCTGGGATCCAGATCTGCTGCGCCTGGAGCTGGAGACCATCGAGCTAGAGGGCCTGGACCTCGAGCTCACCGGCTTCTCGACCGGCGAGATCGACATCCTACGCATGGACGACGACCCGGACGACGACCAGATCCCCGAGGTCTCGGAAATGGCGATATCCAGGCCGGGCGACATCTGGCGCCTTAATCAACACCGGCTGGCCTGCGGCGATGTCCGAGATCGCGAGCTTATGGCCAAGCTGATGGCGGGCGTGACGGCGGACGCGGCCTTCCTGGACCCGCCCTACAACGTCAAGGTGAACGGCCACGCTGGCGGCAAGGGCGCGATCAAGCACCGGGAGTTCGCCTTAGCCTCCGGCGAGATGAGTTCAAGTGAGTTCATGGCCTTCCTGAAGGCCACGCTGGGCGCCTGCGTCGCGGTTTCCCGCGACGGCGCCGTCCACTTCGTCTGCATGGACCATCCGCACATCGAGGAGCTGACGCAGGCCTGCAATTCGATCTACGGCCAGCGCCTCACCCTTTGCGTCTGGGTGAAGTCCAACGCTGGCATGGGCGGACTTTACCGGTCTCAGCATGAGCTGGTCTTTGTCTACCGGGTGGGCGAGGCGCCTCACCGCAACAACGTCGAGTTGGGCAAGCATGGCCGCAATCGCACCAACGTGTGGGAGTACGCTTCGGTCAACGCCTTCGGGGCCCGTGCCCAGGACCTGGCGCTCCACCCGACGGTAAAGCCGGTGGGCCTGGTCGCCGACGCCATCAAGGACGTCACCAGGCCGGGCGAGGTAGTCCTGGACGCCTTTCTGGGTTCCGGCACCAGCCTGATTGCCGCCGAGCGGACACGCCGCGTATTCCGTGGCGTCGACATCGACCCCCTTTACGTCGACCTCGCGATCAGCCGCTGGCAGGATCTCACCGGCGGCTTGGCGCTACACGCCGAGACTGGCCAGAGTTTCACCCAGACCCAGCTGGAGAGGGGCCGCGCGCGGCTAGCCGCAGATGCGTGATGGTGACGACGACGGAGACTATGTGGGCTATCGGCATCCGCCGAAGCACACGCGATTCAAAAAGGGGGAGCCCTCCCGCAACCCTTATGGCCGACCAAAGAAGCCGAAGGTCCATCCCGTTATCAAGATCCTGAACCGCAAGCTCAACACTAGGAACGACGAGGGCAAGCGGATGACGGTCGAGGACGGCATCCTGGTTAATTTGGTGAAGAACGCGTTGGCGGGTGACCACAAGGCAGCAGTAACGGTCTTTAAGCTTCGAAACGATGCCGAACGCGCACTCGGCGAGCGCCCCTTGACCGCTGCGGAGATCAGGAAGCAGGAAGCCGAAAAGAAGGAGCGCCTAGAGCTAGCGGCGAAGCTCACCGATTTGCTTGAAGAGGAGGCTGCGCGCGGGAAGCCGGAGCGCCCGCGAAAGCCCCCTGAAAGCACGTAGCGGCATCACGTTTTCCAACAGTCTCCAGGGGCGGCTTCGGCCGCCCCTTTTTCTTGCCCGGTACAGACTGGACTTCAGCCCGCAAGAGAGCGTCAGTGGCTTGTCCCTACGCCCGGCCAAGCCGGGCTCGCTTCGGTAGCGGCGGCGATTGGCGCTGGCCGCGAAGACGAAGGACAAGTCCATGCCCAATACCCCTGAAGCCAAGGCCCGCGCCCGCAAGCCGCGGGCTGCAAACCCCGCGCCGGCGCCCGCCATCGAGATCCCGAAGGGTAAGCTCGGCCAACTGGTGACGCTGATGGCCCGCCCGCAGGGCGCAACGCTGACGGAGATGATGACCGCCAGCGGGTGGCAGGCCCACTCCGTGCGCGGCGTCATCGCCGGGGCCGTCAAACGGAAGCTGGGTCTCGAGGTCGTTTCACTGAAGACCGATGGTGCGCGCACCTACCGCATCAGCGCCCCGGCGGCTTCCTAATGCAGGGACCGATGGAGCGGGCCACGCTGGACGCCCGAGCCCTGGAAGTCATGGATCTCGAGGCCCTGCGGGACGAGTGGCGGCGGCGGATCGGACCGCCCCCGAAGGTTCGCTCCGTCGATCTCCTGCGGCGAATTCTGGCGTGGCGGATTCAGGCCGAGATGTGCGGCGGACTCGATGCCGAAACACGCCGGGCGCTCCGCTCAACCCGCGTGGCGACACGGCCGGTTCTGCAGGTGGGCGCCTGCCTCACGCGCGAGTGGCAGGGGCGCGCCCATGTGGCCGAAGTTCTGCCTGACGGTTTCCTATACGAAGGGAAGCGGTACCGGAGCCTCTCAGCAGTAGCTCGCCAGATCTCTGGCTCCCGATGGAATGGCCCGCGATTTTTTGGCCTGCGCGTATCGGGGACTGATTGATGGTCGGCGCCCCTGCCCACGTGAGACCTCAGCGCCTCCGCTGCGCCATCTACACGCGCAAGAGCTCCGAGGAAGGCCTGGACCAATCCTTCAACTCCCTCCATGCCCAGCGGGAAGCCTGTGAAGCCTACGTGCTCTCCCAGGCCGGGGAGGGCTGGTCGGCCAGCAAACGGCCGTATGACGACGGCGGCTTTTCGGGAGGGTCGATGGACCGGCCCGGCCTGAAGTCGCTGCTCGCCGATATCGATCGAGGTTTGGTGGATGTGGTGGTCGTCTACAAGGTCGACCGCCTCACCCGTTCGCTGGCCGATTTCGCGAAGATCGTAGAGGCCTTCGACGCTCGCGGGGTCTCGTTCGTTTCGGTCACCCAGGCGTTCAACACCACCACGTCCATGGGCCGTCTTACCCTCAATGTGCTGCTCTCGTTTGCCCAATTCGAGCGGGAGGTCACGGGCGAGCGCATCAGGGACAAGATCGCCGCATCCAAGGCCAAGGGTATGTGGATGGGCGGTTGTCTTCCACTCGGCTACGACGTGAAAGACCGACAGCTGGTGGTCAACACCGACGAAGCTGAGCGCGTGCGGCACATCTTCCAGCGCTATCTCGAACTTGGCTCGGTCGACGAATTGAAGACGGAGCTAGACCGCGATGGACGCCGGTCAAAATCGTGGACGACGCGGAAGGGCAGGGTCATCGGGGGCCATAGCTTTAGCCGCGGCGCGCTGTTTCATCTTCTTCGCAATCAGACCTACGTCGGCAGGATCCCCCACAAGGAGACCTCCCATCCAGGGCTGCACTCGGCGATCATCGACGAAGCCACCTTCCACGCCGTCCAGCAGCGGCTGAGCGACAACGCCGTCGCGCGGACGTCGCGATCCACTCGAGCGGGCGCGTCGCCTCTGCGCGGCCGGATTTTTGATGCGAGCGGTGGGCCGATGACGCCGACGTTCACCTACGCCAAGCGCAATCGGGTCTACCGCTACTACGTGTCGAGCGGGCCGCGCGCCGGCGACGCTGATCCCCAGCCCAACCTCCACAGGGTGGCAGCTAAGCCCATTGAAGCCCTCTTGCGGGATCGTATCCAGCGCATCCTCGACGCTGCGTCGCGCGACCCCCTTGACCACGTCATCCGGGTCGAGATGCTTAGCGCTGCGCTGAAGGTCGTTGTCTCAGGAGCCATCGGCGAAATCGACTTTAGGCGCGCGCAGCTACCCCGCGGGGATAGGCTCGACCCGAATGACGAACACGCCGACGAATGGGTGCTCAGGATCGCCGTGCGACCTGTCTTTCGTGGAGGGAGAACATGGATGGTCTCCCCATCCGGCAGCACCGTCGGCGCTCCCGCCCGACCGGATGCGGCGATGGTGAAGGCGCTGCGCCTGGCGCACACTTGGCAGCTCAAACACAACGCCGCCCCTACGACCCACGTTGACGCGCTTCGATCGGCGCGCGCGGCCGCCGATTCCTACATCCGGCGCCTAACCCCGCTTGCGTTTCTCGCACCTGACATACAACGGGCGATAATCCTTGGAACGCAGCCCGCGGGACTCGTCCTGCAGCAGCTCATCAACATGAAGATCCCCCTGGCTTGGGTCGATCAGCGCCGCGCGCTCGGCTTCGATGATGGGCCGTCCATTCGCGGTTAGGGCGCAATAAATCCCTGATCCCATCATAAAATTTCCCGGTTATTTTCGTGCCCGACCCCGGGGGTGCTCCAGTAACTTGTTGGATATTCAAAACTTCCGCGCACGCGCCGGCGCACCCAGGCGGATTTCGCGAAAACATTCCCGGTTAATTTCCCTGTTCGCGGGAATCCGGAGTGCATCTGTGGCGAGTGGAGACGCGGCCCTATGAAAGCCCAGGTCCGCCGGGTTGTGGCCGCTGAAAGGGGATTGAGGATTCCGGCGTCGTGGGAAATTAGGCCGACAAATCCGCGGCTTCTGGCGTGACGCACTTGCGAGAGACGGTTGAGCCAAAAGGAGTGGCGGTGAGAGAGGGATTCGAACCCTCGTTACGGTTTCCCGTAAACACGCTTTCCAAGCGTGCGCCTTCAGCCACTCGGCCACCTCACCTTATCCGTCCGTGGGCGCGCCCGCGGCGGAAGGGGCGTCATATACGAGAGGGGACCTAGCCGGGCAAGCGGCGCTTGGCCGCCTGGGCGAGGCGTCCTGGATCGAACAGCGAGGCCGCCTGATGCGCCGTGAGCGCCGCCTGCAGCCGCCGGGAGCCCGCGAGCCAGGCGGCGAGGCCGTCCCGGGCCTCATCGACGCGGCGCTCGTGCAGGGCCGCCTGGACGCCGGCCAGCCGGCGGTCGGCGGCGCGCAGGTCGGCGCGGGGCTGGGCGAGCGCGGGCGCGGCGTAGCGCTCGTCGATCAGGCCCAGGCGGCTGCGGGCGGCGGCGACCATCAGCATGGCCGTGGGCGCGTCGCCCTCGGCCGCCGCGCCCTCAGCCGCCGTCAGCGCGCGGCGGGCGTCGGACATAAGGAGCGCCACGCTCATCGGCTCGCGCGGCTGGGCGGGGCAGGCGGCGGGGTCGAGGGCGCGGACGTAGGCCGTCAGGCCCGCCATCACCGCCGGCGTCGGCTCCGGGCCGTCGAACTCCTCCGTCACCAGGCCGTGGATGAAGGGCTGCAGCTTCCCCGCGGCCGGGTCCTGGTCGACCTTCAGCGCCGCCTTCGGCCCGGCGAGGTCAGGGATGGGCTTGGGATTGTCGACGCCGTCGCCCCGATGGGTCGAGAACAGCGAGTTGGTCACGTCAGCCGTGCCCGGCGCGCCGGAGACGCCCGGGAACTGGAAGTCCGGATTGGCCCGGCCGCCCCGGTGGCAGGTCTCGCAGGTGATCCCCGCCCGCGCCGCCTGGCCCCCCAGCAGCACCTGGGTGCGGAAGGCGGCGCGGCCGATCTCGACGCTGGCGGCGAGCGCCCGGTCGGCCGGGACCTTCAGGCACTCCGTCGGGACCGTGCCGAGCGCACGAGCAGGATCGGCGCCCTTCGCCACCCACAGCATCGCCTTCAGGGGCGCGTCACCGAGGGCGGCCAGCGCGGCCGGGATCGCGCCGCCCGCCAGCAGCAGGCCGGCGAGCAGCGGCCCGGCTAGTTCTTTTGCGGGTCGCCGCCGGCGTCGATCCAACGGCGCAGCTCCTCAGCGTCGGCGCAGCCGTAGACGCAGATCCTGTCCAGCCTGGCGAGCATCAGCCGCGCGCCGGCGATGTCGCCGCGGGCCACCTTCAGCTCGCCATAGTATTCGGTGGCGCCGATGTGGTTGGGCGCGATGGCCAGGGCCTGGCGGTAGAAGGCCTCGGCCCGGGCGTAGTCGCCCTTCTTGCGCCAGGCGTAACCCTCGTAGGTCAGGATGTCCGGGTGCGGGCCGAAGGCCGCCTGGGCGCTGGCCAGCGAGGCCAAGGCCTCGTCGTAGCGCCGCTCGTTGATCAGGCTGACCGCCTGGACGTAGGCCGCGTCGCCGACCTTGGCCCCGCCGAACAGCAGCGAGCGGTCGAGCATGGCGCTGGGCTTGGGCGCGCCGGCCGCGGCCGGGTTCATGGCGCTTTCCACCGCGCTGGAGAAGGTCTTCAGGCGCGCCGCGTCGGGACAGCTGTCGCCGCAGGCCTGGGCCTTGGCCTTCAGCCAGTCGGCCTCGGCCTGCGCCTTGGGGTCCTTCAGGTTGGCCAGCGCCAGGCCCAGGCCCGCGTGCGAGCCAGGATCGTCCGGCGTCAGCTTCACGGCCTTCTCATAGGCCCGGCGCGAGCCCTTCCAGTCGTTCTCGCCGGCCTTGGCCGCGCCCAGCAGGCGCCAGCCGTCGGGATTGGTCGGCACGGCCTCGGTGACGTGGCCCGCGGCGCGGTCGGCGTCCTTGTAGTTGTTGGCCTTCAGCGCGGTGATCGCCTTGGCGTATTCGGCGGCCGGATCGTAGCTGGGCGCCGAGGCGCCGGGCATGCCGGACCCGCCGCCCGCGGGCATGCCGCCGCCGCCGCCGCCGCTCGCCAGGGCGGCTCCGCCCGCCAGCACCGCCAGGCTTGCACCGGCCAGGATTGCTTTCAACGCACGTCGCATAGGCTCGTCTCCTGAGCGCCTTCCCTCTACGTCACCCTGGCACGGAATTGACCCAACGTCACCCACTCGCGCCCGTGCAAAACGCGCGGCCGGGTCCTATCTTGCAGCGCGACCGCAAGGAGGCCCCATGTTCGGACGCAAGACCCTGGAAATGCCCACGGAGGCCACCGCCCTGCCGGGCCGGGCGCACCCGATCCCGACGGCCCGGGTCCACTTCGTGAACGGCCATCCGCTGAAGGGGCCATACCCGGACGGCCTGGAGACAGCGGTCTTCGCCATGGGCTGCTTCTGGGGCGTCGAGCGGCTGTTCTGGCAGGTCCCCGGCGCGTGGACGACGGCGGCGGGCTATGTGAACGGGCTGACCCCCAATCCGACCTACGAGGAGGTTTGCACCGGCCGCACCGGCCATACCGAGGCGGTCCTGGTGGTCTACGACCCGCGGGTGGTCAGCTATCACGACCTCTTGAAAGTGTTCTGGGAGAACCACGACCCGACCCAGGGCATGCGCCAGGGCGGCGACATCGGCGCCCAGTACCGCTCGGGGCTCTATCCGCAGAACGACGCCCAGGAGATGGCCGCCAAGGCCTCGAAGGACGCCTACCAGCAGGCGCTGGCCGCCCAGGGCTTCGGCAGGGTGACCACCGAGATCGCGCCGGGCGGCGAGTTCTACTTCGCCGAGGACTACCACCAGCAGTACCTGGCCAAGACCCCGGACGGCTATTGCGGCGTCGGCGGCACCGGCGTGGCCTGCCCGGCCGGCGTGGGCGTCGAGGTTTAAGGCGCGCCCGTGAGCCGCGAGGAGATCGAGGCCTTCGCCATGGCCCTGCCGGCGGCCACCAAGGTGGTCCAGTGGGGCGGCTCCGACGTCTACAAGGTGGGCGGCAAGGTGTTCGCCATCTGCGGCCTGACCGGTGGGATCTCCTTCAAGGTCACCGAGATCGGCTTCGTGGTGCTGACCGAGGACGGCCCCGGCCGCCAGGCGCCCTACTGCGCCAAGGGCCAGTGGGTGAACGTCGATCTCGACGGCGCGCCGGATGAGGACCTCCAGGACTGGATCCGCACGGCGCATTCGCTGATCGCGGCCAAGCTGACCAAGAAGCTGCGGGCGGAGTTGGGGTTGGCGCAGGGGCCATCGACATTCACGGCCAAGCCGGCGGCAGGGTGATCCTCCTCCCCCTGTGGGAGGAGGTGTCAGCCGGAGGCTGACGGAGGTGGGGTTGCACCCCGCCATCCGCGCGATACGGCGGTTCAATTCGTCCCCGAGAGGTTGGAGGGACCCCACCTCCGACCTGCTCCGCAGGCCACCTCCTCCCACAAGGGGAGGAGGAACCGAATTGGATGGCGAGTCAGCTTGGGGCACGGCCTTCGCCGGGATGAGCGGCGCGTCAGCCCGTGTCGGCGAGGGGCGGGGCCGACGCGTTGGCCGGGGTGAAGGTCCCCTCGGCCAAGGTTTGGGCGGTGGTGACCACCAACTCGCCGGAGAGGCGCATGTCGGCGGCCAGCTTGCCCGCCAGGACCTCGATGGGCATCTCGGCGAAGCCGGGCGTGTCCTCAGCTTCGTAGAGGCGGGCGTCGAGGTCTTCGACCAGCACCTCGTACTCCTCCTGGTCGCCCTCGGATTCGGTCCAGAGCAGGCGGTTCAGCACATTGCGCACCCGGCGCTTCTGGTTTTCGGTGGGCGTGGGCTCAGTCAGAGGGCGGCGCGCCGCCTCGGCGGCCTGCAGGATCTGACTTTCGCGTAAGCGCGCCTCGGCGGCCTGGGCCTCAGCGTCCCGCGCCAGCTTGAAGTCGAGGGCCAGCGTCAGGCGCACGGTGCGCGAGGTCTTCTGGAACGCGCCCACCAGCGCCGCCTTCTCCTCCGGCGCCTCCGCCGCCCGCGCGGCCACCGCCAGGTCGCGGGCCAGCATCAGGCCAAGCTCGGCGAGCTCGCCCAACATCTGCTCCGCCCGTTCCTGCCTGGCCGCTGCGTCCGACATGAACAAAAAGGGAACATAGATCAAGGCCAATGTCAAGGATTTTGGAGGTGGTGGAGGTCCGCGATGCGCCAACAGCGGCCATCGGCATGACGTCGGGAAAGTGGACCTTGGGGACGCGCCACCCTCTAGCCGTCAAAAGCCGTGGATAAGACTCCGATTTCCGTTCACGTCCAGGCTGGCCGCTGTTGTCGATGCGCGCTCCTTGGGCCTTGTGCTTCTCCCGGCGCGGCATTTGCGGAGTGAGGCAGCGGTGTTCGAGCAATTCCCTCTCCATCCAAACCTGCAGACGACCAAAAGTTGACCAAGTCACTGAAAAAACAGCGGATCGGTGAAGCCGAGATCAAGGCGGCCGTTCTCAATAGGCTGAAACTGCAGGGTCGAATTGACCGACGGTCGACGCTGGCGAGTGAGTTTTGCCTAGGCCGCACCGGCGTTCGCACCGATCTGGCCGCGCTGTCTGATCGGCTGATTGGTGTCGAGATCAAGAGTGAGTTGGACACGCTCCGCCGCCTGCCGGTGCAGTTGGCCGTCTACCGCGCCCACTTCGATTGCACAGTGCTTGTCCTAGCGACGCGCCATCTGGCCGCCGTGCCAAGTCTCAATCTCGACGGTGTGGAAGTCTGGGAAAGCGCGGCCGACGGCAGCCTCAGGACGCTGCAAAGTGGGGGTGTCGGACCATCTGAAGAGCCCTGCTGGGCTGACTTGATGACGCAGGTGGAGCGTCGCCGTTTTCTGACCGACAACGGAGGTGCGGCTTTCCGCGCGGCGTTCGATCACCGCTTGGTGAAGCAACAGGTCCGCGTTCTGACGCTCGTAGTCGAGGACGAACAGCACCCCGTCACGGACCATTCGCTGAAAAGCCGTGATCCCCCAGACAGCTAGCGCCGCGACGAACAACGCGAGGACTGCGAGCATGACGCCAAGCGCAGTGAGGATGACCGTGACGAGTTCGGCGTAGGACATGCCGTTCGCCCTCAGCTGGTGGGGCCAGACGTTCACATAGAAAACGAGCGCAACAACAGTGGTCAGGATGCCGATGCACGCTCCCAGCAACAGCAAGCGACCCCACGGCCGGACTTCCTTCCCTTCCTCCTCGCCCAAGCGTTACCTCGATCCAGAATCAACGGCAGCCGGATGCTAGCATGACAACAACCGTTCCCCATATGTTCTAGATCGCCAGAAAGTCAACTGCGCGGCTCACTTTGTGATTTCAGCCTGATCGCGGAGGGAGCGAAATCGCACCAGTACATCGGGCGTCCGGCAAGGTTACCGGAAGCGGACCGGTCCGAAGCCAACAGTGAGTCAGATGCAGATCCAACCCACGCCCCCTCAGCTCACCAAGGTCTCCTGGAACCGGCACGGCTGGCCCAGGTGCGGGGCCGTCACTTCGCCGTCGCGCATGACCACGGTCCCGCGGATGATGGTGGCCATGGGCCAGCCCTTGGCTTCCATGCCGTCGAAGGGGGTCCAGCCGACGCGGCTGGCCATCATGTCGTGGCGGATGGTGCGGCGGGCCTTGAGGTCGACGATGGTCAGGTCGGCGTCGTAGCCCTCGGCCAGGCGCCCCTTGTCGGCGAGCTGGAACAGGCGGTTGGCGCCGTGGCTGGTGAGGTCGACCAGGCGCTCCAGGGTCAGCCGGCCCTCGGCGACGTGGGTCAGCATCACCGGCAGCAGGGTCTGCACGCCGGGCATGCCGGAGGGCGAGGCCGGGTAGGGCCGGGCCTTCTCCTCGCTGGTGTGCGGGGCGTGGTCGGAGCCCAGCACGTCGGCGACCCCGCTGGCCAGGCCAGCCCAGAGCGCGGCGCGGTGCTCGGCGGTGCGGATCGGCGGGTTCATCTGGGCGTAGCCCTTCAGCCGCTCGTAGGCCTCGGGGCCTTCCAGGGTCAGGTGCTGCGGGGTGAACTCGACGCTGGCGACGTCCTTGTGGGCGGCGAGGAAGGCGACCTCATCCTTGGTGGTGACGTGCAGCACGTGGATGCGCTTGCCGAGGGCCGTGGCGATGCGCACCAGCCGCTCGGTGGACTGGATGGCCGACTGGGCGTCGCGCACCTCATAGTGGCTGGTCCAGTCGCCCTGGCGGGCCAGGGGCCGGCGGTCGGCCAGGCGGTATTCGTCCTCGGAGTGGAAGGCCGCGCGGCGGTTCACGTGGCGCAGCACCTGCTCGATGCCCTCGTCGTCCTGCACCAGCAAGGTTCCGGTGGAGGCGCCCATGAACACCTTGATCCCGCAGCAGCCGGGCAGGCGTTCCAGCTCGCCCAGCCAGGCGGCGTTCTCGTGCGTGCCGCCGACATAGAAGGCGTGGTCGCAGTGCATGCGGTCCTTGGCGCGGCTGAGCTTGTCGGCCAGCGCGTCAGGGTCGGTGGTGGTGGGCTCGGTGTTCGGCATCTCGAACACCGCGACGACGCCGCCCAGCACCGCGGCGCGGGAGCCGGTCTCCAGGTCTTCCTTCCACTCGAGGCCCGGTTCGCGGAAGTGGACCTGGGTGTCGATGACGCCGGGCATCACCGTCAGGCCCGAGGCGTCGAACACCTCGCCGGCGGAGGCCTGGCCAAGGTCGCCCACCGCGGCGATCTTGCCGCCGCGCACGCCGACGTCGGCCAGGCCGCGGCCGGCGTGGTTGACCACCTCGCCGCCGCGCACGATCAGGTCGTAAGTCTCAGGCATCTGGGGTCTCTGCCATCTCTTCCTGGGTTGCCGCCAGCAGCTCTTCAGCCGCGTCGCCCACCGTCTCGACGGTGAGGTCCATCATGTGACAGAGCGCCTGGCCGAAGCCCGGGTCAACGGCGCGGATCTGCTCGTAGGTGCGCGGGCCGCGCGCCACCCGGGTGGCCTCGCCCCAGGGGGCGTAGAGCTGCTCGTCGGAGGGGCCGAACAGGCCGAGGGTCGGGATCCCCGCCGCGGCGGCCAGGTGCATGGTCCCCGAATCGTTGCCGATGAACAGCCGCGCCCGCTTCAGGCAGGCGTAGGCGGTCAGGAGGTCGATGTCCTCGGTCAGGTTGATGAACTGGTGGCGGCCGACCACGTCGCGCAGGCCCTTGGCCAGCTTGGCGTCCTCCGGCCCGCCCAGCACCATCAGCCGCCCGCCCTGCATGGCCCCGCCGTCGTTGAGCAAGCGCATGGCCACCCGGCTGAAGCGCTCCAGCGGCCAGGTCTTGCCCAGCCAGTTGGCGGCGGGCGCCAGGGCCAGGATCGGCCCGACGCCGGCGGTGAGTTCATCGGCGCGGGCCTCGGTTTC
This sequence comes from Phenylobacterium sp., assembly GCF_004799515.1. Classification (GTDB taxonomy): domain Bacteria; phylum Pseudomonadota; class Alphaproteobacteria; order Caulobacterales; family Caulobacteraceae; genus Phenylobacterium. The sequence continues at coordinate 176,255 of NZ_SSMX01000004.1, read as the reverse complement.
TGGGGAGGTGAAGATGTAGGGCGGCGCGGGGTCGTCCTCGATCTTCAGGATGCGCGCGGCCTCCAGCACCTTGTGCGCAGGCGGGCCGGAGCCCTTGCGCCAGATCGCCCGGCGCTTCGTCGAGATGAACCGCGACAGGCCTGAACCGCGCAGGTCGACCACCAGGCCCCAGCGCGCGCCGCGCACCTCCCGCCAGAGTTCGAACCAGTGGGTGCGGCCCTTGGCCTTGGTCAGGATGATGATCCGCTCCAGCGCCGGGACCTCTTCGAAGAGCGGGGCCGCGGCAGGACCCGCGACGATAGTGAAGCGGGCGTTGGGGATCTCGTCGGACAGCCGTTTGACGAGGCCCGAGGACAGAACCGCGTCGCCGATGCGGTTGGACGTGATGAAGAGGATCGGAAACGCGCCGCGGGCCATCGACCCTCTATAGGCCGCCCGCCGCTGGCGCTCCACCGCCGGACGCCCCAAATTAAGTGTGATGACCGAGTCCCTGACCTACGCCCCGCTGAAAAGCCGCGCCCTGATCGCCGTCTCCGGCCCCGATTGGCGCGGTTTCCTGCAGGGGCTGATCACCCAGGACGTCGAGACGCTCGCCCCCGGCGAGGCCCGGTTCGGGGCGCTGCTGACGCCGCAGGGGCGGCTGCTCTACGACCTCTTCGTGGTGGGGCGCGAGGACGGGTGCTGGCTGGACGTCCTGGCCGAGCACCGCGCGGCGATCCTCCAGCGGCTCGCGATGTACCGCCTGCGGGCGAAGGTGGAGATCGCGGCGGACGAGACGGCGGTGAGCATTCTTTACGCCGCTCATCCCCGCGCAGGCGGGGATCCAAGCGGCGCCTCGGCCGCCCTCGACTCAGCTAGGGTTCCCGCCTTCGCGGGAACGAGCGGGTTTGTGAGGGACCCGCGCCTCCCCGCCCTCGGCTGGCGCGGCTATGGCGCGGAGCCGCCGCCCGGCGCGATCCTCGCCGACGAATCCGCCCGCGACGCGGCCAAGCTCACGCTCGGCGTCCCCGGCCCGGCGGACTGGGGCTCGGACAAGACCTATCCGATCGAGGCCAACTTCGACCTGCTGAACGGGATCGCCTTCCAGAAGGGCTGTTTCGTCGGCCAGGAGACCACCTCGCGGATGAAGCGCCGGGGCCAGGTGAAGAGCCGCATGCTGCCCATCGCCTTCGCCGGCCCGCCGCCGGCCGTCGGCGCCGAGGTGCTGTCGGGCGAGCTGCGCGCCGGCGTGGTGACCTCGGCGGGCGAGGGCCGCGCCATCGCCCTGATGCGGCTGGACCGGGCGGAGGGCGCGAGCCTCACTGTCGACGGACGGCCCGTGACCCTGGAACGGCCGGCCTGGTTCCTAGCGGCCCTCGGCGTGGAAGCGGCTTAGGGCGGCCAGCGTCTCGGCGGGCTTCTCCTCCGGGATGAAGTGGCCGCAGTCGATGGCCTCGCCGCGCAGGTCGTCGGCCCAGTCGCGCCAGATGGCGAGGGTGTCGTACCAGGCGGCCAGCGCGCCCTTGGCGCCCCACAGCACCTGGGTGGGCGCCGCGATCCTGCGCCCGGCCTTGCGGTCCTCCTCGTCCAGCCGCCGGTCGAAGGTCGCGCCGGCGCGGTAGTCCTCGCAGATGGCGTGGATGACGCTGGGCCTGGCCAGCGCCGCGCGATAGTCGGCGAGCGCATCGGGGGCGAAGGCGGCGAGCGCGGCGCGGTACTGGAATTCGAAGAAGAAGTGCTCGGCATCGCGCCCGATGATGGTTTCGGGCCCCGGCGCCCGCTGGGCCAGGAACGGCCAGTGCCAATAGCCGAGGGCGAAGCGGGCGTCGGCGCGGCTCCAGACCTCGCCGGTGGGGATGATGTCGAGGACGGACAACCGCCGCACCGCCTGCGGGTGGTCCAGCGCCAGGCGGTAGGCGACGCGGCCGCCGCGGTCATGGCCGGCCAAGTCGAAGCGGTCGAAGCCCAGCGCCTGCATGAGCGCGACCGCATCCTTGGCCATGGCCCGCTTGGAATAGGTCGCGTGGTCGTCGCTGTCGGCGGGCGGGGTCGAGCCGCCATAGCCGCGCAGGTCGCAGGCCACCACGGTGAAGTCCTTGGCGAGCCCGTCGGCGACCCGGCCCCACATCATGTGGGTCTGCGGATAGCCGTGCAGCAGCAGGATCGGCGGGCCGGATCCGCCGCGGCGCACCCGCAGGCTCACCCCATCCACAGCGATCTGTGACAGTTCGAAGCCTTCGAAGCTCATCGTACGATCTCGCCCTTGTCTCGGCGCGGCGGCCAGGAGAAGAGTGCGCCCATGAGCGACACCCCGATCCGATGCGGCTGGCGCGGCATGGCCGGCGACCCGCTCTACGAGGCCTATCACGACACCGAATGGGGCGTGCCGGAATACGATCCCCGCGCTCTGTGGGAAAAGCTGGTGCTGGACGGCTTCCAGGCGGGGCTGGCCTGGATCACCATCCTGCGCAAGCGCGAGGCCTTCCGCGCGGCCTTCGACAACTTCGATCCGGAGAAGGTGGCGGCCTATGGCGCGGCGGACCGCGAGCGGCTGATGGCCGACGCCGGGATCGTCCGCTCCAACGCCAAGATCGACGCCGCGATCCAGTCCGCCAAGATCTATCTCTCTATGAGGGACGCCGGCGAGGACTTCTCCCAGTTCTGCTGGGGCTTCGTGGACGGCAAGCCGGTGCAGACCGGCGCGGTCGGCATCGGCGACGTGCCGGCCCAGACGCCGCTCGCCGTCGAGGTCTCCAAGGCGCTGAAGGCCAAGGGCTTCAAGTTCGTGGGCCCGGTGATCGTCTACGCCTGGATGCAGGCGGTGGGCATGGTCAACGACCACCTGACCGGCTGCTTCCGCCATGACCAAGTGAAGGCGTTGATCCGATGAGCGTTCGTACGATCCTGGCGGCGGCCGTCATCTGCGCCGGCCTCGGCGCCTGCGAGTCCATGCAGACCGTGGGGCCGGTGCATATCGGCGAGATCAACCAGCAGAAGGCCTTCCAACTGGCCCGCGCCGAGCTGGTGCGCCGCCATATGGACGCCTACGCCGGCTGGCGGGCCCAGATCACCGACTACGACAAGGTCTGGGTCGTCACCTACTACCGCCCGTCCGACAAGACCGACGGGCCGTCCTTGGTGCGGGTGAGCTTCAACAAGCACACCCAGCAGGTGGTGGCCGTGGACACCGCCGACTAGCCATGGCGCGCGGTCCTTCCTTCCTGCTGGAGAAGGCCTTCATCGGCGGCCCGGTCTGCGGGGTCGACGAGGCCGGCCGCGGGCCCTGGGCCGGCCCGGTCAGCGCCGCCGCGGTGATCCTCAATCCCAAGAAGATCCCCAAAGGCCTCGACGACTCCAAGAAGCTGTCGGCCAAGACCCGCGAGGCGCTGGAGGCGGAGATCAAGGCCAAGGCCGTGGCCTGGTGCGTGGCCTTCGCCAGCGTGGAGGAGATCGCCACGCTGAACATCCTGCACGCCGCCGGCCTGGCCATGCGCCGCGCGGTCGAGGGCCTCTCGGTGGCGCCGGCCTTCGCCCTGGTGGATGGCAACTACCGCTTCAACCTGCCCTGCGAGGTGAAGACGGTGGTCGGCGGCGACGGCAAGTCGAAGTCCATCGCCGCGGCCTCGATCCTGGCCAAGGTGGCCCGCGACCGGCTGATGGTGGAGATGGACGGGCTTTACCCCGGCTACGGCTTCGCCCGCCACAAGGGCTACCACGCCGAGATCCATGTGGAGGCCCTGCGCACCCTGGGGCCTTGCGAGATCCACCGCCGCGGCTGGGCGCCGGTGAAGCTGGCGCTGATGGGCGAGATGGTCGTGCAGGACGAGCTCGCCTTCGAGGATTGACCGGCTGAATCAAGCTTGACCCACGGCTCCGCGCGGCGGCGCGATGGGGCCATGAGCGAGACCGCGCCTGTCCCCGATGTCGTCAACGCCCTGCGCCTGCAGGCCGGGATCTGCCGCCAGCTGGGCTCGCCACTGAACGGCGGCCTCCTGGAGCGGGCGGCGGAGGATTGGCTGGCGGACGGGCCGGTCAAGCCGCTGCTGGCGCCGTGGAGCGGCCTCGACCTGCGCGGCCAGTTCGACGCCGCCACGCCCCTGCGGCTGATCGGGTCGTGGCACGAGCTGGCGCTCTCCGGCGACGATCCCGCCACCGCCCGGGCCTATGCGGCTCTCGACGCTGAGGCCATCTGGGCGGCGGTCCGCGCAGCCATGGCCGAGCGCCATGACCGGCTGGCGGCCTTCATGGCCCATGAGCCGCAGACCAACGAGGTGCGCCGCTCGGCCTGCCTGCTCGGCGGCTTCCTGGAGGCGGCCAAGGCGACCGGCCTGCCGCTGCGCTGTTTCGAGATCGCCGCCAGCGCGGGCCTCAACCTCTCCTGGGACCGTTACCGCTATCGCCTCAATCAAGCGGATATGGGCGAGGCGGCCTGGGGCGATCCCGCCGCCGAGGTCGAGATCGACACCGACTGGCAAGGCGGCCTGCCGCCCCTGGACGCCCGGATCGAGGTCGCCGAGCGCGCCGCCTGCGACCGGCGGCGCACGGACCTGCGCGATCCCGCCCGGCAACGGCGGTTGATGGCCTATGTCTGGGCCGACCAGGCCGACCGCCTGGCGCGCCTGCGGGCCGCCATCCAGCTGGCGCTGGCCAACGATGTGAAGGTGGACGAGGCCGACGCGGTCGACTGGGTCCGCGCGCGGGTCGCGCCGAAGCCGGGATCGCTGAGCGTCCTCTACCACTCGGTCTTCTGGCAATACATGCCGCCGGAAAGCCGGGCGGCCCTGGGCGCCCTGATCGCAGAGATCGGCGCCCGCGCCACGCCGCAAGCGCCCTTCGCCTGGCTGCGGATGGAGCCGCCGATGCCGAACCCCGGCATGGAGGTCCGCCTCACGCTGTGGCCCGGCGGTGAAGACCGCCTCTTGGCCGAGGTCCATCCGCACGGGGCGCAGGTGCGCTGGCTGGGCGGCTGAACGGCGTTCCCCAACGCTGTTCTACGGGGGCAAAGCTTACCTTAACACCCGAGCGATATGGTTTCCGCCGCCCGCAGAACGCCGGGAGGGGACGCCTTGGACAAGACCAATCACTACGACCTGATCGTCATCGGTTCAGGGCCGGCCGGGCGCCGCGGCGCGATCCAGGCCGCCAAGCTCAACAAGCGGGTGCTGGTCGTCGAGCGCGGCCGCCGGGTGGGCGGCGTCTCGGTGCACACCGGCACCATCCCGTCCAAGACCCTGCGCGAGACCGTGCTGAACCTCACCGGCTGGCGCGAGCGCGGCTTCTATGGCCGCGCCTACCGGGCCAAGCAGCACATCGGCGCGGAGGACCTGCGCCGGCGGCTCGACATCACCCTCGACCACGAGGTCGACGTGCTGGAGCACCAGTTCGCCCGCAATGGCGTGGATACGGTGGAAGGCGTCGCGCGCTTCACCGGGCCCCACTCGATCGCCGTCCTCGGGGCGGGCGGCGTGGCCGACTACACCGCCGAGAAGATCCTGCTGGCGGTGGGCACCCGGCCGTTCCGCCCTGTCCACATCGGCTTCGACGGCGAGAACATCGTCGATAGCGACGAGATCCTCGAAATCGAGCGCATCCCGCGCCAGCTGGTGGTGGTGGGCGCGAGCGTGATCGGCGTCGAGTACGCCTCGATCTTCTCGGCGCTGGACGTGAAGGTCACCCTGATCGAGCCCAACAGCGTCCTGATGCCGTTCCTGGACCGGGAGCTGGCCGACGAGTTCCTGCACGATCTGCGCGAGCGCGGCGTCATCGTCCGCTTCGGGGCCAAGGTGGTCTCCGCCGACGTGGTAGGCGCACAGCACTGCCACCTGAAGCTCTCCGACGACCGCGAGATCCACGCCGACATGGTGCTGTTCTCCGCTGGCCGCGAAGGGGCCACCGACTCGCTCGACCTCGCCGCCTGCGGCCTGGAGACCGACGCGCGCGGCCGGCTCAGCGTCGACAAGGACAGCTTCCAGACCGCCGTCCCGCACATCTATGCGGCGGGCGACATCATCGGCTTCCCGAGCCTGGCCTCGACCTCCATGGAGCAGGGCCGCATCGCCGCCTGCCACGCCTTCGGCGAGCCGGCGCACCGGGCGCCGGAGTTCTTCCCCTATGGCATCTATTCGGTGCCGGAGATCTCGACCATCGGCATGAACGAGGAGCAGGCCAAGGAGCGCGGCATCCCCTACGAGTGCGGCGTGGCGCGGTTCCGCGAGACCAGCCGCGGCCACATCATGGGCATCTCGTCCGGCTTCCTGAAGATGCTGTTCGCGCTGGAGACCCGCCGCCTCCTGGGCGTCCACATCGTGGGCGAAGGCGCGACCGAGCTGATCCACATCGGCCAGGCGGTGCTGAACCTGGAGGGCACGCTCGACTACTTCGTCGAGAACACCTTCAACTATCCGACGCTGGCGGAGGCCTACAAGGTGGCCGCCCTGGACGCCTGGAACCGGATGCCGAAGCAGCAGCCGAGCCGCGAGGCGCGCGATCAGGCCCTGGAGATGGTCCGCAAGGCCGTCGCCGGCTGAGCCCGCCGCGTCCTTAGGGCCGCGCCGGTGAGGCCCGCGCCCAGCAGCAGATAGAGCCAGGTCGCCGGCTCCGGGGCCGCCGACGGCAAGCCCGGGCCGCTCGGCCCGATCGGATCGATGACAGGCGGACCGTCCGGCGGCGGGATCACGCCCGGCGGACCGTCCGGTGGGGTCACGACCGGTGGCGTCGTGTCCGGCGGTGTGGTGTCCGGAGGCGTCGTCACGGGGGGCGTGGTCACCGGCGGCGGCGTGATCGGCGGGATGACCACGACCGGCGGGACGGTCACCGGTGGAACGCCTCCGCCCACCAGGGGCGAGCCGACCGCGGGGTTGGGACTGGCCGGGGGCGGGTTAAGCGGCGGCGTATCTCCGCTCGGCAGTCCGCCGGCCGGCGGCGTGGCCTCGTCGGGGCTGGGCTCCAGCGAGGCCAGCTGGACGTTCGACGCAAAGGGGCTCTGCTCGCCGCTCTGGCGAAGGTTCGCCAGGGTCTCAAGTTCGCTGGGCGGCGCCTCGCGCAGGGCGCCATAGGTCGGCGCCGGGGCCGGCGTGCGCGCCTGGGCCGTCCGCACGGGCCGCGGGGCGTGAGCGCGCCGCGCGCCGCCGCCCGGTCCGCCGCCGCCTGGCGCGCCCGCGACGCCCAGGCTCTCCGCCAGCAGCCGCTGCGGCTCGATCTGCAGCACCGTAGGCCAGACCGCGAGCGTCCCCACCGCCAGGGCGAGCACGCGCGCCCAGCGCCGCCGCCGCCGTTGGGCGGGCGTTAGGGTTAAGGGCTCGGCCGAGGCGTCGGGCGTGTCGGTCATCGAGGCTTTTTGGCGTCAGGAGGCCGCCCGGCGCAGATTCCCCCACCAGGCGAATTTCTCACCTACACTGTATCGCGGGCAAAAGGCGTGCGGCGCCGCGCCCCTGCGTCAATTCGACCTTCAGTTCAAAGCTTTCCGGCCGCCGGACCGGGACGGCGTTAAGCTCTCGTTCACCACGTCCGGAAACCTGGCCTTCACCATAGGGGCCTCAGGATTCAGGTCTCTTGGAGTGTGAGGCTGGCATGGGTGTCGCCATCGACAACATTATCGTGGGCGATTGCCTGGCAGAGCTTAAGAAGCTGCCGGACCGGTCGGTCGACCTGGTCTTCGCCGACCCGCCGTACAACCTGCAACTGGGCGGCGATCTCCTGCGACCCGACAATTCCAAGGTCGACGCCGTCGACGATGACTGGGACCGCTTCGACAGCTTCGAGACCTATGACGCCTTCACCAAGGGCTGGCTGGCCGAATGCCGCCGGGTGCTGAAGGACGATGGGGCGCTGTGGGTGATCGGCAGCTACCACAACATCTTCCGCGTGGGCGCGACCCTGCAGGACCTGGGCTTCTGGATCCTCAACGACATCGTCTGGCGCAAGTCCAACCCGATGCCGAACTTCAAGGGCACGCGCTTCACCAACGCCCATGAGACCCTGATCTGGGCGGCCAAGTCGCGCGGCGGCAAGCGCTACACCTTCAACTACGACGCCATGAAGATGGCCAACGACGAGCTGCAGATGCGCTCGGACTGGAACCTGCCGCTGTGCACCGGCGAGGAGCGGCTGAAGGACGCCGCCGGCGTCAAGGCGCACCCGACCCAAAAGCCCGAGGCCCTGCTGCACCGGGTGATCCTGGCTTCGACCCGGCCGGGCGACGTGATCCTCGACCCGTTCTTCGGCACGGGCACGACCGGCGCGGCCGCCAAACGCCTGGGCCGCCGGTTCATCGGCATCGAGCGCGAGGCCGGCTACGCCGAGCTCGCCAGGGACCGCATCGCCAAGGTGGTTCCGGCGACCGCCGAGGAGATGGCGGTCACCGGCTCCAAGAAGTCGGAGCCGCGCATCCCCTTCGGCCAGATCGTCGAGGCGGGCCTGCTGCGCGCCGGCGACGTGCTCTATGACGACAAGGGCCGCCATGCCGCGCGCGTGCGCGCCGACGGCAGCCTGGTGGTGGGCGACCTCTCCGGGTCGATCCACAAGGTCGGCGCCATGGTGCAGTCGCAGCCGGCCTGCAACGGCTGGACCTACTGGCACTTCCAGACCGACAAGGGCCTAGCCCCCATCGACGTCCTGCGCGCCAAGGTCCGCAGCCAGGCGATCGCCTAGGGGCTGTACGCATAGGTCCGGCCGGGTCAGCTATCGGCCGCGGCGCGAAAGTCCACATTCGACCCGTTCCTTCCGTTCGGAAGTCCGCCTCCAGCGCGGGCTCACCGCCCCCTTGAATGTTGCTGGTCTGCGGCTAAACACTGAACCAGATGGTACAGTATACGACAGCACGCCTCGACGCTTCGTTCGCTGCGCTCTCCGACGCCACCCGGCGCGGGGTTCTGGAGCAGCTCGGGCGTTCGAATGCTTCGATCACGGAGCTTGCCGACAAGTTCCACATGACCCTCACGGGCATGAAGAAGCACGTGGGTGTCTTGGAGCAGGCCGGGCTCGTCACGACGGAGAAGGTTGGGCGCGTGCGGACCTGCAGGCTGGGGTCGCGCGGGCTCGACGAGGCGGCGGCTGGATCGAGGGGCGCCGCCAGCTTTGGGACGCACGCTTCGACGCCTTGGACAAGGTTGTCGAGGATTTGAAACGGAAGGAGAAGGTCGATGAATAGCCGTACAACGGTCGAACGGACGTCGGACCGAGAGCTCGTCGCGACGCGAACCTTCGATGGGCCGGCGCGCCTCGTGTTCGAGGCATGGACGAAGCCCGAGCTGTTCATGCAGTGGTGGGCGCCCGAGTCGTTCGGCATGACCTTCCTGTCCTGCGAGATCGACGTCCGCACGGGGGGCTCGTACCGTTTCGTGTTCGGCCACCCGGCCTCGGAACAGCCCATGGCCTTCTTCGGCCGGTACATCGAAGTCACGCCGCCCTCCCGCCTCGTCTGGACCGATGAGGAAGATGAGGACGGGCACGTGACCACGGTGACCTTCGAGGAAAAAGGCGGCAAGACGCTGGTCGTCGTGCACGCCCTCTATCCCTCGACGGAAGCGCTCGACGGCGCCATCGCCTCCGAAAGCACGGGTGCGTGGCCCGAGCAGTTCGACGCGTTGGACGACCTTCTCACCACCCTGGGCGCGAGCGTGTGACGCTCATGAGCGCCGCTCAAGCCACTCCATGAGGACGCGACCTAGCGCCGCCTAGCGCGAGCTCAGGATGAACTCGTTGCCTTCGGGGTCCTTGAAGGCGGCGAAGGTCCCCCAGGGCTGTTTCTCCGGCGGCCCGCGGAATTCCACGCCGCGCTCGGACAGCTGCCGGTAGGTCGCCTCCACGTCGTCGCAGGCGAAGGAGCCGTTGAAGAAGGTCCCGACCCGGTCCTCATGACCCTCGGGGGTGAAGAGGACGACGCCGGTCGGGCTGGCGCCGACCGCCAGCTCGATCCAGCGCTGTGGCCCCATCGGCTGGTCGGTGACGACGCGGAAGCCCATCTTCTCGGTCCAGAACTTCAGCTGCAGGTCCTGGTCGCGGCAGGGGATGCCGGCAAACTTCAGGTGGGTGATCATGGCGGCCTCCGGTTGCTCGCATGAGGTTTGCCGGACCTGGAGGGGCGGCGACAATCCGTCCAATGATTGCTATAGCAACAATCATGTCGCGAAAGACCGAGCTGGACCCCTACGTCCTGGACGTCCTGATGCGCGACCTGGTGGGGCACGACCACGCCCCGTCCGCCTTCCTGGTCTATCTGTGGCTGTGGGGGAAGACGGATGGCGGGCGACGCCGCTTCGCCGCCAGCCTGGCGGGGATCGCCCTGGAGACCGGCCTCTCCAAGTCCTCGGTGCAGAACGCGGTGCGCCAGCTCACCCGCCGCCGCCAGCTCCTGGCCGTCACCCACGACGGGCCCACCACGCCGCCGGTCTATGAAGTGCTGAAGCCCTGGGTGCGCGCCTAGAGCAGGTTGGACAGGCCGGCGCGGGCGGCTTTCAGGAAGACGCTGGGCAGGGCGTCGAGGCCGGCCCGGGGCGTCCAGATCACGCCGGACGCCTCGCCCTCGGCGCGGTAGAGCTGCAGGGTGAGCGTGAAGTGGGTGAAGCCGTGCTCCACCTCGCCGACGGCGCGCCAGGCGGCCCCCGTCTGGAGTTGGGCCGGCGCGGCGGCCAGGGCCTCGGCCTCGCTCCAGCGGCCCGCGCGCCAGTCGCTGGTGGGAAGCGCCAGCATGCCGCCCAACAGGCCTTTGGGCGGGCGGCGCACCAGGGCCACCGCGTCGCCGCGGGTCAGGACATAGGCCACGCCATGGCGGTGCGGCCGCTCGGCCTTGGCGGTCTTGCGCGGATAGGTCTCCGGCGCGCCGGTCGCCAGACCCGCGCAGTGGCCGGCGATCGGGCAGCGGCCGCAGAGCGGCGCCTTGGGCCGGCAGACGGTGGCGCCCAGGTCCATCAGCGCCTGGGCCCAGTCGCCCGGCCGCTCGTCGCGCACCAGCGCGGCGGCCAGGCGCTTCAGCTCCGGCTTGGCGTCGGGCAGGGGCGCCTCCACGGCGAACAGCCGCGCCGTCACCCGCTCCACATTGCCGTCGACCACATTGGCCGGCGCGTCGAAGGCGATCGCGGCCACCGCGGCGGCGGTGTAGGCGCCGAGGCCCGGAAGCGCCCGCAGGGCCTCCTCGGTATCAGGGAAGACGCCGCCGTGATCGCGCGCCACCGCGCGGGCGCAGGCCAGGAGGTTGCGGGCGCGGGCGTAGTAGCCGAGCCCCGCCCAGGCGGCCATCACCTCGCCGTCGTCCTCGCGGGCCAGGTCCGCGACCGTCGGCCAGCGGGCGGTGAACTTCAGGAAGTAGGGGATGGCGTGCGGCACGGTGGTCTGCTGCAACATCACCTCCGACAGCCAGACCCGGTAGGGATCGGCCCGCACGCCGGCCGCGCGCGCCTTCGGCCCCACGCGCCAAGGCAGGTCGCGGGCGTTGGCGTCGTACCAGGCAAGGATCTGGGCGCGGAGGGTCTCGGGGCTCACACCTCACCCTTAGCGTCATCCTCCTCTCGCGCGCGAGAGGAGGATGACGCTAAGATGGCCCATGCCCCGCCGCGACTTGCCCAGCGCTCAGGAGGCCGCCCGGATCCTGGCGGCCAAGCGCACGCGTCCGCAGCGCCGCCCGCCGCCGCCGATGGGCCGGGCGCTGAACAAGACCCTGCGCGAATTCGACGCCCGCTTCGGCCAGGGCTCCGGCGCGCTGGAGGCCCGCTGGCGCGAGGTCGTCGGGCCGGAGATCGCCAAGCGCACCGAGCCGGTGAAGCTGACCAAGGGGCGCAACGGCGGGCCATCGTCCCTGGATATCCGCGTGGCCGGGCCCGCGGCGGCGATCATCCAGCATCAGGCGCATGAGATCCTGGCGCGGGTGAACCTCTTCCTGGGCGCCGAGGCGGTGCAGAAACTGCGCATCGTCCAGGGCCCGCTGCAGCACAAGCACGAGCGGCCCGCCAAGGCCGCCCGGCGCCTGCCGCCCTTGGACGCCGCCGCCGAGGCCGGTCTGGCGCAGGACCTGGCCGCCGCGCCCGACGGCAAGCTCAAGGCCGCGCTCTTGGCGCTCGGCCGCGGGGTCCTGCGGCAAAGCCGCGCCCGCGCCGAGGGGAATTGACTCACAGGAGTCTCGCGCCCAAGGGCCGGGGCGGTCTTGGGCTCGATGGGAATCGGGCTCTACTCCGCTGTTCCTAGGAGACTCCGGCCGTATGTCCGCCCGCCGCGCCCCAGCCGTCGTCGCCGTCCTGGCCGCGCTCGCGTTGGCCGGCTGCGCCAAGCACGCCAACGATCCCGCGGGCGTCGAGCAGCCGGGCGACATGAGCCTGGGCAGCCCGGCCGCCAAGGTGAAGGTGGTGGAGTACGCCTCGGCCAGCTGCCCGCACTGCGCGCGCTGGGACATGGAGGTCTTCCCGGCCTTCAAGGCCAAGTACATCGACACCGGCCAGGTCCGTTACACGCTGAAGGAATATCTGACCGATCCCGAGGCCCTGGCCGCCGCCGGCTTCCTGCTAGCCCGCTGCGCCGGGACCGACCGCTACTTCCCGGTGCTTGACGCGGTGTTCAAGGGCCAGGAGCAGATGGTGGCGACCAAGGACCCGCGCACGGTCCTGGCGCGGATCGCCAAGGATCCCGGCGGCCTGACCGACGCCCAGTTCGACGCCTGCATGCGCGACACCGCCGCCGAAAAGGCCCTGGCCGCCCGCGTCGACCGCCATGTGCATGTGGACAAGATCGACTCCACCCCCACCTTCATCATCAACGGCCAGCGCACCGAGGGCGAGATGACCCTGGCCGAGCTGGACGCCGCCATCGCCCGGGCGGCGAAGTAGGATTTGCCGATGCCGACCCGCCGCGCCCTCGTGATCCTTTCCGCCGTCCTAGCGGCCGGCGGCGTCGGCCTGGGGGCGGCCCAGGCCGCGCCGACCATCTCGCCGGACGACATGAGCCTCGGCAATCCGAAGGCCAAGGTGCAGGTGGTGGAGTACGCCTCCATGGCCTGCCCGCACTGCGGCCATTTCAACGAGGCGATCTTCGCCCCGTTCAAGGCCAAATGGATCGACACCGGCAAGGCGCACTACACCTTGAAGGAGATGCTGACCGAGCCGGTGCAGGTGGCGGCGGCCGGCTTCATGATCGCCCGCTGCGCCGGGCCGGACAAATACTTCACCGTGGTCGACCAGGTGTTCCGCAGCCAGTCGCGCTGGGTGCAGGGCAACATCAAGCCGATCTTCCAGGAGATCGCCGCCGCCAACGGCCTGGACGAGGCGCGTTTCAACGCCTGCCTGTCCGACCAGACCGCCGCTGAGGCGATCGCCAAGCGCGCCCAGAACGCCAGCGACCAGGACGGCGTGAACTCGACCCCCACCATCTTCATCAACGGCAAGAAGCTGGACAACCTCCCGCAGACGCCGGCCGAGATGGACGCCGCCATCGCCGCGGCCCTGAAGGGAGGGCGCTAGACCTCCCGTGCACTTCCAGCGGCTGCGCCTTTCGGGCTTCAAGTCCTTCGTCGACCCCACCGAGTTCCGGATCGAGCCCGGCGTCACGGGGATCGTCGGCCCGAACGGCTGCGGCAAGTCGAACCTCCTGGAAGCCCTGCGCTGGGTGATGGGCGCCAATTCCGCCAAGGCCATGCGGGCCGGCGGTATGGACGACGTGATCTTCGCCGGCGCCGCCAACCGGCCCTCGCGCAACCACGCCGAGGTGGCGCTGACCATCGACAACGCCGACCGCCGCGCCCCGGCGGCTTTCAACGACAACCCGGTGCTGGAGGTGGTCCGCCGCATCGACCGCGGCGAGGGCTCGACCTACCGGATCAACGGCCGCGAGGTGCGCGCCCGCGACGTGCAGCTGTTGTTCGCCGACGCCTCGACCGGCTCCAACTCGCCGGCCCTGGTGCGCCAGGGGCAGATCAGCGAGCTGATCGCCGCCAAGCCGCAGAACCGGCGGATGATCCTGGAAGAGGCCGCCGGGGTCAGCGGCCTACACTCCCGCCGCCACGAGGCCGAGCTGCGCCTGCGCGCCGCCGAGGCCAACCTGGCGCGCCTGGACGACGTGGCCCGTGAGCTGGAGACCACGCTCGGGCGGCTGAAGCGCGATGCGCGGCAGGCGGAGCGCTACAAGAGGCTGTCGGCCGAGATCCGTTCGCTGCAGGGCGCGGTGCTCTACGCCCGCTGGGCCGAGGCCGCGTCGGCCGCCGAGCGGCTGAACGAGGAGGCCGCCGCCGCCGTGCGCGCCGTGGAGGCGACCGCCCGCGCCGCCGCCGAGGCCACCACCCGCGCCGCCGCCGCCGACGAGGCGATCAAGCCGCTGCGCGAGGCCGAGACCATCGCCGCGGCCATCCTGCACAAGCTGGCCATCGACAAGGACCGGCTGGACCGCGAGCACGAGGCGCACGCCGCCGAACTCGACCGCCTGAACGGCGACCTGGCCCGTATCGACGCCGACCGCGCCCGCGAGGAGCACATCGTCGAGGACGCCGCCTCGGCCCTGGCCCGCCTGGCCGACGATCTCGCCGCGCTGGAGGCCGCCATCGCCGGTGCGCCGGAACGCATCCCCGAACTGCAGGCCGCCGCCCAGGCCGCCGAGGCGGCCCGCGCCGCCTCCGACGCCGAGGTCGAAGGCCTGGCCGCCCAGGCCGCGGCCGGAGAGGCTGTGCGCCGCGCCGCCGTCCGCCGCGTGGAGGAAGCCCAGACGCGCCTGTCGCGCAGCCGCCGCGCCCTCGACCAGGCTAAGGGCGAGCGTGCGGCGCTGGGCGTCATCGCCGACCCGCAGGCCGCCCAGGCCAAGGCCGAGCTGGAGGCCGCCGAGGCCGCCCTGGCCGCCGCGCGCGCCGCGCTGGAAAAGTCGGAAGAGGACCGCACCGCCGCCCAGGCCGCCGAGCTCGCCGCCCGCGACGCCGCCCGCAAGGTCGAGGACCAGCTCGGCCGGCTGACCGCCGAGGCGCGGGCGCTGGCCGCCCTGGTCGCCCAGGCCAAGCGCGGCGGCTTCGCCCCGGCCCTGGACGCCGTCTCGCCGGACCGCGGCTACGAGAAGGCGCTGGCCGCCGCCCTGGGCGACGACCTCGACGCCGCCCTCGACCGCTCGGCGCCCTCGTTCTGGGGCGGACGCGAGGCCGAGGCGCCGGCCTGGCCCGCGGGCGCGACGCCGCTGATCGGCCTGGTGAAGGCGCCGCCGGTTCTGGCCGCGCGCCTGGCCTTCACCGCCCTGGTCGACCGCGCGGCTGGCGACGCCCTGCAGGCCGCGGGCCTGCCGCCCGGCTGCCGGTTGGTCTCCAAGGAGGGCGACCTCTGGCGGTGGGACGGCTTCACCGCGCGGGCCGAGGCGCCCAAGCCCGCCGCCGTCCGCCTGGAGCAGAAGACCCGCCTGGCCGAGGTCGAGCGCGACATCGAGACCCTGACGCCCAAGGCCGAGGCCGCCCGCGCCGCGGCCAAGGCCGCCGCCGCCCGCCTGGCCGGCATCGAGGAGGCCCTGCGCGCGGCGCGCCGCGAGACGCCTGCGGCCGAGCAGAAGGTCCTGGCCGCGCGCACGGCCTTGGAGCGCTTCGACCGCGAGGCCGCCCGTAAGGAGGCCCACGCCGCCTCCCTCGACGACGTCATCGCCCGCTTCGCCGCCGAACTGGCCGAGCTGGAGCAGGCGCTGGCGGAGGCCGAGGCCGCCGCGGCGCCAGAGGACGACGGCGAAGATCTCGCCCAGCGCCTGGCCGCCGCCCGCGCCGCCGCCGGCCCCGCCCGCGAGGCCGCCGCCGCCGCGCGCGCGGCCCTCGACGTCGAGGCGCGCGAGAAGGGCGGCCGGGCGCGTCGGCTGGAGCAGCTCACCACCGACCGCGACGACTGGGGCCGCCGCAGCCAGGCCGCCGCCAAGCGGCTGGAGGCGCTGGCCGCCGCCCGCGCCAAGGCTCAGGCCGAACTCATCAAGGCCAAGGCGGCGCCGGAAACGCTGGAGACCCGCCGCGCGACCCTGCTGGACGAGCTCGCCGTGGCCGAGGCGCGCCGCGCCAAGTCCTCCGACGCGCTGGCCGGCGCCGAGCACGAGCGGGCCGAGGCCGACCGGGGCCTGCGGGCCGCCGAGGCCGCGGCGTCCGAGGCCCGCGAGGTGCGCGCCAGCCTGGCCGCCCACGCCGAGGCCGCGACCGCGCGCCTGGCCGAGGTCTCCGCCCAGATCCGCGAGACCGCCCGCATCGAGCCCGAGGCGCTGGCCCGCAAGCTGGCCGACGAGGCCGTCGCCATCCCGGCCGACGCCGGCGGCACGGAGGCCCACCTCTACAACCTGGAGCGCCAGCGCGACGGCATCGGCCCGGTCAACCTGCGCGCCGAGGAGGAGGCCGCCGAGCACGCCACGCGGCTGGAGACCATGCAGTCCGAACGCGCGGACCTCACCGGCGCCATCGCGCGCCTGCGCCAGGGGATCGACGAGCTCAACAGCGAGGGGCGCGATCGTCTGGTCGCCGCCTTCGAGGTGATCAACGACCACTTCAAGACCCTCTTCCAGGCCCTGTTCCAGGGCGGCCAGGCCGAGCTGCGGCTGGTGGAGTCGGAGGACCCGCTGGAGGCCGGCCTGGAAATCTACGCCTGCCCGCCGGGCAAGCGGATGGCGACCATGAGCCTGATGAGCGGCGGCGAGCAGGCCCTGACCGCGACGGCGCTGATCTTCGCCGTCTTCCTGGCCCAGCCCGCGCCGATCTGCGTGCTGGACGAGGTGGACGCCCCGCTGGACGACGCCAACGTCGACCGCTTCTGCAACATGCTGGACGAGATGCGCCGGCGCACCGAGACCCGGTTCATCGCCATCACCCACAATCCGGTGACCATGGCGCGGATGGATCGGCTGTTCGGCGTCACCATGGGCGAACGCGGCGTTTCCCAGCTGGTGTCGGTGGACCTGCGCCAGGCCGAGGCCATGGCGGCGCAATAGGGCCACGCCCCCCGGGCGGAATGTCGCGACCGGATGAAAAGTAACAAATACAGAGACTTATTCGCTACCCACATAACCTTGACGCACCGCGGCGCCGTCTATAGGTTCCGCGCGACTTGAAGCCCCCGCCGTGGCGGCGACGTCGCGGTATCAAAGCCTCCCGACGCATGCCCCAGACGGACGAACCGCGCGACGAGGCGATGCACGACCTCGACGCGCGCTTGGCTGCGTTTGAAGCCAAGCGCCAGCCGCCCTCGGGCGGAGCGGCCTCGCGGGCGATGGGCCAAGGGTACCGCTTCCTCGGTGAAGTGGTGGGCGGGGTGCTCGGAGGTCTTGGCTTAGGCTGGCTCTTCGATCGGTTCGCGCATACGGCCCCGTTCGGCCTGGTCGGCGGTCTGCTGATCGGTGTCGGGGTCTCCACCTTCGCCGCTGTGCGCGGCGCCGGAACGTGGGCCAAGGCGGAGTCGGCGAAGGCGGGGAATCTCCCCAGTGTCGCCGACGACGAAGAGGATTGAGACGGTAGGACGAATGGCCAAAGCGCCCCCGATCGCCCCGATGGAACAGTTCCTGATCCATCCCATCGTGAAGATTCCGCCGTTCCACATCGGCGGCCTCGTGCTGGACATGTCGGTGACCAACGCGACGCTCGCCATGGGCTTCGCGGCCCTGGTGGCCTGCAGCCTGCTGCTCGCCGCGGGCAAGCGCGAGCTGGTGCCGGGCCGCCTGCAATCGCTGGGCGAGAGCCTGTTCGAACTGATCGACCGGACCCTGGTCGGCCCGATCATGGGCCACGCCGGACGGCCCTACGTGCCGTTCGTCTTCACGATCTTCATGCTCGTGCTGACCATGAACCTGATGGGCCTGCTGCTGAGCTTCGGCAACCTGGCGCACCAGGAATGGACCTTCACGGCGACGGCGCAGCTCGCCGTCACCGTCGCGCTTGCGCTGATCACCTTCCTGACGGTGGTGGCCATCGGCTTCATCAAGAACGGCCTGGGCTTCTTCAAGCTGTTCACGCCCTCGGGCCTGCCCTGGTACGTGCTGCTGTTCATCGCGCCCCTGGAATTCCTGTCCTTCATGATCCGGCCGGTGACGCTCTCCATGCGACTGTTCGGCAACATGCTGGGCGGCCACGTGGTCATGTACATGTTCGCCAGCTTCGTGGTGGGCCTCGGCGTCT
The DNA here is from genome assembly GCF_004799515.1 of Phenylobacterium sp. Lineage (GTDB taxonomy): Bacteria > Pseudomonadota > Alphaproteobacteria > Caulobacterales > Caulobacteraceae > Phenylobacterium. Next base: position 158,200 of record NZ_SSMX01000004.1, on the reverse strand, counting down.
TCGCCTTGCAGGGCGGCGTCGCCTCCCTCGGCTTCGCCGGGTCGGGCATCTCCTTCGCCATGGTGGTGGCGCTCACGGCGCTGGAGTTCATCGTGGCCTTCCTGCAGGCCTTCGTGTTCGCCGCGCTGGCCACCGTCTATCTCAACGACGTCGTGAACCTCGGTCACGGCCACTAGTCAGCAACTGAATTCTCCAAAGGGGTTAAGAACTATGGATCCTGTTTCCGCGAAATACATCGGCGCGGGCCTCGCCACGTCGGGCCTCATCGGCGCCGGCATCGGCCTGGGCACGCTGTTCGGCAACTACCTGGCCTCGGCCATCCGCAACCCGTCGGCCGCCGCCAGCCAGCAGCCGATGCTGTTCCTCGGCATGGCGTTGACCGAAGCCCTGGGCATCTTCGCCCTGGTGATGGGCTTCATCATCCTGTTCGTGAAGGTCGGCTAAGCTCCCGATGCAAGCGCCCACGCCGGCCACTCAAGAAGGCACGGCCGCGCCCGCCCCCGACGGCGGCGCCGGCGGCCTTCCGCAGTTCGACCTCGCCATGTGGCCAGGCCAGATGGCCTGGCTGCTGATCTTTTTCGTCATCGTGCTGGTCGTCATGTCGCGGGTCATCGTCCCGCGCATCGGCGGCGCCATCGATGACCGCGAAGGCAAGATCGAGGGCGACGTGGCCGAGGCGCGGCGGCTGAAGGACGAGGCCGACGCCCAGGCCGCCCAGGCCAAGGCGGACATGGCCCAGACCCGCGCCCAGGCGATGAAGGTCGCCCAGGACGCGCGGTCCAAGGCGCAGGCGGAACTCGCCGCCCGTCTGGCGGCGGAGGAAGCCAAGCTCGCCGAAGCCGGCGCGGCGGCGGAAGCCCGCATCGCGGCGGCGCGCACGGCGGCGATGGGCGCCGTCGGCTCCATCGCCTCGGACGCCGCCAAGGCCATCGTCGACAAACTGACCGGCAAGGCCGCGACGGCGGCCGAACTCGTCTCCGCCGGCCGGGCTTGAGGATCGACCCATGGATATCCTGACCGACGCGCACTTCTGGGTCGGCGTCGCCCTGATCGTCTTCCTGGCGATCCTGGTCTTCGTCGGCGTGCCGAAGCTCGCCATGCAGGCCCTGGATGCGCGGGGCAAGAAGGTGCAGGAGCAGCTCGAAGAGGCCACGCGCCTGCGCGAAGAGGCCCAGGCGCTGCTCAGCCGCATCCAGGCTGACCGGGAAGCCAGCGACGCGCTCTCCAAGGAAATCCTGGCCAACGCCCAGGAGCAGGCCACGCGCATGCAGGCCGAGGCCCAGGAGCGCCTGGCCGAACAGATCGAGCGCCGCGGCCAGCTGGCCGAGCGCCGCATCGCCACCGCCGAGGCCCAGGCCGCCGCCGAGGTGAAGGCCGCCGCCGTCGACCTGGCCGCCCAGATGGCCGAGCAGGTCCTGACCGCCCGCCTGGCCGGCGCCAAGTCGGATCCGCTGATCGATGCCGCCATCGGCCAACTGGCCGGCAAGCTGCAGTAGCTCACAGTGTCATCCCGGTTTCGGCTCCGCCGAAGACCGGGATCTATGGACACCGAGATTCAAGACCATCCTGACGTCGACGCCGCGGTCAGATCCGCGGCCGTTTGCGTTCATAGGTCCCGGTCTTCCGCTGGCGCGGAAACCGGGATGACACTCGGGATCGTGGGTGGGCCTCTAGGCCGCCTTGCGCCGCAGCCGCCGGCCAAGCGCGCGGCGGGTGCGGCCGGCGAAGCGGGCGCGCTTGGGCAGGACCAGGCGCTCCAGCCGCAGGTACTGCTGCCAGAAGACCGGGATGATCTCCGGGTCGCGGCGCATCAGGCGGCGGATCGGGAACACCATCTTGGGGTGCGCCTGCTGCATGCGCAGGAACTGGCGCTTGGCCTTAAACGAGTTGCGCAGCACGATCATCAGACCCACCACCAGGAGCGGCAAGCCGATGTGGCCGGGCAGGGGCGCCAGGATCAGGCCGGCGATCATCACCAGGCCGCCGACGCCGAGCAGCAGCCAACGCGCCACGCGCGCGACCAGGTCGCGGGCGAAGTCGTCGGACGCGCGCTGCACGCGCAATGAGGGCATGGCGAAAGTCACTGGATCTAGCCTGGGGGCGCGCGCACGACTCAAGGGGAGGTCGAACCGCCGCTGCGCCAACCTGATATGCGAACCGACCTTGGCGACGTAAAGGCGCCGTCCGGGTTAAATTTCGCTCAGGTTGGATATTCGGCCGCCGATGGCGCCCAAGACACACCCCGATGCGCCTCCGACACAAGTTCCTCGCGTCAGAGGCGAATTCCAGCCCTCCGCGAGGGAAACTACTCGGCGGCGAGGGGCGTCGCGGGCTCTGGACGCCACGCCAGCTTGGGCTTGCGGGCGGCCTGGGTCTCGTCGAGCCGGCGCAGCGGCGCGAGGTACGGCGCGCCAGTGAAGCGTTCGACATCGCCGGCCTTGGCCGCCTGGGCGAGCGCCAGCAGGGCGTCGCAGAAACGGTCGAGCTCGCGCTTGGACTCCGTCTCCGTGGGTTCGATCAGCATCGCGCCGTGCACCACCAGCGGGAAGTACATGGTCATCGGGTGGAAGCCCTCGTCGATCATCGCCTTGGCGAAGTCGAGGGTGGTGACGCCGGTGCCCTCCAGCCAGGCATCGTCGAACAGCGCCTCGTGCATGCAGGGGCCGTCGGGGAAGGCCGGCGTCATCACGCCGCCTAGGCGGGCCTTGATGTAGTTGGCGTTCAGGACCGCGTCCTCCGCAACCTGGCGCAGGCCGTCGGCGCCGTGGCTGCGCATATAGGCGTAGGCGCGGACGTACATGCCCATCTGGCCGTGGAAGGCGCACATGCGGCCGAAGGCCTGGGCGGCCTCGCCAATGGCCTCCTCGACCAGCTCCAGCCCGTCCGCGCCGTGCACGAACCAGGGCGCCGGCGCGAAGGGCGCGAGCGCCTTCGACAGCACCACCGGGCCCGCGCCCGGCCCGCCGCCGCCGTGCGGGGTGGAGAAGGTCTTGTGCAGGTTGATGTGCATGGCGTCGACGCCCAGGTCGCCGGGCCGCACCCGGCCGACGATGGCGTTGAAGTTGGCCCCATCGCAGTAGAAGTAGGCGCCCGCCTCGTGGGTCAGGCGCGCGATCTCGATGATGTCGCGCTCGAACAGGCCGCAGGTGTTGGGATTGGTCACCATGATCGCGGCGACGTCCGGCCCCAGCTTGGCGGCCAGGTCGACCAGGTCGACGCGGCCGTCGGCGGTCTGGGCGATCTCGGTGACCGAATAGCCGACGAAGGCGGCGGTGGCCGGATTGGTGCCGTGGGCCGAGGTCGGCACCAGCACGGTGCGGCGGTGGCCCTGGCCCGCGGCCTCGTGGGCGGCGCGGATGCAGAGCAGGCCGCAGAGCTCGCCGTTGGCCCCGGCCTTGGGCGTCATGGCCACCGCCGGCATGGCGGTCAGCGTCTTCAGCCAGTGGGCCAGGCGGTCGATGAGCTCGAGCGCGCCCTGCGTCGTGGAGACCGGCTGCAGCGGGTGCAGGTCGGCGAAGCCGGCGAGGCGGGCCATCTTCTCGTTGAGCCGCGGGTTGTGCTTCATGGTGCACGAGCCCAGCGGATAGATCGCCAGGTCGATGGCGTGGTTCTTCTGGGAGAGGCGCACGTAGTGGCGCATCGTCTCGGGCTCGGAGAGGCCCGGCAGGCCGATGGGGCCGGCGCGCACCAGGCCGCCGAGGTCGGAGGCGTCGTGCTCGGGGGCGTCGATGTCGACGCCGGTCTTGTCCCAGCCGCCGAGTTCGAAGATCAGCGGCTCGTCCTGCAACAGGCCGCGGCCGCCGGTCAGGCTGGCGTGACCTTCGGAGGTTGCGGCGCCCGGCTGGGTGGGGCGGCCCACGTTGGACATGGCCATCAGCCGATCCTCCCCTTCAGGGCGGCAGACAGGGCCGCGATATCCTCGGTGGTCGTGGTTTCGGTCGCCGCCAGCAGCAGGACGTCGTCCATCCCGGCGTGCGGGTCGAGCCGCGAATAGGGCACGCCGGCGACGATCCCCTCGGCCAGCAGGTCCTCGACGACCTTGGCGGCGTTGGGCATGCGCACGGCGATCTCGTTGAAGACCCGCGGCGTCAGCACCTCGGCGACGCCGTTCAGCGCGCCGGCCAGTTCCCGCGCGCGGCTGTGGTTCAGGGCCGCGAGCTGGCGCAGGCCCGTCTCGCCCAGCAGCGACAGGTGGATGGTGAAGGCCAGAGCGCAGAGGCCGGAGTTGGTGCAGATGTTGCTCGTCGCCTTCTCGCGGCGGATGTGCTGCTCGCGGGTCGACAGCGTGAGCACGTAGCCGCGCCGGCCCTCGGCATCGAGGGTCTCGCCGCACAGGCGCCCCGGCATCTGCCGCACCAGCTTCTCGCGGCAGGCGAAGAGGCCGACGTAGGGGCCGCCGAAGTTCAGCGCATTGCCGATCGACTGGCCCTCGGCCACGGCGATGTCCGCGCCCATCTCGCCGGGGGACTTCAAGAGGCCGAAGGACACCGCCTCGGTGGTGACGACGATCAGGAGAGCCCCGGCGGCGTGGGCGGCTTCGGCGATCTTCGTCACGTCGGTGACCACGCCGAAGACGTTGGGGGTCTGGACGACGACGCAGGCGACTGTCGAGTCGATGGCGTCGATCACGGCGGCTTCCGCGTCGATCGCCGCCTTCTGCCGCAGGATCTCCATGCCCTCGGCGTGGGCGATGGTCTGGGTGACGGCGGCGTAGTGCGGGTGCAGGCCGCCCGAGAGGATGGCCTTCTCCCGGCGCGTGACGCGTTGCGCCATCATGACCGCCTCGGCGCAGGCCGTGGACCCATCGTACATCGAGGCGTTGGCGACCTCGAGGCCGGTCAGCGCGGCCACCTGGGTCTGGAACTCGAACAGCACCTGCAGCGTGCCCTGGGCGATCTCCGGCTGGTAGGGCGTGTAGCTGGTCAGGAACTCGGACCGCTGGATGATGTGGTCGACGCTGGCCGGCACATGGTGGCGATAGGCGCCCGCGCCGCAGAAGAACGGCCCCGCCCCGGCCGGGCGGTTCCTGGCCGCCAGGCCGGAAAGCTCGCGCTCCACCTCCAGCTCGCCGGCGTGGTTCGGCAGGTCGAACAGGGCCGCCTTGCGCGCCGCCGCCGGCACGTCGGCGAACAGCGCCTCGACGTCGGCCGCGCCGATCGTCCCCAGCATCTGGGCGCGGTCGTCGGGGGTCAGGGGGAGATATCTCATGGGGTCAATCCACTGGTGTCCAAGATGCTCCCCCAGGCGAAGCCCGATGAGGGGGAGCTGTCAGCGAAGCTGACTGAGGGGGTTCAAGCCCACGCGCCCATCCGCCGGGGATGAAACCCCCTCCGTCTCGCGGCTGCGCCGCGATCCACCTCCCCCTGCGGGGGAGGATCTGGGGCGTCGCGAGTTTCAAAGCGTCTGCAGGTATTGCTCGTAGGCGTGGCGGTCCATCAGGGCGTCGACTTCGGCCGGGTTGGCGAGCTTGACCTTGGCGAACCAGCCGGCGGCTTCCGGGGCGGCGTTGACGGTCTCGGGCGCATCGCCCAGGGCGGCGTTGGCCTCGACCACCTCGCCGGAGATCGGGGCGTAGACGTCGGAGGCCGCCTTGACGCTCTCGACCACGGCGAAGCCGTCGCCGGCCTTGACCGCCTTGCCGACCGCCGGCGTCTCGACGAACACCACGTCGCCCAGCTGTTCGGCGGCGTAGGCGGTGACGCCAACGGTCGCGATACCGTTCGAGTCGACCTCGACCCATTCGTGATCCTTGGTGAAGCGCATGGGAGGGTTCCTGGCTTTAGAGTTTGCGGACGTAGCGGTGCGGCACGAAGGGGGCCTTCACGACCTCGCAGGGCTGGGACTTGCCGCGGACGATGACGTTGAGGCGGGTGCCGACTTCGGCGTGGCCGGGCTTCACGAAGCCGATGGCGATGCCCTGCTTCAGGACGGGGGAGAAGCCGCCGGAGGTCACGGTTCCAACGATGGCGCCGGCCTCATCAGAAATCTCGGCGCCTTCGCGGGCGGGCGCGCCTTCCAGCACCTTCAGGGCCACGCGCACGCGCGGCGGGCCCTCGGCCAGCTCTTTCACGATCCGCGTCGCGCCCGGGAAGTCGCGCTGTTCGCGGCGGTTCTTGTTGATGGCGAAGGCCAGGTCCGCCTCCACCGGCGAGACCGTCTCGTCCAGGTCGTGGCCGTAGAGCGGCAGGCCGGCCTCCAGGCGCAGGCTGTCCCGCGCGCCCAGGCCGATGGGCTTCACCCGGTGGTCGGAGAGCAGCTTGTTCCAGACGTCGTCGGCGGCGTCGCCGGGGACCGAGATCTCATAGCCGTCCTCGCCGGTGTAGCCGGAACGCGAGACGATCAGGTCGACCCCGAAGGCGGTCATCAGGCGCACGTCCATGAAGGCCAGCTCGGCGGCCTCCGGCGCATAGTGCTGGAAGACGGCGGCGGCCTCGGGCCCCTGGATGGCGATCAGCGCGCGCTCCTCCAGCCGCTCGATGGTCACCTGGCCGGCCAGCTCGGCGTCGATGACCTTGAAGTCGTTGTCCTTGCAGGCGCCGTTGACGATGACGAACAGGCCGTCGTCGCCGGTGCCCACGGAGTTGACCGGGCGGCTGGCCATCAGATCGTCGACGATCCCGCCGGTGCGGTTCAGCAGGACGGAGTACTTCTGCCGGCCGGGCTTCAGCCCGATGAAGTCGCCGGGGACCAGCTCCTCGAAGGCCGACAGCGGCGCCACGCCGCGCAAGCGCGCCTGGCCCATGTGGGAGACGTCGAAGAGGCCCGCGTGCTCCCGCGTCCAGAGGTGCTCCTTCAGGACGCCCTCGGCGTACTGCACCGGCATCTCATAGCCCGCGAACGGCACCATGCGCGCGCCGAGCGCGATGTGCGCGGCGTGCAGCGGGGTGGTCTTGAGGGCGGCGGCGTCGGACGTGCGATCTTCGGCCATGGGGGAGACTCCGGCTGACAATGGGGCGGTCAGCCGAGGTTGCCACCCGGCCTCCCGCGCCCCCGCTGTCCTTGGGCCTGAGAGATTTCGGACCGTGCGAGCCTTGCGCGGTCCCCTGCTCCTTCGGCGCCCCTCCGTCGCCCGAGGCTAGGGAGGGAACTTTCCAGCGTGCATCAGCCCATCGCGGTCCGTTTGCCTGAGCGTTTCCGGGGCGGTTGCGCCTTCGGCTCCGGGGTGTCGGCGCTGAGGCGCGCCGAGTCCCGATCTCTCCCGCGAGAGTCGAGGCGAGGGATGCGGGATGAGGGCGGGGGAGTCAAGGCGGGGGATAGTCTCAGCCTAACGCCATGGCGGCCAGTTTGCCTTGGGGCCTCGGCGTCTCAAGGACCGGGCGGAGCCCGGCCGCGGGGCGGCGCGCCCTTGGCGCGTCCTTGACACGCCGAGGCCCCAAGGCTCGCATCATCCATGGGATTTAAGGCGGGGTGTGTCCCCTTCGGGGATGTGGGACTGACTCGCGTTTCCCTCTTCCGCTCATCCCCGCGAAAGCGGGGATCCATCGGGCTGTCGTGGACGCAGCTCCAGTCGCCGCCGGGAGGCCGCTTCGCCATTGGGGCGCTAGGTTTCGCTGTTGTCGAGGTTGGCCAGGGCGGCCTCCAACTCGGCCAGCTCAGCCTCCAGTTCGGCGAGGATGGCTTCACGCCGGTGGGCGTCGTTGACGGCCTTGAAGCTCCACGAGCCCTTCTGGACCTCGATCTGGCGGCGCACGTCGGCACAGGCGGCTTTCAGTTCTTCACGCAGCGATGGCATGGCTGATCGATCGCACGGTTGCGGTTGTTTGACGAGGGGGCGGCCAGTTTGCCTTGGGGCCTCGGCGTCTCGAGCACCGGGCAGGCCCAGCCGCGAGGCGGCGCGCGTCAGTTGAAGCGGCCCGATGTGGGCTGGGCGCGATGCCCTTCCCCGCTGCCGCTCTTGTCCTCTTCGCCCTTCGGAGGCACGGGCGGCGGGTTGCACTCCCCGCGCTCGGGTTCCTTGGGGTTGACGCGCACCCTGGTGGGCGCGCCGGGGGGCTTCAGGTAGCGGTCGAACCAGTCGATGGCGGCCGTGACCGCCTCATCCCGCTCGTCGCCGTAGATGTCGTAGTGGGTGATGTCGGAGAGCATCACCAGCTTGCGCGGCCCCTGCACCCGCTCGCAGGCCAGCTGGCCGTTGTTGGTGTTGGAGAACAGCTCCTCCTTCTGGGCCAGGACGAACAGCGCCGGCGCGGCCACCTGGTTCGCCTGTTCCACCGGCGCCCAGCGCACAACCTTGGCGCCCACCGGCGCGCCGACCAGGGCGCCGCCCGCGGCGCTGACGGCGCGGGCGCGGTCGGGCGGATACTGCGCCTGGCCGGCGGCCAGGCGCGAGGCCGCGGCGCCGGCCTCGGCGATCGCCCTGGCCGGGTCCGGCTGGTAGGGCTTGTAGGGGCGGGTGTCCGCGCTGGTCACCTCGCTGACCAGCGCCTTGACCCGGGGGTCCTGGGCCGCGGCGTAGATGACATGGCCCCCGGCCAGATCGGAGCCGAGCACGCCGATGCGGCCGGCGTCGACCATCGGATCGGCCGCCGCATAGCTGATGGCGTTGAACCAGTCCTCGGCCTGCTCCCAGGGATCGATATAGCCGCGCAGCTCGCGCACCTGCGCCGTGAACGTCCCGCCCGCGGCCGGCTGCTGGCCCGCGAGCATCACCCGGCCGTCGCTGTCGCCCCACCCGCGGTAGTCGAACAGCATGACCAAGTAGCCGGCGCGCGCCAGGTCGACGGCGTCCTGGCGGAGGGTCGCGGCCGTAGCGCCCCAGCCGGGCGCGATGACGACCGTGGGCAGCTTGCGGCCCTCGTTCCCGGCGGCCCAGAACCATTGGGCCGTCAGCCGCACGTTCTCGCTGATGAAGCCGGCGGCCTTGAAGCCGATCCCCCCGGGCGGGCGGTAGTCGCTTGCCGAGGGCAGGCCCTGCACCGTGGCCGGGTCGACGGCCGGCGCCTTGGCGGGGCTGCCGCCGCTCAGCGATATCCGGGCCTGCGCCAGCGCGAGGGCGGGCAGCGCGAGCGCGAGCACGCCACCGCAGGCCCAGCGTGCGAAACCGGATTTCATAGGTTCCTCAGCGGCGCCGGCTGGACGGGCGGCCTTGCGGGGCTGGGATCAACGGAAATAGTCATCGTAGATGCCCAAGACTCTATACTGTATCTCAAGTTTAACATCGCCCTCCTTCTCATGCAGGGTGACGGTTCCACTATAGAGAACCGGCGTTATTCGCTTCAGGTCGCCGGTCTCCGTCGCCGAATCCCAATGATCGCCCGAGGCGGAAATTCCGCAGGGCTGGAATTTCTGGAGAATATCCCGCTGATCGGGCGTGGGAATCTTCTCGGCTTCGAGGGGCGGCATCCAGGCCGTGCTCAGGTTGCTGCGCAGCCAGACGGTGTTGATGCAGTCCCCGGTCGGCGCGCGGAACACCCGAACCGTGCGCGAATAGGTCCAACCCTGACCATCAAAGACGGCCGGCCTCTGGTAGATGTTGAAGACGATCCCCAGGCGGAACGCCGGCTGCTCGGGCAATGGTTTGGGGACCGCGTCGAGCTTGGCCTGCATCTGCTGGATCCGCTGAGACATCAACTGCACGTCAACCTTTTCCCGTTGAACGGCTTCCTGGTGCATCAGCATGAGGGCGGCCACCAGGATCAGGAATAGAAACAGGATCCCGATGAACAGGTCCGTGAAGGACGCGAACGGTCCTTCATCGGCCGCCGGCGCCCTGGAGCTTGAGCCTCGCCGCAATCGAACAGGCATCACTCGCCGCTCCGCCGCGACAGCTCGGGCCCAAAGGTGATGACAGAGCGCCCGGCGTTCGCCTTGATGGCGGCGGCTGTCTCGGCGAGCGCCTCGTTGAGGGGCTCAAGATCCAATTTCGATATCCGGTCGAGGACGGCGGCCTTCACGAACCTGAGGTCGACATCCCCGTCGGCGGCCATCGGCGGGCACCAGGCCGCGGCGATCTCGGGATCGGTCAGCGCATGGTCGAACGCGTCTCCAAGCCGCGCGATGTGCGCCGCCCGCTCCACGCTCGCGCGGTAGATCTGCACGACCAGAGCGCACCCGACGCCCACCGCCGATATCCAGAATTTGTTGGCCGCCGTCGCCAGCAGGACCTGGATGAAGTCCCGCATGTGAGCGCTTTGAACGTCGGCCGATCCTTGCGCGGCGCCGATGTTCGCGCTGGCGATGGATAGCGCGGCGATGAGGCCCATGAACGTGCCGAGGAGCGACAGACGGATGATGAAGTCGCCAAAACCGCTCAGGCCCCGGTGAAGCCGCCGGTACTCGTCCTCGATCATGGTCCTTGCCGGACGCAATCCTTCGAGGCTGTGGCGCTCCGCAGGCAGGGCGGCCATCGCGCCCAGGTAGCTGGCGGTCGCCCTCGCGGTCGCGGATTTCGGGTTCCGCCAGACCTTGCGCTCCCCAAGGTCGTCGCTGCGGCACGCGTCGTTCGTCAGGATGCGGGCGCCGGTGGAGTCGTTCAGCAGAACCAGCTGCTCGACCTTGCCGGAGGGGTCACGCGCGTGAGCGGCGTCGACGATCCCGATGATTTCGCGCGTGACCTTGGCCTCGGCGATCAGCGACATATGATTGCGGAGGATCGCGACGCCCGTCAGCAACACCAGCAACCCGGAATAGAAAAACAGAAACGAACTGGACGCAAATATCTCAGCTATACGCACGAATATTCCCCCATCGCCCCATAAACTGCCGCTGTGGCAGATGGCTTGGCGCAGGAAAGCTGGATAGCCCCGCCGCCGCCTTCGCCTTCAAAGCAGACCCGCCCGACGTTCGCAACGGGTCGAAGGCGGACCTGGGCCCGTGGCCCGAGGTGTTCCTTGTGAACGTCCGCAACGATTCAAAAGCAGCTAGTCCCGGCCTCAACGCCAAGGCTCGCCTCAACCGTGGGATTGAAGGCAGGATGTGTCCCCGGCGGGGGCGATGCGGGGCAAATCGCTCCCCATCGGGAAAGCTGTCAGCGAAGCTGGCGGAGACATCGCGAATAAACGCGGGGCCTCGGCGGTCCATAGGGAACCGCCGCGCGTCGGCGCTTCTGAAAGGGATCTCAATGGTCGGAAAAGCGGTCATCGACGTCGCGGCGGCGCACAAGCACTTCTCCGCCGCGTGCTTCAACCAGGCCTGGGACCTGATCGACAAGCCGGATCGCACGGAGGCCGACGACCGCCTGATGGTCGCGCTGAACCAGGCGTCGATCTACCATTGGATGAACCGGCCAGACTGCACCGACAAGAACCTCTCGGTCGGATACTGGCAGGCCTCGCGAATCCAGGCGCTGCTGGGCAACGCCGCGGAGGCTATGCGCCACGCCGAGACCTGTCTGGGCTACAGCGCCGACCTCGGACCGTTCCATCGGGGCTACGCCTATGAGGCCTTGGCGCGGGCGGTGAGCCTGGAGCCCGGCCGCCCGGGCCTGGCCGACCACCTCGCGCGCGCCGAAGCCCTGGCGGACCAGGTCTCCGACGCCGAGGATCGCCGGCTGCTGGCGGCGGACCTCGCGCAATTGCGAAGCTAGTCCACAGCTCTCCTTCATCCGCTTTCCCCGCGAACGCGGGGACCGAGGTTTTTCATTGCGGCCATCGGCCTGGCGACGCTGTAGTCGCGGAGCCTCGGAAGCACGAAAACACCTGGGTCCCTGCTTCCGCCGAGATGAGCGGAATTAAGGGCGCCCCGACGTTTTGCGCATATCGAACAAGGAAGCCGCCCATGTCCGCAGACTCTGCCCAGGCCTGCACGGCCGTGTTCACGGCGGCCCTGATCCGGCGGGACATCGAGGGCGCGCTCGCCCTGCTCACCGACGACGTGGTGTTCTTCTACAGCAACGGGACAGCCGTCGTGGGGAAGGAGGCCTTCGCGGCGCTCATGACGGCGAGCTGGAAGGTGGTCGCGGACTACAGCTATTCGACCCTGGACCAGGCCTGGGTGTCCGAGACCGAAGACGCCGCGGCGGCGATCTACAGCTTCGCCTGGTCCGGCCGGGTCGGCGAGGCCGAGGTCGGCGGCGGCGGGCGGGGCACGCGGGTCTTCCGCAAGACGCCCGGCGCCGGCTGGCGGATCGCGCACGAACACCTGAGCACGGGGCAGTGGAGGCCTTAGGCCTGTCCCTGCTTTTGGCCGCACGGGTGACATCAGCGGGAGATAAAAGCGGGCTAGCCGCCTGAACACGGACATCCCGAGGAGCGCCGCATGAGCCAGGAACAGGTCACCCTTCAGGCCACGGATGGCCCTTGCAGGGCCCATGTCCTGACCCCGGAGGGCGCGGGGCCCTGGCCTGGCGTGATCTTCTACATGGACGGCTTCGGCATCCGGCCCGGAATGGTCGAGATGGCGACCCATGTGGCGAACCAGGGCTACGTCGTCCTGCTGCCCGATCTCTATTATCGCCATGGCCCCTACGGCCCGCTCGATCCCAAGGAGGTCCTGAAGGGCGACTTCCGCGCCATCGTCGGCCCGCTGATGGGCAGCACGGACAACCACAAGGCCGCGGAGGATACGGCGTCCTTCATCGCCTACCTCGACAGCCGGACGGACGTGGCGAAGACCAAGATCGGCACGGTCGGGTTCTGCATGGGCGGCGGGATGGCCCTGACCGCGGCCGCCTACTATCCGGACCGGATCGGGGCGGCGGCCAGTTTCCATGGCGGCAACCTCGCCACCGACCAGGCCACCAGCCCGCACCTGCTGCTGGGCAAGATCAAGGCCGAGGTCTACATCGCCATCGCCGACAAGGATCACAGCTATCCGCCGGAGATGGCGGAACGCTTCGAGGCCGCCCTGGCCGCGGCGGGCGTGAGGTACAGAAGCGAATTCTACGAGGGCAAGCTGCACGGCTGGATGAAGCCGGACATGCCCGTCTACGACGCCCCGGCCGCCGAGCGGGGCTGGCGCGAACTGTTCGCGCTCTACGGCCGCGCCCTGACCTAGCCGCTACTTCACCACCTTGCCGCCGAGCAGGCCGACCATGGCGCCGAAGCCCGTCTGGCCGATGGTCTTGGCGAACTCGAGGGCCGACTTCCTGGTCTCGCCGATCTGGTCGGGGAGCAGCATCGCCATCACGAAATAGCCCACCATCGCCAGCGCGGTGAGCGCCAGCACGGCGCAGAACACCAGCTTGAAGTAGGGGCCGCTGGGCGACGGGCTCTTGGAACCGGCGGCCTTCTTGGGCTCGCGGGCGGGCCGCTTTGGCGGAGTCGTCTGGGTGAACCCGACGAGGCCCCTGACCGCCCCGGGGTCGAAATGGAAAGGGTCCTCCTGCTCCTCCTCCTCGACGGCGAAGTCCGTCGCGGTCAGGGGGTGGGTGATGCTCTCCCAGGCCAGGAGGGCGGCGTTGGCGACCGGGTTTCCCAGGTCCTTGACCGTTCTCGACGTCGTCAAGCTGGCCCCCTTCGCTGCGGCGAACTGGAACGGTCGCCCCTGGCAATCCCGATGGTCTCAGGAAAAAGCGCGCTATCCCAGCCTTAAGTCCGGGCCGCATCTATCCCGAGCCGCCTGCCCCGGCCCGCCCTTGAGCCGCCTCAGTCGGCGGGCAAGACTGGGCAATGGGCGTCAGGCGTGGCCGCACCGGCGGGATCTTGGTGGCTGTGGCCTTGAGCCTGGCGTGGCCGGCCGCGCCCGCGCCGCCTTCGTCGGTGGCCGACCCGGAAGGGACGGTGGTCAGCGAACTGGTGGTGCAGGCGCGCGAGCCCGGGCCGCCCTGGTGGCGGGTCGAGGGCAAGGGGTCGGTCGTCTACATCCTGGGCGTTCCCGACGGGGCGGTCCCGCCGAAGGTGGGCTGGGACCGCACGGTGCTGGAGCGGCGGCTGACCGGAGCCAAGGCCGTGGTCGGGTCGCCCAGCTTCCAGGCGGGCCTGCGCGACATCCCGGCGGCCTTGCGCCTGCGCGCGCAACTGAAGTCCAAGACGCCTATGGAGGCCGGCCTGCCGCCGGCGCTGGCCGGGCGCTGGGCGGCGGATGTGGCGCGGGGCGGAAAGGCGGCCGACCGCTATTCCCATTGGCAGCCGATGGCGGCCGGGGCGTTCCTGCTGCGCGAATCGCGCGACGGCTGGCGCTCCGTCGAGCCGCAGGTCTGGGGGCTGGCGCGCCGCCAGGGCCTCAAGCCCCAGAGCTCGGCGCGCTATCCGGCCATGCCGCTCGTCCAGAAGGCCATGGCCGGGATGACGCCCGCCGTGCAGGCCGAGTGCCTGGGCTATGCCCTGGATGACGTGGAGGCGGGCGAGGCGCCGGCGCGGCGGGCGGCGGAGGCCTGGGCGCGGGGCGATGTGGCGGGCGCGCTCGCCGCGCCGCGCGGCTTCGACCGCTGCCTGCTGATCCTGGCCGGCGGGGCGGAGCTCTGGGCCCGCGAGGCGGAGGACCAGGCCGCCGACATCGCCGCCGCCCTGCAGACGCCGGGCAAGGCGGTGGCCGTGGTGGGCCTGCGCCGCCTGCTGGCCGAGAACGGCGTGGTCGCGCGCCTGGAGGCGCGGGGGCTGAAGGTGGCGGGACCGGGCGAACCCTGAGGCCATAGTCTCCCTGAAGCCACACTCCGGAAGGCGTCCCGAAAATCGCCTTCGGAAATGGGTCGTCCGTAGAAGGATCACCTGCCGGAGCGGTTTCCCCTCGGTGGGCGCGCATTTCCGCGGAACGATGTCACGCGACTGTCGGAGAACAGTCAAATCCCTGACGCGTCGGCATCACCGAGCCGTCACGCCGGTCGCCCATAGCCCAGCTCCATCATAGGCCGCGCATACGGACGGTTCTGCGCGGCGATGTCTCGGGGGCTCAACATGAAGACCAGGTACCTAGTTTCCTGCGCCGTGGCCGCGATCCTGGCTGGCGCGGCTGGATCGGCCGCGGCGGCGGACGCCGCTGCTGCTGCGGCGGCTGCGGCGTCGTCGGACAACAACGCCACCATCGAAGAGCTGGTCGTCACCGCGCAGCACCGCGAGGAGACCATCCAGACCGTCCCGATGACCATCCAGGCCTTCTCGACGAAGACCCTGCAGAACAACAACATCGACACGGTCGAGGACCTGTTCCGCTTCACGCCCAACGTCGAGTTCGCCAAGAACGGCCCCGGCCAGGGCAACATCTTCATGCGCGGCCTCTCGGCCGGTTTCGCCGGCGGCCAGTCCAGCGCCACGGTCGGCAACTTCCCGAACGTCGGCCTCTACCTGGACGAACAGTCCATGCAGTTCCCGTCGCGCAACCTGGACCTGTTCCTGGCCGACATGGAGCGGGTGGAGATCCTGGAGGGTCCGCAAGGCACCCTGTTCGGCGGCGGCGCCCAGGCCGGCGTGGTGCGCTACATCACCAACAAGCCCAAGCTCGACGACTTCGCGGGCAGCGTGGACGCCAGCTACGGCGTCATGGCCCACAGCGGCGATCCGAACACCAGCCTGACCGCGGTCCTGAACATCCCGATCATCAAGGACGTGCTCGGCGTCCGCGCGGTGATCTACAACGACCGGCAGGGCGGCTACATCGACAACGTGCCCTCGACCTTCACCCGGTCGAACCAGGACAACAACTCCTACTTCGGCATCAAGCCGACCAACGGCATCTGCCCCAACGGCCTGCCGGCCGGGACCCAGCACGGCGGGTGCACGATCCCGAACGCGTCCCAGGAGCAGGTCAACAACAACGCCGTGGCGAAGAAGGACTGGAACCCGGTCACGCACGTGGGCGGCCGGGTCGAGGTGCTTTACGACTTCAACAACGACTGGAACGCCCTCATCACCGAGAGCCTGCAGACCATGGACGCGGAAGGGCTTTCGAGCACCTACCCCGTCGGGTCCGATTTCCAGCCCCTGAAGCCGCTGGAGATCACCGCCTTCACGCCGACCTACGACAAGGACAGCTTCAACAACACGGCCTGGACCGTGAACGGCAAGCTGGGCGACTTCAAGCTGGTCTACACCGGGGGCTATATGTCCCGGCACATTAACCAGCAGATGGACTACACCAACTATTCACGGACGCTCTACGGCCAGTACTACGAGTGCACCGGCGGCACCTCGGGCCTGCTGGGCAAGGGCACCCCGCTGACCTGCTACTCGCCGATCACCAGCTGGCACGACCAGGTTCAAAACACCCACTTCAGCGAGGAAGTCCGGGCCAGCACGCCGGACACCTGGCGCCTTCGCGGCCTGGTCGGGGCCTACTACGAGAACTTCCGCATCGAAGACACGATGGACTTCAACTACAAGACCGTGCCGGCCTGCGGCGAGGGCAACAACCTGGCCAACGCGCTCGGCGGCGGCCTGCCCTGCCTCGGCAACGATGCGCCCTTCCCGGGCTCGACAACGAACGCCCCGGGCGTCCGCCCCGACAACACCGGCTTCGGTGAAGAGGTGCAGCGCGGCTACTCCCAGTACGCCTTCTTCGCTTCGCTCGACTTCGACATCATCCCGAACGTCCTGACCGTCACGGCGGGGACCCGCTACTTCAACTACGACGAGGACGAGACCGGTTCGGTCTACCACACCAACAGCGGCTGCCTCGACGTCCTGGTCTGCGCGCCGGACGTCAACATCAACGCCGAGCATCTGAAATCCAGGTTCAGCGGCTTCAAGAGCCGGGGCAACGTCACCTGGAAGCCGATGACCGACACCCTGGTCTACTTCACCTATTCGGAGGGCTTCCGTCCGGGCGGCTTCAGCCGCTTCGGCCGCAACACCGCCGACGACGAGAACGGCGTCCCGCAGTTCGCCTCGCCGGTGTCCTACGCCCCCGACACCCTGACCAACTACGAAGTCGGCCTCAAGAAGGAGCTCCTCGACCACCGCCTGCAGGTGAACCTGTCCGCCTACTACATGGAATGGGACAACGTTCAGATCGCGCTCTACCAGCCGTGCTGCCTGGGCAACACGACCTTCCTGGTCAACGGCCCCAGCTACACGATCAAGGGCGCAGAGCTGCAGTTCGTGGCGCGCCCGGTCGAGGAACTCACCCTACAAGGCTCGGCGACCTACAACGACAACACCCAGTCGAACTCGCCCTGCCTCACCGACAACGAACCGGCCTCGCCCACCTTCGGCCAGTGCATCACCGAGGTGAAGGGCCAGCCGTTCGTGAACCCGTACGGCGTCAAGGGCGGCGTGTCCGCCTACGCGCCGAAGTTCCAGGGCAACTTCGTCGCCCGCTACGAGTGGGCGCCGGTCGACGAGTACAAGGTCTTCGCGCAGGCCGACGTGAACTATGTGGGCAAGATGTTCACCCAGCCGGCCAACTACACGCCCACCACCGCGCCGAACGAGAACCCGATCCCGGACACCACCTACCTGCGCTTCGTGCTGCCGGCCTACGCCGAATTTGGGGCCTCGGTCGGCGTCAGCCACGACAAGTGGTCGGTGCGCCTGATCGGCGAGAACCTCGGCGACAGCCACGCCTCAACCTTCTCGAGCACCGCGCAGTTCATCCGTTCCGACGTGCCGCTGCGGCCGCGGACGGTGACGGTGCGGTTCACCGAGGCCTTCTAAAGGCTGACTGTCACAGAACTGTTGGAGAGGGGTGGCAGGCAATGCCACCCCTTTTCATCTGGCCGTCCATGTCCGTCACCGTCGACCCCGCGCCCGAGATGTCCGTCGAGGACGAGGTCGCGCACCTGCGGCGGCTGCAGGCCGATGGCCGCCACGAGGAGGCCCTGGCGCGCGCCGAGGCCCGCGTGGCCGACCGGCCGGAAAACCGCGACCTCCTGCTGATCTCGGCGGTCAGCCTGCGCCACCTGCGCCGGGTGGAGGACGCGCTGGCGGTGCTGGCGCGCCTGGAGCGGCTGCAGCCCGCCTTCAGCCGCCTGCACCAGGAACGCGGCCTCTGCCGGGTGCAGCTGAAGGACGCGCCCGGGGCGATCGAGGCCCTCTTGATCGCGGTGAACATCAACCCCGCCCTGCCGGCGAGCTGGAAGATGCTGCAGGGTCTCTACGGCATGGTGGGGGAGCCGGCCAACGCCGCCACCGCCGCCCAGCATGTGGCGACCCTGGCCGCCCTGCCGCCCGAGATCGTGACCGCCACCAGCCTGTTCTCCGACGGCGACCTGGCGCCGGCCGAGCAGATCGTCCGCGCCTTCCTGCTGCGCCACGGCGACCACCCGGAGGCCATGCGCCTACTCGCCCGCATCGCCCTGGCGCACGATGTGCTGGACGAGGCGGACTTGCTGCTGGCGGCGGTGCTGACGCTGGCCCCCGACTACCAGGCCGCCCGCTACGACTACGCCCAGACCCTGATCAAACGGCAGAGGTACGCCGCCGCGGTCATCGAGATCGACCGGTTGCTGGCGCAGGCGCCGGAGAACCTCGACTACCGGACGCTGTCGGCCACCGCCGCCATCGGCCTGGGACGCCACGAGGACGCCATCGAGATCTACCGCGGCATGCTGGCCGACGCGCCGGGGTCGTGGGACGTGCCCCTGTGGGCCGGCCATGCGCTGAAGACCATCGGCCGCCTGCCCGAGGCGATCGCCTCCTACCGCGCCGCAGCGGCCGCGCGGCCAAACTTCGGCGACGCCTACTGGAGCCTGGCGAACCTCAAGACCTATCGGTTTACGGACGAAGAGATCGCCCGGATGCGCGGAGAGGAGGCGGTGGAGACCACCGGGCTTATCGACCGCTACCACCTCTGTTTCGCGTTGGGGAAGGCGCTGGAGGACCGCGGGGAGTTCGCCGAATCCTGGCTCTACTACGAGCGCGGCAATGCGCTCCGGCGCTCCGAAAGCCGCTACGCGCCGGAGGTCATTGAAGCCAACACGCGGATGCAGATCCAGACCTGCGCGAGCGAGTTCTTCCGTATACGGAGTGGATGGGGCGATCCGCGGCCCGACCCGATCTTTGTCCTGGGGCTGCCCCGCGCGGGCTCGACCCTGATCGAACAGATCCTGGCCTCGCACTCTCAGGTGGAGGGCACCCAGGAGCTGTCGGACATCCAGCGCCTGGTGCTGGAGGTGCAGGGGCTCAATCCGGACCCCGACCAGCCGCGCTATCCGGCGGCGCTCGCCGACCTCAGCGCCGAACAGGTGCGCGAGATGGGCGCGCGCTACCTGGCCGATACGGCCGTCTACCGCACCGGACGGGCCTTCTTCATCGACAAGATGCCGAACAATTTCCGGCACATCGGCCTGATCGCGCTGATCCTGCCGAACGCCAGGATCATCGACGCCCGGCGCGACCCGATGAGCTGCTGCTTCTCCAACCTCAAGCAGCTGTTCGCCAACGGCCAGGAGTTCACCTACGGCGCGGACGACATCGCCCGCTACTACCGCACCTATCTGGAGCTGATGGCCCACTGGGACGCGGTGCTGCCGGGCCGGGTGCTGCGCGTGCAGCACGAGGACGTCATCGACGACCTGGAGGGCAGCGTGCGCCGCCTTCTCGACCACTGCGGCCTGCCGTTCGAGCAGGCCTGCGTCGACTTCCACAAGACCCGGCGCAGCGTGCGCACCCCCAGCTCCGAACAGGTCCGCCAGCCGATCTTCCGCGACGGCCTCGACCAGTGGACCCACTACGAGCCTTGGCTGGCCCCCCTGAAGGCGGCGCTGGGCGATGCCGTCACGCGGTATCGGGACTGAGGGCTGTTCACAGGGACGCCCACGAGCTTCGGCGAGTGGCTCTTTGTGGACGTTCAAGCGGTCTGCTTGGCGGTCGGGCGCCAGTGACTGGGTTCCAGTCTGCGTGAACGTTCGGGTGAAAGAGAAGGCGGCCGATCGAAATTTGCGGGATCGGGTGCGTTTGCAATGTTCGGTTATGGTATGGGAGTCGTCACCGTAGCATCCACGCGGGCATGTTATTTCCACAGATTGGGAGGTTGCGCCATGAACACATTGTCACTTCTCAGGATTATGCTTGTCGTTTTTGGTGTTGCCTTCCTTTTGATCTATCCGCTCTCGATCGTCTGGCCATCGGGCTGGGCCTGGCATCAAGGCGCCCCCTTCTCGAACGACTACTACATGATGATCGTCGGCGTTTACGCCGTGCTGGGGATCTTCCTCATCCTCGCCGCCCGCGATCCACTCAGCAATCGCAGCCTGATCTGGTTCACGGCTGCGTCCAGTCTCGTGCATGGCGCAATCATGGCGCAGCAGTCCTTCGGCATGACGGACGGCATGAATCACATGGGGCATCTGATGGGCGACGTTCCGGCGCTCTTCGCCATCGCCGTGATCCTCGGCGGCCTACTCTGGAACGCCGGCAGGTCCGTTGGTGCTCATTGACCGCTTGATGGCCCACGCTTGGCGGGCCTTTCGGCGCCCGGCCGACGTTCGCTCGAGGCTGTCCCGAACCTCCAAGCCGGTCCGGGCCCGAGGATCCCCCTCGGGCCCGCCGCTTCGGGGTCACGCAAGAACTGCGCGGGGTTCCAGGTGGGCCTCCAGCCCGAACCGGCCGTACTCGCGGCCGATGCCGGACTGCTTGAAGCCGCCGAAGGGCGCGAGCGGCTCGTGCGGCGCGCCGTTGATCACCACCCGGCCGCTTTCCAGCCGATCGGCCACGGCGCGGGCGTGGTCCAGGTCGGAGCTCGCCACATAGGCCTGCAGGCCGTAGGTGGTGTCGTTGGCGATGGCGATCGCCTCGTCCTCGTCCTCGTAGGGGATGACGCTGAGCACCGGGCCGAAGATCTCCTCGCGGGCGATGCGCATGTCGTTGTTGACGCCGACGAAGACCGTCGGCCGCACGAACCAGCCGCGATCCAACCCGTCCGGCCGACCCTCGCCGCCGACCAGCAGTTGGGCGCCTTCCTCCTGGCCCAGGCGGATATAGCTCTGCACGCGGTCCCACTGCTTTTGGCTGACCATCGGGCCGATCATCACCGACGGATCGGTGGCCTCGCCGACCTTCAGGGCCGCGACCGCGGTCTTCAGCCGTTCCAGGATCTCCGGCAGGCGCGATCTCGGCGCCAGGATCCGCGTGCCCGCCACGCAGGCCTGTCCGCTGTTGCCGAAGCCCATCATCGCCACGGTCGGGATCGCGGTCTCCAGGTCGGCGTCCTCCAGGATGATGTTCGGGCCCTTGCCGCCCAGCTCCAGGGTCACCCGCTTCATGGTCTCCGAGGCGGCGCGCAGGATGGCGCGGCCCACCGGGGTCGAGCCGGTGAAGGTGACCTTGGCGACGTTGGGGTGCGAGGTGAGTTCGGCGCCGACCACCTCACCGCGGCCGTTGACGATGTTGAAGACCCCCGGCGGCAGGCCGGCCTCGTGCAGGGCCCGCATCAGGACGTCGGTCTGGGTGGCGCTCATCTCGCTGGGTTTGACGACGATGGTGCAGCCGGCGGCGATCGCGCCGGCGAGCTTGCCGCAGATGAAGCCGTAGTTGCTGTTCCAGGGGGTGATCGCGGCCACCACGCCCAGCGGCTGCAGGGTGACCTCGGCCCGGCCGATGGTCTGGCTGAAGTCGAAGTCCTCCAGCGTCTTGGCCATGTCGAGGAAGACGCTGGCCGAACGCCGCGCGGAGAAGTCCACGAAATAGGCCGGCGCGCCATATTCCGCGACCATGGCCGCGGCCAAGGCCTCGGCGTGCGGAGCGACCGCGTCGTGCAGGCGATGCAGCATCGCGATCCGCTCCGCCTTGGTCGTGCGCGAGAAGGCGGGGAAAGCCCGCTTGGCCGCGGCGACCGCCGCCCGGGCGTCCTGCGCATCGCCCAGGCGGACCTGGCCGATCAGCGCCTCGGTGGCGGGGTTGAAGAGGTCGAACAGCTCCTCGCCGTGCGGCGTGACGAACTGGCCGTCGATGTAGATCCTGTCGAGGGTGTGCATAGGGGGCTCCTTCCTTGTCCGATGCCCAGGAAGGTGACCCCGCGCGGATGATCTGATAAGCCGATCAAGTCGGCACAGACTGATACAGAAAATCGCGCAATGAGAGCCAGCCAGATCGAGCTCGAAGCGGTGGTGACGGTGGCGCGCAGCGGCGGCTTCCGAGCGGCGGCGCGCGAACTGGGGATGGCGTCTTCGGCGCTCAGCCACGCGGTGGCGGCGCTTGAGACGCGGTTGGGCGTGCGCCTGTTCAACCGCACGACCCGCAGCGTCGCCCTGTCGGCGGAAGGCGAGCAGTTCGTCGCTGACGTCGCGCCGGCGTTGGCGGCGATCGGCGCGGCCATCGCGCGGATCGAGGAACATGGCGCCGGGCGCCGCGCGCATGATCCTGGCGCCTTTGATCTTCGAGTACATGCGGCTCTACCCGCAGGTGAGCGTCGAGGTCGTCACCGAAGGCGCCCTGGTCGACGTCGTGGGCCAGGGCTTCGACGCCGGCGTGCGGCTCGCGGAATTCGTGCCGCCGGACATGATCGCCGTGCCCATCACGCGGACGATGCGCTCGATCGTCGTCGGCTCCCCGGCCTATTTCGAAGGCCGCGCGCGGCCGAAGGCGCCGCAGGACCTGATGACACACCGCTGCATCCGTGCGCGCATGGCAAGCGGGGCGATCTACCGCTGGGAGTTCGAGAAGCGCGGGCAGAGCCTGGAGCTCGACGTGCCCGGCGACCTCACCCTGGATGAGAGCGACCTCATGCTGCAAGCCGCCCTGGCCGGCCAGGGGCTGGCCTACCTTTCTGATTCCGCCACCGCCGAGCACATCGCCGCCGGGCGGCTGGCCGCGGTGCTGGAGGACTGGTCGCCGGCCTATCCGGGCCTTTGTCTCTACTATCCCAGCCGCCGCAACATGCCGGCGCGGTTGCGGGCGTTCATCGATCTGGTTCGGGAAGCGAAATGACCTCCAAGGCCGCGCGCGCCTTCGGCGGCCATGCCCGCTCCCCGTGACGAAGCGCCGGCAGGCACGAATAGGCCCCTGCGGAGAGCGCCCCCAGGACCGCGCTCAGGCCGCGGCGAGCGTCCGGCGGCGGCGAAGGGCGCTGCCGGCGAAGCCGAAACCCAGGAGCATTATCGCCCAGGCCGCGGGTTCCGGCACGGAGGCCAGCGTCACCGAAACATTGTCCAGGCTCCAGTAGCCGAAGAGATCCTCGTCCGAAAAGGTGATGGTGTCGGACCCCGACCCGGTGAAGACGCCGGTGTAATGAACGTAGTTGGTGTCAGTCGGATCGACCAGCGTCGGAAGGGAATAGGTCCCGGGGCCGGTGCGTGGCGTGGGCGCTATGGGGCATCTCGCAGCGCCATGGCGAGGTAGTCGGTCAGAACCCTCACCTTGCGCGACGGCTGGCGTCCCGCCGGGAAGACGGCGTGCGCCTCGGCGGGACTCAAGGGGAGGTCCGGGAGGATCGGGATCAGGTCGCCGGCGTCGAGTTCGGCGCGGCACATCCACAGCGACGCGATCGCGATGCCAAGGCCGGCCTTGGCCAGCGCGACGACGCCTTCCGCCGAGGTGACGTTGAATCGTTCCGTCACGGGGGCGGCCTGTCCGCGCCAATCTTCAAGGGCCGCCCAGCCTCTGCGTCCGGACCCCCCGGGGCCGAAGATACCGTCGTGCCCGGCGAGGTCGGCCAGCGCGGCCGGCGCGCCGCGTCTTTCGAGATAGGCGGGCGACGCGACCAGGCGCCGGGGCGCTGAGGCGAGCTTGCGGGTTCCGAACCCGGAATCCGCGAGCGGCCCCAGCCTCAGCGCCAGGTCGACGCCCTCGGCGACAAGGTCGTCCGCGCCATCCGCCATGGCGAAATCGATCCTCAGCTGGGGATGGCTGGAGAGGAAGGCCGGCAGGCGCGGGATCACCTCCCGGATCCCGAACGCCACGGGCATCGCCAGTCGGACCAGGCCCCGGAGGCTGTCGGTCCCCCGCGCGGCGTCCTCGGCGTCCTCGAGTTCCGGCAGGATGTGCCGTGCGCGCTCCAGAAGGACCGATCCCGCGTCGGTCGGGGTGATGCGCCGCGTGGTCCGCAGGAACAGCTTCACGCCGAGCCGGGCCTCCAGGGCCGCGATCGTCCGGGAGATCGAGGGCTGGGTGGCGCCGAGCTCCCGGGCCGTGCGGGAGAAGCTCCCGGTCTCCGCGGCGCGGACGAAGATTGCGAGCTCCTGGAATCGGTCACTCATACCCAGAACGTATATATCTTGTTCCGTTCGTACGGATACCGTCCCCTTTCGGCATGATCCACCTTCTCCCCAGCGACACGGCGTCGCCAGCAAGGATCACCGACATGTCCAGACCTCTGGAAAACAAGCTCGCCCTCGTCACCGGCTCCTCGCGCGGCATCGGCGCCGCCGTCGCGGCCCGCCTCGCGCGGGAAGGCGCCGCCGTCATCGTGACCTATGCGTCGAGCGCCGAGCGCGCCGAGGCGGTCGTCGTGGACATCCGGCGCGAAGGCGGTGAGGCCGAAGCCGTCGGCGCCGATCTCGGCAGCCCGGACGGCGTGAAGACCCTGATCGCCTCGATCGACGGCGCCTTCGGCGGCCGGTTCGGCGGGCGGCTCGACATCCTGGTCAACAACGCCGGCACGGTGGGCTACGGCCCGTTCCTGGACCAGCCGGACGACGCCTACGACAAGCATTTCAACGTCAACGTCCGCGCCCCCATCGCGCTCGCGAAGGAAACCGGCCGGCGCATGGCGAAGGCGGGTTGGGGCCGCATCGTCAATATCGGCTCGGCCTTCGGGGAAGCTGCGCCGATGGGTGGGGTGACGCTCTATGTCGCGACCAAGTTCGCCCTGCATGGCTTCACCCGCGGCCTTTCCCGGGAGCTCGGCCCGTTCGGCGTGACGGTGAACGGCGTGCAGCCCGGCCCCATCGACACCGATCTCAGCCCGAACGAAGGGACGGACGAGCATGCCGCCATGGTCAAGCTCACCAGCGTGGGGCGGTTCGGCAAGGTGGAGGAGATCGCCGCCGCCGTGGCCTACCTGGCCAGCCCCGAGGCCTCGTTCACGAACGGCGAAAACCTCACCGTCGACGGAGGTTGGAACGCCTGATCGCCGCCTATGGCGGCGCGCGGGGCGGGATCTCGGGTGGCCAGACCGCCCGGATGGCGCCGATGAGGTCGGCGCCCACGAAGGGCATTTCCAGGATGGCCACCCGCTGCGAGCGTTCGAAGGCCGTCCGCAAGGTCTCGGCGTCGCCGGTGACCAGGACGACCAGGCCGTCCCAGGGCCGCGCCCGCAGGCCGGCGACGAAGGCGGCCGGGTCCGGCGTCAGCACCTGGTGGTCGACGATCAGAGTCATGGCGATGTTGAGCGGCAAGCCGGCCAGGCCTTGCGCCGGGTCGAAGAGGACCGCGTTCAGGCCGCCGGCCAGCAGGGCGAGTTCCAGCGAGGCCGCCAAGACCTGGTCGCGGACAACCACGATCGCGCTCGCCTGTGGCTTCGACGCTGCCGGCACGCTGCTGGGTCCCACCGCCCGGCCGCGGAATGCGGAAAACCAGGCGACGCCGGGAGTCTAGAAGGCGCTCGGAAACGCCCCAACCCAGGGAAACTACAGAGGCCGGAGTTCGCAAAACGCGTTATCCTCGGCCCAGTGCTTGGTAAGATTTCAGATTGAAACAGTCTAAACCTTGGAGTCACTGACAGAATTCGTTCTGCTCTCCGGCACAAGAAGGCGCTGCGACAAGAAAGCGACTGGCATAGATCGTCGGCCTATGTCCTTCTGATCGAAATATAACGTCGTTCGGGGTATTTATGGACCTAAGAGTCGCGCAGCGGTTGCGGCGGCCGGAGCGATTCGTGGTCTTCATCGCGATCGGTGTCGTGACCATCGCGCTCGCCGCTCTCCTCGGCTGGCAGACTGGCAATGTTGTGCTGACCTCGGTGGTGGTGGGCGCTATCGCGCTGCAGCCGACCACCGCCGTCGCCTTGATCATCGGTGCGACGGGCCTCGTTGGCGCAGCGGTCGGCCGGCGCTGGCTCGCCCGCATCGCCGGCGTGGTGCTTCTGGCGGCCTGCGCCATCTGGCTCGCGGCCTACGCTTCGCCCCACGCGGTCCCGATCGACCTGATGCTCTACCGCCGCGCGGTGCTCGCCCAGCGGCCGTCGCCGTTGTGGCCGGGGCGGCCCAGCCTCATCACCTGCGCGGTGATCGCGCTCTACGCCGCCTCGCTGCTGGGCGTGGGAGTGCGCCAGCGGTGGCTGAAGCTCCTGGCCCTTAGCGCCGCCAGCCTCGGCGCCCTGCTCGCCAGCCTGTCGATCCTGCCATTCCTGCTACAGGATCCCTCGCAGCTGACGATCCTGCACCAGAGCCTGCGCATCGCGCTCAACACCTCCGTCGGGGTCGGCGCGCTTTGCGCCGGCGCCCTGATCCTGAAGCGCGACGCCGGCTGGGTGCGGCTGGTCGCCAGCGGTGGCGAGCAGGGCCGCATGGCGCGCCTGCTGACGCCGGTGGCTCTCATCCCGATCGCCTTCGGGACGCTCGCCAATATCGGCGTGCGCACCGATCTCTACGGGCCGGATGTGCGGATGCTGCTGATCATCGTGCTAAGCGCGGTGGCCCTGCTGTTCCTGGCCTTCTGGGCGGCGCAGATGCTGGGCCGGGAGCGGACCCAGCGGGACAGCCTCGCCAAGGCGCTGGAACGGTCGACCGTGATGATCGTCGATGGCCACGGAAAGCTCCGGCACTGGCCGGCCGCGTGCGAGGCGCTTTACGGCTGGACCGCCGCCGAGGTGCTGGGCCGCCGGCCCGGCGAATTCCTCAATGTCGAAGGCGCGTCTGTCCGCGAGGCGACCCGCGCCGCCATCCGGGACCATGGCGAATGGCGTGGCGAGATTCAGCATTGGACCAAGACCGGAGCCGTTCGCTGGGTGGCCCTGCAATGGGTGCTCCAGAAAGGCGCCTCGGATGAAGAGGATCGCGTCGTCGGCACCATCAGCGACATCACCGATCTGAAGCTCGCCGAGGCCTCGCTGCGCGAGAGCCAGGAGCGCCTGACCCTCGCCATCAGCGGGTACGACCTCGGCATCGGCGACAGCGATGTCCTGGCCGACCGGCTCATCGCCGATGAAGGACTGGAGCGCATCTTCGGCGTCGGCCCAGGGGAGATGAACGGGTCCTTGTCCGGCATCCGTGGCCGGATGGTCGTTGAGAACCTCGATGAGGTCCTTCGCCTGGCCGACGCCGCGGTCGCGGAACGACGCCCCTACGTCGTCGACGACGTGACCATCCGGCGCCCAGACGGCGAGGTCCGACGCCTGCACGGCGTGCGGCGGTTTTTCTACTCGGCGGCGGGGGTTCACGAGCGCACGATCACCGTTTACCGCGACGTAACCGAGGAATGGCAGGCCCAAGCCGAGCTGGCGCTGCGCGGCGATCACCTGGCGCAATTGCGCTCCGAACTGGCCCATGTGTCCCGGCTCAGCGCCATGGGCGAGATGGCCGCGGCCCTGGCGCACGAGCTCAACCAGCCCCTGACCGCGATCGGTAACTCGGTGGGCGCTTTGAAGATCATGCTGAGCGATGGCGGCCGCGAACTCGACGAGACCGCGCGCGGGCGTATCGTCCGCGCCGCCAACCAAGCCGAGGGCCAGGCGGTGCGGGCCGGTGAGATCGTCCGGCGGCTGCGAGACTTCATCGCCCGTGGCGAGGCCGACGCCCGCATCGAACAGCTCGACCGGCTGATCGAGGACGCCGTGGCCCTGGGCGCGCCCAACGCCAAGGCCGACGGGATCGAGGTGTGCTTCGACTTCTCGCCCAAGGCCGCCCGCATCCTGGCCGACCGCATCCAGATCCAGCAGATCCTGGTCAACCTGGTGCGCAACGCCAATGAGGCCATGCGCGACCAGCCCAAGCCCCACATCCTGACCATCAGCACTGCGGCCAAGCGCGGCATGGTCGAGGTCTCGGTCCGTGACAGCGGTCCAGGCGTCGCGCCCGACCTTTCCACGCGGCTCTTCTCGCCCTTCGTCTCGACCAAGAACGACGGCATGGGCGTCGGCCTGTCGATCTGCCGGCGCATCGTCGAGGCCCATGGCGGACGGATGTGGCTGGAGGAGCCCTGCCCAAGGGGCGGCGGCGCCGATTTCCGTTTTACGATCCCCTTGGCGACAAAGGAGCTGCAGCATGCCTAGCCGGCGGACGCTTCACATCGTGGACGATGACGACGACGTCCGGGAATCGGCCGATCTGCTGCTCGGGGCCTCCGGCTACAACGTCACCGCCTATGCGTCCGGCGTCGAATTCCTGGCCAAGGTCGACCCCGCCATTCCCGCCTGCGTCCTGCTCGACATCCACATGCCGCAGATGGACGGCCTGGAGGTGCAGCGCCGGATGGCCGACCGCGGGATCAATTTCCCGGTCATCGTGCTCACCGGCCAGGGCGACATCTCGATCGCGGTCCGCGCCATGAAGCACGGAGCCTTCGAGTTCCTCGAAAAGCCTTACCTGAACGACCAGCTGCTCGAGGCGGTCCATGACGCCTTCGTCAAGCTGGAGGCGACCACGGAGGACCGGGCGATGACCGCCCAGGCCAAGGCCGGAGTCGCCAAGCTCACCCGCCGCGAGTCTGAGGTCCTCCGGGGTCTCCTGGCGGGCCTGCCCAACAAGCTGATAGCCTATGAGCTCGATATCAGCGTCCGGACCGTCGAAATCTACCGGGCCAATGTGATGGACAAGCTGGACGCCAGGAGCCTCTCGGCGGCGGTGCGGATCGCGCTGTCAGCGGGGGTCGAGCCGTTGGTCGCCGGCGGCCGCTAGGCGGCGCGCGCCAGGGGTGAGATCTCCGCCAGGGCGGCCAGGAGCTTTTTCAGCTCGATCGGTTTGGCGATCACCCCGTCCATGCCCGCGGCCAGATAGCCTGCGACATGGTGGGTCATCATATTGGCGGTGACCGCCAGGATCGGGACTTGCGGCAGGCCGTGCTGAGCTTCCCAGGCGCGGATGGCCCTGGTCGCCTCGATGCCGCTCATCTTCGGCATCCGGATATCCATCAGCACCACGTCGAAGCCGCCCTGGCGATAGGCCGCCACGGCTTCCTCGCCATCGGCGACCATCACAAGATCGGCGTCCACGGATTCCAACAGGCCGGCCAGGACCTTCTGGTTGATGAGATTATCCTCCGCCGCCAGGACGCGCAGCCGTCCGCCGGGCTGTGGCTTGTTCGCGGGCTCAGGCCGCGGGGCGTCGGCCGGCGCCAAGATGACGAGCGGGGCTTCGAAGGTGAAGATCGAGCCTTGGCCCTCAATGCTGTCCGCCGTCAGGGTCCCGCCCATCAGCTCGGTCAATTCACGGCAGATCGCCAGGCCCAGCCCGGTGCCCCCGAACTGCCGGGTGCTGGAGCTGTCCGCCTGGGTGAATTTCTCGAAGAGTTGCGGGATCTGCTCGGGCTTCATGCCGATGCCGGTGTCCCGCACGACGATGCGCAGGCCCGTTTCCGTGGTGTCCACGACGACGCCAACCGCGCCGGTAGCGGTGAATTTCACGGCATTGGCGACCAGATTGGCGACCACCTGGCGCATCCGCTTGGGATCGCCGCGCCATTGTCCGGCGGCGGCCGGGGCGAGGCAGAAGTCGAATGCCACACCCTTCTCCGCAGCCATGGTGGCGAAGCTTTCGCAGGCCTGCCGCAGCGTCGCCTCCAAGTCGAACGCCGAGTCATCCAGCTTCATGTAGCCGGCCTCAATCTTGGCGAGGTCCAGCATGTCGTTGAGCAGGCCGAGCAGGCTTTCCCCTGACGTCTTGATGACCTGCAGCCGCTCGCGTTGCGCGGGTTCGAGGGGACTGGCCTCCATCACATGGGCCATGCCCAGGACCCCGTTCAGCGGGGTGCGGATCTCATGGCCCATGGTGGCCAGGAAGTCGCTCTTCAGCCGGTTGGCCGCCTCGGCGCGTTCGCGCGCCTCATTGGCGAGCCGTTCGGCCTGGCGCGCCTGGGTCACGTCCACCAGCACGGCGACCATGCCCCCATCACGGGTCGGGCCCAGTTTTGCATGGATCGCCCGGCCGTCGGGAAGTTCGAGCTCGTCGGGGGGATTGTCCCAGGAGAAGGCGCCGGCCTGCGCCGCCTCATGGCCGGCCCTGTAGGGCACGCCCGCCGCCATCGCGGCGGCCAGTATGGTGTCGAAACGCAGGCCGACGGCCGGCTCCAGGCCAAAGACCTCGAAGAGCTCCGCATAGGGTTGGTTCCAGAAGGTCAGCCGCTGCTTGCTGTCGAAGAAACCGATGGCGCTTGGCGCTTCGTCCAGGGCCGAGTGGAGGCTGGACAGCGCAGCCAGGGCGCTCAGCCGCGACACGGCCAGCATGGCGATCGCAGTGATCAGGACCAAGCTGGCGACCGCGCCGGCGTCGAAGGCCAGGGACATGCGGGCCGAGGCCGCGTCCGGCCCCGCCAGCACCGCATCCGGCGCGAGCGTAATCGCGGCCGTGGCGGCGAAATGCAGGCTGCAGATCGCCAGGACCAGCAGGCCGGCGCCGGCCCAGATCCGCCGCACCAGCGCGCCTCGCCCGACGACCGCCATGGCGGCGGCGCCCAGGATCGGCCCGATCACCAACGCGGCGGCGAAGAGGCCTCTGTCGAACTGCAGGATGACCGGTCCGCGCGCGGCGGCCTCGCCCACCAGATGCATGGCCACAACGCCGGCGCCGAGGGTGGCGCCGCCCAGCATCCGGCCCGGGGTTTTCCGGCTGCGCGCGGCGATGAAGAAACCGCAGGACAGGATGGCGATCGCCGCGGCGAGGGAGATCGCGGTCAGGTCGAAGTCATAGGCGATCCGCAGGCGGGCCTGGTAGGCCAGCATCGACAGGAAGTGGGTCGCCCACACGCCGCAACCCGTGACGAAGCCGGCGAACGCGCACCAGGCTGTGCGTGCGACCCCGCGGGTCGCCGCGGCCCGGGCGTAGATGGACAGGCCCGTGGCCGCCGACAGGACGCAGATCACCAGGGCGACCAGGAGCAGTCTCGGGTCATGTTGATCTGCGATGCAGGTCAAGACCGTGAACATGGACGGCTCCTACTGGCGGTCGCTGGCAGTGGGGGGCTCTGTGACGCCGACTGGAGCCGCCCTGGTGACTGCTGGGGTCGAACATATCGAAGCCCCCGGCGCCGGGCGATCCGTGGATTCTACCTAGCGGTCGCGCGCCCTAGCGCAGCGCCTTCACCAGCAGGAGGGTGGTGAGGCCGCTGTCCCATTCGGTGTCGGGATAGCGGTCGGCTTCGCGGTAGCCGCGGGCGGCGTAGAAGGCGCGGGCGCGGGTGTTGAAGGTGTCGGTCTCCAGGCGCGCGGCGGCAAAGCCGGCGGCCGCGATCCCGGCCTCGGCCTGGTCCATCAGGCGGCGGCCGGCGCCGGTCCGCGCGGCGGCCGAGCGGACGTGCAGGGCATTCACGAAGTCGGCCTCCCAATCCACGAAGGCGATGACCTCGCCGTCCCGCTCGGCGATCCAGAACTGGCCGCCGCGCGCCGCGACATAGGCTGCCGGCCGGTCCTCGTCGCGGAAGGCCTGCGCCGCGGCGGGGGTCAGCTGCGGCCGCCAGGTGCTCTCATAGGTGTCGTGCAGGATCGCCCGGAGCACCGGATCGTCGTCCGCGCGCGCCCGGCGGACCGCGATGTCGAGGGCGGACGGCATGGGGGCAGGGTCGTCCGCTAGGTCGCCGGCTGGTCGGCGAACATCGGGGTGGAGCGGAAGATGGCGGCTTCCTCCTCGGTCATGTCGACGGGGACGTCGGCGAAGAGCGGGGTGGAGAGATAGCGCTCGCCGGTGTCGGGCAGCATCGCCAGGATGGTCGTTCCCTTGGGCGCCTCGGCGGCGACCTTCAGCGCGCCGGCGAAGGTGGCGCCGGAGGTGATGCCGCAGAAGATGCCTTCCTGCTTGGCGAGCTCCTGGCTGAGGCGCATGGCCTCGGGGCCGGCGATCTGCTCCAGGCGGTCGATCAGGTGGCCGCTCACCGCGTCGCCGGCCAGCTTGGCGATGAAGTCCGGGGTCCAGCCCTGCATGGGGTGCGGCTTCCAGGCCGGATGGCCGGCGGCGGGGGAGCCGTCGGGGTTCTGGGCCTGCGGCTCGCCGCTGGCGATCAGGGCCGCGTCGGCCGGTTCGCAGACCACGATCTTGGTGGCGGGGCTCTTTTCGCGGAGCACGCGGCCGACGCCCTTCAGGGTGCCGCCGGTGCCGTAGCCGGTGACCCAGTAGTCGAGCTGCTCGCCCGCGAAGTCGTCAAGGATCTCCACCGCCGTGGTCTTGGAGTGGAAGTCGGCGTTGGCCTCGTTGGAGAACTGGCGGGTCATGAACCAGCCGTGCGTCTCCGCCAGCTCCTCGGTCTTCAAGAGCATGCCGGTGGCGCGGTGGGCGGCGGGGGTGAGCACCACCTTGGCGCCCAGGAAGCGCATCAGCCGGCGCCGCTCGATGGAGAAGCTCTCGGCCATGGTGACGACGAGGGGATAGCCCTTGGCGGCGCAGACCATGGCGAGGCCGATGCCGGTGTTGCCGCTGGTGGCCTCGATCACCGTCTGGCCGGGCTTCAGCGCGCCGGACTTCTCGGCCGCCTCGATGACGCCCAGGGCCAGGCGGTCCTTGACCGAGCCCAGCGGGTTGAAGGCCTCGAGCTTGACGTAGAGGTTCACGCCCTGCGGCGCGAGGCGGTTGATCCGGACCACAGGGGTGTTTCCAACCGTGCCCAGGATGCTGTCGTGTCTGGCCATCTTCCGCGTCCGTCCGTTGCGCTTCAGGTGGCGGGACTCAAGGCCGCGCCTGTTTCGGAAGTCAATCGAACGCTGTTCTTGTGAGGCGCAGAACTTCAGGCCAAGCTTGCAGCGGGCTTTGGACACGGCAGCCCGTCGGGGGCTTGGGGCGCATGACATTGAAGGTGATCGGGGCCGGTTTCGGCCGCACGGGGACCATGTCCCTGAAGCTGGCGCTCGAGGCGCTGGGTCTCGGGCCCTGCTACCACATGATCGAGGTTTTCAAGAACCCGGCCGCCCCGGACTGGTGGTACGAGGCCGCGCTCGATCCGGCGCGGGCCGACTGGGCGAAGATCTTCGCCGGCTACAGCGCGACCGTCGACTGGCCGAGCGCCACCTTCTACCGGGAGCTGGCGGCGGCCTATCCCGAGGCCAAGGTGATCCTGACCGAACGCGATCCGGACGACTGGTTCGAGTCCACCCAAGCGACGATCTTCAAGAACGACATCCCGGCCGACGTCGAGGCGCCGTTCCTGCGCATGCTGCGCAAGGTGATCTACGAGCTGTTCGACGTTCGCATGCACGACCGCGACCACGTGATCTCGGTCTACCTGGCGCATAACCGCACGGTGCGCGAGACCATCCCGGCCGATCGGTTGCTGGTCTATCGGGTCAGCGACGGCTGGGCGCCGCTCTGCGGCTTCCTGGGCGTGGCGGTCCCGGACACGTCCATGCCCAAGGTCAACTCCCGCGAGGAGTTCGCCGCCATGGTCGCCGCCGGCGGCCCGCCGCATATGCGCGCGGGCGAGCCGGCGTAGGGCGCAAATTTGGCCTCTCCCCGCTCATTCCGCGAAGGCCGGAATCCAGATCTCAAAGCTGAGCAACTGACGGGAATGGGCTCCGAATTCGTAGAGCCCACAACTGCGCCATTCCATCTGGGTCCCGGCCTTCGCCGGGACGAGCGGTATGGG
Source organism: Phenylobacterium sp. (assembly GCF_004799515.1). Taxonomy (GTDB): domain Bacteria; phylum Pseudomonadota; class Alphaproteobacteria; order Caulobacterales; family Caulobacteraceae; genus Phenylobacterium. Next base: position 124,793 of record NZ_SSMX01000004.1, on the reverse strand, counting down.
TGTGGCCTAGTCGTCGAGGGCGGCGGAGTCGCCGCTGGCGCCGGGCTGGATGGAACCGATGTCGACACCGGTGTCGAGGCCTCGGCCGGGCTGGTCGCGGCCGAGCTTGGGGCCTATGTCCTTGCCCTGCTGCGGCGGACGCGGCGCCTCCGGGTTCGGCTTGATGGGATCGGATTGAGGATGCGGCTGGCCGGTCATCTCGGGTCCTCCTGGATACGCGACACACGCGAGACAGCGACAACGGGGCGGGCTCACCTCGCGTTCCCTGGGCCGCAAAACGGAAAACGGCCCCCCCGTGGGGACGGAGGGGCCGCTGGTGGCGCCGCAGGACCTTGGGGGTTCTGGCTTGCGGAGCCTTTCCTTGGTGTGCGGCGGGACGGGCTTGGGGGGAGGAAGGACGCCGCGCCGAACAATGCCAAACTCGAGGGCGTCCGGGGCGTGAGTAGGGCCGGTTCGTATCCGGTTCGTCTCCAAACCGCACCGAAGCAGAGGCACGCTGAAACGCCGCGTAACCGCGATTGCGCCGCCGCCACCTTATCCCTGCCGTTTGAGGAGATCGCCACATGACCGAACCCGCCGCGCGCGCCGCCACAGCGTATGATCCGGGCCAGGGCGGAATGCAGATGCTGATCGGCGCCGGGCCGGCGCGGTTCGTCGCCGACCAGCCGCTGGAGAGCGGCGGCCTCGATCTGGGCCCCACGCCGCACGAGCTGGTCTCGGCGGGCCTGGCCGCCTGCGTGGCCCAGACGCTGCGCCTCTATGCGGCGCGCAAGGGCTGGCCGGTGGGCGCCGTGGACGTGGCGGTGACCCACGCGGTCGATCCAGACCTCGCGCCGCACGACACCTTCCAGGTCGCAGTCTCGGTCGCCGGCGAGCTCTCCGCCGAGCAGATCGCGCGCCTGGGCCAGATCGCCGACAACTGCCCGGTGCATCGGATGCTGGTCGCCGGGGCGCGGATCGCCACGACGCTCGCCTAGCGGCGCCGCGCGCAGGCGGCTTGACGGCGAAGCGCGGAAGACCGCCACTGGGCCAAGCCGACTCCCGCTGAACGGGGGCGCTGAGGGGGACGGAACGAATGAAGCTGGGCGGCGTCGACTGGGGGGTGCTCGGCCTCTACCTGGTGTTCGTGCTGGGGATCGGCATCGTCGCCTCGCGGCGCGCCAAGAGCGGGAGCGACTTCTTCCTGGCTGGCCGGTCGATCCCGGCCTGGGTCGCGGGCCTGGCCTTCATCTCGGCGAACCTGGGCGCGCAGGAGGTGATCGGCATGGGCGCCTCGGGCGCCAAGTACGGCATCTCCACGGCGCACTTCTATTGGATCGGCGCCATCCCGGCGATGGTGTTCATCGGCGTCTTCATGATGCCCTTCTACTACGGCTCCAAGGTCCGCTCGGTGCCGGAGTACCTGCGCCGGCGGTTCGACGAGAAGACCCGGGCGCTGAACGCCGTGGCCTTCGCGATCATGACCATCCTGAGCTCCGGCGTGTCGATGTACGCGCTGGCCAAGCTGATCCAGACCCTGCACGTCCTCGACATCCCGTTCGAGCGGCTGGGCCTGCCGCAGGCCTGGATCTTCCACACCGCGATCGGGGTCTCAGCCGTGGTGGTGCTGGTCTACATCTACCTGGGCGGCCTTCGGGGGGCGATCTACAACGAGGTCCTGCAGTTCTTCCTGATCGTGGCCGGCTTCGCGCCATTGGTTTGGCTGGGATTGAAGCAGGTGGGCGGCTGGCCGGGCCTGGAGACCACTCTTGGACCCAGCTACACCCAGGCCTGGCACGGCATGGCGCACGCGGCCACCAACCGGCTGGGGGTCGACTGGTTCGGCCTCAGCATGGGCCTCGGCTTCGTCCTATCCTTTGGGTACTGGTGCACCGACTTCCTGGTGGTGCAGCGGGCGCTGGCGGCGGATTCCATGACGGCGGCCCGGCGCACGCCGCTGATCGCCGCCGGCGTGAAGATGTTCATCCCGTTCATCGTGATCCTGCCCGGGCTGATCGCCATCGCGCTGACCGCCGCGCCCGATAAGGCCGGCGCCACGGCCCACCCGACCGCTGCCGCGGGCCACGTCCAGCAGCACGATCCCGGGGTGATCCCGATCAAGATCGACGCGGCCACCGGCAAGCCCATGCTGGACGCCAAGGGCAATCCGCAGCTCGACTACGACCTGGCCACGCCCAACCTGCTGCTGCGCTATTTCCCGACCGGCATGCTGGGCGTGGGCCTGACCGCGCTGCTCGCCAGCTTCATGTCAGGGATGGCCGGCAACGTCACCGCGTTCAACACGGTCTTCACCTACGACATCTACCAGGCCTACATCCGCAAGGACGCCGACGACGCGCACTATCTGCACGTCGGGCGCCTGGCCACGGCCTTCGGCATCGCGGCCTCCATCGCCGCGGCCTATGTCGTGGGCCAGTTCAACAACATCCAGGACTTCCTGCAGCTCACCATGGCCTTCGTGAACGCCCCGGTGTTCGCGACCTTCCTGCTCGGCATGTTCTGGAAGCGGACGACCGGCCATGGCGCCTTCACAGGGCTCGCGGTCGGCATCCTGACGGCGGCGGTCCACCACGGCCTGACCCTCCCGCTGGACAACATCCCCGGCCTGAAGGGGGGCTGGATCACGGTGGTCCACACCTATCCGAGCGAGATGGCGCAGAACTTCTGGACCGCCATCTGGGCCTGGAGCGCCTGCTTCGTGGTCACCGTCGCCGTCAGCCTGGTGACCAAGCCCTCGCCGGAAGCCCAGCTCGCGGGCCTGACCTACTCGCTCAGCCCGAAGATCAGCGAGGCGCACGGGCCCTGGTATGGCCGGCCGGCGGTGCTGGGGGTGGTGATCCTCGCCGCCGTCGTCGTGCTCAACATCATCTTCCGCTAGGAGGCGGCGACCATGACCTTCGACGTGCGCCTGCCCATCGGCCTGTTGTTCCTGGTGATGGGCCTGCTGGTGGCCGGCGCGGGCCTGACCGGCGGGCCCGCGGTGGACCGGGGCGGCCTCAACATCGACCTCATCTGGGGCGCCGGCATGGCCGTCTTCGGCGCGGCCATGCTGCTTTTGGCGGTGGTGAGCCGCAAGAAGCCGGGGGCGTAGGGCCTACGCCCCCAACCGCAGCAGCACCACCCCGTGGCCGGGGACCAGGGCGCGGTAGGAGGTCTTGGCGCCGAGGTCCTTGGCGGCCCAGACGTCGCGGGTCTTGACCGGCGTCTTGAAGCCCACGGCGGCGTAGCTGACCTCGACGTAGGACGGCTGGTCGGAGAGGTTGAAGAGGCCGACGGCCTTGGCGCCGCCGGAGAGCGGCTTGGCCCAGACCTCCAGCGGCCCCTCGGCGTGGACGCGGTCGCCCTGATGGCCGGCGGGGTCCTGGTCGATGGCGATGACCTCGCGGTTGGTCAGGATCGCCAGGGTGTCGGGCGTCATCTTTGAAAGGTCGTTGCCGGCCAGCAGCGGGGCGGCCAGCAGGGCCCACAGGCTCATGTGGGTGCGGTACTCGATAGGCGTCATGCCGCCGTTGCCGACCTCGAGCATGTCGGGGTCGTTCCAGTTCCCGGGCTTGGCGTACTTCGACAGACCTGCCTGGCCGAAGCCGATCTGGGTCATGCGCGAGAAGCGGTCGGTGATGTCGCCGGTGGTGCGCCAGAGGTTGCCGCCCACCGAGCCGCCCCAGCGCCAGACCTGGGCCACGCCGTACTGGCAGAGGCTGTAGACGATCGGCCGGCCGGTGGCCTTGAGCGCGGCGTCCATCTTGCGGTAGGCCGTGAGCTCGATCTCCTGGGCCTTGTCCAGCGAGCCGGTGGCCTTCATCTGGTCGCCCAGGCTGCAGAGGTCGTACTTCAGGTAGTCGATGCCCCAGGCGGCGTAGGTCTTGGCGTCCTGCGCCTCATGGCCATAGCTGCCCTCATAACCGGCGCAGGTCTTGGGGCCGGGTGAGGAATAGATGCCGAGCTTCAGCCCCTTGGCGTGGACGTAGTCGGCCAGCGCCTTCATGTCCGGGAACTTGGAATTGGCGTGGATCACGCCCTGGGCGTCGCGCTCGCCTTCCCAGGTGTCGTCGATGTTGATGTAGCGGTAGCCGGCGTCGCGCATGCCGTTGGCCGCCATGGCGTCGGCCTGGGCGCGCACGGTGGCGTCGTCGACCTTGGCCGCGAAGTGGTTCCAGCTGTTCCAGCCCATGGGCGGCGTCGGCGCGGCCGACGGCGGCGAGGCCGCCGCGGGCAGGGCGATCAGGGCGGCTGTGGCGGCCATGGCCAAGCGGCTTTGGATCCTGGGCATCGTGCGTTCGTCTCCCCCCGGTTTTTCCGCAGCATAGCCATGTTAGGGGGAAGCGGCGCCAGGGGATTTCGCATTGGCCGATAGACGCGCATGAGGCTGCGCCATCTCGATCCTCCTCCCACAAGGAGAGGAGGACGCTGCCGCCGGTCAGGCCTCGACGGCTTCCAGGGCCGGGTAGTCGACGTAGCCTTCCGCACCGCCGGCGTAGAAGGTCTCCATCCGCCAGGGATTGAGCGGCGCGCCGGACTTGAAGCGGGCGGGCAGGTCGGGGTTGGCGATGAACAGTTTGCCGAAGCCCACGGCGTCGGCCTCGCCGGCGTCGAGGACGGCCTGGGCGCTCGCCCGGTCGAAGCCCTCGTTGGCGACGAAGACGCCGCCGAACGCCGCCTTCAACGCCGGGCCGATGCGGTCGTCGCCCAGCCGCTCGCGGGCCATCAGGAAGGCCAGGCCCCGCTTGCGCATCGCATGGGCCACGTAGCCGAAGGTGGCGGGCAGATCGCTGTCGCCCATGTCGTGGGCGTCGCCGCGCGGGGCGAGGTGCAGACCAACGCGGTCGGGACCCCACACCGAGATCGCCGCGTCCACCGCCTCCAGCATCAGCCGGGCGCGGTTCTCGAGCGGGCCGCCGTAGGCGTCGGTGCGCTGGTTCGAGCCGTCCTGCAGGAACTGGTCGAGCAGGTAGCCATTGGCGCCGTGCAGCTCGACCCCGTCGAAGCCGGCGCGCTTGGCGTTCTCCGCGCCCAGGCGGTAGGCCTCGACGACGCCGGCGATCTCGTCCAGCGGCAGCGGGCGCGGCGTCGGATAGGGGCGCTTGGGACGCAGGAGGCTGACGTCACCCTTGGCGGCGAGTGGGCTGGCGGAGACCGGCGGCTGGCCGTCCAGGAAGATCGGGTCGGAGATGCGGCCCACGTGCCAGAGCTGCAGGAAGATCAGGCCGCCGGCGTCGTGCACGGCCTTGGTGGTCAGCTTCCAGCCCTCGACCTGCTCGTCGGACCAGATGCCAGGCGTGTCGGCGTAGCCCACGCCCAGCGGCGTCACCGAGGTCGCCTCGCTGAGGATCAGGCCGGCCGAGGCGCGCTGGGCGTAATATTCCGCCACCAGCGGGCCGGGGATCCGTTCCTCGCCGGAGCGAGAGCGGGTGAGCGGCGCCATGAGGATGCGGTTCGGGAGCGTGAGGTCGCCGAGCTTCAGCGGGTCGAAAAGCGAAGGCATACGGAATCCTGGATGGCGGGACAGCGCCTCAAATAGGCGCGCGGCGCGATTTCGCGAGCCGAGAATAACTGCAGCCGTTTTGAGAATCCGCCAAGCGCCCGGGCCGGGACCTCGCCCGCAAAGCGAACCTCAGCCTTTGGACCTAGGCCTTAGGGCCGATACCGCGGCCCGTTCCCGGGTGATAAATGAATGCGGGCGCCATGCTGCGGCAGCGGCGACTGATCTTGGCGCAGGCCTAGCCCGTCAACGGAATCGTCATGGCCGGGCCAGCCTCGGTCACCCACCGACCCGCATCCCCATTTCGCGGCGGCTTCCCCGAACTCGCTTCGAAAGCCGGCTGGATGGGTCCCCGGCGCCGGGCCGGGGATGACGAGCTTCGGGGGCGAGGCCGCGCCCTACGCCTCCAGCTCGATGTCCCAGTAGAGGTAGTCGAGCCAGCTTTCGTGCAGGTGGTGCGGCGGGAACCGGCGGCCGTGTTCCTGCAGCTCGAAGGCGGTGGGCCGGTGCGGGGCGTGCAGGGGGTGCATGTGCGCCTCGCGGGGGGTGCGCCCGCCCTTGGTCAGGTTGCAGCGGGCGCAGGCGGTGACGATGTTCTCCCAGGTGGTGCGCCCGCCGCGCGAACGGGGGATCACATGGTCGAAGGTCAGCTCTTCGCCGGCCGTGCAGTACTGGCAGGTGAAGGCGTCGCGCAGGAACAGGTTGAACCGGGTGAAGGCCGGCGGCCGGTCCTGGGTCACGTACTGCTTCAGCGAGACCACGCTGGGCAGCTTCATCTCGAAGGAGGGCGAGTGGACCACCTGGTCGTAGGTGGAGACCACGTCGACGCGGTCGAGGAACACCGCCTTGATGACGTCCTGCCAGGGCCACAGCGACAGGGGATAATAGCTCAAGGGGCGGAAGTCAGCGTTCAGCACCAGGGCGGGCCAACCGGAGGGCGGGCGGCTAAGCACCTGCATGGCGGACCTCCACGCTGGGAGCCGCCGGGTGGCGCCGGGCGCCGGTGTGGTACGCGGATGAACTGAAGACGAAGACCCCTGTTCGCGCGGCTTGAAGCGGCGACGGGCCGGGTCAGGAAGCCCAGGCTGTCCCGCTCTTGGGACCCTTATATGGAAGATTCGGAGACATCTCCATGACGGAGACGGAGACGCAGATTGGGGGCTCCGGAAGCCGGAGCCTCGCCGCGTCTTTCGGAAACGGCGAGGCCTAACGGCGTCCCATCGGACTTAGATCGAGACGATGGCGGTGGCGCCGGCGATCGTCAGGCCCAGGGCCACGATCGCGAAGGACACGAGGACGTCCAGGGCGCGGTTCAGTTGGATCGACATGAGAGAGTTCCTTTTGGTTGCGCCGGACCGAAGAGGCTCTTCGATCCGAACGATGCTTAGATAGCACTTATCTGAGCGGTGTATAGATAGATATTTGTGCAGTGCAGCTATGCAAATTTGCATGCATCCGACGGCCGGGCCCGCGGCGACGAGAAAGGGGCCCCTGTCGCCAGGGGCCCCTTCGGATCGCTCAACCTTCGGGGAGTAGGGAGCGATCAGCCGCCGACAACGGCGAACGCGGCGGCGACCGGCGCGCCGAGCGCCAGGATCAGGGCGGGCGCGATGCGGTCGAAGAACCGCGGCAGGCGAGAGAACGACATGACACACAACCTTTGAGTTGGAACCGCGAGACCCCGCGGCCATTTGTTATCTGAACGACGCTAAGATAGCTCATATCTAAGCGCTGTCAAGATATCTTTACGGCGCCCAGATTGACCTCTAAGGTAGGAGGCGATGAGAGACTCTCAAGCTGCCGAAGCCCGGCCCTATCACCACGGCGATCTGCGCCGCGCCCTGATCGACGCCGCCAGCCGATTGCTGGAGGCCGAGGGTCCGAGCGCGCTCAGCTTGCGCGCCGTGGCGCGGGAGGCGGGCGTCAGCCCGGCGGCGCCCTATCACCACTTCAAGGACAAGGGCGAACTGCTGGAAGCGGTGGCCGGCGAGGGCTGGACCCTGCTGGACGGCGCGATCGCCAAGGCCCGCGCCGAGGCCGCCACCCCCGCCGACGCCCTGGACGAGATCGGCGTGGCCTACGTCTGCTTCGCCCGCGAGAACCCGGCGATCTACCGGGTGATGTACGACACCGCCCGCGACAAGGAAGCCTTCCCGGACGGCATGGAAGGCAATGAGGACAGCGCCTATTGCAAGGTGCGCGACACCTTCATCGACGCCGGCGCCAATCCCAACGAGGTGCAGGAGCTGGAGCTGTCCACCACTGCGGCCTGGTGCTCGGCGCACGGCCTGGCGGAGATGGCCAACTTCAAGCAGTTCCAGCACCTGAAGGACGCCCTGGGCGGCGAGACCGCCTTCTTCCGCGCGGTCTTCAAGCGCCTGGGACTGGCCGCGATCCGCGCCCAGGACTAGGACCGGCCGGGTGTCCGGCCTTTCCAACACAGCCTTCGTCACCCGCTTCGCGCCGTCGCCCACGGGCTTGCTGCATCGGGGCCACGCGTTTTCGGCGCTGACGGCCTTCGAGGCGGCCCGGGCGGCGGGCGGGCGCTTCATCCTGCGCATCGAGGATATCGACCGCACCCGCTGCCGCCCGGAGTACGACGCCGCGATCCTTGAGGATCTGGCGTGGCTGGGGCTCGAATGGGAAGCGCCGGTGCGCCGCCAGTCGCAGCACATGGCCGACTACGGCGCAGCCCTGCGCGAGCTTTCCGAACGCGGCCTGACCTACCGCTGCTTCCGCACCCGGCGCGAGGTGGCGGAGGCCATCGAGAGCGCGCCGCATGGCACCCTGGAGGCGTTCCGCGGCGCGCCCCTGCCGCCGGCCGAGGAGGCGGCGCGGGTTGAGGCCGGCGAAGCCTACGCCTGGCGCCTGTCGCTGGCCGCCGCCGAGCGGGCGCTGGGCGGGTTCGGCGGCCTGACCTTCGTCGAGGACGGCGAGGGGCCGGACGGCGAGCATGGCGTCATCCAGGCCCGCCCGCAGCTCGGCGGCGACGTGGTGCTGGCGCGCAAGGAGGTCGGCGTGGCCTACCACCTGGCGGTGGTGGTCGACGACGCCCTGCAGGGGATCACGGAGGTGATCCGCGGCCGCGACCTCTTCGAGGCGACCCATGTGCAGCGCCTGCTGCAGGCGCTGCTGGCCTTGCCCACGCCGGCCTATCGCCATCACCGCCTGCTCGCCGGGCCCGACGGCCGGCGCTACGCCAAGCGTGACCGCGCCCAGACGCTGCGCGAGCTCAGGGCTTCGGGTATGACAGCGCGCGAATTGCGGGAGGCGTTGGGCTTTGGCTGAGGCGGTGATCGAGGGGAGCGCGCCCAAGCGCTGGCCGGCGGTGGCCATGCTGGTGTTCGGCGCCTGCGTGATCGGCTTTTCCGGCGCCCTGGTGCGGCTGACCGGCACGGGGCCGGCGGCGGCGGGCTTCTGGCGGCTGACCTTCGCCCTGCCGCTGTTGGCGATCATGACCCGGGCGATGAGCGGGCCGTTGGGGCGGCCCAGGCCCATCGTGCTGCTGACCGGGCTGATGTTCGCCCTCGACCTGGGCTTCTGGCACTACGGGATCAAGTACACCTCGGTGGCGGCCTCGACGGTGCTGTCGAACCTGACGCCGGTGGTTGTGACGGCGTTCGCCTGGGCGTTCCTGAAGCAGCCGCCCCGCAAGCTGTTCCTGCTGGCGCTCGCCGTGGCGGTAAGCGGCGCCTGGATGATGGGGGCGGGCAAGGGCGGCGGCGCTCCGGTGCTCGACGCGAAGCTGGGCGACATCCTCTCGCTGACCACGGCCTTCTGGTACGCGCTCTATTTCCTGGCGCTGAGCGAGGGGCGCAAGACCGAGGCGGCGAGCCGGATCATGTTCTGGTCCAGCGTCACCGGCGCGCCCCTGCTGCTGATCACCGCTTTCCTGCTGCGCGAGCAGATCGCGCCGACCACGCTGGCGGGCCTGGCGGCCTGCATCGGCCTGGGCGTGGTGCACATCGCGGGGCAGGGCTCCATCGCCTGGGCCATGGGCCGCCTGCCCACGCAGCTCGCCTCGGTGGTGGTGCTGGTGCAGCCGGTGGTGGCGACCTACGCCGGCTGGCTCTTGTTCGGCGAGGCGCTCGGGCCCTTGCAGGCGGCCGGCGCGGTGGTGGCCCTGGGCGGGGTGGTCCTGGCCCAGTGGGTCTCGCGGCCCGCGGCGGTGAAGGCCGCGGCGGTCAGTCCGACTTAGGCTGCGGGGCCCGGAAGGCGCCGACGACCTCGCCCTTGGCGATGACATGGCCCTGGATGGCGGTCAGCACCGCCTCGCGGTCGGCGCCGGCGGGCAGATCGATGGTCCGGTCCACCGCCAGGACCTGGAAGTGGTAGTGATGGGCGTCGTCCTTGGTCGGCGGATGCGGCCCGACATAGCCAACGCTCTGGTGGCTGTTGGTCCCCTGGACGCCGGCCTTCGCGCCCTCCGGCAGCGTGGTCGTATCGGTGGGGATGTTCCAGTCGACCCAGTGCGACACCGGCTGGGCGCCTCCGCCATCGGGATCGTCCACCAGCACCACATAGGACTTGGCATTGGGTGCGGCGGTCCAGGAGAGCTGCGGCGAGACGCTCTGGCCGAACGCGCTGTACTTCAGCGGGATCGCGTCGCCGTCCTTGAAAGCGGAGCTGGTGACCTTGATATCGCCGTTCGTCTGGGTCTCCGAGCGGTCGTAGGAGATCACCCCGCCGGCGAAGGCGGGGGCGGCGGCCAGCGCCGCGCTCGCGGCGATCAGGGCCAGTCTCATCGCTGGTTTCATGGGGGCGTCTCCGTCTACGCGGAGGAAACGCCTAGCGTGCGGTGAAGGTTGCACGGATCAAGCCTGGGCGGAGAGGCCCCAGGCGCGGCGGGCGGCTTCGATCCCGGCCAGCTTGGCGTGGAAGGCGGACCAGTCGTCGCCCTCGGCGATGGGCGCCCAGAGCGCCTCGATCTGGTCGTAGAGCAGCTCCTCCGGCTCGGGCCCCGTGAAATACGGGTCGCCCAGGCGTTCTGGCCGGTCGGGCTCGAAGGCGGCCAGCAGGCGGCGGAAGTCCGCGAAGCCCTCGCGGCCGTAGAGGGCGGCGCGCGGGCCGTCCATCGCGCGGGCTTCGCTCCCGCAGAACCAGTCGAAGAAGAAGGGCTCCCAGCGCAGGGGCTCGCCGCCTTCGGCGAAGGCGGCGAACACCGCCTGGGTCAGCGCCGCGTCCTCGTCCGATCCCCTAGACCTGACCCCGAGCCGCGCCAGCACGGCGGCGGTCAGCTCGGCCCGGTAGGCGAAGCCGAAGGCGTTCAGCGCCGCCACCAGGCCGTCGGCCCCGGTGACTGGGCTCAACGCCCCGGCCAACTGCTGCAGGTTCCAGAACACCGCGGCCGGCTGGCGGCCGAAGGCGTAGAGGCCGTTGTGATCGAAGTAGGCGGCGGTGAAGTTCGGGTCGTTGTACGGCAGGAAGCGATAGGGCCCGTAGTCGAAGCTCTCGCCGGTGATGTTCATGTTGTCGGTGTTGAGCACCCCATGGACGAAGCCCGCGGCCATCCAACGCGCGGTCAGCCGGGCGGCGGCGCTCACCACCACCTCCAGGAGCGCGGTCGGGCGGTCGTTGGCGCCTTCGATCTCCGGGTAGTAGTGGGCGATCACGTGGTCCACGAGCGCGGTGATCCGGTCCGGCCGCTCGAAGAAGGCGTGGCGCTGGAACGAGCCGAAACGGATGTGGCTGTGGCTGAGACGGGTCAGCACCGCCGAGCGGGTGGGGCTGGGCTCATCGCCGCGCTCCAGCCCCTCGCCGGTCTCAACCAGGGAAAAGGACCGCGAGGTCGGCACGCCCAGGGCCTCCAGCATGGCGGTGGCCAGCACCTCGCGCACCCCGCCCTTGAGGGTCAGCCGCCCGTCGCCGGACCGCGACCAGGGCGTGCGGCCCGAGCCCTTGGTCCCGAGGTCCAGCAGGCGGCCGGTTGGATCCCCAGGAGTCCCGGCCTCGCGCATCTGGGCGAAGGTGAAGCCGCGGCCGTCGCCGAGTTCGGGGTTGTAAACCTGGAACTGGTGGCCGTGGTAGCGCTGGGCGAGCGGCGGATCGAGGTTGCCGGGCAAGGGCTCGAACCGGCCGAAGTGGGCGATCCACTCGGCGTTCGTCAGGGTGTCGAGGCCGACGGTCGCCGCCGCGCGGTCGTTGCGGAACCGCAGGATCGTCTGTGGGAAGGCTTCGGCCCGCACCGGATCGGCGAACTCTGGGCCGAGCTCGGCATAGACCGGATCGGGGCGATAGGCGGGCGAGACCGGCATCCCTCGCAGATGGACGCTTTGGGTACTCGCGACAAGCCACCCTTAGACCGTCATCCTCCGGTCGCCCGAAGAGGCGATCCGGGGGAGCCAAGCGGCATGGCCCAATTCCGTACCTCAGTTTGGGTCCCCCGGATCAGCCTGCGGCTGACCGGAGGATGACGGGGCTTGTTGAAGCGGTTCGTTCCTAAGCCATCTGCAAACCCATGCCGCCGTCGACGGGCAGGATGGCGCCGGAGATGAACTTGGCTTCGTCGCTGGCCAGGAACAGGGCGGCGTAGGCGGTGTCCCAGCCCATGCCCATCTTGCCGCCCAGGGGCACGCGGGCGTCGCGTTCGGCGCGGACCTCGGCGGTGGGGCGGCCGGTGGCGCGGGCGATGCCGCTGACCGCCATGGGCGTGTCCATGTAGCCCATCATGATGGCGTTGCAGCGCACGCCATAGCGGGCGTTGGACTGGGCGACGCTGGTGGTCAGCCGGTTCACGCCGGCCTTGGAGACCTCGTAGGCGAGCTGGATGCCGCCGGCCCGCGCGGCCAGGGAGGAGATGTTGACGATGGCGCCCGCGCCCTGGTCGCGCATCACCGGCAGGGCCGCCTTGATGGTCAGCCACATGCCCTTCAGGTTCACCGCCAGGATGCGGTCGAAGGCGGCTCCCTCCAGCCGGTGAGCCGGGCCGTCGCCGCCGCCGATGCCGACGTTGTTGATCAGGATGTCGAGCCGGCCATAGCGGGCCTTGGCCGCCTCGACGATGGCGGCGCAGTCGGCGGCCTTGGCCACGTCGGCGGCCAGGGACGAGGCGGTCCCGCCCTCCTCGGCGATCATGGCGACGGTCTCCTCGGCGCGCTCGGCCACGCGGTCGACGCAGAGGACCCTCGCGCCCTCGCGGGCGAACAGCATGGCCATGGCGCGGCCATTGCCGATGGTCTCGCCCGGCGTCTGGCCGGCGCCCGCCACCACCGCGATCTTGCCTTCCAGCCGGCCGGCCATGTCAGAACCCCTTCAGGTCGGGATCGAGGGTCTGGCCTTCATCGAGCTGCACGCCGAAGCTGTTCAGCATCATGGAGACCTGGGTGTACTGGCCGGCGGTGAACACCACGTCCATGCACTGCTTCGGCGTGAAGTGGGCGCCGAGCTCGGCCCAGGTCGCGTCCCCGATGAACTGGTCGGCATGCAGCTCGTCTGTGGCCTTGATCAGCGCCGCGTCGGCCGCGCTCCAGCCCGCGCCGGCGCCGCCCTTGATCCGCTGGATCTCCTCGCCGGTGAGGCCCTCGCGCAGGCCGATGCGGTGGTGCTGGGTCCACTCGTAGCCCGACTTGCAGAGGAAGCCGGTGCGCAGGATGACGATCTCCCGCTCGCGCGGCGGCAGGTCGTTGCGCTTGGAGAGCACATAGCCGCCCCAGGCGTTGAAGCGCGCCAGCGCCTTGGGCGCGCGGGCGAGGGTGCGGAAGATGTTCAGCACCGGACCGGGCCGGAACGCCTCCAGCGCCTCGGCCTGTTCGGGGGAGAGCTCGGCGTCGCTGAGCGGCGCAAATCGGGGTTTCGCGAGCCGCATACGGGTCCCTCCAGGGTGGGGTCTGTCAGCCGTTCGGATACCTTAGGCGTGGGCGCAAGGCCATGCTAACCGGGCGTCATGGCCAAGCGGATCACGCTCGACTTCCTGAAGACCGAAAGCGCCTCGGGCCTGATCCTGGCGATCGCGGCGGTGGGGGCCATCGTGCTCGCCAACTCGCCCTGGGCGCACCTCTATTTCGGCTTCATCGGCGCGCCGTTCACCGTCCAGCTGGGGGCCTTCACCGAGACGCTGTCAATCATCGACTGGGTGAAGGAAGGCCTGATGGCGGTCTTCTTCTTCGTGGTCGGGCTGGAGATCAAATACGAGATCGTGCGCGGCGAGCTCGCCAACCCGCGCCGCCTGGCCCTGCCGGTGATCGCGGCGCTGGGCGGCATGGTCGGGCCGGCGTTGATCTACCTGGCGCTGAACATGAGCGGCCCAGGCGCGGCGCCGCAGGGCTGGCCGACGCCGGTGGCCACCGACATCGCCTTCGCCATCGCCGCCCTGGCGGTGGCCGGGCCGAAGCTGCCGCCGAACCTGCGGGTCTTCCTGCTGACGCTGGCCATCGTCGACGACCTGGGCGCGGTGGGCCTGATCGGCCTCCTGTTCACCGACCACTTCCGGATCCTGGAGTTGGCCGGGGCGCTGGTGGCGCTGGCCGGCATGGGCCTGCTCGGCCGCTGGCGGCGCGCGCCCTACCTGCTCTACGCGGTGGGCTTCGTGATCGTCTGGGGCTTCATGCTGAAGTCGGGGATCTCGACCTCGCTGGCCGGCGTCGCGGCGGCGGCGACCATCCCGCTGGAGGCGCGCAAGCCCGGCCGGCCCGGCGTGCTGGAGGACTTCATGGAGGGCCTGCACCCCTATGTGGCCTTCCTGATCCTGCCGCTGTTCGCCTTCTGCGCGGCGGGGTTCAGCGCGCGCGGCATCGGCCTCTCCGACCTGTTCGGCCCGGTGGCGCTGGGCGTGGCGGCGGGCCTCTTCCTCGGCAAGCAGATCGGGGTGTTCGGGGCGGCCTTCCTGGTGATCGCGCTCAAGCTGGCGCGGCGGCCCACCGGGGCGAAGTGGGTCGAGCTCTACGGCTTGTCGCTGCTCTGCGGCATCGGCTTCACCATGAGCCTGTTCATCGGCCAGCTCGCCTTCCCCTCGACCGACGCGGTGGCGCAGGGCCAGGTGCGGATCGGGGTGGTGGTGGGCTCGCTGCTCTCCACCGCCGCCGGCATGGCGGTGCTGGCCTGGGCCCAGCGCCGGCGGGCGGGCGAGGATCTGGACTAGGCCAGCTCCGCTTTCAGCGCCGCCGCCGTGTCCGCCGCGGCCTTGGCCACGGCGGGAGAGACGTCGGCCATGATGTAGAAGTCGTGGACCAGCGCCGGGTATTCCACGTGGATCGCGGAGACGCCCGCGGCCCTCAGGCGCTCGGCGTAGTCGCGGCCCTCGTCCTTCAGGGGGTCGAAGCCGGCGGTGACCACCAGGGCGGGCGGCGCGCCGGCGAGGTCCCGCGCGCCCAGCATGGCGCGGTGGGCGTGCGGGTGGCCGGCCGCGGCCAAGAGCTTCTCGAACCAGTCGAGGGCGGCCCGCGTCAGCACCGGGCCGTCCAGAGCCTTGCGCGAGGCGGTCTCCTCGTCCGGCCAGATGCCGGGGTAGAGCAGGAGCTGGAACTTGATGCGCCGCTCGGCATCGTCCTTCAGGTCCAGCGCCACCGAGGCCGCCAGATTGCCGCCGGCGCTGTCGCCGCCCACGGCGATGCGGGCCGGGTCGGCGCCGATCTCGCCGGCGTGGTCGAAGGCCCAGGCGGTCGCCGCCAGCGCGTCGTCGTGGCCGGCGGGGAACGGATGCTCCGGCGCCAGGCGGTAATCCACCGCCAGCACGCGGCAGCCGGCGCCGGCCGCCAGGCGGCGGCAATGGCCGTCGTGGGTTTCCAGGTCGCCGATCACGAAGCCGCCGCCGTGGAAATAGACCAGCAGCGCCGAAGGCGTCGGCGCGCCGGGCGGGGTGTAGAGCCGGGCGGGGATCGCGCCCGCCACCATCAGGTCACGGGCCTCGACGTCCTTGGGGGCGTTCTGGTCCTGGGCCTGGCGCTGCATGCGGTAGCCGGCGCGCACCAGGTCCGGCGGCAGGGCGTCGAGCGCCGGCTGCGGCTGGGCCTTGGCGGCCTCCGCCTGCTGCTCGAGCATGGCGGCGAAGTCGGAATCCATCACGGTCATGGCGGGGTCCTGAAACGAAAAAGGGGCCGCCTTGCGAGCGGCCCCCTGATCGGTGTGAGCGAGGCTTACTCCGCGGCCTGTTTGGGCGCGTAGCCCAGCACGGCCTTGATCTCGAGGAACTCGTGGAAGGCGAAGTCGCCCCACTCGCGCCCGTTGCCGCTCATCTTGTAGCCGCCGAAGGGGGCGGTCAGGTCGCCGCCGCCGCCGTTGATCGACACCTGGCCGGCCCGCAGCTTGGACGCCACTTCACGGGCCTTGGCGAGGTCGCCGGACTGCACGTAGGCGGCCAGGCCGTACTCGGTGTCGTTGCCGATCTGAACGGCCTGGTCGACGCTCTCGTAGCCCAGGATCGACAGCACCGGTCCGAAGATCTCCTCGCGCGCGATGGTCATGTCGTTGGTGACGTTGGCGAAGACGGTGGGCTTCACATAGTAGCCCTTGTCGAGGCCGTCCGGCCGGCCCACGCCGCCGATGACCAGGGTCGCGCCCTCGTCGATGCCGGCCTGGATCAGCTTCTGGATCTTGTCGAACTGGGTCTTGTTGACCACCGGGCCCAGCTGGGAATTGCCGTTCGGGTCGCCGACGGTGACGCCGGAGGCGGTTTCCTTGGCGACCGCGATCGCCTCGTCCATCCGCTGGGTCGGGACGAGCATGCGGGTGGGCGCGTTACAGGACTGGCCGGAGTTGGTCATCATGGTGGCCACGCCGCGGCCGACGCCCTTGGCGAACGCGTCGTCGTCGAGGACGATGTTCGGGCTCTTGCCGCCCAGCTCCTGGGCCACGCGCTTGACGGTCGGGGCGGCCGCCTTGGCCACCTCGATCCCGGCGCGGGTCGAGCCGGTGAAGGAGACCATGTCCACTTCCGGATGGCTGGACATCGCCGCGCCCACGGTCGGGCCGTCGCCCTGGACGAGGTTGAAGACCCCCTTCGGCACGCCGGCGGCGTGCATGATCTCGGCGAAGATCTGGCCGGTGAACGGGGCCACTTCCGAGGGCTTCAGCACCATGGTGCAGCCCGTGGCGATGGCCGGGGCGACCTTGCAGACGATCTGGTTCAGCGGCCAGTTCCAGGGCGTGATGAAGGCGCAGACCCCGATCGGCTCCTTGACGATCATCGTCGGGCCGCGGTCTTCCTCGAACTTGAAGGTCTTGAGGATCTCGATGGCGGTGGAGAGATGCCCCATGCCGATCGGCACCTGCGCCCGTTGCGCGAGGGAGGACGGCGCGCCCATCTCCTCGGTGACCGCGGTGGCCAGGTCGCCGAAGCGCTTCTGGTACTCGGCCAGGATGCGGCCCAGGACCTCGATGCGCTCCTCGCGGGTGGTCTGCGACCAGGAGGCGAAGGCCTTGCGCGCGGCCTTGACGGCCTTGTCGACGTCGGCGGCGGAGCCGACCGCGATCTTGCCTGCGACGGTTTCGGTGGCCGGGTTCTCGACGTCGAGCGTCTTCAGCTCGACCGGGTCGACCCATTCGCCGTCGATGTAGAACTTGAGGTACTCGCGCATGACGTCCTCCGGGAGCTTCGTTTTTCAGCGGATCGCCTGATTAGGCCATGGGCCGTCGGGCTTCACCCCTTATCTTAGTGATCGGCGGTAACTCGGTGAAGGGCAGATTGCCGAAAAGGGCCCGCTTCCGCTGAACTCTTCCCCATCGCGGGGAAGGGCTGTAAAGCCCGGTCAGCAGTTTCGGAGCCCCTCATGGCCGGCATCTACGTCATCGTCATCTTCATCGCGGTGATCGCGGTCTTCAACCGCGTCGAGTTCGGCCGGTTCGACTGAGCCGCGCCCTGAGCCTCGCCCCAAGCTTCCATGGGTGAGCGCGGCGCGGCCCTGGTCACCGGCGGCGCGCGGCGCATAGGCCGCGCCCTGGCGTCGGCCGCCGCCGAGGCCGGCTACGACGTCGCCATCCAGGTCCGCGCGGCGGACGACGAGGCCGAGGCCGAAGCCGCCGCGGCGGACGTCCGCGCCCGCGGCCGCAAGGCGGTGATCCTGGCCTGTGAACTGCGCCAGGAGGCCGCCACCGTGGCCCTGGTCGGCCAGGCCGAGGCGGAGCTCGGGCCCATCACCCTGCTAGTCAACAGCGCCAGCGTCTTCGACGAGGACGCCTTCGCCGACATGAACCGCGCCACCTGGGACGCGCACATGGAGACCAACCTGCGCGCGCCGCTGGTGCTGGCCCAGGCGTTTGCGCGGCGCCTGCCACCCGGCCGTGAGGGACTGATCGTCAACCTTCTGGACCGGACGGACGGCGCCCCCCAGGCGCCCTTCTCCTACGCGCTCAGCCACGCGGCCTTGCGGGAGGCGACCCTGCTCCTGGCCTCGGCGCTCGGGCCGCGGGTCCGCGCCGCCGCCCTGGGCCCTGCGAGCGGGCGGCTGGCGGACGCCGATCCGGCCGCCCTGGCCGGCGGGCTTGGCCGGCTGATCGCGGGGCAGGCGGCGGGCGATTGGCTGGGGGTCGGCTAGGCCTTCGCCGGGATGAGCGGTGGTGAGTACGGCCCGACCCCACGTTGCCGCCGCAAGGCCCGACTGTTATGGCGAGGCCGGAACGGGAACCCCGGCGCGGCATGGATTGGCGTAATCAGGCGGATTATCAGGCGGCGATCCTCGAAGACGTCGAGGTGAGCGTCCGCTGCGGCCTGCATCCCTGGGAACAACATCCTGAACGGCCGAACCGGCTGTTGGTCTCCGTCGAGCTCTATACGGCGACGGTGTTCGACGCGGAGTCCGGTCACGGCTACCTTGACTACGACCGGGTGCGCGACGAGATCCTGCGGTGGCCCAAGCGCGGCCACACGCCCCTGCTCGAGACCCTGCTGGCCGATCTGACGGACTTCGTCTTCGAGGACCCGCTGGTTGACGCCGCGCGGATCAGCATCCGCAAGCCCGACATCTTCAACGAGACGCGGGCCGCGGGCGTCGAGTGGTTCCAGAAACGCCAGACGTGACCCTGGGCGCCGCGCTCGTCACGGGCGCCGCCCGCCGCGTCGGCGCCGCGTTCGTCCGGGAGCTGGCCGCCATGGGCCGCGCCGTGGTCATCCACCACCGCGCCCACCACGAGGACGCGGCCGCCCTGGCCGCCGAGATCGAGGCCGCCGGCGGCCGGGCGCTGGCCCTCAACGCCGACCTGAACGACGAGGCCGACTGCGCCCGGCTGATCGCCGAGGCCTTCGCCGCCTTCCCGGACCTGGACGTCCTGGTCAACAGCGCCTCGACCTTCAGCTACGACGAGGTCGCCACCGTCCGGAAGCCGGCGCTGATCGAGACCCTGGCCTCGAACCTCGCCGCCCCCTTGCTGCTCTGCCAGGGGTTCGCCGAGGGCCTGCGAGCCGAACGCGGCCTGGTGGTCAATGTGCTGGACCAGAAGGTCAATTTCCCGAACCCGGATTTCTTCGCCTACACGGTCGGCAAGGTGGCGCTGGCCAACCTGACGCCGACCCTGGCGCTGGCGCTGGCGCCCCGGGTGCGGGTGTGCGGCCTGTCCCCGGGCCTCGCCCTGCCCAGCGGCGCCCAGACCGAGGCGGACTTCCACGCCGCCGTCGCCGACACGCCGCTGGGGCTTTCCTGCACCCTGGAGGACCTGCGCCGGGCGTTGCGGTTCATCGTCGAGACCCCCAGCTTCACGGGCCAGAACCTGACGGTCGACGGCGGCGAGTCCCTGCTGCGGCGCCCGCGCGACGTCGCCTTCGACGTGAACGCGAGGTAGTAGAGGCAGGCATGGTCCAACTGGAGTTCTCGCGGCGCTATTCGATGGCGCACCGCCTGCTGCACGACGCCGACGGCAAGTGCCTGACGCCGCATGGCCACAACGAGGTGGTGACGGTGACCCTGCGCCCAAAGCGCGACATGGACTTCGGCGCCTCGAACATGGCCGCCTCGTTCGCCGACCTGAAGCGGCGCTGGCACGCCTGGATCGACGAGGCGGTCGACCACGCCTTCCAGGTCAACGCCGAGGACCCGCTGATCGACTATTTCCGCGCCCATGAGCCGGAGCGTCTGTCCCGGCTGATGGTGATGCGGGGCGACCCGACCACCGAGGCCCTGGCCATCGCCTTCCTGCTGAAGCTCTCGGCCTTCCTCGCCGCCGACGGCCTGCCGTTCGAGGCGGTCGCGGTGGCCATCGAGGAGACGCCCACCAACCGGGTCAGCGTAACGGCTGAGGATTGGGCGGCCTCGGGCGCGGCCTGGCGGCCGGGCGACTGGGCGAGCCGGGCCGACCTTTCGATCAACGACCTCGAGCTGGGATAGCGCGCCCCGCCGATGACCCTGCGCACCGCCATGACCCGGGTGTTCGTCACCGGCCTGAAGGTGCAGGCGCAGATCGGCGTCTATCGCCACGAGATCGGCCGGGTGCAGCCGCTGGTGGTCGACGTGGAGCTGGACGTGCCGAGCGCCGGGTCGGAGCGGCTGTCCGACACCTTGAACTACGAGACCATCCTGGCCGCCGCCCGCGACATCGCCGGCCAGGGCCACATCGAGCTGGTGGAGACCTTCGCCGAGCGGCTGGCCGCGGCCTGCCTGGAGGATGCGCGGGTGACCAAGGCCCGCGTGCGGGTGGAGAAGCCCCTGGCGCTCGCCCCCGACGCGGTGGGCGCGGGTGTGGAGATCACAGTCGTCCGCGACTGAATCCTTACGAAACCTTATCTAGCGCGAACCGTGGTTTGCGGCATGATCGGGGCCAGGAGGACTCCCATGAGCTCCCAATACGACTACGACCGCGCCCAGAGCGGCGCCTTTGAAGACCGCACCATGCCGGCGGTGGTCTATGCTTTGATCATCCTGGGCCTGTTCCACGGCCTGACCCTGATCATCGGGGTGATCATGGCCTATGTGCTGCGCGGCGCCTCCGGTCCCGCCAACGCCAGCCACTACACCTACATCATCCGCACCTTCTGGACGTCGCTGATCGTCTGCCTGTTGGGCGGGGCGCTGGCCCTGGTCAGCTTCCCCTTCAGCTTCATCCTGATCGGCATCCCCTTCATGTGGGCGGGCGGCGCGATCTGCTTCCTGGCCTGGCTGTGGGCCATCGTGCGCTCCGTCGTGGGCGTGGTGCGCCTGGCCCAGGGCGCGCCCATCGTGCAACCCTACGGCTGGGCGTTCTAGCCGGGCGGCTCGCCCCGTGGGCCGCCTGATCGCCCTGCTGCTCGCCGAGATCGCCGCCATGATGGCGGTGTTGGCGGGCCTCTTGTTCGGCGGCGCGGGGACGCTCGCCTGGCCCAGCGGCTGGGCCTATCTCAGCCTCTACCTGGCGGCGAGCCTGGGCGTCAGCCTGTGGCTGGCCAAGGCCGATCCGGCCCTGCTGGAGGAGCGGCTGAAGTCCGCCTATCAGAAGGACCAGAAGCCCTGGGACCGGGTGTTCATGACCCTGGTGATCATCGTCTACGCCGGCTGGACCGCGCTGATGGGCCTCGACGCGCGGCGGCTTGGCTGGTCGCACGTCCCGGTCTGGGCGCAGGGCCTGGGCGCGGTCCTGATCGTGCTGAGCTACCTGGGCGTGGCCTGGGTCTTCGCGACCAACAGCTTCGCCGCCCCGGTGATCAAGCTGCAGGCCGAACGCGGCCAGACGGTGATCGACACCGGCCCCTATGCGGTCGTGCGCCACCCGATGTACGCCTTCGCCCTGTGGCAGTTCGTGGGCGGCCCGCTGATGCTGGGGTCGTGGTGGGGTCTGGCGATCGCGCCGCTGGCCCTGGCCGGCCTGGCCTTACGCACCCTCGGCGAGGAGAGGATGCTGCGCGCCGAGCTGCCGGGCTATGACGACTACGCCCGGCGCGTCCGCTGGCGGTACGCGCCGGGGATCTGGTAGCCGATCAGGCCTCGACCAGCTCGCGCCGGACCAGCTTGGAATAGTCGTCCGCCAGGCTGAGCGAAATGTTGCCGGGGGTGAAGCGGTACTCGCCGATCTCCGCCACCGGGGTCACCTCGGCGGCGCTGCCGGTGACGAAGCACTCGGAGAACTCCGACAGCTCCTCGGGCCGGATGTGCCGCTCGATGACCTCGAAGCCCTTGGCCTGGGCCAGCTTGATCACCGACTGGCGGGTGATGCCGTTCAGGAAACAGTCCGCCACCGGCGTGTGGATCACCCCGTCCTTGATGAAGAAGACGTTGGACCCGGTGCTCTCCGCCACATAGCCGCGGTAGTCGAGCATCATGGCGTCGGTGTAGCCGTCCTTCTCCGCGGCGTGCTTGGAGATGGTGCAGATCATGTAGAGGCCGCTGGCCTTGGCGTGGACCGGCTCGGTCTCCGGCGAAGGGCGCTTGTACTTGGCCCAGCACATGCGGATGCCCTTGGCCTTCTCCTCGGGCTTGAAATAGCTCGGCCATTCCCAGCAGGCGATCGCCACATGGATCTTGGTCATCTGGGCCGAGACCCCGATCATCTCCGAGCCGCGCCAGGCGATCGGGCGGACGTAGGCGTCGGTCAGGCCGTTCTTGGCGCAGGTGTCCTTGCAGGCCTGATCGATCTGGGCCACCGTGAATGGGATCTGGAAGTCGAGGATCTCGGCGGACTTGAAGAGACGCTCGGTGTGCGCCGTCAGCTCGTAGATCACGCCCCCGTACATCCGCTCGCCCTCGAACACGGCGGAGGCGTAATGCAGGCCATGCGTCAGTACGTGCACCGTCGCCTCGCGCCAGGGCACGAACTGGCCGTCCAGCCAGATCCAACCGTCGCGATCGTCGAAGGGCACGATAGACATGAGGGGATGACCTCCTTCCACAAGCTTCCTCTAGAACCCTCCTGCGCCTCCGACGTCAAACAAAATGGCCCGGCCTTCCTGCGGGGCGGCCGGTGAGCGGCGCCCCGAAAGCCGCCGGCGGACGGGCGCGCCACCTCCTGGTGGTGGACGACGACGACCGCATCCGCGAGCTCTTGAAGGAGTACCTGGCCCGCGCCGGCTTCCGGGTGACCGCGGCGTCGGGCGGGGCCGGCGCGCGCAAGCTGATCGGGGCACTGGACTTCGACCTGGCGGTGCTGGACGTGATGATGCCCGGCGAGGATGGCTTTTCGCTGACCCGCTGGCTGCGCGAGCAGAAGGGCCCGGCCGGCAAGACGCCGGTGCTGATGCTGACCGCCATGGGCGAGGCGGGCAGCCGCATCGAGGGGCTGAAGCTGGGCGCCGACGACTATCTGGCCAAGCCCTTCGAGCCGGAGGAGCTGTTGCTGCGCATCGAGGCGATCCTGCGCCGCGCCTCGGACCGCCCGGCGCAGGGGACGGCGCTGTCGCTGGGCCGCTGCCGCTTCGATCCCGATCGCGGCGAACTCACCTCCGACGGCGAGCCAGTGAAGCTGACCGAGGCCGAGGTGGCCCTGCTGCGCCAGCTGGCGCGCACGCCGGACGAGGCGGTGGAGCGGTTGGAGCTGGCGCGCGGCACGGTCGATCCCTCCGGCCGCGCGGTGGACGTGCAGGTGACCCGGCTGCGGCGCAAGATCGAGGCCGATCCCAAGGCGCCGCGCTATCTGCAGACGGTGCGCGGCGTCGGCTACCGCCTGGCGCCGGATTGATGGCCCGTAGCCCGCGCGTGATCGGCCGCTGGATCAAGCGGCAGATGCCGAAGACCCTGTTCGGCCGCTCCCTGCTGATCATCGTCCTGCCGGTGGCGATCATGCAGATCGCGGTGACCTACGTCTTCTTCGACGCCCACTGGCAGACGGTGACCAGCCGCCTCTCCGAAGGCCTGGCCGGCGACATCGCTTGGGCCGTGGAAAGCTACCTCGACGATCCCAGCCCCGCGGCCTTCGACAAGCTTTCGAAGCGCGCCGAGGAGTCCATGAGCCTGTCCATCGCGCTGAAGCCCGGCCAGAAGCTGCCGGCCTCGCGGCGCGACGAGCCGGTGCTGATCGAGCCGTTCCTGGCGCCCATCGACCAGTCGCTGCAGCGGGCGCTGTCGGAGCGGCTGGACCAGCCGTTCTGGTTCGACACCACGCGCTATCCGGCCTTCGTCGACATCCGCGTCGCCGTGCCCGGCGGGGTGATGCGGATCATCGCGCCCCGCGACCGCGCCTTCGCGACCCAGGGCCACATCTTCGTCCTGTGGATGACGGTGGCCACGGTGCTGCTGACCGCCATCGCCATCCTGTTCATCCGCAACCAGGTGCGCGCCATCGAGCGGCTGGCCAACGCCGCGGAGGCCTTCGGGCGCGGCGCCGACGTCGAGGCGTTCAAGCCGCACGGGGCGCGGGAGGTGCGCCGCGCGGCGCGGGCCTTCCTCGACATGCGCGGCCGTATCCAGCGCCACATCGAACAGCGCACGACGCTGCTGGCCTCGGTCAGCCACGACCTGCGCACGCCGCTCACGCGCCTCAAGCTGGCGCTGGCCCTGGCCGAGCCCTCCAAACGCAACGCCGCCATGAAGGCCGACCTCGCCGAGATGGAGCACATGATCGACGAGTACCTGGCCTTCGCCCGCGGCGAGGGGGGCGAAGCCATCGAGACCGTCGACGTGCGCGAACTCCTGGAACAGGTCAGCGAGGGCGCGCGGCGCGCCGGCGCGCAGGTGGCCATCGCCGCCGATCCCGCGCTGACCGCGGCGGTGCGGCCCAATGCGCTGAAGCGGGCGCTCTCCAACCTGGTGATGAACGCCGCGGTGCACGGCGAGCACGTCGAGGTCGCCGCCCGGGTGCGCGAGCAGGGCGGCGTCGAGATTCTGGTGGACGACGACGGGCCGGGCATCCCCGAGGCGCAATACGAGGAGGCCTTCAAGGCCTTCGGGCGGCTGGACGAGGCGCGCAACCAGAACACCAAGGGCGTGGGCCTGGGCCTGGCCATCGCCCGCGACGTGGCCCGCGGGCACGGCGGCGACATCACCCTCGCCCGTTCGCCGCTCGGCGGCCTGCGCGCGGTGGTGCGCCTGCCGGGATAGATCCTCCGCATCCGTTTCGCGGCCCCGTGGCGACTAGGGGGCATGAGCGAGACGATGAGACCTCTCATGCAGCAGGCTGTGCGGCCGCAGGGCGCCTTCGGTGTCGTCATGGGCTGGCTGATGGGCGGCCTCAACGCCGCGCAGAACCGCGCGACGGTGGACGCGCTGGATCCGCCGCCCGGCGGGGCGGTGCTGGAGATCGGCTTCGGGCCGGGCCGGGCGCTCGAGATGCTGGCCAACAAGGTCCCGCTGGGACTGGTGGCGGGCATCGACCATTCCGAGTTGATGGTGGCCCGCGCGCGGCGGCGGCTGAACGGCCACCGGGGCGACGCGGCGCTCGACCTGCGGCTGGGCGAGGCCGGCGACCTGCCGTTCCCGGACGAGAAGTTCGACGTGGCCTTCGCGGTCAACAGCTTCCACCTGTGGCCGGACCCCGAGCGCGCCCTGGCCGAGATGGCCGGGGTGTTGAAGCCGGGCGGCGACCTGTTGCTCTCGATCCGCGATGTCCGGAACGGCGGGCGTTTCGAGGCGCCGGGCAAGGGCCAGGCGAGCGCCAAGGCCGCCGTGGAAACGATGCGCGACCTCGGCCTGCAGGTGCGCCAGCGCGAGATCGTCCACTCGCCCTCCCGCGCGACTCTCCTGGTGCGCGGCCGAAAGTGCGGGCGGGCGGACGGCTAGAGGGCGCTGACCGGCGCGCGGGGGCAGGTCTCGGACAGCGGGCAGGCCATGCACAGCGGCTCGCCGCGCCGGCACAGGGTCTTGCCGTGCTCGCGCAGCAGTTGGTGGGCGTCGACCAGCTCCTCGCACGCCCTTAGGCCAGCCGTCGCCAGCACCGCGAGGGCGTCCTTGTAAGAGGCGGCGTAGCTGGGCTGCTCGGCGAAGAAGCCCAGCCGGCCCAGGACGCGCAGGCCGTTGGACTCCAGGCTGGGCGTCGGCGCGATCCCGCTGAACAGCAGGATCTTGTCCCCGCCCGGCCCGCCGATCATCGGAAAGGCCCGCAGCAGGGCGCGGGCCTTGGCGAGCGGCAGGGCGCGGAGCGCCCCGTCGAGGTCGCCGCCGCAGCGGTCGCGCACCAGGGCGGCGATGTCGCGCCAGCGTCGCACCCGCACCTCAGGCCGCATGCCGCCGCGCGTCGCCAGGGGCAGGAGCGTGGCGTCGTCCGCCGCCAGGATGGCCGGAGCGCTGATCCCGATTTCGGCGGCGAAGGCGTCGAACAGGCTGCGCCGCCGGTCGTCGTCGATCAGGTAGCCGATGTTCTCCCAGAGGATCATCGCCAGCGGCTCGGTCGGGACCGGGGCGACCGCCGTGTGGCGTTTCAGCATCTCCAGCACCTGGGTCAGCTCGCCGGCCGGGCGCATGGGCATGGCCTAGCCGCCGAGTTCCTTCGAGCGGCGCTGGGCGGCGGCGGCGGCTTCGCGCAGCAGGGAGGGCAGGCCGTGCTCGCCCAGGAGGACGTTCAGCGCCGCCTCGGTGGTGCCGGCGGGCGAGGTGACCTGGCGGCGCAGTTCCGCCGGCTCCTCGCCGGTGGCTTCCAGCAGGGCCGCGGCGCCGATGGCGGTGGCGCGGGCCAGGCGCTCGGCGTCCGCGCGCGGCAGGCCGATGCCCGCGCCCGCCGCCTCCAGGGCCTCGATGAAGGCGTAGAGATAGGCCGGGCCCGAGCCGGAGATGGCGGTGGCGGCGTGGATCAGGGCCTCGTCGCCGAGGTCGACCGCTGTCCCCAGCGGCTCGAACAGGGTCCGCGCCCGGGCGCGGGCCGCCGGGTCGTCGGCGTAGAGGCTGGTGACGCCGCGGTTGATGGCGGCGGCGGTGTTGGGCATGGCGCGGGCCACGGCGCGGCCGCCGAACGCGCGGGCGATGGCCTGCGAGGGCACGCCCGCGGCGATGGAGACGATCACCGCCTCGGGAGACAGCACCGCGGCGTACTGGCCGGCTGCCTCCAGCCACTTCTGCGGCTTCACCGCCAGGATGACGGTCTGGGCGGCGGCGAGGTCAGCGTCCGGCGGGTTCAGCCGGGCGCCCCGGCCCTGCGCGCGCCGCGCGGCGTCGGAGGGGTTCGGGTCGAGGATCAGGATGTCGCGGGCGTCGAAGGCGCCGGCCCTGTCCCAGCCTTCGAGGATGGCGCCGCCCATGCGGCCCGCGCCCAGCATCAGGATCGGGGTGATCATGGGGGCAAGCTAGCCGCCGGCCCCCGAGGTGTCATCCCGGCTTGCGCGTAGCGGAAGGCCGGGACCCATACGCGCAGATGGGCCGACGTTAGCCTGGAAGCTCGGTGTCTATGGGTCCCGGACAAGCTGCTGGCGCAGCTTTCCGGGATGACAGCCCATGAGGAACTCGGCTCAGGCCTCGCCGACGGTCTCGAACATGCAGGCGGCGATGGCTTCGGCGGGGGACTTGGAGCCCTGCACCAGGAAGTCGAAGGCCGGATAGAAGCGGTCGGCGCCTTCGACGGCCACGTCGATCATGGCTGCGGCCTGGGCCAGGCTCGGCTGTTCGCCGGTCATCAGGGCCATGCCGTGACGGAAGATCACCTCGCCGTCTTCCCACAGCTCGAAGTGGCCGAGCCAGACACGCGGGTTGACCTGGGCGATCAGGTCCATGGCGTGGGCGCGCTGTTCGGTGGGGATGGTCAGGTCCATGGAGAGGCAAAGCTGCAGGCAGTCGCCCTCCGGCCGCCAGGCGAACCAAAGCTCATAGTCCTTCCAGTCGCCGGCCAGGGAGAAGGCGAGGTCGCCGTCCTCGGTGCGGTCGAAGGGGAGGTTTTCGGCGGCGAGCACATGCTCGACCACATCTAGGGGATCGGCGCCCAGCTGGACGCTGTCGTCGGAAGGGCTGGTGGTGTCCATTCAAGACCCCTTTCGCAGCGGGCGGGGAGCAGACGGCCGCCCCCGATTCGCCTGCGATACTGAACCTAAGCTGCTTCGCGGCCGGCGCGTCATCCGGTTCTTAGCGGACGCAGGCCACATTCCTGTGTGCAAGTGCGAGGTCAGGCTGCGCCGCCTGCCTTCGGCTTTGTCTTCGTAGTCTTCGCCGCCGCCGCCGTAGATGTCTGGGCCGCCGCGCGCAGGGCCTCGACCTCGGCCCGCAGGGCGGCCACTTCGGCCTTCAGCGCGTCCAGGTCGTCGCGGCGGATCAGGTCCATCTCGGCGACCATGCGGTCGGCCTGGGCGCGGACGGCGGCGCGCGCCTCCTCGCCGGCCGCCTGGGCCAGGCCCATGGCGGCGGTGGAGAGTTTGGCCATTTCGTCGAGGAAGGGATTCTGCGTCTGCATCGGGTACTCGGGCCGGCGGACGACAGGCCTGCCGGAGACCCCTTATATGGGGCTAAAGGGGTGAAAGCGAAGAGGTTCTCCTCTAAAGCGACAGTCAACCCTAACGCGGAGCCGGGTCCTGCTGCATTTCCCCGACATCAATCCGGTGCTGGTCCAGATCGGACCCTTTGCGATCCGCTGGTACGCCCTGGCCTATGTGGCCACCATCCTGCTGGGCTGGCGCTATGTCGTGAGCATGGTCCGCAATGAGAAGCTCTGGGCCTACCGGCCGCCGACGGCGACGCCGATCGAGATCGACGACCTGGTGCTGTGGCTGACGCTGGGGGTGATCGTCGGCGGACGGCTGGGCGACGTCCTGTTCTACCGCACCGCGCTGATCTGGACCGACCCGGTGGAGATCCTGAAGACCTGGCACGGCGGCATGAGCTTCCATGGCGGGGCGATAGGCGTTTTTGTCACAGGCCTGATCTTCGCCCGCGTGAAGAAGATCGACGCGCTCAGGCTGGGCGACCTGATCGTGGCGGCCGAGCCGATCGGCGGCTTCCTGGTCCGTATCGCCAACTTCATCAACGGCGAGCTGTGGGGCCGGCCTACGACCGTGCCGTGGGGCATGGTGTTCCCCGACGCCGGCCCGCTGCCGCGCCATCCGAGCCAGCTCTACGAGGCGGGGCTGGAGGGCGTTGTGCTGTTCTGCCTGCTGCGCTGGGCCACCCACCGCCGCCACTGGCTGAACCGGCGCGGCGTGGTGCTGGGCCTGTTCCTGGTGGGATACGGCCTGATCCGCATCAGCCTGGAGAACGTGCGCGCGCCGGACAGCTGGATGCCCAGCTTCCCCTTCGGCCTGACCATGGGGATGATGCTGTCGACGCCCATGGTTCTGATCGGCGCCTGGCTGATCTGGCGCGGCCTGAAGGAGCCCCTGCCGCCGGCCTTCGCCGAGGAGGAAGAGCACCTGGCTCCCGACGCCATCGCGGCCTCCGATGGGCCTGCGTGACAGGCTGGCGGCGGAGATCGCCGCCGGCGGGCCGATCAGCGTCGCCCAGTACATGACCGCCTGCCTGCACGACCCGAGGTTCGGCTACTACGCCACGCGCCCGGCGCTGGGCGCGGGCGGCGACTTCGTCACCGCGCCCCTGGTCAGCCAGATGTTCGGCGAGCTGGTGGGCGTCTGGATCGCCGCGGCCTGGGAGATGCTGGCCCGGCCCGCGCCGTTCCGGCTGGTGGAGATGGGGCCGGGCGACGGGACCCTGATGGGCGACATCCTGAAGACCCTGCGCCATGCGCCCGGCGCCCTGGAGGCCGCCGACGTCTGGCTGGTGGAGACCTCCGCGCCGCTGATCGCCCTGCAGTCCGGGCGGCTGGCCGGCCGCGTGCGCTGGACCAGGACCCTGGGCGAGGTCCCGGACGGCGCGCCGCTGCTGCTGGTGGCCAACGAGTTGCTGGACTGCCTGCCGGCCCGCCAGTTCGTGCGCACCGCCATCGGCTGGGCCGAGCAGGTGGTGGGGCTGGACGCGGACGGCGAGCTCGCCTTCGGCCTGGCCTCCACGCCGGTCGCCGGGCTCCTGCCCGACGCCGCGCCGGGGCAGGTCTTCGAGCAGTCTGCGGCGCAGGCGGCGCTTGGCGCGGCGCTGGGCGCGCGGATCGCGGCGGATGGCGGCGCGGCGCTGCTGATCGACTACGGCCGCGCCGAGCCGGGCTTCGGCGACACCCTGCAGGCGCTGTGGCGGCACCGGAAGGTCGACCCGCTGGAGAGCCCCGGCGAGGCGGACCTGACCGTCCACGCCGACTTTCCCGCGGTGATGGCGGCGGCGAGAGGGCAGGGCGCGGAAGCAGCGATCCAGACCCAGCAGGCCTTCCTCTCGCGGCTGGGGATCGGCGCGCGGGCCGAGGCCCTGGTGCGCGCCGCGCCGGGCCGCAGCGGGGTGATCGGCCGCCAGCTCACCCGGCTGATCGGCGCCGACGAGATGGGCGAGCTGTTCAAGGCCTGCGCGATCCATTCCCCCGGCTGGGCGCCGCCGGCCTTCGAGGACGTGGAGGATGAGGCGGCATGAGCGGGCCCGCGGTGCTGACCTCGAAGCTGCTGGAGGCGGCCGGCGTGCGCCACGCCTTCTTCACCCGGAACGGCGGGGTGTCGGGCGGGATCTACGCCAGCCTGAACGTCGGCCTGGGCTCGAAGGACGATCCGGAGGCCGTCGTCGAGAACCGCAGGCGCTGCGCCGCCCACTTCGGCGCGGAGAGCATCGTCACCGCCTATCAGGTCCACTCCGCGACCGCCCTGGTGGCCGACGGCGACTGGCCGGCCGGGCCGCCGCAGGCCGACGCGGTGGTGAGCGCCACGCCCGGCGTGGTCTGCGGGGCGCTGGCCGCCGACTGCGCGCCGATCCTGCTCGCCGACCCGCAGGCCCGGATCGTGGCCGCCGCCCATGCCGGCTGGAAGGGCGCGCTGACCGGCGTCGTCGAGGCCACGGTGGCGCGGATGGAGAGCCTGGGCGCCGACCGCAACCGCCTGCGCGCGGCGGTCGGGCCCTGCATCGGGCCGGACTCCTACGAGGTGGGCGTGGATTTCCTGGAGCGGTTCGTCCACTTCGACCGAGACTACGCGCGCTGCTTCCGCGCCGGTGTGACCCCGGACAAGCGGATGTTCGACCTGCCGGCCTTCGTGCTGGGCCGCCTGGCCGCCGCCAGTGTCAGCGCGTGTGAGTGGATCGGCCGCGACACCTGTGCGGAGGCGGACGATTTCTTCTCCAACCGCCGGGCCTTCAAGCGGGGCGAGGGCGACTATGGGCGGCTCATGTCGGCGATTGTGCTGGAGGGATAGACTCCCTGTCTTCGGCTGCTACAAGCCCGGCCATCAAGCGTCAGTCGTGGGGACCCGATGAAGCTGCTGGCCGGCAACTCCAATCGTCCGCTCGCCGAGGCCGTGGCCTCCCATCTGGACCTCCCGCTCACCAAGGCCCAGGTGAAGCGTTTCGCCGACAACGAGGTCTGGGTGACCATCGACGAGAACGTCCGGGGCGAGGACGTCTTCGTGATCCAGTCGACCAGCTACCCGGCCAACGACAACCTGATGGAGCTGTTGATCTGCATCGACGCGCTGAAACGCGCCTCGGCCAAGCGGATCACCGCGGTGATGCCCTACTTCGGCTATGCCCGGCAGGACCGTAAGACCGGCGGCCGCACGCCGATCTCGGCCAAGCTGGTGGCCAACCTGATCACCCGGGCCGGCGCCGACCGGGTCCTGACCATGGATCTGCACTCCGGCCAGATCCAAGGCTTCTTCGACATCCCCACCGACAACCTGCTCTCGGCCCCGATCCTGGCCGCCGACATCAAGGACAACCACGCCCGGTGCTCGGAGCTGATGATCGTCTCGCCCGACGTGGGCGGGGTGGTGCGGGCGCTGGCGGTGGCCACGCGGCTGAACGCCGAACTCTCCATCGTCGACAAGCGCCGCTCCGGCCCCGGCAAGAGCGAGGTGGCCAATATCATCGGCGACGTCTCCGGCCGGCGCTGCATCCTGTTCGACGACATGATCGACGGCGGCGGCACGCTGACCAACGCCGCCCAGGCCCTGGTCGACCACGGCGCGTCCGAGGTCTCGGCCTATGTCACCCACGGCGTCATGTCGGGCGCGGCGGTCGAGCGGGTGAACGATTCCATCCTGAAGGAGCTGGTGATGACCGACTCCATCGCCCCGCCGGAACGCGCCCGCGACGGCGGCAAGATCCGCTATGTCAGCTGCGACCGGCTGATCGGCGAGGCGATCCGCCGCATCGCCAATGAGGAATCGGTGTCGAAACTGTTCGATTGAGCCGGGGGAACCGTCACAGCCACGCTTGCCCATAGGGCGCGGTCTGTGCGAGTCCACTCGCGTCGGGGGACGATTCTAAGAACGACGCCGTGCGCGTCCGTGGGGAAGGCTTCCTGATGAGCTTCACAGCCGCCGCCCGCTTCCAACTTGCCGCCCTGGCGTCCGTCGTGCTGGCCGCCCTCCTGGCCGGCTGCTCCAGCCCCGCGCCGCCGCCGCCGGCCCCGCCGCCGCCGGCTCCGGTGGCCGCCGCCCCGCCGCCCGTCAGCCTGTCGCCGCGGGTGATCGAGCAGGCCAGCGCCTACCGGGCCTATGTCATCCACGCCACCGCCATCTCGCCCGCTTTCGCCGGCGGCCCCGACGTGGCCCAGAGCCTGAAGACCGGCGAGGCCTATGAGCCCACCGCCCTGCTGCGCGGGGCCATCGCCTATGGCGCGGTGGTCGCCCTGCAGGACCCGGCCTTCGTGGCCGGGGTGCGCAAGTTCGCCGCCGACGCCGACCAGCGCCGCCAGGTGGCCTATGAGATCATGAAGGATCCGGCCTACGCCGTGGGCTTCTCAGGCTCGGCCAGCGCCGCGGGCCTGGTGACCAGCGCGCTGGGCGAGGACGGCCGCAAGCTGATCACGCTCGGCCGCAACGTGCGCCAGTCGGCCTATGAGGTGCAGCACCAGGCCTGGTCGAAGGGCGACGTGCCCGGCCGCGATGCGCGCCTGTCGCTGGCCAAGGAGCTTTCCAGCACGCCGGGCCTGGGCGAGACCGCCGAGACCGCCCGCCTGCAGAGCGCGGTGGGCGGCGGCGGCCAGATGGGCCTGACGCCGCAGAGCCTGGACCCGCCCTATACGCCCGAGGTGATCCACAGCCTGGCGGTCGCGGCCCTGGCGGCCCTGGGCTACGCCGACGACGCCAGCCTGGGCTCGGTGATGCCGATCCTGGCCGACCCCAACGACGCCATCTGCCTCAACATGAGTAAGCTCAACCTCTACCAGTGCCTGGCGGTGGCCCGGCCGCACTACGAGGACGTCTTCTGCCTGGGCCAGCACGTGCTGGAGGACACCGGTCACTGCCTGATGAAGGGCGTGGGCGTGGCCGAGCCGCCGGATCCGCGCGCCGCGGCCGTCGCCGACGCCAGCCTGACCAAGGCGGCCGCCACCCCGGCGGCGCGCGCCAAGCACAAGACGCAGTAGGTTTCGCGCCCGGGCCCGTTGCGCGGCCGGGGGCTTTTGTGTATCTACGCGCACCCTTTCGACCCGCTTTGGGTCGCAACTAGCGTCGCCGCGCGCCGTTCGCGCGGCGGTTTCGTTTCTGAGGCAAGGCCATGGCCGATATCGTTCTGAACGTTGAAGTGCGCGAAAAGACCGGCACCGGCGCCACGCGCGAGGTCCGCCGCGCGGGTCTGGTCCCCGGCGTCCTCTACGGCGGCGACAAGGATCCCGTCGCGATCTCGGTCAAGATGAACGAGTTCAAGAAGGCGCTCTACACCGGCAAGCTCTTGGGCCACCTGGTGACCCTGAAGTACGGCGAAGAGACCCAGCCGGTGATCGCCAAGGCCGTGGACATGCACCCGGTCAGCGACACGCCCTGGCACTTCGACCTCTACCGCGTCGACGCGCACCAGCAGATCAAGATCGAGGTGCCGCTGCACTTCCAGAACCAGGAAGCCTCGCCCGGCATCAAGCGCGGCGGCGCGCTCAACGTGGTGTTCCACTCGGTGCAGGTGGCCTGCGCCGCCGACCACATCCCCGAAGAGCTGGTGTTCGACCTGACCGGCCTCGAGATCGGCGACTCGATCCGCGTCTCCGACCTGAAGCTGCCGGCCAACGTCGAAGCGGCGATCCCGGCCGAGACGGTGCTCGCCACCATCTCCGGCGTGTCGTCGCAGACCGAGGAAGATGAAGCGGCCGACGCCGCGGTCGCCGAGGTCGCCGCCGCTGAATCCGCGGCGGAAGAAGGCGGCGAGGCTTAAGCTTCGCCCGCCGCCCCGGCGGTTCGGGGGGCCAGATGCTGCTGATCGCGGGCCTCGGCAATCCGGGGCCGACCTACGCCAAGACGCGCCACAACATCGGCTTCATGGCCGTGGACGAGATCGCGCGCCGCTGGGGCTTCGGGCCGTTCCGCTCGCGCTTCTCCGGCTTCGCCGCCGAGGGCGCCATCGAGACGCCGGCGGGGTCTGTGAAGACCCTGATCCTCAAGCCGCAGACCTTCTACAACGAGAGCGGCCGCGCGGTGGGCGAGGCGCTGAAGTTCTTCAAGACCGAGCCCGAGAACCTGGTGGTCTTCTACGACGAGATCGACCTGGCCCCCGGCCGTTTCCGGATGAAGGCGGGCGGCGGGGCGGCCGGCAACAACGGCGTGCGCTCGATCGTGAGCCAGGTCGGCCCCTACTTCCGCCGCGCGCGGCTGGGCACCGGCCATCCGGGCGACAAGGAGCTGGTGCACGGCCATGTGCTCTCGGAGTTCCATAAGGCCGAGCTGAAGTGGGTCGAGCCGCTGATCGCCGCCTGCGCTGACGCCGCGCCCCTGCTGGCGGCCGGCGAGGATGAGAAGTACCAGACCGAGGTCATGCGCCTCGCGCCCGCCGAGAAGGTCGATCCGCGCAAGGCGGCCCGCGAGGGCGACCGCCCGTGATCCTCAGCCTCATCCTGACCTACGGCGTGGCCCTGCTGCTGTGCTGGCACGTGGTGCGCACCGGGCGCGACACCTTCTGGATCTGGATCGTGCTGATGGCCCCGGGGATCGGCAGCGTGATCTACATCGCGATGTTCGTGATCCCGGACCTCTTCCGCGGCAAAACGGCCCGCAATGTCGCCAAGGTCGCCCGCGAGACGCTGGACCCGCACCGCGAGTACCGCGAGGCCAAGATCGCCTGCCAGGAGACGCCCACGGTGCGCAACCAGTCGCGCCTGGCCGCCGCCGCCGCGAGCCTGGGCCACCACGCCGAGGCCGAGGCGCTCTGGCGCGCCGCCGCCCATGGCGTGCATGCCGACGATCCGGTGCTGCTGCTGGGTTTGGCCAATGCGCTCCTGGAGCTCAACCGGCCCGCCGACGCGCTGACGGTGCTCGAGAAGCTGGGCGAGGACGAGGCGCACGGGCGCACGCCGCCCTCGGCCCTGTCGCTCGGCCGCGCCTACGAGGCCCTGGGCCGGCTCGACGAGGCCGACCGCGCCTATCAGTGGGCCGCCGAGCGGATGCCGGGCTTCGAGGCGCTGGGCCGCTA
This sequence comes from Phenylobacterium sp., assembly GCF_004799515.1. Taxonomy (GTDB): domain Bacteria; phylum Pseudomonadota; class Alphaproteobacteria; order Caulobacterales; family Caulobacteraceae; genus Phenylobacterium. Next base: position 90,161 of record NZ_SSMX01000004.1, on the reverse strand, counting down.
CGCCGCGTTCATGGCCCGCCACGGCCGGAGGGACGAGGCCCGCGAGCTTGTGGTCGAGATGGATAAGCGCCTGGTGAAGCTGAAAGGGCCGTTCCGCAAGGAGGCTCAGATGTGGCGGGACTTCGCGGCGGGGGCGCTGCGGTAGGGAGCGTCGGGGGCGAGGCTTCGAGTTCCAGGAGAGGAGCAGGCCTAGCCAGTCCGATCTGCCGGCGTCCGATGAACGCGTGAAGCAAACGCAAAACGAAAAAGCCCCGGCTGGCATGCAACGGACGTCGCGCCCCGGCGTTCAGCTTGAGCATTCAGATATCCTGGACAGGGGCCACCATGCACTTCACCCGCCGCACCTTCACCGTCACCAGCCTGGCGCTCGCCGGGACCGTCGGTCCTCTGGGCCTGACCGCCGCCTATGCGGACGACCGCGAAAAGCTCGTCGCGCGGGGCCGTGCGTCCCTGCAGGAACTGGCCAGCAGCGAGCCGCGCTCGCGCCGCTTCGCCCGCGACGCCAAGGCCACGCTGGTGTTCCCGTCGATCCTCAAGGCCGGCTTCGTGTTCGGCGGCGAGACCGGCAACGGCGTCCTGTTCGAAGGCGGCAAGCCCACGGGCTTCTACAATCTGACGGGCGGTTCCTGGGGGCTGCAGATCGGCGGCCAGGACTTCGCCTACGCCCTGTTCTTCATGACCCCGAAGTCGCTGGACTATCTGCGGAAGAGCGACGGCTGGTCCGCCGGCACGGGCCCGAGCGTCACGGTCATCAACAAGAGCGGCGCGGCCGAGGCCGACAGCACCACCCTGACACATGACGTCTACGCCTTCCCCTTCAACGGCAAGGGCCTGATGGCCGACTTGACGCTGCAAGGCACCAAGATCTCGCGCATCCACCCGAAGTAGCAGTTCAGCCGCCCGCCCTTTCGGCGGGCCGTGCGTGCGACCGCCGGCCGGAAAAGCTCGTTGACTTGCGAACTACAAGTGTAATCTCCTAGCCGGGGTAAGCTGTGGTGTCGCTGGGGGCGCAATGGGCTGGCTGTCGACTCGTCGCTGCGGCCGAAGCGGGCTAAACCTTGGGCGAGCGGCCGGGCTGGCTGGGGCGGCCCTCCTGGCGTTCGCCATCGCCGCAACCGCGTCCAGCGCCGCCACACTCGACCCGCGACTGCTGCGGAAGACCTTCATCGACATGGGCGGCGGGCGTCGGATCCACGCCCTTTGCCTGGGGCGCGGCTCCCCCACCGTGCTGTTCGAGCCGGGCGGAGAGGGCTCGATGCTGAGTTGGCAGAAGGTGCAGCCGGCGATCACCGGCCTGACCCGCACCTGCTTCTACGATCGGGCCGGCATGGGCTTCAGCGATCCGCCGACCAAGCCGATCACCGCGGTCAACGTCACGGACGAGATGCGGGCCGTCCTCGGAAAGCTCCGCGTGAAGGGGCCCGTGGTGATCGTCGGCCATTCCATCGGCGGCTTCTACGCCACGGTGTTCACCGACCGCTTTCCGAAGCGCGTCGCCGGCTTGGTGCTGATCGAGCCTGGCTTCTCCAATCAGGTGAATCCGCGTCCGCCTGAGAGCCTGGAGATCGACAAGGCGCATATCCGCGCGGGCGACGCCCGCGAGCTGGCGTGCGCGGGCCAGGCCCGGGCCGGCAAGCTGCCGTTCAAAGACAATGGCTGCATGGAATATCCGCCGCCGCACACGGCGGCGGAGACCGCCTACCTGACCTACATCGTCACCCATCCCTATTGGTATGAAGCCGAATACGACCAGTCGCGGCACTACTTCGTCGCCGACCGGGGGCCGAGCTTCGACACGCTCGAGGAGTGGAAGGTGCGCCGCGATTTCGGCGACCTGCCGATGATTGTGCTCTCGGCCTCTGACCCGCCGACGCGGCCCTGGAACAGCCAGCCGGCGCAGGATCAGCAGCGCGAGGACTGGCAGGCTGGCCACCGGGCGCTTGCCGCGCGCTCCGCCGTGGGCCAGTGGCGGCTTGTCTCCAACTCGGATCACTTCGTCCAACTCAGCCAGCCGGAGCCGGTCATCGAAGCCGTACGCGAGGTGCTTGAGGCTGCGAGGCGAAAACCCCCGGCCTAGTCCCCGTCGAACGACCGTGGCTGAATGCTGAGCTCGCCGTAGCCTGTGGCCGGGTCCACGGGCCGGCGGAACTCGACCTCGGTCAGCTCGCCGATAACCAGCTCCGCGGTGGTGTGCACGATGCAGCCGGAGACCAGGTGTCCGCCGACGCAGGCGCCGTCGCGCCGGGCGAGGCTGATGTGGATGTGCAGGCCGTCCGCGCTGAGGGTGCCGGCCAGGGACACGATCTCCGTGGGCTCGTCGAACGTCGCGAAGCGCTCCGGCTCTCCGGCCGCGCCGGGCATCCGCAGGCGCGCGCGGGACAGGCTTCCGACACCGGACAGGATGCAGCCGGCGCGAAGCGCGTGCGCCTCGGTGAGGCGCTGCAGCGCCTGCTTCAGGTCGGCCCCGGGCGTTAGGCGGACGGCGTGCGTGCGCATGGCTTCGACCTATGGCGCCAGGCGGGCGGCGAAGGAAGCTTGGGCTGGGGACGGCCAGCCGTCGCTGAGAGGCCCACTTAGATCGACTTCACCTCGCCGCCATCCATCCGTAGGGCCGAGCCGGTCATCCACTTCGCGCCCGGCGAGACCAGGAAGGCCATCAGTTCGGCGATCTCCTCCGGCGCGCCGTAGCGGGCGATGCCGGCTTCCTCGGGGAACTTGGCGGCGGCCTCTTCCACCGTCATGCCGTGCAGCGGGGCCCAGTGCTCCAGATAGGACTGGCGGCGCCCGGTCATGACCGGGCCGGGCAGCACGCTGTTGACCTGGACGCCGTCGGCGATCCCGCGGTCGGAGAAGGCCTTGGCCAGGGCCACGATCGCCGCATTGATCGTGCCGACCGCCGCATAGGGCGCCTTGGGGAAGACCGCGGAGTTGCCGGACATCAGCACCACCGAGCCCTTGGCCGCCTTCAGCAATGGCCAAGCGGCGACGGTCAGGCGGCGGGCGCCGTGCAGCTTCAGCGCCAAGCCGCCGTCCCACTGGGCGTCGGTCATCTCGAAGAGGTCGATCTGCGGCACGGCGCCGGCGATGTTGAGCAGGGCGTCGATGCGGCCGAACGCCGAGACCGTCTCATCGACCACCCGCTGCGCCGCCGCCGGCTCGCCCAGGTCGGCGGCGATGACCAGCGCCTCGGCGCCGGCCTCACGGACCAGCTGGGCCGTCTCGTCGAGGTTCTCGCGGCCGCGCGCCACGAGGACCAGGGCGGAGAAATCCCGGGCCAGCCGCACCGCTGTCGCGCGCCCGATGCCCTGGCTGGCCCCGGTCACGATCGCCACGGTCTTGGTCATCTCCATCTCCTTCGTCTCAGGTGAGGCCGGCGAGGGTCAGCCGAACACGCCGCGGATCGCCTCGGCGATGTCCGCCGCATGGGTCTCCAGCGCGAAGTGGCCGGTGTCGAAGAAACGCACCTGGGCGTCGGGGAGGTCGCGCTTGAAGGCCTCGGCGCCCGGCGGCAGGAAGAACGGGTCGTTGCGGCCCCACACCGCCAGGACGCGTGGCTTGTGGGTGCGGAAGTAGGCCTGGAAGGCCGGGTAGAGCGCGACGTTGCTCTTGTAGTCCCCGAACAGGTCCAGCTGGACGTCGTCGGCGCCGGGCCGGCCGAGGTAGTGGACGTCAAGCGTGTAGCCGTCCGGCGACACCGCGGCCGGGTCCACCACGCCGTGGGTGTACTGCCAGCGGGTGGTGTCCAGGGTCAGCATGCTGCGCAGCGCCTCGCGGTTGGCGGGCGACGGATCCTGCCAATAGGCGCGAATCGGGTTCCAGCCGTCGCTCAAGCCCTCGACGTAGGCGTTGCCGTTCTGGGAGACGATGCCGGTGATCCGCTCGGGATGGCGGATGGCCAGGCGGAAGCCCGTGGGCGCGCCGTAGTCGAACACATAGACGGTGAAGCGGTCGAAGCCGACGATCTCGGTCAAGCGCTCGATGGTGTCGGCGATGGAGTCGAAGGTGTTGGCCTTGGGGCCGTCCGACTGGCCGAAGCCCGGCAGGTCGGGGGCCACGATGTGGAAGCGGTCGGCCAGGAGGGGGATGAGGTCCCGGAACATGTGGCTGGAGCTGGGGAAGCCGTGCAGCAGCAGGAGCTTCGGCGCGCCGGGCGCGCCGGCCTCGCGGTAGAAGACCTTCAGGCCGTCGACGTCGGCGGTGCGGTAAGCGATCGAAACCATGATGTTTCTCCTTTGAGGGTGGACCGGTCGTAACCGGAATAAGCTGTACTGTAGGGTGTCGGGCGGTCAGGCGTGGACGGCGTCGAGGATCACCTGCGCCACCAGGTCGGGATGCGCCGCCAGCGGGGTGTGGTCGACGGGATGGGCGACAGTCCGCGCGCCCATGCGCTCGGCCATGAACCTCTGGTTCGCCGCGAGGATCATCCGGTCCTCCTCGGCCACCAGGAACCAGCTCGGCGTGTCCCGCCAGCGCGGCCGGCCGATCGGAACCGTGATGCAGGCAGGCGAGACCGGCCGCTGCACGGCGGCGAAGACGGCTTGGTCGCTCTCCGAGGCCTGCGGGGCGAAGGCGCCCGCGAACGCCTCTTCGGGGAGCCAGATCAGGCCGTCGGCGTCGGGCGCCAGCTTCGGCGCCAGGGGATGCGGCGCGCCGCGGTAGAAGACGTCGGCGACCGTCTCACCCTCGTCGGGCGCCAGGGCCGCTACATAGACCAGCGCCTTGATGCGCTCCGAGCGGCTCGCGCCGACGACGGCGCCGGCATAGGCGTGGCCCACCAGAACGACCGGACCCGCGGCCCGCGCGACCGTGCGGTCGAGCGCGGCGACGTCGTCGGCGAAGGTGGTCAGGGGCAGGGGCGCGGCGACGGCCCGTTGGCCCTTCTCGCGCAGCCGCTCGATCACCCGCGCCCAGCTCGAGCCATCGGCCCAGGCCCCGTGGGCGAGCACGACTGTGAGAGGTTCGGTGTCCATATCGCGGTCCTCCGTCGTCCGGGTTTCGTCTTTTCGGAAACCTGTCTGCGTTGTCCGGAGGGGTTACGCCTCGGTGTGTAACTTGTCAACTGGCATTTTAGGGGTTACTTGATGATTGTGAAGCTGCCTGGAGCGAACCGCTGTGCCATCGAACCCGCCCGCCATGTTCATCGCCGACACGCGGGGCCTCGATTTCCTGAACTCGATCGCCACGCCGGTCGACACGCCCGTCGACTGGATCGATGATGGCCGCGGCCTCGTGGACTGGCTGAAGCAGGCCAGTCTTGCGCCGGTCGAGGCGCTGGACGAGATCGTTCCGCGGGCGCTGCCCGGCGAGCTGGACCGCGTGGCCGACCAGGCGCGCGACCTGCGCGAATGGTTCCGGGGCTTCGTGCGCGGCCACATGGGCCGTCCGCTTGGGGCGCAGGCGCTGGCCGAGCTCGGCCCGCTCAACCGGTTGCTGGCGCGCGACGAGGCCTACGGCCGGCTCGTGCTGCACGGCCACGGCCATGATCACGACGATGGCCACCTCGTCTTCGAGACGACCCGCCGCTGGCGGTCGCCGGAGGCCCTGCTGCTGCCGATCGGCGAGGCGATGGCCCGGGTGGTGGTCGAGGAGGACTTCGCCCAGGTGAAGGCGTGCGAGGGCCACAACTGCACGCTGATCTTCGCCGACCACACGCGCGGCCGCGCGCGGCGCTGGTGCAGCATGGGCGTGTGCGGCAACCGCGCCAAGGTCGCGGCCCACCGCAGCCGCAAGGCGGCGGGCTAGGCGGCCGCGATAGCCCAGCCCGCCCGCGCCTCAGGCCCCCGGCCAGCCCGCCGCGGCGAGGGCGCGGATCTCCGCCTGGTCGGCGGGCAGGATGAAGCCGCCCTTCACGGCGTTCGACAGCGAGGCGTCGAACCTCTTCAGATAGTCGGCCTTGCCGCCCGGATAGAGCCTGGCCAGCGTTGGCGCGTCGAACGGTATCGTCGAGCCGACCAGGAAGCCGTACGGGCCGCCCGAGTTGCCGGCGCCGGAGAGCTTGGCGGTGGGGGCGTCCACCCAGGGGGTGCGGATGCCGCCCTTGGCCTCGCCCTCCTCGTCCAACACCAGCTTGGGCGCCTGGCCGGCGGTGTCGGACATGGCGAGCTCCAGGCGCGGGGCCTTGGGCGGGGCGCGGCCGGTGCGCACCCAGCGGTCGAGCCCCGCGAGCGCGGCCATGGCCACATAGTGGTGCTGCGGCCCGGAATTGATCGGGTGGGCCATCTTGGCGCCGAACAGGGCGTCGTTCGGCTTCCAGGCCTCGGCGAGCTTGGCGATGGGCGCGGAGCCGTCGTCGTAGTTGCCGACGAAGAACATGTAGTTGTCCACGTGGGACGTCCCCGGCATCTCCCAGATGCGGAGCTTGTCGTTGTCCGGCTGTTGGGCCGCCCAGAAGCCCGATAGGCCCGAGCCGATCAGGTCGGTCTCGGAGATCAGCGTCATGACCGGCACGCGCAGGTCGGGCCGCATCTTGACGCCCTGCGCCCCGCGGGTGTTCGGCCCCGTCCGCATGGAGGCGGTCTCCGGCGGCGGCGCGCCTCCGAAACGGGAGTGGATGTAGAAGCCGTCGTAGACGCGGGCGATGGGGTCGATGGCGTCGACGTAGGTGGTCATGAACACCGCCGACTGGGATTCGCCGGTGGCGAGCACGTGCAGCGGCTTCAGCGGGCCCATCACCTGGCCGGTCTTCACCGCCTGGCCGGCCTGGGAGAAGATGTCGAAGGAGAAGTTGTCGCCGGGGTGGACGAGCCCGCCATAGCGCGTCGGGTTGACCTTCTTCAGCGGCATGCCGGGCCCGGCGATGCCCTGGCCGCCCTCGACGCCCACCTTCTGGGCCGAGACGCCGACGTAGGCCATGCCGGCGCGCAGCATCTCGCGGTGGCTGTAGGTCCAGTCCGGGCCGGCATCGAGGCCGCCGGTGACGTTCAGCCATTCGACCGCGACCGTGCCGCTGAACCTTTTCGGATCCGCCGGGCGGACCACCACGATGCGGGTGGCGTAGGGCGCGGTGTCGGCAGGCCTGGCGGTCCAGGCGCCGTCGGCGGTGGGCTCGCCGGTCAGCTTGTAGGACGTCGCGGTCCCGGAGACGATGTACTCCTCGACCACATAGCCCAGCGCCTTCAGGTCGAAGGCGCCCAGCCCCAGGAAGGGCGAGCCCGGGCCGGTGATCAGCTTCGTCTGCGGTTGCGCCGCCGCGGCCAGCGCGGGCTGCGCCAGCCCCAGGCTCAAGCCCGCCAGCACAGCCGCGACGGCCGCCTTCCATCCCTTGCTCATGTCGTCCCCGCCCGTTTCTTTGAGCCTGGCGCGCGGCGGATCGCCGACGCGGCTCTTGCCCACGAGCCTAGGCCCGACCCGCGCGCTGTGCTAGGTCGCCCGACCGTCCGCCTCTTCGATCCGAACGACCTCCGAAAGACGCCATGGCCCTGAAAGTCGCCATCGTCGGCCTGCCCAACGTGGGCAAGTCGACCCTGTTCAACGCGCTGACCCAGACTGCGTCGGCCCAGGCCGCGAACTATCCGTTCTGCACCATCGAGCCGAACACCGGCGACGTGGCCGTGCCGGAGCCGCGTCTGGATAAGCTGGCGGAGATCGCCGGCTCCAAGGAGATCATCCCGGCGCGGATCAACTTCGTGGACGTGGCCGGCCTGGTGCGCGGCGCCTCGAAGGGCGAGGGCCTTGGCAACCAGTTCCTGGCCAACATCCGCGACTGCGACGCGGTGGCCTTCGTCGCCCGCTGCTTCGAGGACGACGACATCACCCACGTGGAAGGCAAGGTCGACCCGATCGCCGACCTGGAGACCATCGAGATCGAGCTGATGCTGGCCGACCTCGAAAGCCTGGAAAAGCGGGTGGTCAACCTGGAGAAGCGCGCCAAGGCCGGCGATAAGGAGAGCGCGCTGACGCTCAAGCTGGTCAACCTGGCGCTGGCCGAGCTGAAGGAGGGCCGCCCGGCCCGCAAGGCTGTCGTCGCCGCGGAGGACGAGAAGGCCTGGCGGATGCTGCAGCTGCTGACCTCCAAGCCCGCGCTCTATGTGGCCAATGTCGACGAGGCCTCGGCGGCGGAGGGCAACGACATGTCCCGCGCCGTGGCCGAGCGGGCCAAGCGCGACGGCGCCGACACGGTGGCGATCTCCGCCCAGATCGAGAGCGAGATCGCCATGCTCGACGCCGGCGAGCGGCAGGAGTTCCTGGAGACCCTGGGCCTCGCCGAACCCGGCCTGAACAAACTGATCCGCGAGGCCTATCACCTCTTGGGCCTGCAGACCTATTTCACCGCCGGGCCGAAGGAGGCGCGGGCCTGGACGATCCACAAGGGCGACACCGCCCCGCAGGCCGCTGGAGTCATCCACACCGACTTCGAGAAGGGTTTCATCCGTGCCGAGACGATCGCCTATGACGACTACGTCCGCCTGAAGGGCGAGGCGGGCGCCCGCGACGCTGGCAAGCTGCGCCAGGAAGGCAAGGAGTACGTCGTCCGCGACGGCGACGTGATGAACTTCCGCTTCAACGTCTAGGCGCGCCCGCTAGACCCGGATGCGGGGCGTCAGGCTGCGCGCCAGCGAGCGGGCCAGGGGCGACTGCAACAGCCACTCACCGCCCGGCAGCTGGTCGGGGCCAAGGTTGCGCACCAGGCGGCCTGAAGGACCTGACGCAGCACCGCTTTTGCACAACTATCAGATGGTCGAATCGGCACTTATAGGTTGTATGTCTCCCGCATATTGACAACCGGCCGGCGCTGGGCGAACGCCAGCGCCGGCAGCTTACCAGGGGAGATTGCAGGTGGCCGAGACGATCAAGATCGCGGGCGCGGATGGCTTCGAGTTCTCAGCCTATCACGAGCCGTCGTTCACGCCGCGCAAGGGCGGGGTGATCGTGATCCAGGAGATCTTCGGCATCGACCAGCACGTCCGCGCCGACGTCGATCGCTGGGCCAAGATGGGCTATGAGGCCATCGCGCCCTCGATGTTCGACCGCCGCGATCCGGGCTTCATCGCCCTTCACGACGAGGCGGGCATGAAGGCCGGCGTCGCCCACCTGATGGCCACGCCGATGGAGCAGGCCCTGGGCGACATCGCCGCCTGCGCGGCCTTCCTGCGCACGCGGGGCTCGAAGGTCTGCGTGGTGGGCTATTGCTACGGCGGATCGCTGGCCTGGCTGGCGGCCGCCAAGGTGGAGGGCCTGGCGGCGGCGTCGAGCTATTACGGCAGCATGGTGCAGGCCAATGCGGCGCTGCCGCTGAAGTGCCCGGCCATCGTCCACCTGGGCCGCACCGACGGCCACATCCCCGCCGACGAGGTCGCCGCCGCAGTGGCGCAGCACCATCCGAAGGTCCCGGTCTATATCTACGAGGGCGCCGGCCACGGCTTCAACAACGAGAGCCCCGAGCGCTACAACGCCGAGGCCGCCGACCTGGCGCGCCACCGGACCCTCGAGCTGTTCGACAAGGCTTGAGCCGCAGGTGGGCGAGATCCTTCGCCTGACGAGCGCGCCCCTTGAAGGGGATGGGGACCGCTTCGCGTACGAGGCCTTCCACGAGCCGGCGCGCGAGGCGCGGCGCGGCGGGCTGGTCGTCCTGCACGCCATCTGGGGGGTGACGCCGCACCTGCGCGAACTGGCCGGCGACTATGCGGACATCGGTTACGAGGTCCTGGTCCCCAGCCTGTTCGGTCGCTTCCAGCGCGGGTTCGCCGACGCCAATTCCGAACCGGCGCTGATGGCGCGGCAGATGGGCTTCGCCGAGGCGACGCACTGGGGCGCCGATGTGCTGGATGCGGTTCAGGCGGCCATCGACGCGCTGGAGGGGCCGGTGTTCGTCATGGGCTTCTGCTTCGGCGGCACGACGGCCTGGCTGGCGGCCCAGCGCTGCCACGGGATCGCGGCGGTGGCGTCCTTCTACGGCGGCCAGATCGTCGACCACCTGCAGCCCGCGCCCGCGGTCCCGACCATCCTACACCTGGGCAAGACGGACGAACTGATCCCGCCGGACGCGGTCGAGGCGATCCGCGCGGCGCACCCGGAGCTGCCCGTCTACATGTACGAGGCCGGCCACGCCTTCGTGGCGCCGAACGGCTTCCACGAGGACTCGGCGCGGCTGGCGAAGCTGCGGACCCTGGCGCATTTCAGCCGGAACAGCGGGGTGCGCGGGGAGAGCTAGGCGGACCGTCCCCTCAGGCCGCGACCGCCGCCAGAGTCCTGCGCGCGCGCAGGACCGCGCCCAGGCCGCCGAAACCCACGATCATCAGGGCCCAGCTCGCCGGCTCCGGCACACCGCCGCTGGTGATCTGCCAGTCGAAAGCCCCGTCCATCGAGCCTGAGAATTCTCGGGAACAGCAGCCCTCGATGTTGGGATTGCCGTCGAGGGCGACGTAGTAGAATTGGCCCTTCGTCAGGGTCTCGGTCACCACGCCGGAGGTCGTCGGGTCGCCGGCGAACTGCGAGGTGGTGAGGTCCGGACCGACGGAGACGCCGTTGAAGTCGATAGCCCAGCCGAACAGGCCTTCCGTCGTTCCCGTCGCGGTGACGTTATAGGTCATCTGGAACACGCCGTTGGCGGTGGCCTGGAAGGCGTAGGTCCAGTCGGAGCCGCTGCCCGGACGGTTGTAGTCGACGTCGGCCCCGCTGCTGAGCGGTGCGTCGTCCTTCACGTTGAAGTTCCAGCCGTAGTTGGTGAAGTTCACCGCCCCCGAATTGGCCGACGCCCAGGTCGCCTGGGCGGTCCCGAAGGCCGACACCCGCTCGTTGTGGTCTTCGTAAATGCCGGCGTTGGCCACGGCGTTGGCGGCGACGTTGAGGGTCGCCGGCAGGCTCGTCCAGCTCTGGCTGTCCATGCTGGTCACAGTCGGGCCGCTGTGGGTGTAGGCGTTGGCGACGATGTTGAGGTCGCCACTGATCGCGGTCGTAGCGGCCGCGGGCTGAGCGACGAGCGCCGCGGCCGACGCAGAGGCCGCGGCGAGAAGAAGGGTGGCGGAGGTAACGCGCATTCCGGTGGCTCCCAGGTCTCGAGCCCCCTGGGGACCCGGTGTGGCCGGGAAGGAGCGCTGATTGTGGAACAGCCGCAAACGCTTGCACCCAGGCTGCGAGGAACGTGCGGAGGATGCGAGGAACGTGCGTCTCATGCGAAGCTGAGCCATGGGTCGGGCCGCCGGCAAAGTCTTCCGCGGGGGTCCGGCAAATCCTGCCGTCTGGACAATCCAAGGCTTTGGCCCAGCTGGCTTTTTTGGTGGCGCAGCTCTTGCAGCGCCACCCCGGAATCGTGGGGGAGAGTCATATGCAGGTGGGATCGTCGGCCGGCATGTCGCCGCAGCTGCAGGCGCTCGGAAGCGCCGCGCTGAACAAGTATCAGAGCGGCGGCGACTTCAGCTTCACCGTCGACGACGGCGGCGGCGACCAGCTTTCGGGAAACACCCAGTCCGGCTCGCTGATCGCGGTCGGCACGATATCGCCCAACGGCCAGATGGACCCGTTCTCTCCGGCTCAGGTCCAGAGCGAAGAGAACATGGTCGCCAACATGGGCCAGGCCTCCTTCGCCGACTCCCTGCAGAACTTCCTGACGCTGGCCCAGGCGGGCAGCCCGAACGGCCAGGTCGCCGCGTCCTCCTACTCCGATCAGCAGCAGTTCACCGGGGACAACGGCTTGGTGTCCGCCTACTTCAACACGAGCTTTTCCCTTGACCCGGCGGGCGGCGGTGAGCCCGGTTCGTCACCGACCTCGACGCAGTCGATCAAGGTCTAGCCGCCCGAAGGCGGCCGCCGCGTCTACCTCCGGCGCCGTCCCTTCAGGCGGCGACCGCCGTAAGCCTCCGCCGCGAGCGCAGGAGCGCGCCCACGCCGCCGAAGCCAACGATCATCAGGGCCCAGGTCGCGGGCTCCGGCACCCCGCCGGCCGGCGGCGGCGCGATCACCACGCCCGTCGAGTCCGCTCCGAGGGTCAAGGACAGGAAGGCCCCGGTGTGGTCGCGGTCGGCATAGAACACCTCGATGGTGTGGGAGCCGGCGGACAGCATCGGCGAGGTGAAATCGACGTTGGTCACGCCGTGGACGCCGGGATTGTCGCCGAACAGCGTCCCATCCACGTAGATGAAGGAGTCGTCGTCCGAGCCCAGCTCGAAGTCCACCGTGCCCGCCGAGGCGAGACTGAAGTTCCCCTTGAAGATGGCTGTTTCGTAGACGGCGGAGTCGTTCGAGCCGGTGCTGTTCGGCGCATACATGTTGCTGGAATAGGGCAGCGAGATCGTGCCGCCGCCGGTGGAATGCACGTCGCTGTTGAGCGACGGGTCCCACCAGGTGAGGACCCCGTGACTGATGTCGTTCACGCCGCCGGTGGCGGTGGGCATGCCATCGAACCCCAGCGTGTTTCCGATCCCGGTGGGCGTGGTGAAGGCGCCGGTGTCGACGTCGGTGACCGCGAGTTCGAAATACTGCGCCGACAGCGTCGCGGTCAGGGCGTGCGCCGCCTGGGCGCTCATCAAGGACATCGTCACGGCGACGCCGGACATCAGCTTGGTCAATGGCTTCATGGTCGTTCCCCAGCAGCGTCTCGCCGCGGCGGTTCTGCCCCGGCATCCGATGATCGTTCGCAACCCTAGGCGTCGACGAGCGGGGCCGGCTATTGCCTATATAGGCAATGTATCTGATTTTATTGGAGATTTACTCGCTTCCCAGGCGAATGGCCGGCGGTCGTCGAGCGCCGGGCCGCGGGATCAGGTCCGCTCGACGATCCGGTCGCGCACCTCCGGCGTCTGCTCCAGGAAGCGGACCAGGATGGCCTGGGCGGCCAGGATGCCGATGCCGGCGGCATAGGCGGAGAAGACATTGGCGCCCACCTGGCCGGCGCGGGCGGCGCGGTTGACCTCTTCCCAGATGAACAGGCCCGCGCCGAGCAGCAGGGCCACGCCCACCACCACCGAGGCCGGCGTCTGGCCGAACCCCGCCTGGAAGCTCATCCAGACATACTTGGCGAGCCAGCGCTTCACCGGGGCGATCAAGAGCGGCAGGGCGAGCGAGAAGCCGAGGTAGGCGGCGGGCCAGAGCAGGGTCCAGCGGGCGACCATGGCCGGCCCGCCCGGCAGGCGGCCCAGCGCATTGATGGCGGCGGCGGCATAGATCAGGCAGGCGGCCGCGACCGTCAGATCCTGCATCCGTTTGAAGTTCCGCCAGGCGGGGATGAAGCCCATGGGGCAATGTTAGGCGCGGCATGGGGCAGGCGTAAGGCGCGGCGTCGCCGAGGGCCGGGGCTTGAGGCTATGCTGGGCCGTGATCCGTCCCGCGACTCGCCTCGCCCTGACTGCAGCGGCCCTCGCCGCGACCGCCGGCGCGGCCCAGGCGGGCGCCGCGCCGTGCTGGTTCGAGAACAATGTCGTGGTGGTGAGCGGCGAGGTGATGGGGGTCATCGGCGACTTCGTGCTGGACACCGCCACGCCGCAGACCGTGCTCGCCGACAGCGAGGCGCAAGCCGTGGGCATCTGGGACACCAGGCTCTCGGGCGAGGTCTGGCTGGCGGGCGTGCTGGCCCGGCGCAAGACCGCGACGGTCGAGACCCTCGACCTCAGGACCGGGGCCCTGCCGACCGTGGTCTCGGGCGTCATCGGGGCCGACGTGCTGAAGGACTATGTGCTGGATGTGAGCTTCCAGCCCTGCCGCATCCGGCTGAGCGCGCCCGGCAAGGCCCCGCCATTCCGGGCCAGGGCGCGCCTGCCCATGACCTGGGTCGCCGGGCGGCCGGTGGTCGGCGCCAGCGTCGCCGACGGGCCGCGCGCCTTCTCCGGCGCCTTCGCCCCAGCCATCGGGGCCGACACAGCGATCCGGTTTAGCGACACGCTCGCCCACGCGCCGGGCGCGGCCAAGCCAAAGGAGCTCTACCCCTACGGCGTGCTCAGGCCGAAGCTGCGGGCGCTGTCGTTGGCGGGCGTGCTCTGGGAGAACCTGCCGGCGGGCCTGGTGAAGGCCGAGGATCCCGGCCTCGCTGGCCAGATCGGCACGCCGGTCCTGGCCCGCTACCGCCTGCGCTTCGACTTCCCGCGCGGCGAACTCCTGATGGCGCCCGCGGCGGACACCCCCAAACGAGAAGGGCCCCGGCGTAAGCCGAGGCCCTGATCTGATTTCCTCTCCCTCGCGAAGCGAGAGGGAGAGGGCAGGGAGAGGACCAGCGGCGCGGCCTACCCTCTCCTTGATCCTCCCCCTCTGTCGCTTACGCTCCGGGGAGAGGAGGCCGCCTAGTGGGCGACGTTCTTCCAGATCTTGCGGTAGCTCGCATAGAGCAGGCCGGAGAAGATCAGCAGGTAGATCATGGCGCCGAAGCCGAAGGACTTGCGCTCCTCCATCTTGGGCTCGGAGGCCCAGGTCAGGAAGGCGGCGACGTCGCGGGCCTCGTCGGCGATCTTGTTGGGCGAGCCGTCGTCGAAGGTGACCTTGCCGTCGGTGAGCGGCGGCGGCATGCCGATGGAGCCGCCTTCCGGAACCTTGTCCGCCGGGCCGCTCCAGTTCCCCGTCAGGTCCCCCGGATAGTAGGGGTTGTAGTATTTGCCCGCCGGCATCGTCAGGCCGGCCGGCGGGGTCTTGAAGCCGCTCAGCAGCGAATAGATGTAGTTCGGGCCGCCTTCGCGGGCCTTGGCCATCACCGACAAGTCGGGCGGCAGGCTGCCGCCGTTGGAGGCGCGGGCGGCGTATTCGTTGGGGAACGGCGCCGGGAACTTATCGGCCGGCATGGCGGGCCGGGAGATCGGATCGCCCGTGTCGGTGTCGATGTCCTTGACCTGGATGTCATGGGCCAGGGACTTCACCACCGGGTTGTCGTTCGGGTTCGGGTACTTCGGGTCGTAGAACGGCCCGCCCTTCTGGCCCAGGTTGCGGAAGTACATCAGGTTCATCGAGTGGCAGGCCGAACAGACCTCCCGATAGACCTTGTAGCCCCGTTGCAGCTGGGCTTTGTCGAACTTGCCGAACGGGCCGTCGAAGCTCCAGGCGAGCTCCTTCGGTTCGGCGTTGGTGGTGGCGGCGGACGCCTGGCCCGCCAGGGAGCCGGCCAGGACAGCGAGCCCGAGCGCCGCGACCGCGAAACCTTTGCGCAGCATCAAGCTCAACCCCTCTTTTCAGGCGACGCCGTCGCGCCGGCCGGCGCGGAGGCGGGATGCGACAGGACCGGCGAGGAGATCGACTCCGGCACCGGCAGGGGCGTCTCAGTCAGCCCCAGCAAGGGCGTGATCACCCAGAAGTAGGCGAAGTAGTAGAGAGCGCCGATCCGCGACAGCCAAGTGTAGCTGTTGATGTTGGAGTCCAGCAGCTGCAGGCCCGAGACCCGCGGGATCACCATGTCGTCCGGGGCGTGGGCGCCGCAGAGGCCCAGCACCAGGCAGGCGAAGATGAAGATGAAATAGTAGAGCCGGGCGGTCGGGCGGTAGCGCATGGAGCGCACCTTCGAGGTGTCCAGCCACGGCAGCACAAACAGGGTCGCGATGGCGCCGAACATCGCCAGCACGCCCATCAGCTTGTTCGGGAGCGCCCGCAGGATCGCGTAGAACGGCAGGAGGTACCATTCGGGCACGATGTGCTGCGGCGTCTGCAGCGGGTTGGCTGGCACGTAGTTGATCGCGTCGCCCAGCACGTTGGGCATATAGAACACGAACACCGCGTACATGATCAGGAACAGCGACATCGCGAAGCCGTCCTTCACCGTGTAGTACGGGTGGAAGGGCACGGTGTCCGTCTCGGACTTCACGTTCACGCCGGTCGGGTTGTTGTTCCCCGGCACGTGCAGCGCCCAGATGTGCAGGCCGACGACGCCGGCGATCACGAACGGCAGCAGGTAGTGCAGCGAGAAGAAGCGGTTCAGCGTGGGATCGTCCACCGCGAAGCCGCCCCACAGCCAGGTGGTGATGGCGTTGCCGACCACCGGGAAGGCGCCCAGGAGGTTGGTGATCACCACCGCCCCGTGGAAGCTCATCTGGCCCCAGGGCAGGACGTAGCCAAAGAAGCCGGTCATCACCATCAGGAGGTAGATGACGCAGCCCAGGATCCACAGCACCTCGCGCGGCGCCTTGTAGGAGCCGTAGTAGAGGTTGCGGAACATGTGGATGTAGACCGCCAGGAAGAACATCGAGGCGCCGTTGGCGTGGGTGTAGCGGATCAGCCAGCCGTAGTTCACGTCGCGCATGATCCGCTCGACGGAGTTGAAGGCGTAATCCACATGCGGGACGTAATGCATCGCCAGGATGATGCCCGTGACGATCTGCACGCCCAGCATCATCGCCAGCACGCCGCCGAAGGTCCACCAGTAGTTGAGGTTCTTCGGGGTCGGGAAGGTGACGATGGTGTCGTTGGCGAACCGGATGATCGGCAGCCGCGTGTCGAGCCAGCGCTCGAAGCCGGTTTTCGGCTCGTAGGTCGAATGTCCGCTCATCCGTCAGCCCACCTTGATCTTGGTGTCGGAGAGGAAGCTGTAGTCTGGCACCGCCAGGTTCAGCGGGGCGGGGCCCTTACGAATGCGGCCCGAGGTGTCGTAGACCGAGCCGTGGCACGGGCAGAGCCAGCCGCCGTACTCGCCCTGGCGGAAGTTCGGCACGCAGCCCAGATGGGTGCAGACGCCGATCAGGACCAGGTACTGGGCCTTGCCGGGCTTGTGGCGGCTCTCGTCGGTGGCCGGGTCGCGCAGGTCGGCGTGGTCGTCCTTGATCGCCGCCTCGATTTCCTTGGCCGTGCGGTAGCGGACGAACAGCGGCTTGCCGCGCCACTTCACCACCACCTGCTGGCCCTCGACGACCTTGGAGAGGTCGAACTCGATGGAGGCCAGCGCGAGCGTGTCGCCGGCCGGGTTCATCTGGTCGATGAACGGCCAGGCGAGACCGCCGACCAGGCCCACCGCGGCCACGCCGGCGGCGATGTGGATAAAGTCGCGACGGTTCGGATCATCACCCGAAACATGCGGATCGGGACTTGCGCCCGCGACGGTGTCGGCCACCTAAAGCTACCCTTCGTTGCGAGGTCCTGAGGACATCAGGACCTTCGTCGTCTTTGGACCCAACCAGAGGCTCTGGTAAGGGCCTAAAAATCACGGCAGGCCAGCAGAGAACGCACCTATCCGAAACGCTCGCCAGAAACGCCCCCGAGGAGGCGCAAGGTCGCTTTCGTGATTCGTCGCTCAGCCCGGCCTAAACCCGTCGCGGATCGCTTAGAATGCGTTTGGCCCTTTTTCAACCGGACATTCCGCAAAACCTCGGCGCCGCACTTAGGCTGGGGGCTTGTCTGGCGACTCCGGTGGACGTGATCGAGCCCTGCGGCTTCCCCTTGTCGGACGCCGGCGTGCGCCGCGCGGCCATGGATTACGGCGCCCTCGCCGACCTCACCCGCCATGCGTCGTGGTCGGAATTCCTGGCCGCGCCACAGCGGGCGGAGGGCCGGCTGATCCTCTTCACCACCAGGGGCGCGGAGCCCCTGCACGGCTTCGAATTTTTGCCCGGCGACACCCTCCTGTTCGGCCGCGAAAGCGCCGGCGCGCCGAGCGAGGTGCATGCGGCGGCCGATCGGCGGCTGTTCATTCCCCTGGCGCCCGGCGCCCGCTCCCTGAACCTCACGGTGAGCGCCGCGATCGCGCTGTCCGAGGCTTTGCGCCAGATCAATGCCTTTCCAACGGGGGCGCCCTCAGTCTAGCAAACAGCCATGTCGACCGAGCCCATCACCCTGCCGCCCGAAATCCTCGCCCGCCGCGACCGCGCCAAGGCCTGGTTCGAGGGCCTGCAGACCCGCATCATCGCCGAGTTGGAGCGGCTGGAGGACGAGGCGCCGGAGGAGCTCTATCCCGATCCGCCCGGCCGCTTCGACCTGCGCCCCTGGACGCGGGAGACCGGGGTCGGCGGCGGGATCGGCGGGCATTTCCGCGGCCGGCTGTTCGAGAAGGCCGGCGTCCACACCTCGGCGGCCATGGCGCGTTTCTCGCCGGAGATGGCCAAGACCATGCCGGGCGCGGAGCAGGACCCCTCCTACGTCTCGGCCTCGATCAGCCTGATCGTCCATCCGCGCAGCCCGCGCGTGCCCACCGTGCACATGAACACCCGCTTCCTGTCGACGGCGGAGAGCTGGTTCGGCGGCGGTGCGGACCTGACGCCCATGCTGGCCGAGCAGCGCAGCCAGGAAGCCGACGACGCGGTCCTGTTCCACAAGGCCATGCAGGACGCCTGCGACCCCTTCGACCCGGATTGGTATCTGAAGTTCAAGGCCTGGTGCGACGAGTACTTCTACCTGCCGCACCGGGGCGAGACGCGCGGGGTGGGCGGCATCTTCTACGACCGGCTCGACACCGGCGATTTCGAGCGCGACTTCGCGTTCACCCGCGCGGTGGGCGAAGCTTTCCTGGCGGTCTATCCGAAGATCGTGCGCCACCGAATGGACGAGCCCTGGGGCGAGGACGAGCGGGCCGAACAGCTGGTCCGCCGCGGGCGCTATGTGGAGTTCAACCTGCTCTACGACCGCGGCACCATGTTCGGCCTGAAGGCCGGCGGCAACATCGAGACGATCCTGTCTTCCATGCCGCCGCTGGTGGCGTGGAGCTAGGTCAAAGCGCTCCAGGCGTTGGCGATCAGGGCCATGAGGCCGGGGCCCTGCGCCTGAAACTGGGCGCCCAGGCCCAGGGCGAGCGCGGCCGCGCCGCTGCTCAGCACGATCAGAAGTTTTAAAGGCGCCATGGCGATACCCGGGGGCTGTCGCCGGGAAACCGTTGGAGGGGGCTTTGGGTTGCGGGCGGCGCGGCTACGATTTCGTGTTCCTCCTCCCCTTGTGGGAGGAGGACGTTGAGGGGTGCTAAGCCGCCCCCGTCAGGAACGCCTTGATCCAGCCGCCCACCCGCGCGCGGTCGTCGGCGGCGGAATAGCTCGCGATGGCGCGGTCGGCCTGCTCAGCGGGATAGACCGCCTCGCGGCGGTGCTCGATCAGATCGATGGCGTAGGCCGGAGCGAACTCCGGGTGCGGCTGGACGGAGAGGGCGCGGTCGTCCGGCCAGACGAGGCCCGCAAAGGGCGTGAAGTCGCTGGCGGCCCAGACCTCGGCGCCCGGCGGCTTCTCCACCACCTGGTCCTGGTGCGAGGCGGGCAGGCGGATCGTGGCGGGGACGTCCGCGCCCATCCATGGCTCGCGGCGTTCCACCCGGTATTCGTTCTCGCCGACGCCCCAGCCCTTAGGCGACTTGATCACCTTGCCGCCGAAGGCCTGGGCCATGAGCTGGTGGCCAAGGCAGACGCCGACCAGCGCCGCCTGGCCCTTCGCCGCGCGCAGGAAGTCCTCGAAGGGCGCGATCCAGGGCAGGGGATCGTAGGCGCCCGCCGCCCCGCCGGTGATCAGATAGGCGTCGCAGGCCGCGGGGCTGTCGGGCAGTTCGCCCGCCTCGGCGTTGAAGACCCGCCAGTCGTAGGCGTCCGGGCCGAGCAGGCCGCGGAACATGTCCGCATAGGTGCCATAGGTCGGGATGCAGGGCCGGGGCGGGCGGCCGGTTTCCAGGATGCCGAGCTTCATCAGAACGCCATCCCCTGCACCACGGATTTCAGCTTCTCGATGGTCGACATCTTGTCGTCGAGGAAGTCATGGTCGACCCACCAGTCCTCCACCTCGCGCAGCACCTGGCCGACAATCGGGCCCTTGGGCGCGCCGGCGGCGATGACGTCCTCGCCGGTGAGCGGGAAGGCAGGCGGGCTCCAGCCTTCGCCCAGGGCGATCATCCCGCGCCACTGGGGCGTGGTCGCGGTGCGGTTGGCCCGCGCCCAGGCCAGCTTGGCGCGGTCGCGGAACGGCTGGGCGCCCAGGCGGTAGACCATCCGGCGGATCTCGCGCGGGCTCATCCAGCTCTTGAGGGCGGGGCTGGGCGCCAGCGCCGCGGCCAGGCGGTCGCGGTCGGCGTTGGAGAGGCGCAGGGCCTCGGCGAACTTGACGGCGCCGACCTGGTCGTCGGGCAGCAGGGCGGCCAGGCGCAGCAAGGGCTCGGTCTCGAAGAGCTGGTCCTCCTCGATGGCCACCAGCCCCTCGAAGCGCGCCAGGTCGATGGGCGCGGGCATGACCTCGCCCAGGACGCCGGCGCGGGCCATCAGGGCGACGGACGCGCGCGGATCGGGGGCGGCCAGCAGCTTCAGGAGCTCCTTGGAGACGCGTTCAGCGGAGAGGGCCTTCAGGTGGCCGCGCAGGTCCTCGCAGGCGGCCAGGGCCGCGGCGTCGGCGGGGCCGGCGCCGTACCAGGCGAAGAAGCGGAAGAAGCGCAGGATGCGCAGGAAGTCCTCCCGCACGCGCTGCTCGGCCTCGCCCACGAAGACGATGCGGCCGGCCCGCGCGTCGGCGATGCCGTGGCCGGTGGGGTCGTAGAGCGTCCCGTCGCGCCGGGCGTAGAGGCTGTTGAGGGTGAAGTCGCGCCGCTGGGCGTCCTCGGCCCAATCGTCGGTGAAGGCCACTACGGCGCGGCGGCCGTCGGTGCTCACGTCGCGGCGCAGGGTGGTGACCTCGAAGGGCTTGCCGCCGCTGAGGGCGGTGACGGTGCCGTGCTCGACGCCGGTGGGCACGGCGCGCAGGCCGGCGGCGTCCAGGGCGCGGGTCACCTCGTCGGGCGTCAGGCGCGTGGCGATGTCGATGTCGCTGATCGGCTGGCCGATCAGGCTGTTGCGCACGCAGCCGCCGACGAAGCGGGCGCAGTCGGCCCCGCCCGCCGCCTCCAGGGCGTCGAGCACCGCCGCCGTGGCGGGGGCGGTCATCCAGGGACGCAGGCCTAGGGTCTCGCTCATCTCGGCGGTGTCTTAGGCGAAGCCGGGTGCGGCGCGAAGTAGCCCTCATGCACCGAGCCGTCCGGCGCGGCCTGGGCCGGGACATAGGTCTCGCGCCGGTTGTCGGGGTGCAGGACGGCGGCGGCGATCAGCGACAGGCCGGCCAGGGCCGCGCCGGCGGCGAACAGCCAGGGCCAGGGCGTGGCCCCCATCTCGCGGCCCGTATGCCTCGCCCAGGCCCGCCAGGCGAACCAGACGATGAAGGGGACGGCCATCAGGGCCAGGCGGGCAAGCGCGCTCTCAGGCAACGGCGGCGCCATAGAGCCGGTCGTAGAGCGCCCGCAGCATGCCGGCCGTGGCGCCCCAGATGAACCGGTCCTCGTGGGTGTAGGCGTAGAAGCGGCGCAGCTCGCCGTTCGGCAGGGCGCGCTCGTGTTCCTCCAGGTTAGCGGGGTCCATCAGGAAGCCGAAGGGCGTCTCGAAGATCTCCGCCACCTCTTCAGGATTGGCCTCCAGCACAAAGCCATGGCGGACGAAGCCCACCACCGGCGTGATCAGGAAGCCGGTGCCGGTGCGGTAGGGCGTCGACAGGCCCACCGGCTGGACGAACGCCGGCTCCAGGCCGATCTCCTCGTGGGCTTCGCGCAGCGCCGTGCGCCAGGGCGTCTCGCCGGGCTCGCGCCGGCCGCCGGGCAGGGCGATCTGGCCGGTGTGACGGCGAAGCGTGTCGGCGCGGCGGGTCAGGATCACCGACAGGCCTGCGTCGCGCTCGACCAGGCCGATCAGCACGGCGGCGGGCGTCAGCGGCAGGTCGACCTCGTCGGGGCCATAGGCCTTGGAGAGGTCGAAGTCGGAGCGGACCTCGCGCGGGCCGGCTGGATCGTGCGCCTCCAGCGGGTCCAGCCGCTGGGCGATCCAGTCGCGCAGGTCGCCGCGCCCGCCCTTCAAGCTCACAACCGGTGCGCCCGGGCCGGTCCCACCGGATACCAGGCGCCGTTGGAGGCGACGCCCAGGGTCGGGCCGTCTGGCGTCTCGCGCTCCTCGGCCAACTCCACCAGCTCGTAGAACACCGGCCGGGCGATCAGGGCTTCGAGGCCGCGGCGGACGTGCAGATAGGGCCGGGGCTCGCCGCCCTCGCCCATCTCCACGCGGATGGCGTTGTCCGGGCCGGCTTCCACCGCGTCGCCGACATTGGTCAGGAAGCGCAGGGCCTCGCCCACCCGGTCGACGCGGACGGCGATGAAGGGGGCGTCCTCCACCGTGATCTTCATCTTCTCGACGGGGGTGATCAGATGGATGCCGTCTGGGTCCTTGCGCAGGACGGTGGAGAACAGCCGCACCAGGGCCTCGCGGCCGATGGGCGTGCCCTCGTGGAACCAGACGCCGTCCTTGCGGATAACGATGTCGATCTCGCCGCAGTGGGGCGGGTTCCAAAGGTGGACGGGCGGCAGGCCACGGCCCGGCGCCTGCTTCGCCGCCGCGATCACGCCTTCGAGCCCGGCCGTCTTCGGCTGATCCGCCATGCCAGGAAGGTAGGCGCGCCCGCCGGCCGCCTCAAGCGAACTCAGAGCGGGCGGATCGGGCCTGCGAGCGCGACGGCGCCGGGGGTCAGCGCGCGGACCAGCACGCGCCGGGGATCCACCGGGCCCGGCAGGGTCACCGCGCTGCCGGCGGCGCGGGAGAAGCCGACCCGGCTGAAGTAGGCCTCGTCGCCCACCAGCACCACGTGGGTCTCGCCCGCCGCGGCGGCGGCCTCGCTGGCCCGGGCGACCAGGCGCGCGCCGAAGCCGGCGTTGCGCTCGCCCTGCTCCACGGCGAAGGGGCCGAGGAAGGTGACCGGGGTCTCGCCCACCCGCACCCGCCACATCCGCGCGCAGCCGAGGAGCCGCGTGCCGCTCCAGGCGCAGACCGACAGCTCCGGGGCGAAGGCGGCGAACTCGCGCACCCGCTCGGAGGACTTGGCGTAACGGCCGGGGCCGAAGGCGCGCGCGATAAGGGCGTCGACCAGGGGCCGGTCTTCCGGCCGTTCAGGCTGCAGGGCGAGCGCCGGGGCCGGCGCGGAGGCTTGGAGGATCATCGGGGGTTAGGGCTTCGACTGATGGGACGGCGAAAGCCCGAACGCGCGGCGGCGCGTCCGGCGGCGGATCAACGGGCGCCTTGCGGGCGCTGGGGTCGTCGAAAGCGTCGCATCGGAGATCAGCTCAATGAGACCCACCCAGGGTCGAGGCCGGCGCAAATAGGGCCTCAACGTCCCCAGGTCAACGCCGAGGCGGTCACAGCGGCGCGCCTCATGTCCATTGCGGCGTTGCGGGCGGGCGGGAGTTTGGGCAGGAAGCCCGCATGGCCGAGCCCTCGCCCGACACCGTGCCCTCGGCCCGCGCGCTTCTGAAGGAGCGCGACTACCTGGCCTTCTGGGTGTCGCGCTGGACCGGGGCCTTCGCCGCCCAGATCCAGAGCGTGGCCATGGGCTGGCAGATGTACGCCATCGCCCGCCAGACCCATTCGGTCTCCGAAAGCGCCTTCCTCGTGGGGATGATCGGGCTCTCGGCCTTCATCCCGGTTTTCCTGTTGACCCTGCCGGCGGGCGAGACCGCCGACCGCTACGACCGCAAGAAGGTCCTCCTGTTCTGCTACGCCGGCGAGATCGCCACGGTGCTGACCCTGGCGGTCGCAACCTGGCAGGGCCGCGCCTCGGTCCCGATGCTGTTGATCGTGGGCGCGTTGTTCGGGGCGGCGAGGGCCTTCTTCAACCCGGCCAACACGGCGCTTGGTCCCATGCTGGTGCCACGCCCGCTGCTGCCCCGCGCCATCGCCTGGAATTCGTTGGCGTGGCAGACCGCCTCGATCATCGGCCCGGCGGCGGGTGGCCTCCTGGTGGCCCGGTCGCCGGCCTACGCCTACTTCACCACCTTCGTCCTCTACGGCGTCGCGGCCTTCTGCACGGTCATCATCCGCAAGAGCGGCCAGCCGGTGGTCAATCCGGGGTCGCGCTGGCAGCTGGTGAAGGAGGGCCTGGCCTACGTCTGGAACCAGAAGATCGTCTTCGGGGCGATCAGCCTGGACCTCTTCGCCGTGCTGCTGGGCGGGGCGACCGCGCTCCTGCCGGTGTTCGCCCGCGACGTCCTGCACATCGGGGCGCAAGGCTTCGGCGTGCTGCGTTCCGGCCCGGCGATCGGGGCGACGGTGGTGGCCCTGCTGCTGGCCGCGCGGCCGATCCGCAAGAAGGCCGGGCTCTTCATGTTCGCGGGCGTGGCGACCTTCGGGGCGGCCACCTGCGTCTTCGCCCTCTCCAAGGTCCTGTGGCTGTCGGTGGCGGCGCTGGCCGTGCTGGGCGGCGCCGACATGCTGAGTGTCTACGTCCGCCAGACCCTGGTGCAGCTGGTGACGCCCGACCCGATGCGCGGGCGGGTGGCGGCGGTCTCCTCGGTGTTCATCGGCGCCTCCAACGAGCTCGGCGAGTTCGAGAGCGGGGTGGTGGCGCGGTTCCTGGGGCCCATCGGCGCGGCCCTGTTCGGCGGGGTCGGCGCCCTGGCCGTCACCGGCCTCTGGGCGGCGCTGTTTCCCGCCTTGCGCAAGGCCGACCGCCTCGAATAACTGTCGGCCCATTGAAAATAAGGGAGATACGTCATGGGCGCATTGGATGGAAAAGTTGTCCTGGTTACAGGCGGCGGCAACGGCATCGGACGCGACTGCGCCCTGATCGCGGCCCAGGAGGGCGCGAAGGTGGTGGTCAACGACCTGGGCGCCGGCCTCAAGGGTGACGACGAAGGCTCCGCGGGCCCGGCCGAGACGGTCGCCGCCGAGATCCGCGCCGCGGGCGGCGAGGCGGTCTCCAACTCCGAGAGCGTCACCAGCCTGAAGGCCGTGCAGGGCATGGTCGAGCAGGCGCGCGACACCTTCGGCGGCCTGCATGCGGTGATCAATCCGGCCGGCATCCTGCGCGACGTGATGTTCCACAAGATGAGCGAGGACGACTGGGACCGGGTCATCGACGTGCACATGCGCGGCAGCTTCAACGTGGCGCGCGCCACCATCGAGCTGTTCCGCGAGCAGAACGACGGCGCCTACATGTTCTTCACCTCGACCAGCGGCCTGTTCGGCAACATCGGCCAGGCCAACTACGGCGCGGCCAAGATGGGCATCGCCGGCCTCTCGCGGATCATCGCCATGGAAGGCGCGCGCAACAACGTGCGCTCCAACTGCCTGGCGCCGGTGGCCTGGACGCGGATGACCCAGTCCGTGCCGATCAAGGACGAGGCGGCGGCGGCGCGGCGCGCGGTGATGGCCGAGAAGATCCGCGCCGACCAGCCGGCCCGCTTCTCGGTGGCCATGGTCAGCCCCGCCGCGGCCAGCGTCTCCGGCCAGATTTTCGGCTCGTCGGGCGAGAACATCATCCTCTACTCGCAGCCCCGGCCGATCGAGACCTGCACCAAGCCGGAGGGCGAAAGCTGGACGGTGGCGACGATCCTGTCGGAAGCCGTGCCGAAGATGGCCCCGAAGTTCTTCGACCTGAACCGCGCACCCATGGCGGGCTCGCAACAACCGGCGAAGCAGCCGGCGTAGACCAAGGAACCTCCCCCGCTCGCGGGTGAGGTTCCTCAGTTACATCTCCATCGCCGGCGTGCCGTCGGACCACTTGGGCACCGGGACGTAGAAGACGGTGAGCGGCTCCAGGCTGCTGTCGTCGCCGGAAACCACGTCGCCGGCCTGGTCGACGCCCCACTGCGCCGTGGCCATCCGGGGCAGGAAGAACATCAGGTGCGGATGCCAGTGGCCGGCGCGGTCGTTCAGGTAGCCCTGCTTGGACAGCATGTAGCTCATGGCGCCGGGCTCCGGGGCGGCGATCTTATGGGCGGCGACGGCGGCCTTGGTGCGCTCGGCCATCTCCGTGCGGGACACGCCGGCCAGCACCCATCCCGTGCGCAGGAAATCGGTGGGCAGCACAGTGCGCGCCGCGGCGGCGTTGTAGCAGATCGGGCCGCGCATCTTCGGGTTCCAGAACCCCGGATCGGCGAAGCCGCTGGCCCAGGCCCGCTCCACCAGGCAGACGAAGCCGTTGTCGCCCTTCACGGCGGTTTCATAGCCCCGGTCCCCCAGGATCATCACCTCGGCGTGGCTGGCGATCGCTGGCGGGGCGGCGCTGCGGGCCAGCGCGATCTCGTCGGCCGGGGCCATGCGGTACTGCGCGAGTGGCGCCCGTTCCGGATAGGGCGCGGCGGCCGTCGTCGTCTGGGCCCAGGCCGCGCCGGCCGCCAGGGTCAGCGCGGCGAGGCCAAGTCCCGCCAGGGCCCGCCGCGGCGGCTTGGTCGTCAGGAAGTCCGGCATCGTCTGTAGGTCCCTTCTCAGCTTTCGGGCGCGTCGGCGAAGCGCTGGACGAGCTTGTCCAGGGCGCCGCCCCAGCCCCATTCGTGGCTCGCCTGGGAGGCGGCGTTGCAGAGGTCGGCGTGGGTGAAGGTGAGCTCGGTTCCGCCCGCGACGGGGCGAAGATCGATCTCGACGCGCGAGGTCCGGCCGAGCTCGTCGGGTTCGCCGCCGTGGGTCCAGCGCCAGCTCATCACCAGGCGTTCCGGCGGCGCCACTTCTAGGTATTCGCCGCTGGCCTCGTGCTCCTGCCCGTCGTCGTTGCGGAAGCGCACGCGGTAGGCGCCGCCCACGCGGGCGTCGGACTCCGCGGCGATCATCGACGAGCCTTCCGGGCCCCACCAGGCGGCGATCCCTTCGGCGGTGGAGACCGCGTCGAAGACGATGGCGGGCCGCGCCGCGATCCGGCGCACGAGGGTCAGGCTGGTCATTGGTCCCCGCTTTCGGCGTCGCGCGCCTCGGCGTGCTGAGCTTCGGCCTGTCTGGCCTCGGCTTCTCTGGCCTCGGCGTAGGCGGCCATGCGGTCGAGGGCCGGCGACCAGAACCGCTCATAGCGCTCCAGCCAGGCCATCGCCTCGCGCAGCGGCGCGGGCGAGAGGCGCACGTCCACCGTGCGGCCGTGTTTGGCGCGGGTGATCAGGCCGGCGTCGCCCAGCACGTCCAGGTGCTTCATCACCGCCGGCAGCTTGATCGCGAACGGCTCGGCGAGCGCGCTGATCGACAGGCTCTCGGCCTGCTCCAGCCGCGCCAGGATCGCACGGCGCGTCGGGTCGACGAGGGCGGCGAAGACGCGGTCGAGGTTGGGCGTTTCATAGTTCACCATGTGGTGAACTATTGGGCGGGCGGCGCTGGATGTCAACCGCCGATGCTGGCGGCCTCGCGCCCTTGCTTGACGGTCAGGCGCCAGAGCCGCGTAATCGCTTCGCAGCGAGGGAAGCGACCATGCCGCGCGACATCGTCTACACGCTCAAGGCCGCCAAGCCGCCGCCCACCTACAGCCAGGCCGTAAAGGCCGCCGGCCTGGTGTTCGTGTCAGGAACGGCGCCGGCCGATCCAGCCACCGGCGAATTGGTCGAAGGCGACGCGGGCGCCCAGACGGCCCAGTGCCTGCGCAACATCCAGGCGATCCTGGAGGCGGCGGGCTCCAGTCTCGACAAGGCGGTGAGCGCCACCGTCATCCTCGCCGACGAGGAGGATTTCGCAGCGGTGAATGCGGAGTGGCTGAGGTGGTTTCCCTCCGACCCGCCGGCGCGCCAAGGGGCGAAGCTGCCGGTGCGCATCCCCGGCCTGAAGGTCTCGATCGCCATGATCGCCG
This sequence comes from Phenylobacterium sp., assembly GCF_004799515.1. Classification (GTDB taxonomy): domain Bacteria; phylum Pseudomonadota; class Alphaproteobacteria; order Caulobacterales; family Caulobacteraceae; genus Phenylobacterium. The sequence goes on along the minus strand of NZ_SSMX01000004.1, from coordinate 62,765 downwards.
AGGCTTAGCCATTCACAACGGCGGCGCCTACGAGGCCGCCAGCCTCAGCAGGGCCTCGCCGTAGAGCCGGCGGACGGTCCACTCCTCCATCGCCGCGGCGTCGAGGCTGTCGTAGAACTCGATGGCCGGCGTGTTCCAGTTGAGCACCGACCATTCCAGCCGGCCGAGGTCGGCGTCGACGCAGCGCTGGGCCAGGCGGCGCAGCAGGGCCTTGCCGGCGCCCAGGCCGCGGGCTTCCGGCTTCACGAACAGGTCCTCCAGATAGATCCCGGCCCGGCCGCGGAAGGTGGAGTAGTTATAGAACCACAGCGCGAAGCCCACCGGCTGGTGGTCGGCCTCGACGATGTCGCAGAAGCAGCGTGGGTTCTCGCCGAACAGGTCGCGGCGGATGTCGGCCTCGGTGGCTTCCACGTCGTGGCCAAGGCGTTCGTACTCGGCCAGGGCCTTGATGAACTCCAGGATCAGCGAGACGTCGGCCAGGGTGGCGACGCGCACCTGGACGCGGGTGGAAATGGTTTCACTCATGCGGACTGAGGCTCCCTTCGCCGATCACCACGCCCGGCGGCGGCTTACTGTCTTCCGGCACGAAGAAGTCCGGCATCAGGGTCGCGGTGGGATCGACCCGGTACCGATCGAAATCTCGAACGCCCTCGCCGTAGAGGAAGCTGTCATCAATCAGGAAGTTGCCGCTGAACTCGCGGGCGGGCTTCTCGAAGATGGCGTGGGCGGCGTCGGCCATGATCTCCACGGTCCGGCAATGGCGCAGGCCCTCCTCGCCGCTGAGCGCGAACTGGATGGCGGCGGTGGCGATGCCGGTGCGCGGCCAGAGCGCATTGAAGGCGATCCCGTCGGGCTTGAACTCCGCGGCCATGCCCAGCACGCACATGCTCATGCCGAACTTGGCCATGGTGTAGGCGGTGTGCCCGGCGAACCAGCGTGGGTTCATGTCGAGCGGCGGCGACAGCATCAGGACGTGCGGATTGGCCGCCTGCTTGAGGTGCGGGATGCAGGCCTTGGAGGTCAGGTAGGTCCCGCGCGCGTTCACCTGGTTCATAAGGTCGTAGCGCTTCATGTCGGTGGCGAGCACGCCGGTGAGCTGAATGGCCGAGGCATTGTTCACGCAGATGTCGATGCCGCCGAAGTGCCGGACGGTCTGCTCGACGGCGGCCATCACCGAGGTCTCGTCGCGCACGTCGACCACCAGCGGCAGGGCCTTGCCGCCGGCCGTCTCGATGTCGTGGGCGGCGGTGTAGATGGTGCCGGGCAGCTTCGGGTGCGGTTCGGCGGTCTTGGCGGCGATGGCGATGTTGGCGCCGTCGCGCGCGGCGCGCAGGGCGATGGCCAGGCCGATGCCGCGGCTGGCGCCGGTGATGAAGAGGGTCTTGCCGGAAAGGCTCATGCTTTCACTCCCACAGTGTCTTCCGAGACGGCCCAGAGCCGTTCGGCGGCTTCGGGGTCCAGCGCATGGGGCAGGACGCCCTCGAAGGGGTTGTCCTGGTTCCAGGCGACCGCCTGGGCGCAATTCTCCAGATAGAGACCGCCCTTGCCTTCCAACTCATCCCCGACCGCGGCCCAGACGCTGGTCGAGGCGCCCTGCTCGGTGGTCTTGAAGCGGTCGTTGAGTTTGCCGCTCTCGTCCATCCAGCCGAAGCCGATCATCTCCTCGCGGCTGAGATGGCGCTGCAGTGGGGTCATGATACCGCCGGGCATCACCGCATTGGCGTTGACGCCGTGCTCGGCGAAGCGGGCGTTGAAGCCGACGGTGAACAGGGAATTGGCGGTCTTCGATTGGCCGTAGGCCTCCCACTTGTCGTAGGGGCGATGGCGGTAGTGGATGTCCTCGAAGTGGATCGGGCTGCGGCGGTGGCCGATCGATGAGAGCGCGACCAGGCGGCTGGCGTGGCCGGTCTCGGCGGCGTTCAGCAGGGCGCGGGCCAAGAGGATCGACAGCAGGTAGTGGCCGAAGTGGTTGGTCCCGACCTGCATCTCCAGGTCCTGGGCCGTGTAGCTGAGCGGGCAGGCCATGACCCCGGCGTTATTGATCAGGAGGTTCAGCGGCCGTTCCCCCCAGGTCCCGGCGAAGGCCGCGACGGCGTTGAGGTCGGAGAGGTCGAGCTTGCCGACGCTGACCTTGCCGGGGGCGGTACGGTGGATGTCGGCGGCGACCGTCTCGCCGGCCGCGGTGTCGCGCACCGCCAGCATGACGTCGGCGCCCGCCTCGGCCAGGGCGCGGGCGGTTTCGACGCCGATCCCCGACGCGCCGCCGGTGACCACCGCCGTGCGGCCCGAGAGGTCGTGGCCCACCACCACCTCGCGGGCGGCGGTCTTGGCCCCGAAGGGCGAGGTGATGCGCTCGGTCATGGACGGCTCCCTCGAAGCCTCACGACGTAGGGCCTCACGCGGCTTGGTACCAGTCGACGCCGCTGGCGTCGCGGGTGCGGGAGGCGTGGCCGCGGGCGATCAGGCAGTTCAGGTGCGCCAGGCTCTCGCCGGTGGCGAGGCCGAGAAGGTTGGAATCGATCTGCCGGCGGAAGAGGGCGCGAAACACATCCACCGCCCGCTTGGGCTCGGCGATCAGGGCGTGGAGGCGGGTGAGGCCCCGCTCGTGGCCGCCGATCAGGTGATCGATGCGCGCGTGCAGGCCGCGGAACGGATCGTTGTGCGCCGGCAGAACCAGGACGTCGTCCGGCACCTGCGTCTTGATCCGCGCCAGCGAGGTCAGCCAGTCGGTCAGCGGGTCGCCGTTGGGCTCGGTCGGGAAGACCGAAACGTTGGAGGAGATCCGCGGCAGCACCTGGTCGCCGGTGATGATGGTCTTGAGGTCCGGGCTCCAGAGGCAGGCGTGCTCGGGGCTGTGGCCCGAGCCGATCACCACGCGCCAGAGGTGGTCGCCGATCCGCACCTCGTCGCCGTCGGACAGCCGCTGGAAGCTGTCCGGCAGGGCGTGCAGGGCGCGGCCGAAGCCGCCGAAGCGGGCCTTGTAGGTCTCCAGCGCCTCGTCGTCCCAGCCGGCGGCCCGGAAGAAGGAGAGCGCATCGGCCGGCGCCTCGCGGCCGGTGTCGGCGGCCAGCGAGCGGCACATCAGGAACTCCAGCCGGCTGATCCAGAGCCGGCACTGGAACTTGCGGGTCAGCCAGCCGGCCATGCCGATGTGGTCGGGGTGCATGTGGGTGACAAAGACCCGGCTGACGATCTTGCCGGCCAGCGGCCCCGCGAAGGCCTTGCGCCAAGCGCCCTGCGTCGCCTCGCCGCCCAGGCCGGTGTCGACGATGGCGACCCGCCCGTCGCCGTCGTCGATGGCCCAGACGTTGATGAAGGCCAGCGCCCCGCCCAGCGGCATGCGCAGCCACTTCACCCCCGGCGCGGCCTCGATGGCTTCGCCGGTCTTGGGCCCCTGCTCGAACGGATAGGCGAGCTTCGGCCGCGGATGATCCGGATAGGTCTCCTCAACGCCGTCCCGCAAAAGCCCGCTCCCTGCGACTGGTTGGCCATTTTCGACCGCCGGAGCCGCCAGGGCAAACGTCTTCGCTTGGGCGGCGTCCGCGAGCCGGGCGTCCGGGCTAAGGCTGGACCTCGACGCCGGGGTGCGCGCGGTACTTGCGGTTCAGCGCGACCAACTCCTGCTGCAGGCTGGCGAAATGTTCCGGGGTCAGTTTGCCGCCGTCCGCGGCCCGTGTGTGAACCACCTTCTCCGCCAGGGCGGTGAATGCCTTCGTATAGGCTGGAGGTGGCGTCCGATCGTCCGGAAGGTACTGCGTGGGGGCGTAGTTGCCCGGCGTCCCCATGCTCATCTGGGCGGAGGCCGGGGCGGCGAGGACCGTGGCGGCAAGCGCGAGGATGCGGAGGCGCATCGTCGGTCTCCTTGCATAACAACGGCATAAGGAACGCCCGGGCGCCGTCTAAGGTCAAGGCGCCGGCGATCGCCTTAGCCTGACGTGTCCGGGCGGTTTTTCGCCGGGCGTCACGGGTCTATGGTCGCCGCCAGGAGACCGCCGCATGACTACCCTGGCCGACCGCCCGAACACCGCCCTGCTGGTCATCGACGTGCAGAACGGCGTGATGAAGACCGCCCACGACCGTGAGGCGGTGACGGCCAACATCGTGGCCCTGATCGCCCGCGCCCGGACGGCCGGCGTTCCGGTCGTATGGGTGCAGCACGAGAACGAACAGCTGGTGAAGGATGAGGACGCCTGGCGGTTCGTCCCCGAGCTCGATCCACGCGCCGATGAGCCGCTGATCGCCAAACTCTATGGCGACGCCTTCGAGGATACGGGTCTGGAGGCGGTCCTGGCCGAGCGCGGCGTTGGGCGCCTGGTCGTCGCCGGCGCCCAGACCGACGCCTGCATTCGCTCGACCCTGCACGGCGCCCTGGCGCGCGGCTACGACGTAACCCTGGCCGCCGACGCCCACACCACCGAGGACCTCAGCCAGTGGGGCGCGCCGCCGCCCGGCCAGGTTATCGCCCACACCAACCTCTACTGGACCTACCAGCGCGCGCCGGGCCGCACGGCTGGGGTGGCGAAGGCGGCCGAGGTCGAGCTGGCATGAGCGGCGCGGATTTCGTCGCCACCGGCGGCTGCCTCTGCGGGGCGGTGCGGTTCGGCCTGACCGGGAAGCTGGCGCCGGTGGGCTTCTGCCATTGCTCGAAATGCCGGCGGGTTTCCGGGACCGGCTCGAACGCGGTGTTGAACGTCCGCAGGGACCGCTTCGCCTGGCTGTCCGGCGAGGACAACCTCAAGCGCTACGCCCTGCCCAGCGGCTGGAGCACAGTCTTCTGCGCCGACTGCGGCTGTCCGGCGCCGCAGCCGACGCCCGACGGCGGGCGGATGTTCGTGCCCGCCGGCGCCCTGGATGGCGACCCGGCCCTCGACATCGCCGGCCACATCCACCTGGGCTCAAAGCCGGCGTGGGTCGCGATCTGCGACGACGCCCCGCGGTTCGAGGAAGGCGCGGCCTGAGCGGCTCGCCCTTGCCGGGCGCCGCCGCCCCTGGAATAGTCCCCGGCGACTGATCGGGGTTCACCAATGAAAACACTCGCTCGCGCCTTGGCCGGCGTCGCCCTGCTGTTCGCCACCGCGGCGTTCGCCCAGCAGACACCGCCCAGTGCGGCGATGCCGAAGACGGACCCCGGCCGCGAGAGCTTCCGCGCCCTCTACAAGGAGCTGGTGGAGACCAACACCACCGCCTCGGTGGGGTCCTGCACGCTGGCCGCCGAGCGGATGGCGGCCCACCTGAAGGCCGCCGGCTTCCCCGACAGCGACCTGACCATCTTCTCCGTGCCGGAGTATCCCAAGAACGGCGGCCTGGTGGCGGTGCTGCCGGGCAAGGACCCCAAGGCCAAGGCGGTGCTGATGCTGGCCCACCTGGACGTGGTCGAGGCCAAGCGCGAGGACTGGACCCGCGACCCGTTCACCCTGGTGGAAGAGGGCGGCTATTTCTACGCCCGTGGCTCGTCGGACGACAAAGCCCAGGCGGCGATCTGGGTCGACAACCTGGTCCGCTACAAGACCGAGGGCTTCAAGCCCCGGCGCACGATCAAGATGGCGCTGACCTGCGGCGAGGAGGGCGGCGGGCCGTTCAACGGCGCCTCCTGGCTGGTGAAGAACCGCAAGGATCTGATCGACGCGGAATTCGCGCTCAACGAGGGCGCCGGCGGCCAGCTCGACGATCACGGCAAGCGCATGGCCCACACCATCGAGGCGGGCGAGAAGACCTCGCAGAGCTTCACCCTGGAGGTCACCAACCCCGGCGGCCACTCCTCGCGGCCGGTGCCGGACAACGCGATCTACCGGCTGGCCGACGCGCTGGAGAAGATCCGCGCCTATGAGTTCCCGGTGATGATCAACGACGCCAACCGCGCCTACCTGAGCGGCATGGCCAAGATCGAGGGCGGCGCGCGCGGCCAGGCCATGACCGCGCTGGTGGCCAACCCGAAGGACGCCCAAGCGGACGCGCTGCTGTCCAAGGACCCCGGCCTGCACACGATGCTGCGCACCACCTGCGTGGCGACCATGCTGAGCGGCGGCCACGCCCAGAACGCCCTGCCGCAGCGGGCCACCGCCAACATCAACTGCCGCATCTTCCCGGGCGTCAGCCGCGACGAGGTGCGCAACAAGCTGATGGAGGTGATCGGCGATCCGCAAGTCCAGGTCTCCCAGGTCCGTGTCGCCCGCGAGGGCGAGGCGCCAGCCCCGCCGCTGACGCCGCAGGTCATGGGGCCGATCGAAAAGGTCTCCGCGGAGATGTGGCCCGGCATCCCGGTGATACCGATCCTCCAGGCGGGCGCCACGGACGGCAAGGCGCTGACCGCCGGCGGCATCCCGACCTACGGCGTCTCGGGCCTGTTCTTCGAGCCGGACCTGGGCCGCATCCACGGCCTGAACGAGCGGATCGGGGTGCAGTCGCTCTACGAGGGCCGCGAGTTCCTCTACCGGCTGGTCAAGCTCTACGCCGACCAGCCGGGGGCCTGAGCCTCAAGCCCAGCGCCCGGAGAGGAATGCGGCCGCTTCGTCGAGGGCGCGCCGCGCGCTCGGCAGTTCACGTGTGGACCGCTGGAAGACGTGGTGCAGGCCCTCGAAGATGTCGAGGCGCACCTCGCCGCCCTTCTCCGCCGCCGCAGCCGCGTAGCGCCGGGCATCGTCGAGCAGGAGCTCGTCCTCGCCCACCTGGATGAGCAGCGGCGGCAGGGCGTCGGGAACGGCGTAGAGCGGCGAAGCGCGGCCGTCCTTCGGATCGGCGCTGGCGAGGTAGGCCGCCGCCGCCCCGGCCAGCAGTTCCGGCTGGAAGATCGGGTCGTGGGTGTCGGGGCTGGCGAACGAGGGCCCGCTCAGCGCCAGGTCGATCCAGGGCGAGAAGGCCACGACCGACGCCACGGCCGGCGACGGCTCGCCCGCGCCGGCCAGGGCGGCCAGGGCCAGGGCGCCGCCGGCGGAATCGCCGACCAGGGCGGCCTGCGAGACGCCCTCATCCGCCAGCCAGCGCAGCGCGGCGACCGCGGCCTGCGGCGCGGCGGGGAACGGATGTTCCGGCGCAAGGGGGTAGTCGGGGATGAAGGCCGCGACGCCGGCGCGCACGGCGATCTGGCTGGCGAAGCCGCGGTAGGCCTGCGCGGAGCCCAGCATGTAGGCGCCCCCGTGCAGGAACAGGATCGCACGGTCGGCCGGCGCGCCGGCGCGCCGCACCCACCAGCCCCGCACGCCGTCGCGGTCGATGGCCTGCATCTCGACGCCCTCGGCGATCGGGGTCTCGGACGTCATGGCGTCGTAGGCCTGGCGCCGGGTCCCGACGAAGTCCGAGAACAGGCGGCCGATGCCGGCCAGGACGTCTTGTTCGGTCTGGCGCTCATCTGGCGGCAGGGCGCGCCGGGTCTCGACGAGGCCCGTCTTCTTGGCGTGGGTCATGGTTGAGTGGGTCATGGGGCTTTCACCTCTTCGGAGCGGCCCCGGACAGTCCGGCCCGCAGTCTGACGACAGAGATGTCCATTCCAAATCCTCCCAGAAGTGATGGAAGCGGACTACTATCCATTCCAAACGAGACTTCAGGAGTTGGCCATGGATCGTTTGGACGCCCTGCGCCTCTTCGTCCGGGTCGTGGAGAGCGGCAGCTTCTCGGCGGCGGCGCGCGAGGCGGGGGTCGGCCAGTCGGCGGTCAGCAAGCAGATCGCCGCGCTCGAGGCGCGTCTCGGCGCGCAACTGGTGCGCCGCACCTCGCGCAGCATGAGCCTGACCGACGCGGGCCAGGGGTTCTACGAATCGGCGGTGCGGCTGGTGGACGAGTTCGAGGCCGCGGAATCCCTGATTGGCCGCGGCCAGTCGGCGCCCTCAGGCCTGGTGCGGGTGACCACCGCGCCGGTGTTCGGGCGGCTCTACGTCGTCCCCAGGCTGCCGGCCTTCTTCGCGCGCTATCCGGACATCTCCATCGAACTCTCCGCGTCGGAGCGCGCCGTGAACCTGATCGAGGAGGGCGTCGACCTGGCGATCCGCCATGGCGTGCTGGCCGACTCCGCGCTGATCGTCCGCAAGTTGGCCAACGCGCCCTTCGCCACCGTCGCGAGCCCGGCTTATCTCGCCGCGCGGGGCGTTCCGGCGACGCCCACCGAGCTGCAAGGCCACGCCTGCCTGATCTTCGCGCCGCATCGCGAGGTGCGGCCGTGGGAATTCCGCGACGGCGCGGGCGTCGTGCTGCATCACCCGGCGGCGAACTTCCGGACGGGCGACGCCGAGCAGATCCGCGCCGCTGTGCTCGCCGGCCTGGGGCTGAGCCACGGACCGATCTGGCTCTTCGCGCCGGAGATCGCGTCGGGCGAGGTGCGTGTGGTGCTGGGCGCCTATGCGCCCGGGCCGCTGGCGGTGAGCGCCGTCCATCCGGCGGGCCGGCGGCTGCCCACCAAGTTGCGGGTGCTCATCGACTTCCTGGCCGAGGCTTTCGCCGGCGCGCCGGGACTGGCCGCGGCCTGAGCCCGCTCAGTCGTCGCCGCGTTCGCCGAGCCAGGTGCGCAGCGCGCGCAGGAAGGGCAGGGCCTCGCGGAACTCCTTCTGGGTGAAGCCGTCGCGCAGGCTTTCCATCTTCGGGCGCAGAGAGAACATCGCCTGGCTGTAGGCGGTGCGGCCCGCGGGCGTCAGCCAGATGCGCTTGCGCCGCCCGTCGCTCTGGCAGTTCTCCACCAGCACCAGCCTGCGCGCGGCCAGCCGCTGCAGGGTGTTGGTGAGGCCGCTCTTGGTCATCTGCAGGGCCTGGGCGACGCTGAGCGGGGTGATGCCGTCGCCGCGCCGCGAGAGCAGGTTCATCACCTCGAACTGCGGATAGGTCAGCCCGACCGGCAGCTTGCGGGCGATGGCGGTGCGCGCCAGGTGCTCGATGTAGCGGATCTCGTCGAAGACCTGGACGTCGGCGTGGTCTTCCGGTTCGGCGGCCATGGCGGCCTCCTGCGTCGGCTTTGAATTCCGTACAGCTTACGCTGTTCGAAACCGAACGGCAAGTTCGAGGTCGAACTACTTGACGCGCGCGTCAAGGGTCTCGGTCAGGCCGCGGCGCGCCAGCTCGTCGGCCCGCTCGTTGAACTCGTGGCCGGCGTGGCCCTTGATCCAGCGCCAGTCGACCTCGTGGCGCTGGCGCGCCGCGTCGAGCCGTTTCCAGAGGTCGTCGTTCTTCACCGGCTTCTTGTCGGCGGTTTTCCAGCCGCGCGCCTTCCAGCCGTGGATCCATTCGCGGATGCCATTGCGGACGTACTGGCTGTCCGTATGCAGCTCTACCCGGCAGGGACGCTTCAGCGCCTCCAGGGCCTGGATCGCCGCCATGAGCTCCATGCGATTGTTTGTGGTCTGAAGTTCGCCGCCCCACAGCTCCTTCTCGGCGAGCTGGGTTTTGGGGTCGCCATAGTGCAGCACCGCGCCCCAGCCGCCAGGCCCCGGATTGCCGGAGCAGGCGCCGTCGGTGTGGATCACCACCTGCGGGGTCATGCGGGCGCTCCGAAAAGGACGAGGTCGGGCGAAGCTCTGTGTACGGCCAGCTTGCGCTCGTACTCCAGCGGGTCCTTCGGCCGGACCAGAGCGCCGGCCGGGGTCGCGCCCCAGTCGTGCAGCCGAGTCAGGAAGAAGCGGATGGCCGCCCCGTGCGCCAGGATCGGCAGGGCCGACCGTTCGAGATCGGACAATCTGCGCCGGCTCTCATAGCCGGCCACCAGGGCGCGGGCGCAGGTGATGTTGAAACTGCCGTCCGGCTCGAAGCACCAGGCGTTGAGCGCCACGGCGATGTCGTAGGCGAAAGCGTCGACACAGGCGAAGTAGAAATCGATGGCGCCGGCGAATTTCCCTTGGGCGAAGAAGACGTTATCGGGGAAGAAGTCGGCGTGGATGACGCCCTGCGGCAGATCCTTTGGCCAGCGCGCCGCGAGCTGTTCGAGATCGAACGATATGGTCTTGGCCAGCCCCGGCTTCAACGCCTCCGCGGCCAGTTCGAGCGACGCGAACATCGGCGCCCAGGCCGCCTGGCCGAGGTCGTTGGCGCGGGTGAGCGGGAAGCCCTCGGCGGCCAGGTGCAGGGCCGCCAGGCCCGCGCCCGCCTCGCGGCAATGGGCGGCGGTCGGCCGGCGGGCCGCCAGCCCCGGCAGGAAAGAGACGATGGCGCAGGGCTTGCCGCGCACGCTCCTGAGGATCCGGCCCTCGCGGTCGGCGATGGGCGTGGCGCTCGGGAAGCCGTGGGCCGCGATCCAGCGCAGCAGCTCCAGGAAGAACGGCAGGTCGGCGGCCTTCACCCGGCGCTCGTAGATGGTCAGGAAGAACCGGCCGGCCTCGGTCTCCAGCAGGAAGTTGGAGTTCTCGATCCCCTCGGCGACGCCCTTCAGGCTGACCGCCTGGCCCAGGTCGTAGTCGGCCAACAGGGCTGCCAGCTCCTCGTCGGTGATATCGGTGTAGACCGCCATGACTCCCCGGATGGGCGAGGTGCGCGGAGTCGTCAAGCGACGCCCGGAGGTCTTCTCAGCTCACCAACTGCCGCGGCAGCTTGAACGTCACCGTTTCGCGCTGCGCCTCGATTTCCTCGATCAGCAGGTCGAAGCTCTGCGACAGGCGTTCGATCACCCCCTGCACCAGGATCTCCGGGGCCGAGGCTCCGGCGGTGACGCCGACCACGGCGGCTCCCGCCAACCAGCTCAGGTCCAGGCCCGCGGCGTCGTCGAACAGGTGGGCCTGGGCGCCGGCCTTGCGCGCCACCTCGGCCAGGCGCACCGAATTGGAGGAGTTGGCGCTGCCCAGCACCAGCAGGACGTCGCAGCGCGCGGCCACCGCCTTCACCGCGTCCTGCCGGTTGGTGGTGGCGTAGCAGATGTCTTCCTTGTGCGGCGCGGCGATCTGCGGGAAGCGCGCCTGCAGGGCGGCCACCACCTCGGCCGTGTCGTCGACCGACAAGGTCGTCTGGGTGACGAAGGCGACGTTGGCCGGGTCGCGCGGGACGAAGGCGTGGGCGTCCTCCAAGGTCTCCACCAGGGCCACGGCGCCGGGCGGCAACTGGCCGAGCGTGCCCACCACCTCCGGATGGCCGGCGTGGCCGATCAGCACGATCTCGCGGCCGGCCTCGAAGTGGCGGCGCGCGTCGACGTGGACCTTGGAGACCAACGGGCAGGTGGCGTCGAGGAACAGCATCCGCCGCGAACGGGCCTCGGCCGGCACCGCCTTGGGCACCCCATGGGCGGAGAACACCACCGGCCGGTCGTCGGGACATTCGTCGAGTTCCTCGACGAAGATCGCCCCCAGCGCCTTCAGCCGCTCGACCACATGGCGGTTGTGGACGATCTCGTGGCGCACATAGACCGGCGCGCCATATTTCGCGATCGCCCGCTCGACGATCTGGATCGCCCGGTCGACGCCGGCGCAGAACCCCCTGGGCGTGGCCAAGAGAACGGTAAGCGGCGGGCGGGAAACGGGGGACTGCGACATCGCGCCTAGGGTAAGGCTCCAAGGCCGTGGCCGCCAGCCGCGTTGCCGCCGCATTCTGCAAGTTGTACTTAGGCGCCAACAGGCGCGAAAGTCCGCGCCGCTATTTGCCCGAAAGCACGGACGCCTCCCATGCGCCGCTACGTCCTCCTCGCCGCCTCGGCCTTCCTCATCGCGACGCCCTTCTGCGCGCACGCCCAGTACGGACCGGGCGGCGGGGGCGGCGGCATGGGCGGCGCGGGCGGCGCCGGCCCGTCCAAGCAGGACCAGGAAGACGACGCCAAGAAGAAGAAGCGCGACAAGGAGTGGGGCGACTCGAAGGCGCCCCTGCAGGCGCTGCGCAACTCCGGCCCCTGCCCGTTCGTGAAGGCCCTCTACGACGCCAGCCGCTACATCGAGTTCAAGGACGGCCGCGAGGCCTCGGCCGAAGTCGGCTATTCGGGCGAGATCCAGGGCATCTCGGCCGGTTGCCAATACAAGGACGCCGAGCCGATCCAGGTGCAGATGGACATCCTGTTCGAGCTCGGCAAAGGCCCGCAGGCCACCGCCACGACCAAGACCTATCATTACTGGGTGGCCGTCACCGACCGGAACCGCGAGGTGATCGCCAAGCAAAGCTTCGACCTGCCGGTGACCTTCCCGGCCGGCAAGGACCGGGTCTACATGACCGACAGCCTGGCCAACATCCTCATCCCGCGCGGCACCCAGACCACCTCGGGAGCCAATTTCGAGGTGCTGATCGGCTTCGACGTGACGCCGCAGATGGCGGACTTCAACCGCCAGGGTAAGCGCTTCCGCGTGAACGTGGGCGGGCCGACCGTGGCGGCCAACGGGACCGCGCCGCCGACCCGATGAGCGACCTCAAAGGGGTCCTGAGCGAAGCGGTCGAGGCCGCCTTCGCGAGCCTTGGCTTGCCGCCCGAACTGGGCCGGGTGACCGCCTCCGACCGACCCGACCTCGCCGACTTCCAGTCGAATGGCGCCTTGGCCGCCGCCAAGCGGGTGGGCAAGCCGCCGCGCGAGATCGCCTTGGGCGTGGCCGAGCGGCTGGCCGGCGATCCGCGCCTGGCCGGCGTGGAGATCGCGGGACCCGGCTTCATCAACCTGAAGCTCTCCGACGCCGCCTTAAGCCAGCGGGCGCAGGCCATCGCCGCCGATCCGCGGGTCGGCGCGGCCAGCGTGGCCGAGCCCCGGCGCGTGCTGGTGGACTACGGCGGCCCCAATGTCGCCAAGCCCATGCACGTGGGCCACCTGCGCGCCTCGATCATCGGGGAATCCATCAAGCGCCTCTACCGCTTCCGCGGCGACACCGTGCTGGGCGACGCCCACTTCGGCGACTGGGGCTACCAGATGGGCCTCCTGATCGGGGCGGTGATGGACGAGGCGCCGGCGGTCGCCGCGGCGGTGGACGCGCTGAACGCCGGCGAGACCGCCGACACTGCGGCCTTCGAAGCGGTCAGCCTGTCCGATCTCGACCGGCTCTATCCGGAAGCCGCCGCCAAGGGGAAGACCGACACCGACTACCGCGACCGGGCGCGGAAGATCACCGCCGGCCTGCAGGACCGCCAGCCTGGCTACTTCCAGCTCTGGAAGCGGTTCCGGAACGTGACCCAGATCGCCCTCGAGCGCGACTTCCATGCGCTCGGCGTCGACTTCGACCTGTGGAAGGGCGAGAGCGACGTCGAGGACCTGATCGACCCCATGGTGGACGAGCTCGCCGCCAAGGACCTCCTGGTCGACGACCAGGGCGCGCGGATCATCCGGGTCTCGCGGGAGGGCGACAAGCGCGAGCTGCCGCCGTTGCTCGTGGTGTCGTCGGAAGGCTCGGCCATGTACGGCACCACCGACCTCGCCACCATCCTCGACCGCAAGAAGAGCTTCGATCCGCAGCTGGTGATCTATTGCGTCGACCAGCGCCAAGCCGACCACTTCGAGATCGTGTTCCGCGCCGCCTACCTGGCCGGCTACGCGGCGGAGGGCGAGCTGCAGCACGTCGGCTTCGGCACCATGAACGGGACCGACGGCAAGCCCTTCAAGACCCGCGAGGGCGGGGTGCTGAAGCTGGCCGACATGATCGAGATGACCCGGGAGAAGGCGCGCGAGCGGCTGCACGAGGCGGGCCTGGGCGAAGACCTGCCCGCCGACGAGTTCGAGGATATCGCCGGCAAGGTCGCCGTGGCGGCGCTGAAGTTCGCCGACCTGCAGAACTTCCGCGGCACCTCCTACGTCTTCGACCTCGACCGCTTCACCAGCTTCGAGGGCAAGACCGGGCCCTATCTGCTCTACCAGGCGGTGCGGGTGAAATCCCTGCTGCGCCGGGCCGTGGAGGCGGGCGCCGAGGCCGGCCCCATCGCCATCGCCGAGCCGGCGGAGCGGGAGCTGGCCCTGACCCTCGACGCCTTCGACGCGGCCCTGGCCGAGGCCTATGACCGCCAGGCGCCCAATGCGGTGGCCGAGCACGCCTACCGGCTGTCACAGGCCTTCTCCAAGTTCTACGCCGCCTGTCCGATCCTGCAGGCGGAGCCGGCGGTGCGCGGCTCGCGGCTGGCGCTCGCCTCGACCACGCTCGCTCAACTCGAGCGCGCCCTGGACCTGCTGGGGATCGCCGTCCCCGAGCGGATGTAGGCGGCCGCGACGTCAACCTCGCACTCGACGCCGACCGGCCGCTGGCGCACCTTAGGCGGCGATGGCTGAACCGCGCCGACCCGATCCGGATGCCCTGCTGGCGGCGGTGGACCGTCCCGGACGCGGGCGGCTGAAGGTCTTCCTCGGCATGTCGCCGGGCGTCGGCAAGACCTACGAGATGCTGCGCGCTGCACGCCGGCGAAAGGCCGAGGGCGTCGACGTGGTGGTGGGCGTGGTGGAGACCCATGGCCGCCGCGACACCCAGGCCCTGCTGCGCGGCCTGGACGTCATGCCGCGCAAGCCCATCGAGCATCGCGGCGGGACGCTCCTGGAGTTCGACCTAGATGCGGCGCTGGCCCGGCGGCCGGGCCTCCTGCTGATCGACGAATACGCCCACTCCAACGCCCCCAGCTCGCGCCATCCCAAGCGCTGGCAGGATGTGGAGGAGCTGCTGGCCGCCGGCCTCGACGTCTGGACGACGCTGAACGTCCAGCACCTGGAGAGCCTGGTCGACGTGGTCTGGAAGATCACCGGGGTGCGCCAGCGCGAGACCGTGCCCGACAGCGCGCTCTCCCGCGCCGACGAGATCGAGCTGATCGACATCACCCCGGCCGAGCTGCGCGAGCGGATGGCCGAGGGCAAGGTCTACCTGGGCGAGACCGCCCGGCTGGCCGCCGAGCGGTTCTTCAAGACCGAGAACCTGACGGCGCTGCGCGAACTGGCCCTGCGCCGGGCGGCCCAGACGGTCGACGGCCAGCTCATCGGGGCGATGAAGCGGGCCGGCGTCGAGGGCCCCTGGGCGGCGGGCGAACGGATCCTGGTGCTGGTCGGCCCAGACGCCATGGCCGCTTCGCTGGTGCGCGCGGGCCGCCGGCTCTCGGACATGATGATGGATGCGCCGTGGACGGTGGCGCACGTGGAGCGGCCGAATATGTCGCCGCCGACCCCGGCCGCCGCCCAGAAGCTGCGCGAGGCGCTGAAGCTGGCCGAACAGCTCGGCGGGGCGACCGTGGTGCTCACCGGCGACGACCTGGTGGACTGCGTGCTGGATTACGCGCGGCGCAACAACCAGACCCAGATCGTGGTCGGCAAGACCCGCCACCGGCGCCGGCCCTTCCAGCGCAACCTGATCGAGTCCCTGCTGAGCGAGAGCTCGGGCGCGGCCCTGCATGTGATCACCGAAGCCGCCGAGGGCGAGGAGACGCCCGCGCCCGCGCCGCGCCGGGCGATCTCGTTCCCCTGGCTGGGGCACCTGGGCGCCCTGGCCGCCGTCGCGGTGGCCGGCGGGGTGTCCTTCCTGGTCGACCGCTACGCCCAAAGCGCCAACCTCGCCATGGTGTTCATGTTGAGCGTGCTGGTCTCTGGCCTGGCCTTTGGCCTCTGGCCAGCGGTCACCGCGGCGGCCGCCTCGGCGCTGGTCTACAACTTCTTCTTCCTGGAGCCGCGGCTCAGCTTCTTCATCGGCCACGCCGCCGACGTGTTCACCTTCGCGGTGTTCTTCGCCGCGGCCCTGACCACCGGCTGGCTGACCGGCCGGGTGCGCGATCAGGCGATGGCGGTCAGCCGCCGGGCCTCCGGCGTGGCGGCGGTGCTGTCGGCCACGCGCCGGCTCTCGTCCGCCGCCCGCGCCCAGGACGCGGCCGTGGCGCTCGCCGAACAACTGGCCGCCGCCACCAGCGCCGCGGCCGTGGTGCTGACGCCGGAGGGCGAGGACATCGCCGTCACCGCCGCCTCGCCGCCGTCGCCGACGCTCTCGGCGGGCGACATGGCCGCCGCCCGCTGGGCCTGGGAGAAGGGTGAGCCGGCCGGCGCCGGCACCGGCACCCTGCCCAACGCCGCCTGGACCTTCCGGCCGCTGCAGGGGGTGAAGTCCCGTGCTGGGGTGGTCGGGGTCGAACCCAAGGCGGTGGCCACCGAGGACGGCGAGCGGTTCGTGAGCGCCCTGCTGGACCAGGGCGCCGTCGCCCTGGAGCGGGCCGAGTTCGCCGCCGAGGCCGCCAGCGCCGAGGCGCTCCGCCGCTCCGACCGGCTGCGCTCGGCCCTGTTCAACTCCATCAGCCACGACCTGCGCACGCCGCTATCGACCGTGCTGGGGGCGGCCACCACCCTGATCGACTTCGGCAAGTCGCTGACGCCCAAGGTGCGCGCCGACCTGCTGATCTCCATCCGCGAGGAGGCCGAGCGGCTGAACCGCTATGTCGGCGACCTCTTGGACATGACCCGGCTGGAGGGCGGCGGCCTTTCCACCCGCCGGGAATGGGTCGACGTGCGCGACGTGCTGCGCGCGGCGGTGGACCGGGTGAAGCGGCGGCTGGAGAACCGCAAGCTCGACCGCGACTTTCCGGCCCAGCTCTCGATGGTCATGGCCGATGCCTCCCTGCTGGAGCAGGCCCTGGTCAACATCCTGGAGAACGCCATCGCCTACAGCCCCGACGGCACGGCCATCGAGGTCGCGGCCTATGAGGACCGTGGCAATGTGGTGATCTCCATCGAGGACGAGGGCCGCGGGATCCCGACGACGGAGCTGGAGCGGGTGTTCGAACGCTTCCGGCGCATGGAGGAGGCGACCGACCGCGGCAAGGGCGCGGGCCTGGGCCTGGCCATCTCCAAGGGATTTGTCGAGGCCATGGGCGGCCGCATCGCCGCGGCCAGCCCGATCCATGACGGGCGCGGCACCCGCATCCTGATCAGCTTGCCCAAGGAACGGGCGACCCCCGGGCACCTGCTTTGAGCGCGCACAAGCCCCGCATCCTGGTCATCGACGACGAGCCGCAGATCCACCGCTTCCTGGGTCCGGCCCTGGACGCGGCCGGCTATGAGGCGGTGCGGGCCGACACCGCCGCGGCCGGCTTGCGCGAAATCGCCCGCAAGGCGCCCGACGTGGTGGTGCTCGACCTCGGCCTGCCGGACATGGACGGCAAGCAGGCGCTGGAGAAGGCCCGGGCCTTCTACAAGGGCCCGATCATCATCCTGTCGGCCCGCGACCGCGAGACCGAGAAGATCGACGCCCTGGACCTGGGCGCCGACGACTATGTGGAAAAGCCGTTCGGGGTGGGCGAGCTTCTGGCCCGCATCCGGGCGGCGCTGCGCCACAGGCTGCAGGACGCGGGCGCGCCCACCGTGGTCACCGCGGGCGACCTCACCGTCGATCTCGTCAAGCGCCTGGTGACCCGCGCCGGCGTGGCGGTCCGGCTGTCGCCCCGGGAGTACGACCTGCTGGCCCAGCTGGTGGAGGGCGCCGGCAAGGTGGTCACCCACCGCCATCTGCTGACCGCCGTCTGGGGGCCGGCGCACGAGGAGGACGTGCAGTACCTGCGGGTCTTCGTTGGCCAGCTGCGCCAGAAGATCGAGCCCGACCCCGGCCAGCCCAGCCTGATCCTCACCGAGCCCGCCGTCGGCTACCGCTGGATGGGCTGAGCCCTAGCCCTCGGTCTCGCGGTGGATGTCGTGGGTCAGGATGCCGGCGTTGGGGGGCGGCATCTGCAGCCAGTCCTTGCGCGTCAGCGTGCGCTCGGTGTCCAGGAGGCCGCTGGCCCAATGCTCGCGCATGGAGGTGCCGGAGAACTCGTAGTCCTTGGCGTTCCCCTCATAGGCCTGCTGTTGGTAGATCAGCTGCAGGACGGTGAGCGCCGGGAGCGTCGCGAGCTTGTCGCGCATGGCCCGCTCCTCGTCCGTCAGGTCGGCGTCCGGCACCTTCAGCAGGGCGTTGTAGGCGCGGGTCTTCCAGCGTTGCAGCCGCTGGAACATGTCGGTCACCTGGCGGGTGCGCGACGAGTACATGATGTCCTTATGCCGGCCCATCACGTCCTGCATGGTGCGCGGCATCAGTCCGTGGGCGTTGAACAGGTCCACCTGGAAGACCAGGGAGTTGATGTCGTCGTCCTGGGCCAAGAGGTGCTGCAGCGGGGTGTTGGAGACGATGCCGCCGTCCCAGAACCAGTCGGTGCCGATCTGCACCGCGGGCAGGGCGGGTGGCAGGGCGCCTGACGCCATCACATGCTCCGGCCCGATCTCGGTGGTGGCGTTGTCGAAGAAGATGAAGTTGCCGCTAACCACATTGACCGCGCCCACCGAGAAACGCACCGCGCCGCTGTTGATCCGGTCGAAGTCGACCAGCTCCAGCAGGGTCTCGCGTAGCTGGCCGTTGTTATAGTAGGCGGTGGCGGCGCGGGCGCCGGCCGGGGTCAGCCAGGGGCTCACCGGATTGGGCTCGAAGAAGCCCGGCTGGCCCATCATCAGGGTGAACAGCGAACTCGTGGCGTTGCGGGCGTTGCGGTAGACGTCGCCGTCCGGGGTGTAGGCCCAGATGGTCCGCGAGGTGATCCGCTCCCAGAAGGTCTTGAGTTTGTCGAGCCGCTCGTCCGGCGCGTTGCCGGCGATGATCGCCGAGTTGATCGCCCCGATGGAGACGCCGGAAACCCAGTCCGGCTCGATGCCGGCCTCGTGCATGGCCTGGTAGACGCCGGCCTGATAGGCGCCGAGCGCGCCCCCGCCCTGCAGCACCAGGGCCACCCGGCCGCAGCGGTCCGGTCGCCAGCCGGCGGCGAGAGGGGCAGTCTTCGTGCGCGCGTCCATGGTCAACATTTAGGCGAGAGCTTGCGACAACGCCGTGACAAGCCGCCGTTTGCGCAAATCTGTCATGAATACTTGATGTAAACATCAGACTTCCCGCCGATCACTAGAGGCCCGCGCGCCTCGGCCCGGAATTGGGAAGGAAGCTCATGCTCAACGGAAAAGTCGCCCTGGTCACCGGCTCGACCAGCGGCATCGGCCTGGCGGTCGCCCGGGCCTACGCCAAGGCCGGGGCCGACGTGATGATCAACGGCTTCGGCGAGGCCGGCGCCATCGAGAAGGAGCGCGCCGGCATCGAGGCCGAGTTCGGCGTCAAGGCGCTCTACTCCGGCGCCGACATGAGCCAGGGCGACCAGATCGCCGCCATGGTCGCCGAGGCCGAGGAAAAGCTGGGCCGCCTGGACGTGCTGGTGAACAACGCCGGCATCCAGTTCGTCTCGCCGATCGAGGAGTTCCCGCCGGCCAAGTGGGACCAGATCATCGCCATCAACCTGTCAGCCGCCTTCCACGCCATCCGCGCCGCCGTGCCGGGGATGAAGGCCCGCAAGTGGGGCCGGATCATCAACACCGCCTCGGCCCACGCCCTGGTCGCCTCGCCGTTCAAGTCGGCCTACGTCTCGGCCAAGCACGGGATCGCGGGCCTCACCAAGACCGTGGCGCTGGAAACGGCGACCTTCGGGATCACCGCCAACGCCATCTGCCCGGGCTATGTCTGGACCCCGCTGGTCGAGCACCAGATCCCCGAGACCATGGAAGCGCGGCACATGACGCGCGAGCAGGTGATCAACGACGTCCTGCTCACCGCCCAGCCCACCAAGCAGTTCGTGACGGTGGAGGAGATCGCCGACCTGGCCCTCTACCTGGCCTCCGACAGCGCGCGCTCGATCACCGGCGCGATCCTGCCCATCGACGGCGGCTGGACCGCGGAATAATCGTCATGAACGCCGCCGACATCCTCAAGCTGCCGTCCATGCCGATGGCCGGCCCGAGCTATCCCGCCGGGCCCTACCGCTTCGTCGACCGCGAATACATGGTCATCACCTACGAGAGCGATCCCGAGGCGATCCGCGCCCAGCTGCCCGAGCCGCTGGAGCCCATCGACCAGCCGCTGGTGGCCTATGAATGGATCCGCATGCCGGACTCCACCGGCTTCGGCGACTACACCGAAAGCGGCATCGTCATCCCCTGCCAGTACAAGGGCGAGGCGGTGAACTTCGTCTCGCAGATGTACCTGGACGACGATCCGCCGATCGCCGCGGGCCGCGAGATCTGGGGCTTCCCCAAGAAGTACGCCCATCCGAAGCTGGAGATCATCAAGGACACGCTGACCGGCACCCTGGAGTACGCCGGCCAGCAGGTGGCCGTGGGCACCATGGGCTACAAGCACGAGAACATGGCCGGCAACGGGGTGGCCACCGCCGCCAAGGTGGCCAAGACCCAGATCAACCTGAAGCTCATCCCCGGGATCGACGGCTGTCCGGCGATCTGCCAGCTGGTGGCGTTGAATCTCACCGACGTCGAGGTGAAGGGCTCCTGGCGCGGGCCGGGTCGGCTTCACCTCGTCCCGCACGTGAACGCGCCGGTCGCCGACCTGCCCGTGCGCCGGGTGGTCGAGGCGCACCACTTCATCGCCGACCTGACCCTGCCCTACGGCCGGGTGCTCTACGACTACCTGGACCCGCCGGCGGTTTAGGCGAAGCGCCAATTGGCGATCCTCCTCCCCTTGTGGGGGGAGGTGTCGGCCGAAGGCTGACGGAGGGGGTCGCGCTCCGCTCTCCGCGCGATACTGAGCCTCGGATAGCGCCGAGAGACCGAGAAACCCCACCTCCGACCCGCTCCGCGGGCCACCTCCTCCCACAAGGGGAGGAGGACGTTGAGGCGCTGGCCCAAGTGTTTATCGATCTCAGCCGCCCTCCGGCTCGGTGTTGCGGTTCACAAGGGTGTAGCGGTTGATCCAATTCACCTCCCAGGTCTTGCCGCCGTCGGCGGAGAAGGCCTGCTCGCTGACGTGGGTGGTGGGGCTGGTGCTGTAGACCGAGAAGCGCACCAGGATCGCGCGGCCGTTGAACGGCTCCTGGTCGTAGAAGTCGATGCGGCCGTCCTTGAACTCACCGACGCCCGGGATGTCGTTCAGCTTGCCGACCGCAGAGGTGGCGAAGTTGATGCTCCACTGGCCGGTGGCCGGGTTGTAGACCCGCAGGGCGATCAGCTCGAGCGGGCCGGCCGGGGTGGCGGCCCTGAGTTCGGCCATGTTGGCGCGGCCGCCCCAGATCTTCCGCACCACCGTGTGGCCGTCCCACTCCACCCAGTCGTTGGCGCCGGCGAGCGGGTGCATCAGCCGCTTCGAGTGCTCGGTCCAGGTCCCGAAGGTGAAGTCGAAGTCGTGGCTGCCGTCGCGCGGGGCCGCGGCCTGTGCGGAGGCTTGGGCGGCGGCGGGAAGCGGCAGGGCGACGGTAACGGCGAGGCCGAGCGCGGCGAAGCGGAGGGCGGCGTGTCTGGTCATGGGGTTTCCTTCAGCGGTCCGGCGGGTCACGAGTGGATCTTGGTCTTGTGCGCCACGAACGAGACCGCCCAGGTCTTGCCGCCGTCCGCGGAGTAGTCTTCCTCGTACTTATGGGAGGTGGGCGTGATCTCCGACCAGGTGGCGCGCACCAGGATGGCGCGGCCGTCCAGGGTGTCCTGCTGGAAGAGCTCGCCCTTGCCATCGTGGAAGGACCCGACCATGCCGCCGCCGAAGGTCCCGCCGGCGCTGCCGATGAAGCTCTGGCTCCACTGGTGCGCCACGGGGTCGTAGAGGAACAGGCTCATGCCCTCCCAGCGCCCTTTGGGTCCGTCAGCCTCGATCTCCTCGATGGAGGCCTTGCCGCCCCAGATCTTGCGGATCGTGACGGTTCCGGTGAGCTTCATGGACTCCGTGGAACCGGAGAGCGGATGCAGGCGGCGGGTGATCTCGGTCTTCCAGACGCCGAAATCGAAGTCGAAGTCATGGCTGCCGTCGCGGGCGATGGCGGCCGGGGTGGGCGCAGCCTCGGCGGCAAAGGCCGCTGGGGCCGCCGCGAACGCCGTGAAGGCCAGTACGGCGGCGCTCGCGGTGCGCAAGGACGGGATCATGGAAGTCGCTCCGTGGACAGCTCGGCGCGGGGCCGTGTTGGGCGCAAGGAATGGCCGCGCGGCCCGGCTTGCCGCAAACGACAAAATCGCGCCGCATGCCCAAGGATTTGTCGTTCAGTCCGACGGCCGGGAACCTGATATGGCGACGCCGCTTCGCATGCTTCCGCTCAACGCCCTTCGCAGCTTCGACGCCGCCGCGCGCCACCTCAGCTTCGCCGCCGCCGCGGCCGAGCTCGGGGTCACGCCGTCGGCGGTCAGCGTCCAGGTCCGGCGGCTGGAGGAATGGGTCGGCTCGCCGCTGTTCGTGCGCGGCCATCGCGCGATCAGCCTGTCGGTGGCGGGCAAGCGGCTGGCGCCGCAGCTGACCAGCCTGTTCACCGCCATGGAGCGGCTGGTGGCGCAGGTGGCCGACCTCGACGCCACTTCGCTGCAGATCAGCGCCATGCCGAGCTTCGCCTCGAAGTGGGTGGCGCCGCGCTTGGCGAGCTTCGCCGCGGCGCATCCGGAGATCCAGGTCCGGATCATCGCCTCGGACCCTCGCTCGGACTTCGACCGCGACGGGATCGACATCGGGCTGCGCTATGGCGACGGCGACTATCCGGAGCTGCACGCCGAGCTGATCGCCCCGGCCGTCGCCTTTCCGGTCTGCAGCCCGGCCCTGGCCGCCGAGGTGGCCGGCGATCCCGCGGCGATCGAGGCGGGGCGGCTGCTGCACGACGAGTCCGCCCTGGTGGCGCCGGGCCTGCCCACCTGGAGCGCCTGGTTCGCGAAGGCCGGGGTGAGCCGCCGCGCCGAAGGCGCCGGCCCGCTGTTCAGCAACAGCCACATGGCGCTGTCGGCGGCGGTCGCGGGGCAGGGCTTCGCGCTCGGCCTGTCGCCCCTGGTGGACGAGGACTTGGCGGCGGGGCGGCTGGTGAAGCCTTTCGACGTCGAGCTGGCGAGCCCGTTCGGCTTCTGGTTCGTCTGCCGCGCGGACCGGCTCGGCGAGCCGAAGATCGCGGCGTTCCACGGCTGGGTGCGGGCGCAGGCCGAGGCCCAGGCCGAGAGGGCCCGGAGCGGCGCGGCGTGACCTACTGCACTTCGAGCTGGGTCTCGATGGCGTCGGTCAGCTTCTGATCGGCTTCCAGGAAGGCGCGCAGGGTGCGCTTGTAGTGCTTCTGCCCCGGCTTCTTCTTCATCAGGGCCTTGAGGCTTTCGGCCTTGGCCTGCCGCAGGCCGTCGAGCGGAGTCCCAGCCGTCTGCGGCGTCATGTCCTGTTCGCTCATGATCCTGCCCTCCGTGTCAGCCTTCGGACGATCTCGCGCTCTTCCTACGGGATCGCCGGACGCCTGGGAAGGCTCCATGTTGCACCGCACCACCGGGGACGCTGCGGCGGGCGCGCCTGACGGCGGGGCTATCCGGGGGGCGGCGAGGGGCTCGCTTCCGAGGGCTTCATCGCCCTGACCGCCGCCACGGCCGCGGGAAGGGCCGGCGTCGCCGCAGCCCCGGCTTCGGCCATGACATCGGCGAGCGCGCGGCATTCGCCCTCGCCGGTCGCCAGCAATTTCCGGAAGGTCTTGAGGCGCGAGGCGCCCCACAGGAGACCGGCGACCAGGGCCGTTGGCGCGGCGGCGATCGCCGCCTTCGAGGGATGCAGGCGGTAGCCCAGCCCCCTGATGATCGCAAAGCCGCCGCCGACGCCGCGCGCCACCGTCATCGCCTGCGCCCAGGACGCGCCATCGCCGCTCCGCTCCCCCGCCACCGATATGCTCTCCATGGCGACGCAGAGCGGGGCGTGGCAGCGCAGCCAGAGCGGCATGTCCGCCTCGGACGCCGAGGGAACGCCCGCCGCCTGGAACAGCGCCGCCCAGTGCGCATCGCCGTGCAGCGTCCGGCGGCCGCCGCTGACCGTCGCGGCGAGCCGGCCCTCGCCGTCCACGGTGGCCATCACGAACGGCATGCCAAAGCTGCATCGCGCCGCGCCCACCGCCGCGCCCAGGCGCTCGGGGTCGAAGGTGTTGAACATGAACTGGACGCACCGGGCCTGGCTGCGCGACAGGACGGGCAGCAGGGCCTCGACCTGGTGGGCGAGCACCGTCACCACCACCAGGTCGTAGACGGCCGCCTCGTCCAGACTGTCGGCGACGGCCATCTGCGCCCGCTCGCCGGTCGTGCGGACGACGCCCCCGTCGCGCTGCAACTGCCGCAGCCGCGCCGACCCTGGCCGCGCCACGGCGGTCACGTCATGGCCGGCGCGCGCCAGATGGAAGGCGAAGGTGCTGCCGATGCCGCCCAGGCCGACGACAGCGATCGACAGGGGGGCGATCGACGGAGGCGAGGCCGCCGCCATCTAGGCCGTGAAATAGGCCGGATGGTCGAGGTCGGCGAGCAGCCCCGGCCCTTCCGGCGTCCAGTTCAGCGTCGCGCGCGTCCGTTCGTTGGCGGTCGGGGCGTCCATGGCCGCGAACATGGTGAACCAGCCGAAGTGGTCGGCCGCCTCCTCCAGCGAGCGCGAGACCACCGGGATGTCCAGCCGCCGGCCGATCACCTCGGCGATCGCCTTGAACGGAACGCCCTCCTCGGCGATCGCGTGGAATGGGCCGCCTTGCGCCCCGCGCTCCAGGGCGAGCCGGTAAAGGCGGGCGGCGTCGAGCCGATGGACGCCAGGCCAGCGGTTCTGCCCGTCGCCGATATAGGCCGACACGCCCTTCTCGCGCGCCAGCTGGACGACGCGCGGAACGAAGCCATGGTCGCCATGGCCGTGCACCGAGGGCGCCAGCCGCACGGCGGTCGCCCGGACGCCGCGCGCCGCGAGCGCCGCCGCCGCCGACTCCGACTTGCGGGGGTAGCTCGACGCATCGCCGGGCGGCGTATCGGCTTCGGTCGCCGTGCGGCCGGGGGCGAGGCGCGCCACGCCGGAGGTGACCAGCAACGGCCGCTCGGAGCCCTCGAGCACCGCGCCGATCGCCTCGATGGCGCGCTCGTCCTCGGCGCAGTTCTCCACGAACCGGGAGAAGTCGTGGTTGAAGGCCAGGTGGATCACGCCGTCGGCCTTGTCGGCGCCGCGCCGCAGGCCGTCCAGGTCCGCGATGTCGCCGCGCTGCACCTCGGCGCCCGCTGCGGCCAGGGCCTTGGCGCCTTCGTCCGAGCGGGCGAGGCCCACCACCTGATGGCCGCCGGCGATCAGCTCGTCCACCACCGCCGCGCCCACCCAGCCGGTGGCGCCGGTCACAAATACACGCATCACAAATCTCCAAGGCTGTTGAAGCCAGTGTCCTCCCAGGTATCATCGTGGTAAAGTAGTGATCGTATCGGGGTATAATGGGTAACAGGATGAGCGAAGACCTCGCGCCGGAAAACCCGCTCGGGACCTATCTGAAGGACCGCCGGGCGAGACTAGATCCCGCCGCCTTCGGCTTTCCGCCGCAGCGCCGCCGCACCGCCGGCCTGCGCCGCGAGGAGGTCGCCCAGCGCGCCAACATCAGCCCGACCTGGTACACCTGGCTCGAGCAGGGGCGCGGCGGCTCGCCCTCCGCCGACGTGCTCGACCGCATCGCCGCGGCCCTGATGCTCACGGAGCTCGAGCGGGAGCATCTCTTCCTGCTCGGCCTCGGCCGGCCGCCCGAGGCGCGCTACTCCCGGGACGAGGGCGTCACGCCCAGGCTGCAACGGGTGCTCGACGCGCTGGAGCCGACGCCGGCGCTGATCCGCACCGCGACCTGGGACGTGGTCGCCTGGAACCGCGCCTCGACGGTGATGCTCGTCGACTACGGATCGTTGCCCCCGGACCAGCGCAACATCCTGCGCTTCATCTTCCTCGATCCGCGCACCCGCGAGGTGCAGTACGACTGGGAGCGCACCGCGCGGTTCGTGGTCAGCGCCTTCCGGGTGGACGCGGCGCGGGCGGGGGCGGCGGCGGAGGTCGAGCCCCTGGTCGAGGAGCTCAGCCGGCTCAGCCCGGAGTTCAAGGCCATGTGGCGCGACAACGACGTCCGCAGCCACGGCGAAGGCGTCAAGCAGATCCGCCACCCGCTGCTGGGCCCCTTGGCCTTCGAATATTCCGCCTTCGCGGTCGACGGCCGGCCGGACCTCAGCATGGTGGTCTACAACCCCGCGACCCCGGCCGACGCGGCGAAGATCCAGTCCCTGATCAAGCCGGAGCCGGCGACGGCGGAAGCGCCATCCCGCGTCCTCGAGGACGCGCCGGCGACGGCCTGACGCGGAACCGGCCGCCTCCGGCAGACGGCGAGGGCGGCCGGCGGCCGGTCAGCTTTGGATGAAGGCCAGGAGGTCGGCGTTGATGGTCGCGGCTTCCGTGGTCGGCATGCCGTGCGGGAAGCCCTTGTAGGTCTTCAGCGTGCCGTTCTGCACGAGCTTGGCCGAGAGCGGGCCGGAGTCGGCGTATGGCACGATCTGGTCGTCGTCGCCGTGCATCACCAGGACCGGCACGGTGATCTTCTTCAGATCCTCGGTGAAGTCGGTCTGCGAGAAGGCGACGATGCCGTCGTAGTGGGCCTTGGCGCCGCCCATCATCCCCTGGCGCCACCAGTTCTGGATGACGCCTTCCTCAGCCGCCGCGCCGGGCCGGTTGAAGCCGTAGAAGGGGCCGGCCGGCAGGTCGCGGTAGAACTGGGCGCGGTTGGTGGCCACCTGTTCCTGAAGGCCGTCGAACACCTCCTTCGGCAGGCCGCCCGGGTTGGCGCCGGTCTTGAGCATCAGCGGCGGGACCGAGCTGATCAGCACGGCCTTCGCCACCCGGCTCTCGCCGTGGCGGGCGATGTAGCGGACAACCTCGCCGCCGCCGGTGGAGTGGCCGACGTGGACCGCATCCTTCAGGTCCAGATGCGCGGTGACCGCCGCCAAGTCGTCGGCGTAGTGGTCCATGTCGTGCCCGTCGGCGACCTGGCTCGAGCGGCCGTGGCCGCGCCGGTCATGAGCGATGACCCGGTAGCCGTGCAGCAGGAAGAACATCATCTGGGTGTCCCAGTCGTCCGCGCTGAGCGGCCAGCCATGGCTGAAGACGATCGGCTGCCCCTCGCCCCAATCCTTGTAGAAGATCTGCACGCCGTCCTTGGTGGTGATGGTGCTCATGTCTCTCGCTCCTGCCGGGGTGGCTTGGGATGGGTTGGAGGTCGCCAGCCTCCAACGGCCAACCGAGTTTAACCTGCCGCGTGTGACGCTTCGGGTCTTGGACGCCCAGGTTGGAGGCTTGTACCGCTATGCGGCCTCGCGGCGCCACGCATCCTTCGCGGCGGGTCGACAGCGATGGCGCCTTCAACAGCTGCGCCCAGCGCGGCTTCAAGTGGTGCCCCAGGCCGGACTCGAACCAGCACGCCTCTCGGCAATAGATTTTGAGTCTACCGCGTCTACCATTTCGCCACTGGGGCAGCGGGGGCCTGAATAGCAATCGCCAGCCCTTACCCGCAAGCCGCGCAGGCTCCAGGCGGCCCGCGTCCTTGCGCATCGACAGTTGCGACCCAAACTGATAATCAGTCGCAAGTAAGTTCGCGTCCACGGAAACCCCGCCCATGCACGACATGCTCGCCGAGCCGCAGGGGCCTGACGCTGTTCAGGGCGCCGCGGCCCCGTCGCTGGCGGGGGCGGTGCGCTTGAGCGGCGCGCGGCCGGGCGACAAGGGGATCATCGTCGAGGTGCGCGCGGCCGGCCTGTCGGGCGACCACGGGGTCGATGTCGACGAGCTGCAGCGCCGCCTGCTGGAATTCGGCTTCGTGGAGGGCGCGCGCGTCGCGGTGCTGCACGAGGGCGCGATCTGGCGCGATCCCATCGCGGTGCGGCTGGACGACATGCGCATCGGTCTTCGCCGGCGCGACGCGGCGGACATCTGGGTCTTGCTGGACCCGCGATGAACGACGTCGCGATGCTCCAAGGGGTGGACTCCGGCGCCGCCCTGCCCATGTCCCGCGTGGCCCTGGTCGGCAATCCCAACTCCGGCAAGACGGCGCTGTTCAACGCGCTGACCGGCAGCCGCCAGAAGGTGGCCAACTACGCCGGCGTCACCGTCGAGCGGAAGGAGGGCCGCGTCGCCACCGCCTCGGGGCGCAGCCTGTCGGTCCTCGACCTGCCGGGCACTTACTCCCTGCGCGCCCGCAGCCCCGACGAGGTGGTCACCCGCGACGCCGTGCTGGGCAAGCTGGCCGGCGAAAGCGCGCCCGATGTGCTGATCTGCGTGGCCGACGCCACCAACCTGCGCCTGGTGCTGCGGCTGATCCTGGAGCTGAAGGCGGTGGGCCGGCCGATGGTCCTGGCGCTGAACATGTACGACATCGCCCAGCGGCAGGGCCTGCGGATCGACCTGGACGGCCTCGCCCGCGACATCGGCTGCCCGATCGTCGCCACGGTCGCCACCCGCAAGCGCGGCATCGACGACTTGCTGGCCCAGGTGGACGGCCTGATCGCCAAGGGCGCGCTGGCGGGGGACAACACCTGGCATGAGCCGGACGCCGGCGAGATCCGCGACGCCCACCGCGAGGCCCAGCGCATCCTAAAGGCCCACGTCCGCGCGCCGGAGTTCCCCGACACCTTCACCGGCAAGGTGGATAGCGTGTTGCTGCATCCGGTGGCGGGCCTGGCCATCCTGCTCACCCTGCTGTTCGTGATGTTCCAGGCGGTGTTCACCTGGTCGAAGGCGGCCGGCGACGCCATGACCGACGGCTTCACCCTCTTGGGCGCCTTCGTGGCGCACCACCTGCCGGCGGGGCTTTTGACCAGCTTCCTGACCGATGGCCTGATCTCCGGCGTGGGCTCGGTGATCGTCTTCCTGCCGCAGATCCTGGTGCTGTTCTTCTTCATCATCCTGCTCGAGGACTTCGGCTACATGGCCCGCGCGGCCTTCCTGATGGACCGGATCATGGGCGGCGCCGGCCTGCATGGCCGCGCCTTCATCCCGCTGCTGTCCAGCTTCGCCTGCGCCATCCCGGGGATCATGTCGGCCCGGGTGATCGACAACAAACGCGACCGGCTGACCACCATCATGGTGGCGCCCTTGATGACCTGCTCGGCGCGCATCCCGGTCTACACCCTGATCATCTCGGCCTTCATCCCGAACCGCTCCGTGCTCGGCGTGCTGAGCCTGCCGGGCCTCGTCATGTTCGGCCTCTATGCGGCGGGGATCCTGAGCGCGCTGGCGGTCTCGTTCGTGACGCGGCGGATCTTTTGGCGCGGAGCGGTCGAGCCCTTCCTGATGGAGCTGCCGGCCTACAAGACGCCCGATCCGGTGAACGTGCTCCGCAGCCTCTACCTGCGCGGCAAGATCTTCCTGACCCGCGCGGGCACGATCATTTTCCCGATGATGATCCTGGTCTGGTTCCTGTCGTCCTTCCCCGGCGCGCCGGCGGGGGCGACGGACCCGGCGATCAACTACAGCCTTGCCGGGCGGATCGGTCACCTCTTGCAGCCCTTGCTCGCGCCCATCGGCTTCAACTGGCAGATGACCGTGGCCCTGATCCCCGGCTTCGCGGCGCGGGAGGTGGCGGTGGCGGCGCTGGGCACCGTCTACGCCATCGGCAACGCCGACGCCTCGCCGGGCGCGCTGGCCACGACGCTGCAGCACCACTGGTCGATCGCCACGGGCCTGGCGTTCCTGGCCTGGTACGTCTTCGCCCCGCAGTGCGCCTCTACCATCGGGGTGGTGAAGCGCGAGACCAACTCCTGGCTCTGGCCGGCGGTGATGCTGGTCTACATGACCGGCCTGGCCTATCTGGCCGCCCTGATCGTCTACCAGGTCGCCCGCGTCTGCGGGCTGGGCTAGGGGCTAAACCTAGCCTTGCGTTTTAACCGGCCATTCAACCTGGCCCTTAACCCGGCGCTAAACGCAGTGGACGCACGGTATGCGGGTGCAGAATCCGCATGGGGCGATCACGATGACCATTGAAACCGCAGACGCAGGCAAAAAGCCGGTGCGTGGCAACCAGACCCTGGCCAAGCGGGTGCGCGAAGCCCTGCTCTCGCTGGGCGGCGAGGCGCACCGCGCCGTCGTCATCGAACAGATCGCCAAGCACATGGGTCACGACGCCCGCCAGATCCCCGAGGACCTGCAGGAGGCGGTGATCCTGTCCTTCGAGCAGAACTGGCGCGACGAGCGCCGCCGGGCGACCTACGGCTTCCACCTGCCGTTCGGCGAAGGCTCGCACCGCTGGGGCGTGCGCCAGCCGGAATACGCCCACTAGACCGACGGAAAGCCGCCGGGCCTGTAACGTCCGGCGCCGGCGCGCCGAATGGGGAGCATGGGTTTTCCGCTTCTCCGCCTTGCCGACGCCGGCTTTTCCCAGCAGCCCGTCTCGCGATGGTGGACGATCCCGCTGCGGCTCATCGTCGGCTATGGGTTCATGGAGCATGGCTACGCCAAGCTTGCGCACGGCCCGGAGCATTTCGCCGACATCCTGCACGCCCTCGGTGTTCCGGCGCCGGCGTTGATGGGTTGGCTGACGATCCTCGTGGAGCTGGTCGGAGGCCTCCTGGTGCTGATAGGCGCCTTCATTCCGTTGGCGGCCGTTCCCATGGCCGCGGTCCTCCTGGTGGCCATTGTCACGGTCCACCTGCCGAACGGCTTCAGCTCCATCAAGCTTCAGTCCGTCACCGCCGCGGGCGCGCACTTCGGGCAGCCGGGCTACGAGACCGACTTGCTCTATCTGGCGGCGATCGCCGCTCTGGTCCTGGGCGGGCCGGGCCCGCTATCCCTCGGGCGAGGCCTGGTGCGTCGGCGTTCGCCGACCGTTTGACACCCTAGCGCAGGCTGGCTGAGGCGGGCTCTTCGCCGGCGAGCTGGCCGGCCGCCTGCTGCAACCGAGTCAGGAGCCGTTTCAGCAGGGCCACGTCCTCCGGGGTCAGGCCCGAGATCAGCGCCGCCTCATAGGCCAGCGCCAGGGGCGAGATCTCCGCATGCAGTCCCGCGCCCTCTTTGGTGAGCGCCAGCACGTGGCTGCGGCCGTCGGCGTGGTGGTCGGAGCGCGCGATCAGATGCCGGTTCAGAAGGCCCTGGGCCGCGCGGCTCACCGTCACCTTGTCCATCACCGTGCGCGCGACGATCTGGCCCTGGGTCAGGCCGCCGTCCTCGGCCAGGACGCAGATCAGCCGCCATTGCGGCACCGTCAGGCCGAAGCGGTCCTGGTAGGCCCGGGCGATCAGGCCCGAGACGGCGTTGGACGCCACCGACAGGCGGTAGGGCAGGTAGGCGTCGAGTTTCAGCTCGTCGGCCTCGTCCGCCGGGCCCCGCTCGCCGCCTTCCGGGGTCATTCGGCGGCCACCGTCTGCTCGATGGCGCCGAAGATCGAGTGGCGCTTGGCGTCGCGCATCTCGATACGGACGACGTCACCGGCCGCCAGGAACGGGGTCTTGGGCGCGCCGAGGCTGAGGGTCTCGACGGTGCGCACCTCGGCCAGGCAGCTGTAACCGACGCCGCCCTCGGCGATCGGTTTGCCGGGGCCGCCGTCGGGGCCGCGGTTGGAGACGGTGCCGGAGCCCACGATGGAGCCGGCGGCCAGGCTGCGGGTCTTGGCGGCGTGGGCGATCAGGGCCGCGAAGTCGAAGGTCATGTCGACGCCGGCGTCGGCCTCGCCCAGCGGCTGACCGTTCAGCTCCACCGACAGCGCCCCGTGCAGCTTGCCGTCCGACCAGCCGGGCAGGGCGTCGGGCGTCACCGCGACGGGCGAGAAGGCCGACGCCGGCTTGGACTGGAAGAAGCCGAAGCTCTTGGCCAGTTCGCCGGGGATCAGGTTGCGCAGGGAAACGTCATTGCACAGCATGACGAGGCGGATGGCGGAGAGCGCCTGCTCGCGGCTCGCGCCCTGCGGCACGTCGCCGGTGATCACCGCGACCTCGCCCTCCAGGTCGCACCCCCAGGCGGGGTCGGCGAGCGGGATGGGGTCGCGGGGGCCCAGGAAGCCGTCGGAGCCGCCCTGGTACATCAGGGGATCGGTCCAGAAGCTGTCGGGCATCTCTGCCCCGCGCGCCTGGCGCACCAAGGCCACGTGGTTCACATAGGCCGAACCGTCCGCCCACTGATAGGCGCGCGGCAAGGGGCTCGCCGCCGCGTGCTCATGGAAGCGGTCGCGCGGCACGGCGCCCAGCTCCAGGCTCTCGGCCAGGCCGCGCAGCACGGGCTCGACGCCGGCCCAGTGGTCCATGGCCGCCTGCAGGGTGGGCGCGATGTGGTGCGCCTCGGTGAACCAGGCGAGGTCGTTGGAGACCACCACCAGCCGCCCGTCGCGGCCGCCTTTCAGGGATGCGAGCTTCACGCGGTCCTCCTCATGCGCCCGTTCCGGCGGCGGTCTCTTTGGCGAGGGTGTGGCCGACGGTCACGCCCTCTTCGTAGTCGTGCGGCTCGTAGACGCTGATCTCCACATGGATATCGCCGCCCGGTTCCCGAGCCCACAGGTAGCCGCGTTCGAAGGTCACCGCGCGGCCCTCGGGCGTGAAGCCTTCATAGGTGTCGCCCCAGGGGGTCAGGGCCGAGAGCTGGGTCCAGCCAAGCGTGCAGGCCCGCTCCAGCTCCTCGCGCGCCGCCGCTTCGAGGTCGGCCTCGTAGCTCAACCTAGCTTTTCCAGCTGTCGACGTAGGCGGGGTTCTCGACGCTGGCCGCGGCCTCGCCCACCTCCAGCGGATCGCGTGAGTCGATCATCACGGCGTATTCGTCGGTGGCGGGCTTAGGCTGGCTCAGCATGTTCTTCAGCGCCTTGGGGTGCGGCCCGTGAGTGAAACCGCTCGGGTGGAAGGTCATCATCCCGGCCTCGATATGGTCGCGGCTGAAGAAGTTTCCGGCATGGTAGAAGAGGACTTCGTCGAAGTCGTCGTTGTTGTGGAAGAAGGGCACCTTCAGCGCGCCCGGGTCGGTCTCGAAGGGCCGCGGCGCGAAGGTGCAGACCACGAAGCGGTCGCTCAGGAAGGTGGTGTGGACGCTGGGCGGCAGGTGGTAGCGGTGACTGGAGACGGGCCTGAGGTCCGCCACGTTCAGCCGCACGGGCGCAAGATCGCCGTGCCAGCCCACCGCATCCAGCGGATTGTAGCCGTAGGTGACGGTGGAGACCGCGCCGCGCTTCTTGATCTCCACCCGGAACTCGCCGGCCTCGTTCTGGTGGGCCTGGAAGGCGTCGTCGATCGATGGCGTCTCCAGCATGGCCGGGTCGAACAGGGCGTGACCGCCCAGGAGGCCCTTGTCCGGCAGGCCGAAGTGGGTGTTGGTCGCCTGGATCATCAGGATGGCGGTGGGCTCGGCGGGGGTGAGCCGCCACATGGTCCCGCGCGGCAGGTAGAGGTAGTCGCCCGCCCGATAGGCCAGATGGCCATAGTCGCAGAAGAGGTCGCCGGTCCCCTGGTGGACGAACAGAAGCTGGTCGCCGTCGGCGTTGCGGGCGAGCGCCGGCATGGCCTGGGCGAGCTTCCAGAAACGGATCTCGACGGCGGAGTTGTAGAGCACCTTGCCCGCCGCCCAGGGGCTGGGCTCGGCGGCGTTCAGCGCGGCCAGGTCGAAGGCGCGCGGGCGCAGCGGGCCTTCGAAATGGCTCCAGCTGGTGGGCGGGCGCTTGTGGTGGATGAAGGCCGCCGGGCCGAAGAAGCCTTCCTTGGAGATCTCCCGCTCATAGGTGCCGGCCGGCATGTCGGCGTGGGCCTGGCGCGAGTGGTCGCCCTGCGCGCCACGGACGGGGATCCAGTTGCGGTTGGCCATCAGGGTTCGTCCTTATAGATCGCCACCTCCAGCGGCTGGTCGCTGGCGAGCCGCGCACGGTACATGCCGGAAGTGTTGAAGCCCCAGGCCGTCTGGCCGTCCGGGGCGACCGCGATCACCCCGCCGACGCCGCCCAGGCCAGTGAGCTCGGTCTGCACCACCTGGTCCACCGCCGCCTGCAGGCCGAGGCCCTTCAGCTCCACCAGGGCGGCGATGGCGCGCGCGACGGAAAGGCGGATGAAGTACTCGCCCTCGCCGGTGCCGGAGATGGCGGCCGAGGCGTCGGACGCATAGGTGCCGGCGCCGATCAGCGGCGAGTCGCCCACCCGGCCCCAGGACTTGGCGGTGACCCCGCCGGTGGAGGTGCCCGCCGCCACATGGCCGCGGCTATCGCGGGCGACGCAGCCGACGGTGCCGCGCTTGCCTTCGTCGTGGGCCAGGGCGGCGTGGCGTTCGTCGCGGTCGGCGCCGGCGGGGCGTTGCGGGACCGGGCGGCCCTCGCGGCGGAGCTGGGTCTCCAGCGCGCGCCAGCGGGTCTCGACGAAGAAGTAGGACGAGTCGACCGGCGTCAGCCCTTGCGCCTCGGCGAAGGCGTCGGCGCCGCGGCCGATCAGGAGGACGTGCGGCGAGCGCTCCATCACCTTGCGCGCCGCCGAGATCGGGTTGCGCACGTGGGTGACGCCGGCCACCGCGCCGGCCTCCAGCGTCGCCCCGTCCATGATCGCCGCGTCGAGCTCATTGCAGCCCTCGGCGGTGAAGACCGCTCCGCGCCCGGCGTTGAACAGCGGGTCATCTTCCAGGACGTGGATGGCGGCCTCAACGGCATCCAGCGCTGCGCCGCCGGCCCGCAGCACCGCCGCGCCGGCCTCGGCCGCCTGGGCCAACACGCCGCGATAGGCCCGGTCCTGCTCGGGCGTCAGGTCGGCGCGGTCGATCACGCCGGAGCCGCCGTGGACAACCAGGGACCAGTTCGTTTGGGTCATGCCCCTTACTTAGGCGGAAGCACGCCGCGGCGCATCTGGTCCAGTTCGATGGATTCGAAGAGCGCCTTGAAGTTGCCCTCGCCGAACCCCTCGTTGCCCTTGCGCTGGATCAGCTCGAAGAAGATCGGGCCGATCATGTTCTCGGTGAAGATCTGCAACAGCAGGCCCTGACCCTCGGTGGGCGCGCCGTCGACCAGGATCTTGTCGGCCTGCAGGCGCTGGACGTCCTCGCCGTGGCCGGGGACGCGGGCCTCGATCCCCTCGAAATAGGCGTCGATGGTGTCCTGGAAGCGCACGCCACGGTCGCGCATGGTCTCGACCGACTCGTAGATGTCGCCCGTGCCCAGGGCCACGTGCTGGATGCCCTCGCCCTTGTAATCCTTGAGGAACTCCTCGATCTGCGAGTGCTCGTCCTGGCTCTCGTTCAGCGGGATGCGGATCTTGCCGTCCGGGCTGGTCATGGCCTTGGAGACCAGGGCGGTCTGCTTGCCCTCGATGTCGAAGTAGCGGATCTCGCGGAAATTGAAAATGCGCTCGTAGAATTCCGCCCAGGTTCCCATCTGGCCGCGGTGGACGTTATGGGTCAGGTGGTCGAGGTAGGTGAGGCCGACGGCGTTGGCGGCCTCCGCCTCGGCGGCGCCTTCGATGGGGACGAAGTCGACGTCATAGATCTCCTGCGCGCCATAGCGGTCGACAAGGTAGAGGTTCGAGCCGCCGATCCCCTCGATGGCCGGGATGTTCAGCTCCATCGGACCGACCGGGCCGGCGACGGCCCTGGCGCCGCGCTCGACCGCCAGCTTCAGCGCCTTGGCCGCATCGCGCACCCGGAAGGCCATGGCGTTGGCCGAGGGGCCGTGGACGGCGCGGAAGTCGGCGGCCTGGCCGGACGGCTCCATGTTCAGGATGAAGTTGATGTCGCCCTGGCGTAAGCGCAGCACGTTCTTCGAGCGGTGCTTCGAGACCGCGGTGAAGCCCATCTTCTCGAACAGGTCCTTCAGCCGCTCCGGCTCCGGCGAGGTGAACTCGACGAACTCGAATCCGTCGGTGCCCAGCGGGTTGTCGAAGAGGTCGCCGGTGTGGGTGGCGTCCTGGGGCTTCGATTGCACGGTCATGGTGAAGTCTCCTGTCGGCCAGTTCGTATCATATGTAACTAGTTTCGGGGAAGCGGAAGACAAGACTCGTGACGCCTGATAGCTGAACGCGACAGGCCGCCGCTCGGGACCCGCATGCTCCGTAAAACCTATGACTGGGTGATGTCGCTGGCCGCCCGGCCGCAGGCGCCGCTGGCGCTGGGGCTCCTGGCCTTCTGCGAGGGCCTGTTCTTCCCGATCCCGCCTGACGTGCTCTTGATGCCGGTGGTGCTGGGCCGGCGCGACCGGGCGATGCGCTATGCGGCGATCACGCTCATCTGCTCCCTGGCCGGCGGGTCGTGCGGCTATGCGGTGGGCCACTTCCTGCAGCCGGTGGGCCGCTGGATCCTGTCGCTGACCGGCGGGGACTTCGACCGGTTCGCGGCCTGGTATTCCCACTGGGGCGCCCTGCTGATCGCGGTGCCGATCCCCTACAAGCTGACGGCCATCGCGTCAGGGATGATGAACCTGAACTTCGGGGTCTTCCTGGCGGTCTCGGTGCTGGTGCGGGGCCTGCGGTTCGGCGGCGAGGCCCTGCTGCTGAAGATCTACGGCGAGCCGATCCGCGCCTTTGTCGAAAAGCGCCTGGCCCTGGTGGCCAGCGCCGCGGCCGTGGCCGTGGTGGCGCTCATCATGCTGCTGAAGTTCGCCCACTAGGCCCGCGCGGGACAGCCGCGCTATAGATCGGCGGATGCAGACCCTGCTGCGACCCTTCCTCGACCGCTGGCGCCTCGTCGCCCTCCTGGCTTCAGCCGCCATGCTGGGCGTGGCGCACGCCTTCCAGACCTTCGGCGGCATGAACCCGTGTGAGCTCTGCCTGAAGCAGCGGACCGTCTACTGGGTGGCCATCGGAGTGGCCGCGATCGCCATGGTGCTGGTGCGCCTGCCGGGCGGACCGCGCTGGCGGGAAGCCAGCTGCTGGCTGCTCGCCCTGATCTTCCTGGCCGGCGCCGGGATCGCCGGCTACCACGCCGGCGTCGAGTGGAAGTGGTGGCCGGGGCCGGAGAGCTGCACCGGCGTCGGCAAGGTCGATATGTCGGCGCTCAAGGACCTGCTGGCCGGCGGGCCGGTGAAGATGCCCGCCTGCGACCATCCGGCCTGGATCTTCCTGGGCCTCTCCATGGGGGGCTGGAACACCATCGCCTCGCTGGTCCTGACGGGGCTCAGCGCCGCGGCGGCGCTCGGCGAACGGCGCAAGGCGTGAGCGGGGAAGAGCCCATTCCGCCCAAGCCCATTCCGCCGAAGCCTGGGCGCGGGGCCGGCGCGGCGCGGCTGGCGGAGATCCTGCGCGTCGACCATGCCGGCGAGATGGCCGCCGTCGCCATCTACCGCGGCCAGCGCGCGGTGCTGGGCGAGGCGGCGGGCCATGAGCGCATCGCCGGCCAGCTCGCCCACATGGAGGCGCAGGAGGCCGAGCATCTGGCGCGCTTCGACAAGCTGCTGACCGAACGCCAGGTGCGGCCCACGGCGCTGGCGCCGGTCTGGCGGCTGGCGGCCTTCGCCCTGGGCGCCGGCACGGCGCTGATGGGCGACAAGGCCGCGCACGCCTGCACCGAGGCGGTCGAGACGGTGATCGAGGACCACTACGCCGGCCAGATCGCCGAACTGGCCGAGCGCGACCCGACGCTGGCCGCCGAACTCGCCAAGTTCCGCGACGAAGAGCTGGCGCACCGCGACCTGGCCGTGGAGGAGGGCGCGCGCGAGGCGCCCGCCTATGGCCTGCTCTCGGCGGTGATCGGCGCGGGCTGCCGCGCGGCGATCAAGATCAGCGAGAAGCTCTAGCGCGAACCTACTTGCTGAGCTTCGGGTCGGTGGTGGTCTTCCAGCCGCCGCCCAGAGCCTGGATCAGCGCCACCGCCGTCGTCTGCCGCTGCGCCGCGTTCTGCACCACGGCGATGCGGGCGGTGTAGGCCGCGGTCTCGGCGGTGACGACGTCGGTGTAGTCGACGGTCCCGGACTGGTACTGGTTCAGGAAGATCTTCTCGGCGGCGTCGGCGGCCGCCGACGCCTCGTGCAGCAGGTCGGCCTGCTTGGCCAGCACCCGGGTCGCGGCCAGCTCGTCTTCGACGTTCTGCAGCGCCTCCAGCACTGTCTCGCGGTACTGGGCCACGGTCTGGTCGTGGGTGGCCTTGGCCTCGTTGACCAGGGCGCGGCGCGAACCTGCGTCGAACACCGTCTCGGCGAAGGAGGCGCCATAGCTCCACAGCGAGTTGGCGCTGTTGAACAGGCTGCCCAGCTCGGAGGCGGCGAAGCCGTAGGAGCCGGTCAGGCTGATGTCCGGATAGTAGGCCGCCACCTGAACGCCGATCTGGGCGTTGGCCGCCTGCACGCGCCGCTCCGCGCCGGCGATGTCCGGGCGCCGCTGCAGGATCGCCGAGGGCACCACGGCGGGCACCGGAGGCACAGTCTCGACCCACTTGTCGGGCTTGATCGTGAAGTCTCCCGGCGGCGCGCCGGTCAGGACGGCGATGGCGTGCTCGAAGGTGGCCCGCTGCTGTTCGACGCCGGCCAGGGCGGACTCGGCGTTCTTGAGCTGGGTCTGGGCCTGGTAGACGTCGCTGCGCACCGTGGTGCCCACGGTGTAGCGGTTCTGGGTGATGGTCAGCGAGCGCGCATAGGCGACCACGGTGGCGCGGTCGATATTCAGCTCTTCGTCGGCGGAACGCAGGCCGAAGTAGTCGGTGGCGAGTTCGCCCTGGGCCGACAGCTTGGCGGCCTCCAGGTCCGCGCCGGTCGCCTGGGCGGTGGACTTGGCGCTTTCGATCGAACGGCGGATTTTCCCCCAGACATCCGGCGTCCAGCTGGCGTCGCCGCTCACCCGGTACTGGGTGGTGGCTTTGTTGGAGCCGCCGGCGATGACCGTGCTGCCGCCGGCCCCGGTGATCACCGTGCCGGCGCCGCCGCCGCCGCCAGTCCCGGAGCGGGTGCCGCTGCCGTCGATGGCGACGGTCGGGAACAGCTGCGACTTCTGCTCGGCCACCGCCGCGCGCGCCTCGCGGTAGGCGGCCTCGGCGGCCACGACGTTCTGGTTGGAGATCTGGATCTTGGATTCCAGCTCGTTGAGCACGGGGTCGCCGAACACGCTCCACCAGTCGCCCCGATCGAGGGTGTCGGCGGGCGCAGCCGGCGACCAGCCGCCTTCGCCCTCCTTGAAGGTCTGCGACAGCGGGGCCGTGGGCCGCACATAGTTAGGCCCCACCGCACAGCCGGCAAGCGCGGCTGACGTCATGAGGACGAGGGAAAGACGGATACGGGTGTTGATCATACGGGCTGGACCTGGCCTTCGCCGCCAGTGCGGCTGAGGTGGCGTTCGTCGCGATGACGCCGCAACCGGTCAATGTAGACGAAGACCACCGGAGTGGTCAGGAGGGTGAGCAGTTGGCTGGCGATCAGGCCGCCGATGATGGCGACGCCCAGCGGCTGGCGCAGTTCGGAGCCTTCGCCGAAGCCGATGGCCAGGGGCAGGGCGCCGAGGCCGGCCGCCAGGGTGGTCATCAGGATCGGGCGGAAGCGCAGCAGGCAGGCCTCGCGTACCGCCTCGGTGGCGGAGAGCCCGCGGCTGCGCTGACCGTCCAGCGCGAAGTCGATGATCATGATGGCGTTCTTCTTCACCAGGCCGATCAGCAGGAAGATGCCGATGAGGGCGATGATCGAGAACTCCATCTTGCAGATCATCAGCATCAGCAGCGCGCCGAAGCCCGCCGACGGCAGGGTGGAAAGCACGGTCAGCGGGTGGATCAGGCTCTCGTAGAGGATGCCGAGCACGATGTAGATCGCGATCAGGGCGGCCAGGATCAGCACCGGCTCCTGCTTCAGCGTGTCGGTGAAGCCCTTGGCGGTGCCGGCGAAGGCGCCGCGCACGTTCACCGGCATGTGGATGTCGGCCTCGGCCTGGGCGATGGCGGCCTGGGCGTCGCTGAGCGAGACGCCGTCGGGCTGGTTGAACGAGACGGTGGTCGCCAGCTCCGTGTCCTGGTGGTTGATCGCCGCCGGCGTCGCGCGGTTGCGGAAATGGGCGATGGCCGACAACGGCACCATGGTGCGCACCGCGGTGTTCAGCGCGCTGCCGGTGCCGGGGTTGCGGACGCCCGGGTTGGCGGCCTGCGTCTGGGCCGCGCCGTTGGCCCCGCTGGAGCCGCCCGAGGCGGACGCAAAGCCGGTGGTGCTGGCGCTGGCCTGGGTGGCGGCGGCGTTGGCGGCGGCCACCTGGGCGGCGGTCAGTGTCGCGGTGGCGGCCGCGGGCTTGGCCACGACCACCGGCGAGCTGGCCGGCACATAGATGTAGTCCAGCGCCTCCGGGCTCAGGGTGTATTGCGGAGCGTTCTCCATCACCACGGTGTAGGTGTTGAGGTCCTCGTAGATGTTGGCCACCTGGCGCTCGCCGAAGCTGTCGTAGAGGGCGTTGTCCACGTCGGTCAGGTTGACGCCCAGACGCGAGGCCGTGTCGTGGTCGACGTCCACATAGGCCTCGACGCCGTTGTCCTGCTGGTCGGTGTTGACGTCGGTCATGACGTCGGTGCGCACCGCCATGGCGTCATTCAGCTTCTGCGCCCACTCCTTCAGGTCCTTCGCGTTGTCCGCCTTCAGCGTGTACTGGTAGGTGGCGTTGGACTGACGCCCGCCCGCCCGGAAGTCCTGCTGCGGGTTCAGGAAGACCGTCAGGCCGGTCACCTTGGCGAGCTGGGGCCGCAGGCGGGCGACCACCGCGGCGCCGCCGTCCTTGCGCTGGCCGCGGGGCTTCAGGTCCACTGACAGGAAGCCGCCGCCGGCGCGTCCGCTGTTGGTGAAGCCCACCACGGTCTGCACCGCCGGGTCCTTCATGAGGATCGCGACCACCTGCTTCATCTTGTTGCCCATCTGGTCGGACGAGATCGACTGGTCGGCGCGGAGGCCGCCGTTGAGCCGCCCGGAGTCCTGGACAGGGAAGAAGCCCTTGGGGATGGCCATGTAGAGGTAGACGTTCAGGCAGACGATCACCGCCAGGATCAGCATCATCAGCGGCTTGGCCGACAGGGCGAAGTCCAGGCTGTGCTCATAGCTCCTGTGCAGCCAGGCCACGCCATCGCGCAGGAAGCGGCCGACCCGGCCCTCCGGCTTCTCCTCGTCCTTGGACCGAAGCAGATAGGCGCACATCATCGGCGTGGTGGTCAGCGAGATCACCAGGGAGATCAGCACCGCGCCCGAGAGCGTCACGGCGAACTCCTTGAACAGCGCGCCAACCTGGCCGCCCATGAACAGCAGCGGGATGAACACCGCCACCAGCGAGATGCTCATGGACAAAACCGTGAAGCCCACCTGCTGCGCGCCGGCGAGGGCGGCTTCGAGACGGCCCATGCCGCCTTCGATCAGCCGGTTGGTGTTCTCCAGCACCACGATGGCGTCGTCGACCACGAAGCCCGAGGCCACGGTCAGCGCCATCAGGCTGATGTTGTTCAGCGAGAAGCCCAGCAGGTACATGATCCCGAAGGTGCCCAGGAGAGACACCACGGTGGCCACCGCCGGGATGAGGGTGGCCTTCCACCGCCGCAGGAAGATGCTGACCACCAGCACCACCAGGGCGATGGCGATGGCGAGCGTGATCTCGATTTCCCGCAACGAGGCGCGGATGCTGGTGGTGGAATCCGAGGCCACCTGGACCTTCACGTCGGCCGGCAGCTGGGCCTGCAGCAGGGGCAGGACCTTCCGCACGGAATCCACCACGGCGATGACATTGGCCGACGGCTGCTGGGTGATCAGGACGACGATCGCCGGCTTGCCGTTGTAGAGGCCGAGCGTGCGCAGGGTCTGCACGCTGTCGACCACGCTCGCGACGTCAGACAGCCGCACCGGATCGCCGTTGCGGTAGGCGATGATCAGGGGCGCGTAGTCGGACGCCTTGACCCCGCCGGTGGAGGTGTAGATCTCGAACCTCTGGCCGTCCTCATCCTGCAACATGCCCTTGGGCCGGTTGGCGTTGGCCGACTGGATGGCGGTGCGCACGTCCTCGAGGCTGATCCCGAACTTGTTCAGGGCGAAGGGCGAGAGTTCTACCCGCACCGCCGGCTGCGAGCTGCCGCCGATCTCCACCTGGCCGACGCCGGTCACCTGGCTCAGCCGCTGCGCCACGATGTTGTTCACCGTGTCGTAGATCTGGCCGGGGGTCCGGGTCTCGGAGGTCAGCGCCAGGATCATCACCGGCTGGCCGGCAGGGTTGACCTTGTTGTAGGTCGGGTTCTGCGGCAGCGGCACCTGCAGATCGCCGCGGGCGGCGTTGATGCCCGCCTGCACCGCGCGGGCGGCGGCGTCGATGTTCTTGGAGATGTCGAACTGCAGGACGATCTGCGTGCGGCCGACCGAGCTCTGCGAGGTGATCTCGTTGACGCCAGCGATGCTGCCGAGGCGCCGTTCCAGCGGCGTGGCGACGTCCGCGGCCATGGTGACCGGGCTGGCGCCGGGCAGGCTGGCCGAGACGCTGATCACCGGCAGGTCGACCATCGGCAGCGGCGCCACCGGCA
Organism: Phenylobacterium sp.; assembly: GCF_004799515.1. Taxonomy (GTDB): domain Bacteria; phylum Pseudomonadota; class Alphaproteobacteria; order Caulobacterales; family Caulobacteraceae; genus Phenylobacterium. The sequence continues at coordinate 20,763 of NZ_SSMX01000004.1, read as the reverse complement.
GCACCAGGAATCCGGCCACGCCTGAGAGCGCCAGGCCGATGGTCAGCAGGATCGTGGCGATCGGCCGCTTGATGAACGGGGCCGAGAGGTTCATTCGGCCGGCTCTGGCAGCGGCGGCTCACCCTCGGCGGCGCCGGTCTTGGTCTTCTTCGGCGCCAGTCGGTCGAAGGCCAGGTAGACCACCGGCGTGGTGAAGATGGTCAGCAGCTGGCTGACGATCAGGCCACCGAAGATGGCGACGCCCAGCGGCCGGCGCAGCTCCGCGCCTTCGCCCAGGCCCAGCATCAGCGGCACCGCGGCGAACAGGGCCGCCATGGTGGTCATCAGGATCGGGCGGAAGCGGAGCAGGGCGGCCTGGTGGATGGCGTCGCGCGGGCTCATCCCCTGCTCGCGTTCGGCGTCGAGGGCGAAGTCGATCATCATGATCGCGTTCTTCTTCACGATGCCGATCAGCAGGATGATGCCGATGATGCCGATCACGCCCAGGTCGCTGCCGGTGAACATCAGCGCCAGGAGGGCGCCGACGCCGGCCGAGGGCAGGGTCGACAGGATGGTCAGCGGGTGGATGTAGCTCTCATAGAGCACACCCAGAACGATGTAGACGCAGACCACCGCGGCCAGGATCAGCCACAGCTCGTTGTTCAACGAGTTCTCGTAAGCGCCCGCCGCGCCCAGGAAGGTCATGGTGATGCCGGCCGGCTTGCCGATCTTGTCGGCCACCTTGCGGATGTCGGCGACGGCGCTGCCCAGCGAGCTCCCGCCGGCGGTATCGAAGCCGACGTTGGCGGCCGGGAACTGGGCCACGTGGCGCACTTGCAGAGGCGCGGTGGTCTGCTTGATGCTGGCGACGGCCGAGAGCGGCGTCGAGCCGCCGGTGGATTGCAGCTGGACCCCCGCCAGGCCCTGGGGCGTGGAGTCGCTCTGCTGAGCTTCCAGGATCACCCGGTACTGGTTGGTCTCGGTGTAGATGTTCGAGACGATCCGCTGGCCGAAGGCCGAGTAGAGGGAATCGTCCACGGCGGCCGGCGTGATGCCCAACCGCGCGGCGGTGTCGCGGTCCACGTCGACGTAGGCGGACAGACCCTTGTCGGCGGCGTCGGTGGTGACGTGCGCCAGCTCCTTTTCCGAAGCCAGCGCCTGGGTGAGCTTCACCGACCAGTCGTCGACCTCCTGGGTGTTCGCGCCCTCGATGGAGACGCGGTACTGGGTCGGGCCGGACTCGGCGTCGACGGTCAGGTCCTGCGTCGGCTGCATGTAGAGCTGCACGCCGGGCACCTTGGCGGCGGCGTCGCGCAGGCGCTGCATGACCTTGGCTTGCGAGCCGTGGCTTTCCTTCAGGTTGATCAGCAGTTCGCCCGAGTTCAGCGTCGCGTTGGTGGCGCCGTCGACGCCCACGAAGGACGAGACGTTCTCCACCGCCGGATCCTGCATCACCAGGCTCACCACCTGGCCCTGCAACTGCACCATCTTTTGGTAGGACACGGTTTCCGACGCCTGGATGCGCGCCTGCAGCTGGCCGGTGTCCTGCACGGGGAACAGCCCCTTGGGGATGACGATGTAGAGCACGACCGTCAGCAGGAAGGTGGCGACCGCGACGATCAGGGTCGCGGCCTGATGGTCCAGGACCCACTTGAGGCCCCCGTCGTAGCGGTCGATCACCCGGTCGAACCAGGCCTGGGTCTTCTCGCCGAAGCTGCCGGGCTTGGCGTGGTGCTCGTCGCCCTTCATCCAGCGGGCCGCCATCATCGGCGTGAGGGTCAGCGAGACCACCGCTGAGATCAGGATGGTGATGGCGAGCGTGATGGCGAACTCGCGGAACAGGCGGCCCACCACGTCGCCCATGAACAAGAGCGGGATCAGCACGGCCAGCAACGAGACCGTCAGGCTGATGATCGTGAAGCCGATCTGCTTGGCGCCGTTCAGCGCCGCCTCGAACGGCGGCTCGCCGTCCTCCACGTGGCGGGAGATGTTCTCCAGCATCACGATGGCGTCGTCGACGACGAAGCCGGTGGCGATGGTCAGCGCCATGAGGCTCAGGTTGTTGAGGCTGAAGCCCAGCAGGTAGGTCACCCCGCAGGTGCCGATCAGCGAGATGGGCACCGCCAGGCCGGCGATGATCGTGGCGCGGATCGAGTGCAGGAAGAAGAAGATCACCAGCACCACCAGCACGATGGCCAGCAGCAGCTCCATCTCCACATCGCTGACGGAGGCGCGAATGCCGGTGGTGCGGTCGGACAGCACCGTGACATTGATCCCCGGCGGCAGGGCGGCGGTGAGCTCAGGCAGCTGGCTCTTGATGGCGTCGACGGTCTTGATGACGTTGGCGCCAGGCTGGCGCTGGACGTTGACGATGATCGCCGGGGTCTTGCCGGACCAGGCGCCGAGCTGGTTGTTCTCGGGCCCCTGGATGACGTTCGCCACGTCGGACATGCGCACCGAGGCGCCGTTGCGGGTGGCGATGATCAGGTTCTTGTAGTCGTCGACGTCGGCCAGCTGGTCGTCGGCGTTGATGGTGTAGCTGCGGGTCGGGCCCTCGAAGCTGCCCTTCGGCGCGTTGGCGTTGGCCGCACTGATGGCGCTGCGCACCGTGGTGAGCGTCAGGCCGTAGGCGGCCAGGGCGTCGGTGTTGATCTGGACGCGTACGGCCGGCCGCTGGCCGCCGGAGAGCGTCACCAGGCCCACGCCCGAGACCTGGCTGATCTTCTGCGCCAGCCGTGTGTAGACGACGTTCTGCACGTCGGTGAGCGGCATGGTGTTCGAGGTGGCCGCGAGCGTCAGCACTGGGGCGTCGGCCGGGTTCACCTTGGCGTAGATCGGCGGAGCCGGCAGGTCGGCGGGGAGCAGCGCGGTCGCGCCGTTGATCGCCGCCTGGACCTCTTGCTCGGCCACGTCGAGGGTCTGCTTCAGGTCGAACTGCAGGGTGATCACCGAGGCGCCGGCGGAGGAGACCGAGGTCATCCGCTCCAGGCCCGACATCTGGCCGAAGTTCTTTTCCAGCGGGCCCGTGACCGTCTGGGCCATCACCTCCGGGCTGCCGCCCGGATAGAGGGTGGTGACCTGGATGGTGGGATAGTCGACCTCCGGCAGAGCCGACAGCGGCAGGAGCTTGAAGCCCACAAGCCCCGCCAGCACGATCGCCACCATCAGGAGGGCGGTCGCGACAGGTCGCATGATAAAGGGGCGTGACGGGTTCATCCGTTCAAAACCGGCTCTGGGACTCTACGCTTACTGACCGCCGCCGCCGCCCATGCCGGCCCGCATCTTGGCGCGGGCGGCCTGGCAGCCGCTGCTGAGTTTGCTCTCGTTCTGGTGGATGCAGGCGCGCAGGTCCTGGCCCTCCATGTTCGGGCAGAGCTTCTGGTTGTCGGCCTGGCAGGCCTGACGCACCGCCGCGAAGGCCGTGCGCATCTCGGGCGAGGGCGTGAAGCCGCCGCCACCCGCGCCGCCGCCAGCCTGAGCGCCGGACGCCTGAGCGCCGCCGCCCACAGGAGCGCCGCCCTGACCGCCGCCGCCTTGGCCGCCGCCTGGGCGGCTGGGCATCTTGGCCATCGCCGCCTGGCAGGCCGCCGTGGCCTTGGTCTGGTTCTGGCGCAGGCACATGAAGGCTTCGCGGCCTTCCTGTCCGGGGCACAGCTTCTTCATGTCGGGGTCGCAGGCCTGGTGCATGGCCGCACGCGCCGCCTGCATCTCCGGCGACGGCGTGAAGCCGCCACCGCCGCTCTGGTCGCCGCCCGCGGCGCCGTAGCCGCTGGCCTGGCCGCCACCGCCACCGCCACCGCCGCCGCCACCGCCACCGCCACCGCTTCCGCCGCCGGCGGCGCGCGCCGCGGCCGCTTCGGCCATGGCCGACTTACAGCCGGCGCTGGCCTTGGCCTGGTTCTGGCGCAGGCACATGAAGGCGTCGCGCCCTTGCTTGCCGTCGCACAGCTTCTTCATGTCGGCCGCGCAGGCGATCAGCGGGCTTCGGTCGGTGGGGAGCGTGACCTTGCCGCCTTCGGTGAGGCGGTCGCCGCCCTCGGTGATCACCTTCTCACCGGGGGTGAGGCCCTGAGTGATGCTGGTCACCAGCGGGGTGCCCGGGCCGCGGGTCACGTTGCGCTTGGTCACCGTCTTGTCGGGACGCAGGATCCAGACGAAGTCGCCCTGCGGGCCTGTGCGCACCGACGTCACCGGCACCGTCGTCACATTGTGCAGGGTCTGCAGCGCGATACGGACGTTGACGAACTGGCTTGGGAACAGGGCGCCGTGGGCGTTGGGGAAACGCGCCTTGGCCTTCACTGTGCCGGTGGTCGGGTCGATCTGGTTGTCGAGGGTCGAGAACACGCCCTGATCCAGCACCGTGGTCTTGGTGCGGTCGTAGGCGGTGACCGCCAGCTTGCTCGCCGCCGCCTGCGCCGCGACGAACGGCACGCTGTCCTGGGCGATGGTGAACTCAACGTCGATGGGGGTGATCTCAGTCACCACCGCGAAACCGGTCGTGCCGCCGGCGGTGACATAGTTGCCAAGGTCGACGGTGCGCAGGCCGATGCGGCCGGCCACCGGCGAGATCACGCGCGTGAAACCGAGGTTCAGCCGCGCCGTGCCTGTGGCCGCCTTGTCGGTCTCCACCGTGCCTTGCAGCTGCTTCACCAGGGCCGCCTGGGTGTCCACGTCCTGACGGGCGATGGAGTCTTGCTTCAGGAGGGTCTGGTCGCGGTCGAGCAGGATCTTGGCGTTGTCGAGCTGGGCCTGGTCACGCAGTTCGTTGCCCTGCGCCTGCAGCAGCGCCATCTGGAACGGCCTGGGATCGACCACCGCGACCGCCTGGCCCTTCTTCACCAGTTGGCCTTCCTTGAACAGGATCTGGGTGATCACGCCGCTGACCTGCGGGGTGATGGTCACGGTCGCCGCCGGCGTCACCGTGCCCAGGCCGTCGAGGGTGATCGGCACGTCCGAGATGCTGGCCGTGGCCACGCCCACAGTGGTGGAGGGCCGGCGATTGCGCCCGCCGGGGCCGCCGAAGCCGCCCGCGCCGCCGGGCCCACCCGGGCCGCCGGCCTTGCTGCTGTGCGACAACGAGACGGCGAACCAGACCAGCCCGCCCAGGGCCACCAGCACCAGCAGGATGATCAGGGCCCGCCGCAGCGGTTGGCCTTCAGTCTTCGCCAAGAACCCTTTGGCGCGGGCGCCGTCTACCATCATTCCTCCGAGGTCACCTGCGGACCGGGCGCGCTTCGGCGCAAGCTTCACTATACCAACGATCGCGCAGCGAACGCCGTTCCCCCGCTCATAGCGGACGGGGGACGTTTGCCAAGCTAACTCGCGCCTTACTAAGGCCTCCCGATGACAAGCGTCTTTCCGCCCTGCGTCGGAACCTTCCGGCGCTGCAATTGGGTGACGGGACCGCAATGCGCCCGAACGGCGAAATGTCGCTGAAATCCGATGCGACGTATGCTGCGGAACGGGAACGTCGCGCAAGTCGGCGCCGGGGAAACGGAAACGAGGGGCGAGCATGAGATCGATCTGGGGGGCGGCCGTCTTAGCCGTAGCGACGGCCGTTGCGGGCGCGGGTCTGGCGATCGCCCAGGAGGCGCCGCCGCCGGCGGCCGCGCCGGCCAACGCCCTCGCCGCGCGCCAGACCGCGGCCCTGGCCAAGATGCAGACGCACGGCTCCGACATCTTCGACCAACGCTGCAAGCAGTGCCACATGCCGGCCGTGGAACGGGCCCCGTCGCGGTCCGATCTGGCCGCCCAGTTTCCGGACGTGATCGTTTCAGCCCTGAAGACCGGCAAGATGCAGCCAATGGCCGCAGGCCTGTCGGATGACGACATCGCCTCGGTGGCGGCCTTCCTCACCGGCCAGTCGCCGGACGCCAAGTTCGACGTCGCCGCCGAGGCCAGGAACGCCTGCCCGGCCGGTGCGAAGTTCAACCCCGCCGGCCCGGCCTGGAACGGCTGGAGCCCGGACAAGCAGAACACCCGCGTCGCGGCCTCGACCACCATCACCGTGGCCAACGCGCCCAAGCTGGCGGTGAAGTGGGCCTTCGCCTACCAGGGCGGGCGCTACGGCCAGCCGACGGTGGTGGGCAACCGCGTGTTCGTCACCAGCTCGTCCGGCCAGGCCTATGCGCTGGACAAGCAGACCGGCTGCGTGGCCTGGGCCTATCACGCCCGCGGCCCGGTGCGGGTGACGGTCTCAGTCGGCAAGAACACCGCCGCGCCCTCCGGCTGGGCGGCCTATTTCGGCGACATGAACCGCAACCAGGTCGCCGTGGACGCCAACAGCGGCAAGGAGCTGTGGAGTGTCAGCATCGATGCGGGCCCGCGCGGCATCCTGACCGGCGCCCCGACGCTCTGGAACGGCGTGCTCTATGTGCCGCTGTCCTCCTTCGAGGAATTCGTGGCGGGCCTCGCGGCCTATGAGTGCTGCAAGCAGCGCGGGGCGGTGGCGGCCATCGATGTCGCCACCGGCAAGATGCTCTGGAAGACCTACGCGATCCCGGCCGCGCCCGCGCCGTTCAAGAAGAACGCGGCGGGCGCCCAGATGTACGGCCCGGCGGGCGCGGCGATCTGGTCCTCGCCCACCGTCGACCCCAAGCGCGGCGTGCTCTACGTGGCCACCGGCGACAGCTACACCAACGTCGAGGAAACCTATTCCGACGCCGTGGAGGCGATGGACCTCAAGACGGGCAAGATCAAATGGGCCCACCAGATGACCCAGGAAGACCACTTCCTGGTCGGCTGCCCGCCGGGGCATGAAGGGGTCAACTGCCCGACGCCGAACGGCCCCGACTTCGACTTCGGCTCCTCGCCGATCCTGAAGCACCTCAAAGGCGGCAAGGACATGCTGTTCGCCGGGCAGAAGTCCGGCCAGGTCTACGCCCTCAACCCCGACGACGGCGCGATGATCTGGCAGACGCGCATCGGCAAGGGCAGCGCGCTGGGCGGGGTCGAGTGGGGCATGTCGGCCGACAACGACAACCTCTACGTCGGCATCGCCGACCGCAGCCTGCCGTCGCTGTCGGCGCTCAGGCTCACCGACGGCGCCCTGGTCTGGCGGCGGCGCGCGCCCGATCCGAAGTGCAGCTTCCCGGGCCGCTGCGGCAATGGCTATTCCGGGCCCTCCAGCATCGCCAACGGCGTGGTCTACGCCGTCAACCAGGACGGCCACGTCCGCGCCTTCCTGGCCAAGACGGGGGAGCCGGTCTGGGACTACGACACGGCAGGCCGCCACTACGACACGGTCAACGGGGTGAAGAACCAGCGCGGCGGCAACCTCGACGCCACCGGCATGACCTTCGCCGGGCCGATGGCCTTCGTGATGGCCGGATTCAACGGCGTCTCCGCGGCCACCGGGCCGGACAATGTGCTGCTGGCCTTCTCCGTGGAGGGCAAATAGGCCGCTCAGGCGACGCAGGTTCGGAACGTCCCTAGGCGGCCCCGGCGGCGCGTGCCACGCTTTCGGCGAAGCTGGAGATGATCCGAGTCCATGCCTGTGACAGACCTCACCCGCCGCGGCCTGAACCGCCTGCTGGCCGCCGCCGGCCTGGCCGCCGCTGCGCCCGCCGCCGCCACGGCGGCCGAAGGTCCTTATGAGGTGCTGCTGGAGAGCAACGTCCGCGTCTCCATGCGCGACGGGGTGAAGCTCGCCACCGACGTCTACCGCCCGGCGCGCGGCGGCAAGCCGGCGCCCGGCCGCTTCCCGGCGGTGATGGAGCGCACGCCTTACGGCCGCAACGTCACCAGCTTCCGCGACATCACCCAGGCCAATCCCAAGACGCCGAAGACCCGCGCCGAGGTGGCCGCCATCTACGTGCGCCAGGGCTATGTGGTGGTCTTCCAGGACTGCCGCGGCCGCTACGATTCCGAGGGGGAGTTCGTCAAATACCTGAACGAGGGGAACGACGGCTTCGACACCTGCCGTTGGCTGGTTGGACAGCCCTGGAGCGACGGGCGGATCGGCACCATGGGCCTCTCCTACGCCGCTCACACCCAGGGCGCGCTCGCTTGCCTGAATCCGCCGGGGCTGAAGGCCATGGTGCTGGACTGCGGCGGCTTCGCCAACGCCTACCAGGACGGCATCCGCCAGGGCGGCGCCTTCGAGCTGAAGCAGGTGACCTGGGCCTATAACCTCGGCCTCGAAAGCCCCGAGGCGCAGAAGGACCCCAGGCTGATGGCGGCGCTGAAGGGCGTCGACCTGAAGGCCTGGTTCGCCTCCATGCCCTGGAAGCCCGGCCATACGCCGCTCTCGCTGATCCCCGACTACGAGGCCTATGTCCTGGACCAGTGGCGGCACGGGAATTTCGACGCCTACTGGAAGCAGGTCGGCATCTACGCCGAGGGCTCCTACGCCCAATACGCCGACGCGGCGATGATCCACATTTCCGGCTGGTACGACGCCTATTCGCGCTCGACGACCGACAACTATGTGGCGCTGTCGAAGCTGAAGTCGCAGCCGGTGCGGCTGATCATGGGGCCGTGGACGCACGGCGCGCGCTCGACCACCTATTCCGGCGACATCGAGTTCGGGCCGGGGGCGACGCTCGATAGCCTGGGCCACGCCGACTACGACGCCCAGCGCCTGGCTTGGTTCGACCGCCACCTGAAGGGCTCCAGCAAGACCGATCCCGACCCGCCGGTGCGCCTCTTCGTCATGGGCGGCGGCCAGGACGGCAAGGGTCTCGGCGCCAAGACGCCGGAGGGCCGGCTGATGCACGGCGGCCGCTGGCGCACGGAGAGCGCCTGGCCGATCCCCGACGCCCGGCTCACCGCCTATCATCTGCATGCGGACGGCCTCCTGGCGATCGACGCGCCGAAGGCCGACGCCGCGGCGATCCTCTATGACTTCGACCCGGCCCATCCGGTCCCCAGCATCGGCGGCACCATCACCTCGGGCGAGCCGCTGATGCGCGGCGGCGGCTACGACCAGCGCGAGGGCCCAAGCGTCTACGGCTCGCGCCAGCCCTACCTGCCGCTCGAGGCCCGGCCCGACGTGCTGGTGTTCCAAACCCCGCCGCTGGCGGCCGACGTGGAGGTCACCGGCGCCGTCGAGGCCGAGCTGTGGATCGCCTCCGACGGCCCCGACACCGACTTCACCATCAAGCTGATCGACGTCTATCCGCCCAGCGCCGACTATCCCGACGGCTACGCGCTGAACCTCACCGACGGCATCCTGCGCTGCCGCTACCGCGACAGCTGGGAGCATCCCGCCATGATGACGCCGGGGCAGCCCTATCGGATCAAGGTCGCGGCCTTCCCGACCGCCAACCTGTTCAAGGCCGGACACCGCATCCGGCTCGACGTCTCGTCCAGCAACTTCCCGCACTTCGACGTCAACCCGAACACCGGCGCGCCGGAAGGGACCGGCCTGACGCGGCGGGTGGCGCGGAACACGGTCTTCGTCGACGCCGGCCGGCCCAGCCGGGTGATGCTGCCGGTCATTCCGCGGCGGACCTAGGCCCCGCCGCGCCTTGTCATTTCCCGAGTGAGGCGACTATCAAGCCCTTGGGGCGTTTCGGAAGCGGGATCAGGCGGGGGGCTTGATCGCACAAGATTAGACCGGTCTCGGCGCGCGGGGCGACGCGTCGTTGTGACCGCACGCATGGAGCCTCCATTTGCGGGAACAGGTTGACGCGTCAGGGAGCAGGGGCAGTGACGCCGCCTTCCCCGCAGGGGGCGGCGAGCTCGGCGAGCTGATCCGCCGGTTCGACTGGAGCCAGACGAGCCTCGGCCCCATTTCCGGCTGGCCGCCGGCGCTGCGCACCGCGACCAACATCGTCCTGCAGTCGCCGCTGCCCCTGGTCATGCTGTGGGGCCCGGACGGCGTGATGATCTACAATGACGCCTATTCGGTGTTCGCCGGCCAACGCCACCCGCGCCTGCTCGGCTCGAAGGTGCTGGAAGGGTGGGCCGAGGTGGCGGACTTCAACGCCCGCGTCCTGGAGGTCGGCCTGGCCGGCGGGACGCTGTCGTTCAAGGACCAGAACCTCACCCTCTACCGCAACGACGTCGCCGAGCAGGTCTGGATGGACCTGAACTATGGCCCGGTGCTGGGCGACGACCAGACGCCCGCCGGCGTGCTCGCCATCGTCGTGGAGACGACAGGGCAGGTGCGGGCGGAGCGGGAGCGCGAAGAAGCCGAGGCGCGGGTCCGCGCCAGCGAAGAGCGGTTCCGCGCCCTGGTGAACGCCACCTCCGACGTGGTCTACCGGATGAGCCCCAACTGGCGCGAGATGCGCCAGCTCGATGGCCGCGGTTTCCTCGCCGACACCGAAAGCCCATCGATCGCCTGGATCGACGAATACCTGTTGCCGGAGGACCAGCCGCACATCCTGGCGGCCATCGACGAGGCGATCCGGGAGCGGCGGCCCTTCCATCTGGAACACCGGGTGCGCAGCAGCGACGGCTCGGTCGGCTGGACCTCCTCGCGCGCCGTGCCGCTGTTCGCCGACGACGGGGCCATCCTCGAATGGTTCGGCGCGGCCAGCGATGTCACGGCGCGCAAGCAGGCCGAGGAACACCTGCGCCTGGTGGTCAACGAGCTGAACCACCGGGTGAAGAACACGCTGGCGATGATGCAGGCGCTGGGCGCGCAGACCTTCCGCAACGCCGACGACCTCGAGCAGGCGCAGGACAAGTTCACCGGCCGGATCACCGCCCTGGCGCGCGCCAGCGACCTGCTCACTGGCGAACGCGGCGTCGGTGCTGCGCTGCGCGACGTGATCGAGCGGGCGATGGAGGGCTACTTCGCCCGCGACGCAGGCCGCTACGATATCGAAGGCCCGCGCGTCGAATTGAGTTCGAAGACCGCGCTGTCGCTGGCGATCGCGCTGCACGAACTGGCCACCAATGCGCTCAAATACGGCGCCTGGTCCGTGGCGGCCGGGCGCGTCGTCATCGCCTGGAGCCGGGCGGAGGGCGAGCGGCTGCATCTGGAATGGCGGGAGACCGGCGGCCCGCCGGTGGCCGCGCCGACAGCCCGGGGCTTCGGCTCCCGGCTGATCGAGCGCGGGCTGGCCGCCGAGCTGAGCGGCGAGGTGCGTCTGGTCTTCGATCCGGCCGGTCTGATCTGCCGCGTCGACGCGCCGCTTCACCCCGACGAAAAGGCCTGAGGCGTGGCGGACCGCAAGCGGATCCTGGTCGTCGAGGACGAGATGACCATCGCCTTGCTGATCGAGGACATGCTCACCGACCTGGGCCATGAGGTGGTGGGCCTGGCCATGCGGCTGCCGCAGGCATTGGAGCTGGCCTCCGAGGCAAGCATCGACCTGGCCATCCTCGACGTGAACCTCGACGGCCGCATGTCCTTTCCCGTCGCCGACCTCCTGAGCGCCCGCGGCGTGCCCTTCGTGTTCGCGACGGGCTACGGCTCGGCCGGGATCGACGAGCACTACCGCGGCCGGGCGCCAGTGGTGCGCAAGCCGTTCCGCCTTCAGGACCTGCAGGCGGCGATCGATCGGACGCTGCGACCATAAGGGCGAAAGGTCTCTGCGCCGTCGCTGTCGTTTTGGGGCGCCGTCAGGGCCGTTTTTCCGCTAAGAGATCAAGGGTCTCTGGGGGAGATCGCCCGTTGGTGAGCGAGGCTGAGTTCGGCGCGTATCTGGACCTGCTCTACGGCACGGCGGTCGAGCCTGCCGATTGGGAGCCCACCATCGCGCGTTTCGCCGACCTGATCGGCGGCGCCAAGGCGTGGATGCCGTCCCTCAACCTCTATAGCGGCGGGGGCCAGGGCGTCATCGCGCGGCTCGAGCAGACCGCACAGGATTCCTACTTCCAGTACTATTACGCGACCAATCCGTTCGTGCCGATCGGCGGGGCGACCTTGACCGAGCCGTGGCCGTTGAACATCGCCACCGACGAGGACCTGATGTCCAAGGCGCAGTTCACCGCCCTGGAGTACTACAACGACTTCCTGCTGCCCCAGGACATCCACTCGTTTGTCACCATTCGCCTGGCGCGGCGCGGCGGCGTGCAGTCGACGCTCAACATCACCCGTCCGCCGCACAAGGAGCAGTTCGGCGACTCCGACCTGGAGATCGCCCGACGCCTGCATCCGCACCTGATCCGCGCCTTCAACATCACCCGCAAACTGAGCGCGGTGCGGCGCGAGAACGACGAACTGGCGACCGTCTTCGAGCGGTCGACCCATGGCCTATTCCTGCTCGACACCGACGGGCGCGTGCGGCGGGCCAACGACGTCGGCGAGCGGCTTGCGGGCGAGCCGGAGGGCCTGCGCGTGGCCGACCAGCGGCTGACGGCGCGCAACCTGACGGAGGCGCGCCGCCTGCACGCCCTGATCGCCACCGCCGGCGCCAACGACCCCGGGCGGCGTTGCGGTGGGTCCATGGCGCTGGCGACGCCCGGCCGCCGGTCGCCGCTGTCGATCACCGTGGCGCCGATCCGCGGCGAGCATCTCGCGGTCGGCGACACGGGGCCGTCGATCCTGGTCTGCGTCACCGACCTGGAGGCCGGCGTCCGCCTGCCGGAACAGAAGCTGCGCGACCTCTTCGGCCTCACCGCAGCCGAGACGCGCCTGGCGCTGGCCATGTTCGAGGGCCTGACGCAACGCGAGGCGGCGGAGCGGTTCAGCCTCAGCCTGAACACCGTGCACGTCCAGCTCGCCCGCGTGTTCGAGAAGACCGGCGTCAAACGCCAGGCCGAGCTGATGCGGCTGATGATGCGCGCCGCCGGCCTCGAGGTGGGGTAGCTGGCAACCGGCGCCGGTTCCGGACTGTGCGGCCGGCATCGAAACGTCGCGCGGCCGGACGGAGCCAGAATGGGCGGATGTCCTGCCTCCGCGGTCTCGCCCTTGCGCTCGGCGCCCTCGCGGCCGTGGCCGGTCCCGCCGCGGCCCAGCCCGCATCCGAGGACACGCTCTTCGACCGCACGACGCCGCTGTCCGGCAATCTGGAGCTGGCGCGGCGGTTCCTGAGCCCGCTCACCGCGGCTGAACTGCCAGGGCGGCTGACGGCGGCGGGCAAGACGATCGCCGACCAGCCGGTGGACTTGGCCGCCGAGCGGTTCCGGGTGCAGGTCCCGGGCGCGCCGCCGCCGCCGGCCGGCTATGGCGTGCTCGTCTTCATTCCCCCGTGGGAAGACAACCACGCGCCTGACGGCTGGGGTCCGATCCTCGCCGACCGTGGCCTGATCTTCGTGAGCGCCGCGCGCTCCGGGAACGCCGACAGCCCGCTTGGCCGGCGCGAGCCGCTGGCGGTGCTGGCCGCCTTCAACGTCATCCAGCGTTACAAGGTTGACCCGCGGCGGGTCTACGTGGCCGGGTTCTCCGGCGGCGCGCGGGTGGCGCTGCGCGTGGCGCTTGCCTACCCGGACCTTTTCCGGGGCGCGCTGCTGGACGCCGGCGCCGACCCGATTGGCGGCGCCGAGACGCCGCTGCCGCCCCGCGACCTCTTCGACCGGTTCCGGGCAGGTTCACGGCTGGTGTTCGTCACCGGCGCGCGTGACGAGCTTCACCTGCAGCAGGAGGCGGCGAGCCGTGTCTCGCTCGGCCGCCGGTGCGTCGCCGGCGTCGTCTCGCACCCGGTGGGCGGGCTCAGCCATGAGCCCGCGCCGCCGTCTGACCTGGCCGAGGCGCTGACGGCCCTTGAAGCGCCGCCTGGCCCGCCGTCGCCCAAGGCGCAGGCCTGCTGGACGAAGCTGACCGGCGAAGTCGACGCCGCCCTCGACGCCGCGCGGACCCGCGGCGATCTGGAGCGGATCAACCATCGCTATGGCGGCCTGGCCGCGCCGCGCATCCTGGACCTGTCCGCCCGGCTGGCGGCGCCGGCTCAGGAGTAGCGCGCCTCCGCCTTCGCCGCCACGCCGCCCACGGCCTCGGCCGCCCAGGCGAGATCGGCGAGGTATTGGTCGGCGACCTGCGCATGCACCGGCGAGAGCATCAGGTGCAGGCTCTTGGGCTCGGTGGTGACGCCGGAGAACCAGCCGCGCTCGCGCAGCTTGCCCCAGACGGCCACGCAATCGATGTCGTCGCGGCTGAAGGCCAGGAGGCCGAGCTGCGGCCGGCCCAGGACGCGGAAGCCCAGGGCCTCGGCGCCCGCCGCGATCTTTTCCCGGGCCTCGGTCACCAGGGCGTGCTTGGCGCGGTAGCCCTCGACGCCCAGGAAGTTCATCACTGCCCAGGCCGCCGAGATCGCCCCGCCCGGCCGGGTGCCGGCCAGCGTCGGCGTCACCATCCGCCCGCCGGGCCAGTCCTTGAAGTCGAAGATCATGAACTTCATCAGGGCTTCGGAGCGGAAGAACACCGTCGAGGCGCCCTTGGCGCAGTAGCCGTACTTGTGCAGGTCCGCCGACATCGACCGCACGCCGGGCAGCGCGAAGTCGAAGGTCGGGACGTCGCCGCCGTTCATCCGCACAAAGGGGGCGATATAGCCGCCAACGCAGGCGTCGACGTGCAGCCAGAGGTCGCGGGCGACCGCCAGTTCCGACAGGGCCTCGATCGGGTCGATCAGCCCGTAGGGGAAGTTGGGCGCCGAGCCCACGATCATCACGGTCGCGGCGTCGGCCGCGGCGGCCATGGCTTCAGGGTCGGCCAGGTAGTCCCGCAGGCCCACGCGCCGGACCTCGATCTCCATCACCGCGCAGGCCTTGTCGAAGGCCGGATGGGCGGAGCGCGGCAGGACGATGTTGAGCGGGCCTTCGACGCCCTTTTCCTTCCGCGCGAAGTCGCGGGCGGCCTTCAGCGCCATGGTGATGGAGTCCGTGCCGCCCGAGGTGATGACGCCGGCCGCGCCCTCCGGGCCGTGCAGCAGCGACAGGCCAAAGCCCACCACCTCGGCCTCCATCCGCTTCAGGCTGGGAAAGGCCGCGGGGCCAAGGCCGTTCTCCGACTGGAAGAGGGCGTAGGCCTCCTTCTGCACCTGCTCGACCTCGGGGCCGGCGTTGAAGACGTAGACGGCGGTCTTGCCCTCGCGCCAGCGCACGTCGCCCGTGGCGTAGTCCGCCATGCGGGCCTTGAGCGTGGCCCAGTCGGTCCCGCGCGGCGGCAAGGGGTCAGGCATGGGAGGCGCTCCGGTCGTCGGCGGTCTTGAGCCGCGATCCTAGCTCGCCTTGGCGGCGGCGTCCGCCGTCAGCCGGTCGATCTGGCCGCGGATATGGGCGGCCTCGGCGGCGGTGTTGGCCAGAGCGATGGCCCGGTCGAAGGCCTCCCGCGCCTCGGCGGAAAGGCCGAGCTGCAGCAGGAAGGCCCCGCGCGCGCCGTGGAAGTAGAAATAGCCGGCCAGCGGCTCGGCCAAGGTCTCGATCAGCTCCAGGGCCGCGGCGGGTCCGCGCGCCTTGCTGGCGGCCACGGCGCGGTTGAGCGTCACCACCGGCGAGGGCGTCATGACTTCGAGCGTCGCGTAGAGCGCCTCGATCTGCACCCAGTCGGTGTCCTCGAAGGATTGGGCGCGGTCGTGCAGGGCGGCGATGGCGGCCTGCACCTGGTAGGGGCCGGGCCGGCGATGGCGCAGGGCCTTGTCGATCAGCGCCAGGCCCTCGGAGATCAGCTTGCGGTCCCAGAGGCCGCGGTCCTGGTCCTCCAGCAGGATGGCCGCGCCCTCGGGATCAAAGCGGGCGGCGGCGCGGGCCTGTTGCAGCATGACGAGCGCGGTCAGGCCCATGATCTCCGGCTCGGTCTGGAAGAGGCGCAGCAGCAGGCGCGCCAGGCGGATCGCTTCGCCCGCCAGGCCGGCGCGGGCGTCGGGCGCCTCGGCGCCGGCGGTGTAGCCCTCGTTGAACACCAGGTAGACCATGGCCGCCACCGCCGCGAGCCGCTCGGCGCGCTCCGCCGGGCCCGGCGCCTCGAAGGTCACCTCGGCCCTGGCGATGCGGGCCTTCGCGCGGGTGATCCGCTGTTCCATGGCCGCCTCGGAGACCAGGAAGGCGCGGGCGATCTGCCGGACCGACAGGCCCGAGACGATGCGCAGGGCGAGCGCGATCTGCTGGGTGGCCGGCAGCTCCGGATGGCAGCAGATGAACATCAGCCGCAGGATGTCGTCGCGGTAGTGCGCCCCGTCGAGCCGCTCGGCCATGGGCGTCTCGACATCGTCCACATCGGAGATGACGTCCTCCGGCGGCAGCTCCGTCTGACGCGCGGTCTTGCGCACGTGGTCGAGGGCGGCGTTGCGCCCGACCATGATCAGCCAGGCGGCGGGATCGCGCGGCGGCCCCTTCTGCGGCCAGGTCCTGAGCGCGCGCAGGCAGGCTTCCTGGAAGGCTTCCTCGGCGGTGTCGAGATCGCGGAAATAGCGCAGGAGCGCGCCCACCGCCTGGGGCCGCGCCGAGGTCAGCGCCGCGTCGATCCAGGCGAGGTCCTCGCTCATCCCGCCACGGTCCCTTGCGGCAGGGTTCCCGGCTGGAAGAAGTGGACGGGGCGGATCTCATAGGCGCCGCCGGGGTTGGCCACCGCCAGTTCACGCGCCACGCCCAGGGCCCCCTCCAGGTCTTCGCAGTCGATGACGTAGAAGCCGAGGAGCTGCTCCTTGGTCTCGGCGAAGGGGCCGTCGATCACCAGCGGCGGCTCGCTGGTCTTGCGCAGGGTGGTGGCCGCGGTGGTGGGCACCAGGCGCAAGGACGGGCCGAGCTTGTTCTGCGCCGCCAGCTTTTCGTGCACCAGGTTCAGCTTGGCCATGACCGCATCGTCGTGCGCCTTGCTCCAGGAGAAGACGACCTCTTCGGAGTTGTAGCAGAGCAGGGCGTAGAGCATGGCCGGGTTCCTTGGGGCGTGCTTAGGACGCCCGACCCTACCCGGCCCCGACAGGGCGGCGCAAAATTTGTCGGGCCTCAGAGCCCTTCCGGCGGGGTGCGGCGCAACTCGCTGATCGGGGTCAGCACCGTGCGCTCGATGATCTCGGCCATGGCGTCCACATCGACGGTGTCGAGGTTGCGCAGCCACCAGGCGAGCTGGTTGAGCACCGCCGAGACGATGTGGAACAGGACGAAGTCGTCCATCGGCCCTTCAGGCTTGCGCCGGCGGGTCTCGCTCATGGTGATCAGGGTCTGGCGCAGCATTTGCTCGCGCACGGTGACGCCGGCGCCGCCGGCGATCAGCGCCTGGTAGATAGCCAGGTGGTCGAGGACGAACTGGCACATGGTGCGGGCCGCCGCCCGGCGATTGTGCTGCAGCAGCATCGGGCGGACCTGCTCCAGGAACTGGCGAATCAGCCGGTCCGCGACCTCGGACAACAGGGCGTCCTTGTCGGCGTAGTGGCGGAAGAAGGTGGCGTAGCCGACCCCGGCGCGCGCGGCGATGGCGCGTGCGGTGATGGCGTCCAACGGGCTTTCGGCGGCCAGCTCGGTCATGGCCTGCCGTAAAGCGTCGCGGGTGCGCACAACACGGGCATCCGAAACGTCCGAAACGGTTGCCATCGGCTGGGGTTTTCCGTTATGATCCACTGTGTATCGTAAGTGCGCTCTGCGCCCTTGTGGACTGCGTGATCGGTTCCGCGAGGTCAAGGGGCGAGGGCGGCCCGGACATTGCTTGGTAATGTGGCGGGCGTAAGGAAAAACGGCGGGCAGTAGCGCGGACATCCCGGGATCCGCGCGCTGGTGCAGGGACGGAGACAGGCGATGAAGCTTTCAGGCAAGACGATGCTGGCGCTGGGCGCCACGGCGGCCGCGACCGGCGCGCTGGCGTTCGCGGCCTCGCCGCACGGCGTCAGCCAGGCCAAGGCCGAGGCGACCAAGGTCGCGGGTCCGGCGCGGGTGGATGACTTCATCCTGGCCGACCAGGACCTGCTTGGCCGCCAGCTTTACCACATGGCCGACGACAAGGCCGTCGTGCTGGTGACCTACGCCTCCGCCGACAAGCAGATCCACGCCGACGCCAAGGCGTTGATGGCGCTGAAGGCCGCCTACGCCGGCCAGAAGGTCGACATGCTGGCGGTCGACAGCCGCATTGGCGACAAGCGCGATCCGGTGATCGCTGACGCCAAGGCGGCTGGCCTCGAGATGCCGATCCTGTTCGACTACGAGCAGCTGGTGGGCGAAGAACTGGGCATCACCCGCGCCGACGAAGTGATCGTCATCGACCCGCGCGGCTGGACCGTGGCCTACCGCGGCCCGGTGGACGGGGCCAAGGCCGCCGTCGACGCCCTGGTCGCCGGCCAGAAGGTCGCGCTGACCACCCGCGAAGCCAAGGGCGAGCTGATCGCCTTCCCGGAACGGGCCAAGGCCGCGACCTTCGCCCAGATCTCCTACGCCCACACCGTCGCCCCGATCATCCAGGCCAAGTGCGCCACCTGCCACCAGCCGGGCGGGATCGGGCCGATGCCGCTGAACACCTATGAGCAGATCAAGGGCTTCTCGCCGATGATCCGCGAGGTGATCCGCACCCACCGTATGCCGCCCTACCTGGCCGACGAGACCGTGGGCGCCTTCAAGGACGACGACCGCCTGACCCCCGACCAGATGAAGACCCTGGTCCACTGGATCGACGCCGGCGCGCCGCGCGGCGAGGGCGAGGACCCGCTGAAGAAGATCAACTTCCAGGCCCCCGAATGGCCGCTCGGCAAGCCCGACGTGGTGCTGAAGGTGCCGGCGGTGCAGATCCCGGCCACCGGCGTCATGGACTACCAGCACCCGGTGGTGGCGAACGCCATGGCCGAGGGCCGCTGGATGAAGGCCACCACCTTCCGCGTCTCCGACCGCCAGGTGGTGCACCACATCCTGACCGGCGTGGTCGCCACCGACCACCAGGGCGAGACCTTCTCGGAAAGCTCGTGGGGCGCTTCGCTGGGCGGCTACGGCCCGGGACGCGGCTCCAACATCCAGCCGGTCGACACCGGCGTGTGGGTGCCGCCCTCCGGCGGGGTGGGCTTCCAGAACCACTACACGCCCTACGGCAAGGCCACGACCGAGAACACCGAGATGGGCATCTACTTCTACCCGAAGGGGCAGGAGCCGAAGTACATCCTGCGCACCTTCGGCATCTTCGACTTCTCGATCGAGATCCCGGCGCACGAGGAATTCCACCACGAGACCAGCTACATCGAGTTCCCGAAGGACGCGATCCTCTACGGGATCACCCCGCACGCCCACGTGCGCGGCGGCTCGACCCAGGTCTCCATCCTCTATCCGGACGGCAAGGAACAGAAGCTGCTGGCCCTGCCGCGCTACGACTTCAACTGGCAGTACGAGTACTTCCTGAAGGACCCGCTGAAGGTGCCGGCGGGCTCGAAGATCATCGCCAAGTGGACCTACGACAACTCGGCCCGCAACCCCGGCAACCCGGACCCGAACAAGACGGTCTACTGGGGCGAGCAGACCAGCGAAGAGATGATGGCCACCTATCTGCACTACCGCTGGACAGACGAGACCGTGGCCCACCAGACGCCGGAGTATGAAAAGATGCTCCAGGCCAACCTGATGATGGGCGTGCTGGACGACAACATGGACGGCAAGATCGAGAAGGCCGAGCTGAAGGGCGGGCCGCAAAGCCCGGCCAAGATGCTGCTGAAGTACTTCGACATGATCGACACCAACCATGATGGTGCGATCGACGCCAAGGAACTGGCTGCGGCCCAAACCATGATGGCCAAGATGCGTCCGGCCCGCGCGAAGTCGGCTGACAGCGCCCCGGCGCAGTCGCCGGCTCCGATGCCGGCGTCGACACCGGCGGCCGGCGGGCGCTAAGGCGCTCGCCGCGCCGCGGCGCGGAAACCACCAAAAAGCTCCGAGTAAGGGAGCGGCCCGGAGGGGGCGGGAGGAAGAGATGGCCAAGATGATGCGGACGCTTGTCCTGTCCGCCGGCGCGGGCCTGCTTGCCTCCGGCCCAGGTGCGATGGCTCAGACCGCGGGGGCCCAAGCCCCTGCGGCGAAGGCCGCCGCCGCGGCGCCCGCCATCGACCCGACCGTTTCGCCGCCAGGCTGGAGGACGCCGAAGAACGCCATGGGGCAGCCGGACATTTCCGGCTACTGGTCCAACGCCACCATGACGCCGCTGGTGCGCAATCCGAAGGTGTCGGACTCGCTGATCGTTCCGAAGGCCAAGGCCGCGGCCATGGAGAAGGTGTTCGCCGAGGCCATCGCCGCCGCTGACGCGCCCACCGATCAGGTAAAGGGGCCCGGCGCGGTCACCGACAAGAACTCCCCGGAATCGAAGCTTATCGCCATCCGTCCCGACCTGGCCTCCGGCGGCGGCGACGTGGGCGGCTACAACACCTTCTGGATCGATCCCGGCAACCACATGATGGCGGTGAACGGCGAATACCGCTCCTCGATCATCACCACGCCCAATGGCCTGCCGCCGGCGCGCAAGGGGCCCGCGCCCGCCCGCGGCGCCTACCGCGACGTCTACGACAGCTATGAATACCGCTCGCTGGGTGAGCGCTGCATCATGGGCTTCGGCCAGAACGCCGGCCCGCCGATGCTCCCCAACGGCTATTACAACAACAACTACTACATCCAGCAGTCCCCGGACGCCGTGGTGATCCAGGTCGAGCTGATCCATGACGTGCGGATCATCCGGCTGAAGGGCGGCCACCGCACCGACGGCGTCCGCCAGTGGATGGGCGACTCGATCGGCCACTTCGAGGGGAACACCCTGGTCGTGGAGACCACCAACATCCCGCAGGGCCAGGCCTTCATGGGATCCTGGAAGAACCTGAAGGTGACCGAGTGGTTCACCCGCGTCTCGCCGACCCGGGTCAACTACCGCTTCCAGGTCGAAGACCCGGACACCTGGGACGCGCCCTGGGGCGGCGAGTACGACTTCGCGCCGCTGCAGGGCATCGTCTACGAATACGCCTGCCACGAGGGCAACTACGCCCTGCCGGCCATCCTGGCCGGCGC
>NZ_SSMX01000039.1 GCF_004799515.1 Phenylobacterium sp. | reverse complement strand
GACAAGCGTCTGTCGCCCGACGAGATCAAGACCTTGGTCCACTGGGTGGACGAGGGCGCGCCGCGCGGCGAGGGTACGGATCCCCTGGGCGCGGTGAAGCGCGTGGCCGCCGAATGGCCGCTGGGCAAGCCCGACCTGATCATCGACGTGCCGGCCTTCACCATCCCGGCCTCGGGCGTGGTGGACTATCAGCGTCCGGCGGTGGCCGGCACGCTGACCGAAGGCAAGTGGGTCCGCGCCTCGACGGTGAAGCCGGGTTCGCGCCAAGGCGTGCACCACCTCCTGACCGGCTGGATGGAAGAGATGCCGAAGGACGGCCACTCCTCCGAGACCAAGTGGGCCGCCTCGCTGGGCGCGGGTTATGCGGTGGGCGCGGAAAGCTCGATGGAGCCGGCCAACGCCGGCGTCTACCTGCCGCCGGGCGGCGCCTACGGCTTCCAGATGCACTACACGCCCTACGGCAAGGAAGTGGTCGATAAGAGCCAGGTCGCGCTCTACTTCTACGACAAGCCGCCGGAGCTGATCATGCACAGCGTGGTGGTGATGGATCCGACCATCGAGATCCCGGCGGGCGAGGCGCGGCACAAGGAAGTGGCCTATGTGCAGTTCCCGCACGACGCGCTGCTCTATTCGGCCTTCCCGCACGCGCACTACCGCGCCTATTCGTCGGACCTCTGGATCCAGTATCCGGACGGCAAGATGAAGCTGCTGCTGTCCCTGCCGCGCTACGACTTCAACTGGCAGCGGGCCTACACCTTCGCCGAGCCGATCAAGGTGCCGGCGGGCTCGCGGCTGGTGGCGCACTACGTCTACGACAACTCGGCGCGCAACCCATCCAACCCGGACCCGAAGATCAACGTCAGCTGGGGCGAGCAGTCGTTCCAGGAGATGCTGTTCACCAACCTCAGCTACCGCTGGGTGGACGAGACCTCGAAGCATCGCGTCGACTATGACGAGGAGATGGGCAAGACCCGCCTGCTCGGCATGATGGACGACAACCTGGACGGCAAGCTGGAGAAGGCGGAGCTGAAGGGCAACATGGGCCGTCAGCTGCTGAAGTACTTCGACGTGCTGGACAAGAACCATGACGGCGCCCTGGACGCCGACGAGCTGGCCGCCGCCCAACAGATGATGGGCCCGCGCCGCTCCGCCGCCTCGGCTCCGCCGGCCAAGCCGTCGGAAGCCGCGACGCAAGCCGCCGCCTTCAACGGCGGCAGCCCGACCAACCGCTAAGGCGGTCAGGATCGCCGTCTCCCTGGCGGGCGGCGGTGGTCTGTAGAACGAACGGATGAGGGGCCGCGGGAAACCGCCGGCCCCTTTTTCGTTCGGACCGGCGCGCGTGTCTCGAATTACCGATGGTTCACTTGAGCGGCCCCTCGGCGGTCCTACCCTGCGGCCCGGGAGGACTGTCGATGGGATGGAAGCTGCTCGCCGCCGCGTTTGGGAGCTTGGCGCTGGCCTCACAGGCGCGCGCCGCGGACCCTCCGGCCTCGCCGCCGCCCGTCGAGGTGATGGTGGTGGGCGTCTTCCATATGTCGAACCCGGGCCGCGACCTCCACAACCTGAAGGTCGACGATGTCCTGGAGCCGAAGCGGCAGGGCGAGATCGCGGCGGTGACCGCGGCCCTGGCCCGCTTCAAACCCACCAAGGTCGGGGTGGAATGGCCCGCCGACGTGGTGGCCGAGCGCTACAAGCAGTACCTCGCGGGCACGCTCGCGCCGTCGCGCAACGAGGTGGTGCAGCTGGGATTCCGGCTGGCCAAGACCGCGGGGTCTGAAGGCGTCTACAGCCTCGACGCCGACGGCGACTTCCCCTACGAGCGGCTGCAGAACTTCGCCGAGACGCGCGGTTTCAAGGGTCTGCTGGATGAGCAGAACGCCATCATCCAGCGCCAGGTCGCTGAGGAGGCAAGGCTGCTGGCCGAGAAGGGCGTGGCCGCCGACCTGCGGTTCCTCAACGACCCCGAGCGGATCAAGGCCGACAACGGCTTCTACCGCGCCATGCTGCACATCGGCCTGAACTCCGACCAGCCGGGCGTGGACCTGCTAAGCGCCTGGTATCGCCGCAACCTGCAAATCTGCGCCAACCTGCTGCAGCTCGCCAAGCCGGGCGACCGGGTGGCGGTGTTCTTCGGATCGGGCCACGCCTTCCTGCTGCGCCAGTGCGTGACCGAGACCCCGGGCTACAAGCTCGTCGAGGCCAACGACTACCTTCCGCGCTGACGCGGCGCGGCGTCAGGCGGGATCGGGCCGGAGCGCGGGCGCGCGCCGCCGCTGCGCCTGGCGCAGGCCCATGACGATGGCCGCGGCGATCAGGAAGGCGGCGGGCAGCAGGCTGAGGCCCAAATGGAACCCGCCGGTCCTGTCCTTGGCCAGGCCCCAGAGCCAGGGGAAGACGAACGAACCCACCTGGCCCAGGCCGTTGATGGCGGCGACGGTGACCGCCACGGCGCGCGGGTGGACGATCTCGCCGGGGGCTAGCCAGAAGGCGGCGCTGATCCCGAAGTAGCAGGCCATCATGGCGAGGTAGGCGGCCATCACCACGGGCCCCGCCGGGACGAAGG
The DNA here is from genome assembly GCF_004799515.1 of Phenylobacterium sp. GTDB lineage: Bacteria > Pseudomonadota > Alphaproteobacteria > Caulobacterales > Caulobacteraceae > Phenylobacterium. Next base: position 41,189 of record NZ_SSMX01000039.1, on the reverse strand, counting down.
CGATTACCGCGAAGCACGCGGCGGCCAGGATCAGCGGGACCGCCAGATGCAGATAGCGCTCGCGCAGTCGGTCGGAGCTCCAGCCGGTCGCGGCCATGCCGATCGCCCCGGTGATCCCGCCGGCCGCGACGAGGTAGCCCACATGGGCAGCGTCAAGGCCGGTGGCCTCCCTCAGGATGGTCGGCGCGGAGAGGGTGAAGGCGTAGTAGGGCCCGAGATAGAGGAAGTTCACCGCGACCAGCGCGATCACGACCGGCCGGAAGAGCGCGCGGACCTGGCCGTGTTCGGGGGCGGCGACGGCGGCGTTGTCCGCGGCCAAGCGCGACTGCAGCCACGCTTTCTGCTCGGGCGACAGCCAGGCGGCGTCGGCGGGGCGATCGGGCAGCCAGCGCAGGAAGACGAAGGCCAGGATGACCGCGGGGGCGCCCTCGGCCATCAGAAGCCACTGCCAGCCGTGCAGGCCCAGATGGCCGTCGAGCCCCAGGAGGCTGCCCGCCACCGCGCCCATGACCACCGAGGCCAAGGGCGCTGCGATATAGAACCGCGAGATCGCCCGGCCGCGGTGGCTCTGCGGGAACCAGAGGCCGAGGTAGTAGATCACGCCGGGAAAGAACCCCGCCTCGGCGGCGCCCAGCAGGAAGCGCACGAGGTAGAACTGCCAGTCCGTACGGACCAGCGCCATGCTCATGGCCACCAGGCCCCAGGTGATCATGATCCGCGCCAGCCAGCGCTTCGCCCCGATCCTCGCCAGGGCCAGGTTCGAGGGGACCTCCAGGATGGCGTAGCTGATGAAGAACAGGCCGCCGCCGAAGCCGTAGACCGAGGCGGTGAAGCCGAGCTGCGCGTTCATGGTCGGCGCGGCGAAGCTGATGTTCACCCGGTCTATGTAGGAGACCAGGTAGCCCAAGAGGATCAGCGGCAGGAGGCGCCAGGCGACCGCGCGGATCGTACTGCGCTCCAGCATCTCGTCGGACATATGGCCTGACCCTGCGCCCCTGGGGAGGAATGTTAGGCTTCGCACCTCAATTGGGGGAGAAGCCAGATGATTCGAAACCTCGCATGCGTCGCCGCCGTCCTGGCGCTCGCGCCGGTGGGCCAAGCGGCGGCGGCCGGCCTGCAGCACGTCCCCGCCGCGCCCGGTGGGCCGGCCGGGGCGACCCCGCCCTACAGCGCCGCGGTCCTGGCGGGCAATACGCTCTACGTCGCTGGCACGACGGACCGCGGGCCCGTGGCCGGAGACACCGCGGCGGCCGCCGCCAAACGCGCGCTCGACAATTTCAAACACGAGGTGGAGGCCGGCGGGGCGACCATGGACGACCTCGTCTGGGTGCAGATCTTCTCGTCGGACCTGGCGGACTACGCGGCCTTCAACGAAGTCTATCGGAGCTACTTCAAAGGGCCCATGCCGGCCCGCGCCTACCTGGGCGTCGACCATCTGCTGGGCGGCGCCAGGTTCGAGATCATGGGCGTCGCGGTGAAGCGGTAGCTATTCGGCAGCTTGCTCCTGAGCGTAGCCGAGCTGCTCGTTCAGGCGCTCGATCACCGAGATGGCGGCGTCGGGGACCGTCGTGCCGGGCGTGAAGATCGCGGCGACGCCCATGTCCCGGAGCGCCGCGAAGTCCTCCGGCGGGATGACGCCGCCCACCACCACCATGATGTCGGCGCGGCCCAGGCGGGCGAGCTCGCTCTTCAGCTCGGGCACCAGGGTCAGGTGGCCGGCGGCGAGCGAGCTGGCGCCCACCGCGTGGACGCCGTCGGCCACGGCTTGGGCGGCGGTCTCGGCGGGGGTCTGGAAGAGGTCGCCGATCTCCACGTCGAAGCCCAGGTCGGCGAAGCCGGAGGCGATCACCTTCTGGCCGCGGTCGTGGCCGTCCTGGCCCATCTTGGCGATCAGGATACGCGGCTTCTTGCCGTCGGCCTGGGTGAAGGCCTTGGCCATGTCCTGGGCCTGACGAGCCTGGTCGGTGACGCCGCTTTCGCGCAGGTAGACGTCCTTGACCGCGTTGGCGTGGGCCTTGTGCCGGTTGAAGACCTTTTCCAGGGCGTCGGAGATTTCGCCCAGGCTGGCGCGGGCGCGCGCAGCCTCGACGGAGAGCTCCAGCAGGTTGCCGTTCCCGGCGGCGCCGTTGGTCAGGGCCTCGAGCGCCCGGGCCACAGCGGCGGGATCGCGCTCGGCCCGCAGGCGCTGGAGCTTGGCGAGCTGCTGCTCGCGCACCGCGGTGTTGTCGACCTTCAGCATCGGGATCTCATCGGCCACGTCGGGGCGGTAGCGGTTGACGCCCACCACGCTCTGTAGACCGGCGTCGATGCGCGCCTGGGTGCGGGCCGACGCCTCCTCGATGCGGCGCTTGGGCAGGCCGTTCTCGATCGCCTTGGCCATGCCGCCGAGGGCCTCGACCTCAGCGATGTGGGTGAGCGCGCGCTGGGCCAGGTCGGCGGTCAGGCGCTCGACGTAGTAGCTGCCGCCCCAGGGATCGATGACCCGGGTCTGGCCGCTCTCGGCCTGCAGGAAGAGCTGGGTGTTGCGCGCGATGCGGGCGGAGAAGTCCGTTGGTAAAGCCAGGGCTTCGTCGAGGGAGTTGGTGTGCAGGCTCTGGGTCTGGCCGCCGGTCGCGGCCATGGCCTCGACCGTGGTGCGGGCCACGTTGTTGAAGACGTCGTGCGCCGCCAGGCTCCAGCCGGAGGTCTGGGTGTGGGCGCGCAAGGAGAGCGAACGGCTATCCTGCGGATCGAACTCGGCCTTCATCAGCTTGGCCCAAAGCAGACGCGCGGCGCGCTGCTTGGCGATCTCCATGAAGGCGTTCATGCCGGCGTTCCAGAAGAACGACAGGCGCGGGGCGAACTGGTCGACGGTCATGCCCGCGGCGACGCCGGCGCGGACGTATTCGATCCCGTCGGCCAGGGTGTAGGCCAGCTCCAGGTCCAGCGTCGCCCCGGCTTCCTGCATGTGATAGCCGCTGATCGAGATCGAGTTGAACCGCGGCATCTCCTTCGAGGTGTAGGCGAAGATGTCCGAGACGATCCGCATCGAGGGCGTCGGCGGATAGATGTAGGTGTTGCGGGTCAGGAACTCCTTCAGGATGTCGTTCTGGATGGTGCCCGACAGCGCCTTGTGCGGCACGCCCTGTTCCTCGCCGGCCACGATGTAGAGGGCCAGGATCGGCAGCACCGCCCCGTTCATGGTCATCGACACGCTCATCTTGTCGAGCGGGATGCCGTCGAAGAGGGTGCGCATGTCGAGGATCGAGTCGATGGCCACGCCCGCCATGCCGACATCGCCCTTCACCCGCGGGTGGTCACTGTCGTAGCCGCGGTGGGTGGCCAGGTCGAAGGCGATGGAGAGGCCCATCTGACCGGCCGCCAGGTTGCGGCGATAGAAGGCGTTGGAGTCCTCGGCCGTGGAAAAGCCCGCGTACTGGCGGATGGTCCACGGATTGGTCAGGTACATGGTCGGATAGGGCCCGCGCAGGAATGGCGCGAGGCCCGGATAGCCGCCCAGGGTGTCGAGGCCCTCTGTGTCGGCGGGGCCGTAGGCGGCCTTGACCGCGATGCCTTCGGGGGTCTGCCAGGGCTCGCCGGACGGGGGCCGCGGCTGGGGCGGCCCCGCGTCGAAGGCGAGCTGGGAGAAGTCGGGGAAGCCGCTCATTCGAAAGCCCCCGAAAGGCGCATGGGCGCAAGCGGCGGGCAGGCGCTGTCGGGGCCGGGCAGGCGGGGGGAGGGCGCGGCGGCGGCCGGGCGCGCGGCGGTGAGTTCGGTCTCCACGGGCGTCTCCTTGGCCGGCGGGAAAGCGGTGACGCCGATGATCTTGGGCTCCGCCGGGCGGGCGGCGCGGACGGCGGCCACGTCCTCGGCGATCCGGCCGGCGGTGAGGGCCGCGACAATCCCGCCGGCGGCCTCGATGGCCTGGAAGCGGGCCCAGGCGGCGCGGGCGATCTCGTCGGTGAGGGCTTCCAGGTAGCCGGCGCCGGCGGCGGGGTCGGCGACGCGGCCAATGTGGGCCTCCTCCATCAGGACGAGCTGGGCGTTGCGGCTCTGGCGGCGGGCGAAGGCGGTGGGCAGGCCGATGGCGTCGGTGAAGGCGCCGAGGATCACGGTGTCCGCCCCGCCGACCGCCGCGCCGAAGCCGGCGGCGGTGAGCCGGATCATGTTGGTCCAGGCGTCCCGAGCGGTCAGCATGCGGCGCGAGGACCGGGCCTCGATGCGGGCGGTGGGCTGGGCGCCGCAGGCTGTCGCGATCCGCGCCCAGACGGCGCGGGCGGCGCGCAGCTTGGCGATCGTCACGAAGTAGTCGGCGTCCGCGCTGAGTCCGAGCGTGATGTGCCCAAACGCCTTGGCCATGGGCATCCCGGCGCGCGCCAGGGCCTTGGCGTAGGCGATGGCGGCCGCCGCGGCGAAGGCGACCTCGCCGGCCTCACCGCCGCCGGCCTCGTGGACCACGCGGCCTGAGGCCAGGAAGAACTGGGCGTGCGGGTAGGTCTCGGCCAGGCGCGCGGCGACATTGGCGGCGCTGATCAGGTGCGCCTCGATCGGCCCGGGGCTCGCCCCGGCCTCGGCGAAGGCGCTCAAGGGGTCGAGGTGGAAACGGACCAGGGCGGTGGGCGAGGCCTTGGCCACGGCGCCCAGCCAGTCGGCGGCCTGCGGTCCGAGGAAGCCCGCGTCCAGGGTCACCGGCGCGAACTCCAGGATCACGTCGTCAAGGACGCGGGCCAGGTCGGCGGCCGAGCCCACTGCGACGCCGGTCTTGCCGGCCGGATCGATGCGGACCACCGCGCCGGCCGCGCCGCCCAGGAGGTCGGCCAGGATCTCGGCGTTGGCGCGGGCCGGGTCGGGATGGGCGGTGACGGTCGCGACCTCCCAGGCGCGGTCGGCGGAAACCGCACGGGCCGGAGCCTTGGGCCTGGCCGCCTGGCCGTAGAGCGGGGCGACGGCCAAGCCCTCGGCGGTGGCCTTTTCCAGGGACGAGAACGGCGCCTCACCCAGGGTCTTGTCGACCAGCTTGCGCCAGTCCGCCTCGGTGGCGGGCGGAAAGTCGGCTGAGCGCGAAGCGGTGTCGGTCGTCGATACAGACATAGGGCGCGAATTGGTCCCGCCCGGGGCGCGCCGTCAAGATCGCCGGCTCTCGGGGCCTTGCCAGGCCGGCCGCACGCCTAGAGGCTGGCGGGGATGCAGACCACGGTGGTCCAGACCGGGCTTGGGCCCATTCCCCTGTGGGCGCCGCCCGGCGCGCTGACTTCCGCCAAGCCGATGGTGCTGGTGATCACCGGCGCCTGGGCGCCCGCCGACGAGATGATCAGGACCGCCCAGGTGGTCGGGCCAGCCTGGGACGCGGCGGTGATGCGCCTGCCCGGCAACGGGACGCCGGTCCTGGCCGAGACCTCGGTGGCGGCCTGGGGCGGGGCGGTGAGCGACTTGATCGGGATAGCCCTGGCCGGGCGGCCGGTGATGCTGGTCGGCCTCTCCATCGGCGCCCTGGTGGCGCTGGCGGTGCGCCATCCGCGGGTCGCGCGGATCGTCGCCCTGGAGCCGCCGCTGGACACCGGCAAGCTCTGGCCCCTGGCGGAGCGCCTGCAGGCCCGCTGGCGCGAGACGCCAGCGGATCGGACCTTCCTCGAGGCGGTGTTCGGCCAGGGCGCGGCCAGCCTGGAGGGGCGAACCTACGGCCATCTGTTCGCGGGCGCGCCGCCGGCGGATGTGGCGCTCGGCGAGGTCGCGCTCTATCCCGAACGCCCGTTGCCTCGCTTCCCAAGCTTCGTGGACACGCCGGAGCGGGAATGGCTCGCCCGCCAGCCGGGCGTCGCCTTGCACGTCGCGCCAGGCGCGGGGCACAACATCCACGTCTTCGCCGCACCCTTCCTCCGCGATCTCCTGTTGGCGGCGATGGACAAGGCGCTGGCGGAAGCGGAGCCTTGATTTGCGCCTATCCGATCTGTAGCGTACGCCGTAAATAAGCAGTGTTTACATTCCAAGCGAGGTATTTCCCATGGCCCTGCCACCCGTCCTGCGTGACCGCCTCCGCCTGCCGGTGATCGGCTCGCCGCTGTTCATTATCTCCAACCCGGACCTGGTGATCGCCCAGTGCAAGGCGGGCATCGTGGGCTCGTTCCCGGCGCTGAACGCGCGGCCGGCCAGCCTGCTGGACGAGTGGCTGCACCGGATCACCGAGGAGCTGGCCGCCTGGGACCGCGACCATCCGGACACGCCGTCGGCGCCCTTCGCGGTGAACCACATCGTGCACAAATCCAACGACCGGCTGCAGCACGACGTCGAGGCCACCACCAAGTGGAAGGTCCCGGTGATCATCACCTCGCTGGGTGCGCAGGAGCCGGTGAACGCGGCCGTCCACTCCTATGGCGGCACGGTGCTGCACGACGTGATCAACGACCGCTTCGCCCGCAAGGCGGTAGAGAAGGGCGCCGACGGCCTGATCCCGGTGGCGGCCGGGGCCGGCGGCCATGCCGGGCAGCTGTCGCCCTTCGCCCTGATCCAGGGGCTGCGCGAGTGGTTCGACGGGCCGATCGCGCTTTCCGGCGCCATCGCCCACGGCCGCTCGATCCTGGGCGCCCAGGCCATGGGCGCGGACCTCGCCTATGTGGGCTCGGCCTTCATCGCCACCCAGGAGGCCAACGCCGACCCGGCCTACCAGCAGATGATCGTCGCGAGCTCCGGCGAGGACATCACCTACACGAACCTGTTCACCGGGGTGCACGGCAACTACCTGACCCCGTCCATCGTGGCCGCGGGGCTGGACCCGGCCAACCTGCCGGTCTCCGACGCCTCGGCGATGAACTTTGGCTCCGGCGGCAACTCCAAGGCCAAGGCCTGGCGCGACATCTGGGGCTGCGGCCAGGGCATCGGCGCGGTGAAGAGCGTGCCGACCGCCGGTGAACTCGTCGCCCGGCTGGCAGCCGAATACGAGGAGGCCAAGGCTGACCTCGCCGCCAAGACCGCCTTCACCGCCGGCCGGGTGCTGATGGCGGCGGCGTAGGGATCAGGTGGCGTCTCTCGCGTTTGTGATGTCAGTTTTTCTGCGGCGCCTGCCAGCTTAATCCCACTCGGTGGCTAGGGATAAACGGCCTAGCTTCCCCCTCGCTTGAGAGCGAGGGACCGAGCATGCGCGCGCGTGCGCCACATCATTGTGAAGTCCGTCCACGCTGGTTTGGGCGCAACGCTGGGAAACGCGGCGCCCTGCCGCGGGTTGGTCTGCTTGTCCGGTCGCCGCGTTCGAGACGCGTTCTGAGAGCCCCCATTCGCCTTGAGGACTTGAGACCATGACGACCTTCTCTCCGCCCGCCTCGGCGCCGACCCGCCGCATGCTGGTGGGCGGCCTGGCCGCGGCGCCGCTGCTGGCCAGTCCGCTGCTGGCCGGGCCGGCCCAGGCGCAGGCCGGGCGGACGATCACCCTGCTGAACGTCAGCTACGATCCGACGCGGGAGCTCTACAAGGAGATCAACGCCGCCTTCGCCGCCTACTGGAAGGGCAAGACCGGCGAAATCCTCGACATCAAGCAGAGCCACGGCGGCTCCGGCAAACAGGCCCGCTCGGTGATCGAGGGGCTGGAAGCCGATGTGGTCACCCTGGCCCTGGCCGGCGACATCGACGAGATTTCCGAGCGGGCCAAGCTCCTGCCCGCCAACTGGCAGAGCCGCCTGCCGGACAATTCCACGCCCTACACGTCCACGATCGTGTTCCTGGTGCGCAAGGGCAATCCGAAGGGCATCCGCGACTGGCCGGACCTGGTGAAGCCGAGCGTGGGCGTAATCACCCCGAATCCGAAAACCTCGGGCGGCGCACGCTGGAGCTACCTGGCGGCCTACAACTACGGCGTCCAGCACGGCGGCCCCGGCGCGGCCAAGGACTACATCACCAGGCTCTACAGGAACGTGCCGGTGCTGGGCGCGGGCGCGCGCGACGCCACCACCAACTTCGCCCAGCGCAACCTCGGCGACGTGCTGCTGTCCTGGGAGAACGAAGCCTATCTGACCATCGACGAGTTCGGGCCGAACTTCGACATCGTCTATCCGTCGAGCTCGATCCTGGCCGAGCCGCCGGTGGCGCTGGTGGACAAGATCGTCGACCGCCACAAGACCCGCGTGCAGGCCACCGGCTATCTGAACTTCCTCTACAGCCCGCTGGCGCAGGACATCGTCGGCAAGCACCACTTCCGGCCGCGCGAGGCCAAGGCGGCGGCCAAGTATGCGGCCAGCTTCAAGACCATCCCCCTGGCCACCATCGACAAGGCCTTCGGCGGCTGGAAGAAGGCCAGCGTCGCGCACTTCGCCGACGGGGCGCTGTTCGACCAGATCTACAAGCCCGCGTGAGCGATCAGGCGATCCTTCCCCGGGGACTTGGGGCCCCGCTCGGGGCCGGCGGCGCGGGTGTCGGCGGCCGCCCGCGCCGGGCGCCCTGGGTGGCGCATTCGATCCTGCCCGGGTTCGGCCTGTCGCTGGGCATCACCCTTGTCTACCTGGGCGCGATCGTGGTCCTGCCGCTGACGGCCCTGGCGCTGCGCCCTTGGGAGCTGGGGCTAGACGGGGTCTGGCGGGCGCTGACGGCGCCCCGGGTGGCGGCGGCGTTCCGCTTGAGCTTCGGGCTCTCGGCCCTGGCGGCCCTGCTGAACGCGCCGCTGGGCCTGCTGATCGGCTGGACCCTGACCCGCTACAGCTTCCCCGGGCGGCGGATCATGGACGCCCTGGTCGACCTGCCGTTCGCGTTGCCGACCGCGGTGGCCGGCATCGCGCTCACAGCCATCTACGCCCCCACCGCGCCGCTCGGCCATTTCGCCGCGCGGTTCGGCATCAAGACCGCCTTTTCGCCGCTCGGCATCTTCATCGCCCTCGTCTTCATCGGCCTGCCGTTCGTGGTCCGCTCGGTGCAGCCGGTGTTGCAGGAGCTCGACCGCGAGGTGGAGGAGGCGGCGACGACCCTGGGCGCCAACGCCTTCCAGCGCGCGGTGCGGGTGATCCTGCCGACGCTCGCGCCCGCGCTGATCTCCGGGGTCAGCCTGGCCTTCGCCCGGGCAGTCGGGGAGTACGGCTCGGTGATCTTCATCGCCGGCAACATGCCGATGAGGACCGAGATCGCGCCCCTGATCATCGTCATGAAGCTGGAGCAGTACGACTACGCCGGCGCCGCGGCCGTGGGCCTGGCCATGGTGGTGATCGCCTTCGGCAGCCTCTTGCTGATCAACGGCCTGCAGCTGTTCCTGGCCCGGCGGGGGCGGGTATGACGGCGGTCGGACGCCCCTTCAGCCAGACGCGCCTGCCGGGCTTCGCGCCCCTGCTGGTGATCGCTTCGGCCACCGTCATGACGGTCTTGGTGCTGCTGCCGCTGTTCGTGGTGTTCAGCGACGCCTTCTCCAAGGGGATCGGCCATTACCTGGCCGCCATCACCGAGCCGGACGCGGTCTCGGCCATGAAGCTGACGCTGCTGGTGGCGGCCATCGCGGTGCCGCTGAACGCCGTCTTCGGCATCGCGGCGGCCTGGTGCATCGCGAGGTTCGAATTCCGCGGCAAGGGGGTGCTGCTGACCTTGATCGACCTGCCGTTCTCCATGTCGCCGGTGGTCTCGGGCCTGGTCTGGGTGCTGCTGTTCGGGGCGCAGGGCTGGTTCGGGACCTGGCTGATCGACCACGACGTCAAGATCATCTTCGCCACCACCGGCCTGGTGCTGGCGACCATTCTGGTGACCTTCCCCTTCGTCGCGCGCGAACTGATCCCGCTGATGCAGGACCAGGGCAGCGACGAGGAGGCCGCGGCCCTGACCCTGGGGGCCGGCGGCTTCACGACCTTCTGGCGGATCACGCTCCCGAACATCCGCTGGGCGCTGCTCTACGGCGTCCTTTTGTGCAACGCGCGGGCCATGGGCGAATTCGGCGCCGTCTCGGTGGTGTCCGGTCACATCCGGGGTTTGACCACCACGCTCCCGCTTCACGTCGAGGTGCTCTACAATGACTATGACTTCGTCGGCGCCTTCGCGGCGGCCTCGCTCCTGGCCTCCCTCGGGCTCGTCACCCTGGTCCTCAAGACCGGACTCGAATGGCGGCACTCCGGTGAACTATCGGCCAACCGAAGACATTGACGCCGACCCCGCCAGCGGCAGCCCGCTGGCGCTGGAGATCCGTGGGATTTCCAAGTCGTTCGGCCGCTTCCCGGCGCTGAACAACGTCTCGCTGCACGCCCGCGACAAGGAGTTCCTGGCGCTGCTCGGGCCGTCCGGTTCGGGCAAGACGACGCTGCTGCGCGTGCTGGCGGGGCTGGAGCGGCCGGACGCGGGCGAGGTGCGCTTCGCGGGCGAGGACTTCCTCAGCCTGCCGGTGCGCCGCCGGCGCGTGGGCATGGTCTTCCAGCACTACGCCCTCTTCCGCCACATGACCGTGGCCCAGAACATCGCCTTCGGCCTGACGGTGCGGCCCCGGCGCGAGCGGCCGTCCAAGTCGGAGACCGCCGATCGGGTCGCTGACCTCCTTAGCCTCGTGCAACTGGACGGCCTGGGCGGGCGCTTCCCGGCGCAGCTCTCCGGCGGTCAGCGGCAACGGGTGGCGCTGGCCCGGGCGCTGGCCATCGAGCCCAGCCTGCTGCTGCTCGACGAGCCGTTCGGGGCCCTGGACGCCCAGGTGCGCCGCGAACTGCGCCGTTGGCTGCGCGAGGTGCACGACCGGGCCGGGGTGACCACGGTCTTCGTGACCCACGATCAGGAGGAGGCGCTGGACCTGGCCGACCGGGTGGCGATCCTGAAGGACGGCGAGCTGCGCCAGCTGGGCGCGCCGAACGAGGTCTACGCCGCCCCGGCCGACGCCTTCGTCTACGACTTCCTGGGCGCGGCCTGCCGCCTGCCGGGCGTGGTCGAGGGCCGCAGGCTGACCGTCGCCGACTGGGAGACGCAAGCCCCGGCCGACGCGCCGCAGGGCCGCGTGGAGGTCTTCTTCCGCCCTGACGAGGTGATGTTCGCCCCGCTCGACGGCGCGGGCCTGGCGGGCGAGGTCAAGGCTGTGGCGGTGCGCGGGCCGGACGTACGGATCGAATGCCTGATCGAGGGCCGGCTGTTCGAACTGGAATCCCGCGGCGCCGTGGTTCCGAACGGGGTGGCGCCGGGCCTGGCCCTGCGGGTCAAGCCGCTGAAGCCGAAGATCTATGCGGCCAAGGCCTGAATCCTTTTCCGGGCTCGGGCGTTGAGCCGGCGAAGGAGCCCCGCGCCATGATCGTCCTGCCCCCGCAGCGCCGCTTCTCCGTGCATGGCGTCGAGGACGCCCCGGGCCGCAGCCTGCTCATCGAGGGCTGCAACTTCGAGGATGCGGCGCTGAGCTTCGTCGAGCATCAGCACCTGGAGTCCCACAGAGGGGATCCTGACCGCGACGACACGGTCTCCCTGCTGGTCGAGGACTGCGACACCGGCGAGCGCCAGTGCTTCCGCATCGACCTCGCCACCGGCGAGGCCGCGCCCTGCGACTAGCCGCCTAGCCCGGATTGGCCGCCAGCCAGCGGTCGACGTCGGGCAGGCGCCTGGCGATGATGTCCAGCCGATAGCTGATCCCCGAGAGGGTCCGGGTCACCGCCGGCCGCGTGGAGGCGGGCACGGTCTCGGCGAAGGCCTTCAACTTGGGCAGGATGGCGGCGTTCCCCGAGCCGTTCGCCAGGACCGCGAAATAGGTGGTGCGGCTGGTGGGCTCGACCATGGCCTCGACCGCGGCGCGGTTGGCGATGGCGAAGTCGAAGGCCTTTTCCGGAAAGACCCGGGCGACGCTGCTGATCAGGTTGGGGGCGTCGGTGGGCGGCGGCTCCTTGGTGAGGGAGAGCGCCAGCGCCTTGTCGGCCAGGGCCGGATCGTGGGCGGCGCCCAGGTAGCGGTAGAGCCGGCTGCGGTCCGTGCTCTCGGTGGATGCCTTGGCCATGGCGTGAAGCTGGTCCCAGGCCGCGGCGTCGGCGTGGGCGGCCACGATCTGCAGGACTGTGAGGCGGTTGGCGCCGCGCAGACCATCCGGGTTGGCCACCAGGCCGGCGAAGCGTTTGCGCGCCTCGGCGACCACGGCCGGATCGTCGAACTGGCTGAGCGCGGAGAGCAGGTCGCGGCGCGCCAGGGCGTCGTTGTCGGCCTCGGCGGGCTTGGCGTCCCAGCCGAGGCGCGCGAAGGCGGGGGCCAGGCGCGTGCGGGCGAAGGCGCGGAAGGCGGCCTGGGTGGGCAGGCCCTTGTAGAGATCGTCCAGCGCGGTGAGCTGGTCGATCAGGGCGCGTAGCACCACGGTCTCATGGGCGTCTTGCGCCTTCCTGGCGATCAGCAGGAAGTCAGTGAGCGGGGCGTAGCCGGCCTCGCCCAGGGCGCGGCTGTCGTAGATCAGGCCGAGTTGGTCCTCGCCCGCCAGGCTCGGGAAGGCGGCGACCACTCGGGTCTCCAGCTCCGGCGAATAGCGGCTGCGGAAGTAGCCGGTCTGGCCGGCGTTGATCAGCGGGGTGGCGTCGGCCTTGGCGGCCTTGAAGGCCGAGCTGTCGGCGCTGACCACCGGCCGCCAGGGCTGGCCGAGGCCGGTCACCACCACCGGCGTGCGCCAGGACCGCGGGGCCTTGGAGGCCTCGTCGGCGCCGAAGCGGCCCTGGGTCAGGGTCACCGCGTCGGGCGTCTTGGCCGCGGAGATCAGCGGCACCCCGGCCTGCAGGGTGAAGTCGTGGGCGATGCCGGTGATCTTCTTGGGCGAGACCTTGTCGATCTCGGTCCACAGGTCGTCGGTGACCGTGTTCCCATAGGCGTGGTGGGCGATGTAGTTGCGCACGCCCTGGCGGAAGACGTCCTCGCCCACGTAGGTCTCCAGCATGTGGATGACCGAGTGGCCCTTCTCATAGGTGATGCCGTCGAAGGCGTTGGCGGCGGCGAAGACATCGTGGATCGGCGTGATCACCGGGTGCGTGCCGGCCCGTGCGTCGGTGCGCATGGCGTTCTGCTCGCCGGCCTTGGTCTGCAGCCAGATCTTCCACTCCGGATGGAAGTGATCTGTGGTCTTGTTCTCCATCCAGGAGGCGAAGCCCTCGTTGAGCCACAGGTCGTCCCACCAGGCCATGGTCACCAGATCGCCGAACCACTGGTGGGCCATCTCGTGGGCGATATCGACATAGACGTTCTGCTTGTCCTGCTCGGTGGACAGCTTCGGGTCGATCAGGAGGGCGTAGTCGAAGTAGTAGATCGCGCCCCAGTTCTCCATGGCGGCGAAGAACTGGCTCTGGCCGGGGCCGGCGATGAAGTCGAGCTTGGGCAGCGGGTAGGGCGTGCCGAAGTAGTCGTTGTACCAGGGCAGGATCTCGGCGGCGGCGTCGAGGGCGAACTGGGCCTGAGCGGCCTTGCCCTTGCGCACGATGACGCCGACGTCGGTCTGGCCCACCATCTTGTGGATGCGCTCGAAGTCGCCGAGGGCGAAGAACAAGAGGTAGGAGTTCATCTTCGGCGTGTCGGCGAAGCGCACGGTCTGCAGGCCGTTGGACGACGGCGCCGTGGACGCCACCGGCATGTTGGACACCGCCATCTCGCCGGCGGGCGCCTCGACGGTGAGCGCATAGACCGCCTTCACCCCGGGCTCGTCCCAGGAGGGGATGAAGCGGCGGGCGTCGGAGTTCTCGAACTGGGTGAAGAGGGCGCGCTGCTTCTTGCCGCCCTCGCCGGTGTAGTCGAGGGCGAAAAGGCCGGAGGCCTGCTCGTAGATCACCCCGGTGTAGTCGAGCGACAGCGTGTAGCGGCCGGGCGCCAGCGGCTTGGCGAAGACGAAGGCGGCGGTCTGCTGCTCCTTGTCGAGCTCGACCTTGGGCGCGGCGGACTGGCCGGAAAGGGCGGCCTTCTGGAAGGCGATGTCGGCGGCGTTCAGGACGATGCGGTCGGTGGCCGTCCTGACGGTCAGCGCGATGTCCTCGTGGCCGGAGAAGCTCAGCTTGTCGGCGCTCGGGCGGATGGTGATCGCGTAGCGGTCCGGCGTGACGGTCTTGGGCAGGGCGACGTGCGGCGGGAAGGCGGCGGGCTTGGGCGCCGAGACGGCCTTCGCCGCCGGCTTGGCCGGCTGGGCCCAGGCGGGAGCGCTGACGGCCAGCAGGATCGCGGCCGCGGCGGGGATGAACTTCATGATCGAACTGTCCGAACCGGGTGAAAATTTGCGGCGACCTTAGGCATCGCGCAACGCTTCGCCTAGGCGCTTTTGCAGCCGACTTTGCATGCTAAGGCAAAGCTGTGGGAGGACTTCGCCATGGACGCACGCCGGGACGCCACGGAGGCCACGATCGCCGCGCACCAGCGGCTGGCCGCGAGCCTGCCGGCCGAGACCGGCGAGGACATGGCCAACGCCACGCGCGGCTTCCTGGGCACCATCCCGGACGCCGACGTACCAGGCGCCTGGAGCCTGAAGCCGTTCGAGTTCCTCAAGGGCGAGCGGCCGGACACGGTCAACCCCAGCCTCTGGCGCCAGGCTCGGCTGAACATGCAGCACGGCCTCTTCGAGGTGGCGAAGGGCGTCTACCAGGTGCGCGGCTTCGACCTGTCGAACATCACCTTCATCGAGGGCGAGGCCGGCTACGTCGTCATCGATCCCCTGATCTCCGCCCAGCCGGCGGCGGCGGCGCTGAAGCTGATGCGCGAGCACCGCGGCGACAAGCCGGTGACCGGGGTGATCTACACCCACAGCCACGTCGACCACTACGGCGGGGTGCGCGGGGTGATCTCCGAGGATGACATCGCCGCCGGCCTGCCGATCGTGGCGCCGGAAGGTTTCCTGCGCGAGGCGGTGAGCGAGAACGTGCTGGCCGGCAACGCCATGGGCCGGCGCGCGACCTACATGTACGGCGCCCTCCTGCCGCGCGACGCCAAGGGCCATGTGGACGCGGGGCTCGGCAAGACGGTCTCCATGGGCTCTGTCAGCCTGGTGCCCAACACGGTCAGCATCCAGGAGACCGGCGAGCGGCTGACGCTGGACGGCGTCGAGATCGTCTTCCAGGTGACGCCCGACACCGAGGCGCCGGCGGAGATGAACTTCTACTTCCCGCAGTTCAAGGCGCTGTGCATGGCCGAGAACTGCACCTGCCAGCTGCACAACCTCTACACGCCGCGCGGGGCGCAGGTGCGCGATGCGCGGGCCTGGAGCCACTACATCGACGAGGCCGAGCGGATGTTCGCCGCCGAGGCCGACGTCTTGTTCGCCAGCCACCACTGGCCGCGTTGGGGCTCGGGCGAAGCGCGGCGGTTCCTGCGCCAGCAGCGCGACCTCTACAAATACATCCACGACCAGACGCTGCGGATGGCCAACCATGGCCTGACGCCTGTCGAGATCGCCGAGGAGCTGGCCCTGCCGCCCAGCCTGGCGGCGGAGTGGCACACGCGCGGCTACTACGGGACGCTGAACCACAACGCCAAGGCGGTCTATCAGCGCTACCTGGGCTGGTTCGACGGCAACCCCGCCAACCTGCACAAGCTGCCGCCGGGCGAGGCCGGGGCGCGCTACGTCGAGGTGGCCGGCGGCGCCGACGCCCTGCTGGCCAAGGCGCGCGAGGCCTATGGGCGCGGCGAGTACCGCTGGGTCGCCGAGCTGGTGAACCACCTGGTGTTCGCCGACCCGGCCAACGGCGAAGCGCGGGCGCTGCAGGCCGATGCGCTGGAGCAGATGGGCTATCAGTCCGAGAGTGGGCCGTGGCGGGCCTTCTACCTGACCGGGGCGCAGGAGCTGCGCAATCCGCGCCCGCCCAGCGAGACCCCGCGGCAAGGGGCGGCGGGGCAGCTGCGGTCGCTGCCCGCCGACGCCTTGCTGGAGAGCTTCGCGGTGCGGCTGCACGGGCAGAAGGCCGGCGCGGCGGGCGAACTCGCGCTGACGGTGGCCTTCAGCGACACCGGCGAGACCTTCGCGGTCAGCGTCGAGAACGCGGTGCTGCACCATCGTCCGGCCGCCGGCGTGGCGGAGGAGGGCGCGGCGGTGACGCTGACCCGTCCAGCGCTGATCGGCCTGGTCATTGGCGAGACGACGCTGGACAAGGCGCTCGCGGACGGGTCGGTAGCCGGCGAGGGCGCCGCGGAGCTCGGCCGTCTCTTGCCACTGCTGGACCGCTTCGACTTCTGGTTCGAGATTGTTGCGCCTTAGGAGAGACCCATGAGCCATGTGACCTACCATATCGTCCAGCATGACGGCGGCTGGGCCTATCGGGCCGACGGCACCTATTCGGAGACCTTTCCCAGCCATGACGCGGCGAAGGCGGCGGCGCGCCGCGCGGCCGGCGAGCAGCGGGTGGCCGGCGACACCCACGGCATCGTCTACGAGGACGCGAACGGTCAGTGGCGCGAGGAGCTGGCCGACGGCCACGACCGGCCCTGGACCGACGTCGAGGGCTAAACCCAGTTGCATGAGGTGCCGTTTCCAAAGTGGCGGCAGCTCAAGCGCTCCGTCATCCCGGACGGCCTGCAAGGCCGAGCCGGGACCTAGGGGCCACCGCACAGCCTGAACCCCTGGGGCCCGGCTCTCCGCGTCGCTGCGGCCGGGATGACGGAGCATTTTGGCATTCGGGCGGTCCCGCGAGCGGTCCCTGGCTCTAAGTCCCGCTTAGCCCTGCGACGTTCCGCGAACTTTACCTTTCATTGTCCGCGGGGTTGTTCGATCCCCGCATGGGGGACGCGCGCGACAGCACGAACAATCGCAGGAGCCGGGCGGCGTTCCGGCGGCTGTTGCTGCTGGGGTTCGCCCTGGTGGCCATCGTTCTGGTGGGCGTGGGCGTCCTGCTGGCCGAAGGCTCGCGGCGGCTCAACGACCTGAAGGTCAAGGAAGACCGCACCCTGATCGCCAACATGCTGGACCGGATGACGGCCCGGGCGGTGAGCGACGTCACCACCGTCACGGTGTGGGATCGCGCCTATCAGAACCTTCGGCCCGGCGGCGACGCCAAGTGGGTGGATGTCGAGGTCGGCGCCTACCTCGCCAAGAACCGGGGGTTCGCGCGCAGTGTGGCGCTCGACGTCCACGACGCGCCGTTCTTCGCCTGGGACGGCGACCACCGCGTCGATCCCGCGACGGCGGTGGGTCTGCTGGCCGACGCCGCGCCGCTGATCCGCCTGGCGCGCCAGCGGGAGGCCGCCCTGATGGCCGATCCGCGCCGCGATCCCACCCGGCCGGCGACGGTCAGCGGGATCGTCCGTTCCGGCGGCGTGCGCTACATGATGGGCGTCTCGACGGTGACGCCGTCGCACCCGATGACGCCGCTGATCGCGGGACCGGCGCCGATGGTCGTGGCGGCCCGGACGCTGGACCCGCAGATCCTCGATTCCCTGCACCGCATGAGCGTCAGCCATCCGCGCCTGGCCGAGACCTCGACCGTGGCCGCCTCGGCCGCCCTCGTGGGCGCCGCGGGGGCGCCGGTGGGCTACATCCTCTGGACGCCCTCGCATCCCGGCCTGGTGGCCTTGCGGGAGGCGGCGCCCGTCCTGGCGCTGGGCTTCCTCGTCCTCCTGGCCCTCGCCGCGGTGGTCGGGCGGCAGATCTGGCGGATCATCCGCGAGCTGGACGCCTATGAGCGCGCCCACGCCGAGGCCTTGAAGGCGCTGGAGGACGCCCGCGACCGGGCCGAGGCCGCCAACGTCGCCAAGTCGCAGTTCCTGGCCAACATGAGCCACGAGATCCGCACGCCGCTGAACGGCATCCTGGGCATGGCGCAGGTGCTGGCGATGGGCGACCTGCCGCGGGAGGCGCGCGAGCGGGTGGCGATCATCCGCAATTCGGGCGAGACCCTGCTCGGCCTGCTGAACGACGTCCTCGACCTATCGAAGATCGAGGCCGGGCGGATGGAGCTCAGCGTCGGGACCTTCGACCTGGCCGCGGCGGCGGAGGGCGCGACGCGGGCCTTCGCCGGCGCCGCGGCCGAAAAGGGCGTGGCCTTCCTGCTGGACATCGACCCTGAGCTCTCCGGCCTGTGGCGCGGCGACGGCGGCAAGATCCGCCAGGTGCTGGGCAACCTGGCCTCCAACGCCGTGAAGTTCACCAGCGAAGGCGAGGTGCGCATCGCGCTCAGCCGCACGCCGTCGGGGGTCACGGTCATAGTGGCTGACACCGGGCTCGGCATCCCGGGGCCGGAGCTGGCGCGGCTGTTCAAGCGGTTCTCGCAGATCGACCCCTCGGCGACCCGGCGCTTCGGGGGGACGGGCTTGGGCCTGGCGATCTCGCGCGAACTGATCGAGCTGATGGGCGGGCAGATCTCGGTGACCAGTGTCGAGGGGCGCGGGTCGACCTTCTCCGTCGAGTTGCCGTTGCAGCCGGCCGCGCCGCCGCAGCCGCAGGCGTCGGACGCGGAGCCGGCCGCCCCGGTCTTCCGCCGCGGCTTCCAGGGCCTGCGGGTGCTGGCCGCCGAGGACAACCGGATCAACCAGGTGCTGCTGAGCGCCATGCTGGGCCCCCTGGGCGTCGAGCTGCACCTGGCGGGCGACGGGCGCGAAGCCCTGGCGCGGTTCCTGGCGCAGGACTTCGACCTCATCCTGATGGATATCCAGATGCCGGGGATGAACGGCGCCGACGCCGCCCAGGCGATCCGCGCCCTGGAGCTGGCCGAGGGCCGGACGCCGACCCCGATCCTGGCGCTGTCGGCCAATGTGATGCGCCACCAGATCGAGGCCTACCTGGCGGCGGGCATGAGCGGCTTCGTCGCCAAACCGATCGCCATGGCCAACCTGGTCGAGGCCATGGAGACGGCGCTGGCCGCCCGGCCACAAACCGCGCGCGTCTAGGCCTTCGCGCGGTTGTTCATCTCGTCGCCGGCGTTGGCGGGCAGACGGAGGAACCAGAACAGCGAGATCAGGGTGAAGGCGCCGATGATGGCGAAGGCCGGGGCCACGGCCGCGCCGGTCAGGTGGGTCTCGCCCCGGCGCAGCATCAGGAAGTGCAGCAGGGTGGCGGCGACGCCGATGCTCACCGACTGCATGAACTGCTGGGCCATGGAGGCGGTGGTGGTGCCGCGGCTCATCTGCGCCTGCTCGAGGTCGGCGTAGGCCATGCCGTTCAGGCTGGTGAACTGCAGGGAGCGGAAGAAGCCGCCGACCGCGAGCGCGATCATGATCTGCCAGTGCGGCGTGTCGATCCGGAAGAAGGCGTAGACCATGTAGGTGGCCGCGCAGATCAACCCGTTGACCACCAGCACGGTCTTAAAGCCGAAGCGGCGCAGGATGGGCGGGGCGGTGGTCTTCATGACGAGCGCGCCCACCGCGGAGATGAAGGTCATCAGGCCGGCGGCGAAGGCGGTCATGCCGAAGCCCACCTGCAGCAGCATGGCCAGCAGGAACGGCGTTGCGCCGGGCACCAGGCGGAAGAAGGCGCCGCCCAGCACCGAAGCCTGGAAGGTCCGGATGCGGAAGATATGGAGGTCTATGATGGCGTTGGGGTTGCGCCGGGCGTGCGCCCAGTAGAGTCCGAGGCAGGCCAGGCCCCCGCCGAACAGGCCGGCCACCGCCAGCGGCGGCAGGGCGTCGCGGCCCAGGTTCTCGAAGCCCAGGATCAGGCCCGCCAGGCCGAAGCCGGTGAGCAGGATGCCCGGCCAGTCGATCGGCGTCGTGTCCTGCTCCTTCACATTGGGGACAAAGGCGCGGACCAGCAGCACCCCGGCCAGGGCGATTGGCAGGTTCAGGAAGAAGATCCAACGCCAGGAGACGAAGGTGACGATGGCGCCGCCCAGCACCGGCCCGACCACGGGGCCCAGCAGCGCCGGCATGGTCACTACCGACATGGCCCCCACCAGCTCGTTCTTGGGCGTGGTGCGCAGGAGGACCAGGCGGCCGACCGGGCCCATCATGGCGCCCGCGCAGCCCTGGGCCAGGCGGAAGGCCACCAGCTCGGGCAGGGAATTGGCGAAACCGCAGGCGGCCGACGCGCTGGCGTAGGCCACCATGGCGATCATCAGGATGCGCTTGGCCCCAAAGCGGTCGGCCATCCAGCCAGAGATCGGCAAGAAGACCGCCGAGGCCAGCAGGTACATGGTGATGGCCAGGTTGAGCCTTAGGGGCTCCACATGCATCTCGCGCGCCATCGAGGGCAGGGCGTTGTTGATCGAGGTGGCGTTCAGCGTCTGCATGAGGAACGCCGAGCCGATGATAGCCGGCACCAGCCAGCCGCGCAGGGCGGCGTCCTTGCCTTCATTGAGGATCGCCGCGGCGTCGGCGCCGCGCTCGTCGGTGATGTCCTCGACCAGGACTTCTTCGGCCCGCGTGCTCATGCTTCGCCCGTCAGCTTGAGCAGGGGCGCCGCGGCGGCGGCCAGCCGCTCGCGCTCCTCGGCGGTCAGGCGGACCAGCCGCGCGGCCAGCCAGTCGTTGCGGTGGCGCTGGATGGCGGCGTGCTTGCGCAGGCCGGCCGGGGTGACGGTGAGGCCCTGGCGGCGGCCATCGGCGGCGTCGTCGGTGCGCACGACCCAGCCGGCCGCCTCCAGGCGCTTCACATGGCTCGACATCGTGGGCCGCGAGATCTGCTCGAAGTCGGCCAGCTCGGAGACGCCTACGCCGGGCTTCTTCTTGAGATAGCCCAGGATCAACGCGTCCTGCGCCGAGAGGCCGGCTTTCTGCCCCTCATGCCGCAGCTTGCGCGAGACCCGCAGCAGAGGTCCCCGCAGGGCCTCGGCCAGAGCGAAGACGTCCTCGATATCGGGGATGGTTTCGACGGGGGCGGGCGGCATGGCGTTTTGCGGACTCACGGAAGGTAGTTAGGTAGTCGAACTATCTATGGCGCCGCGCCGGACCGATCAACCCGCCCGTTCGCCGCAGGACGCGACAGTTCGGTCGCGGTCGAAACCACGGCTCGCAGAACGGCGTTAAGGTGAACCCGCATGACTGTGAGCCTCCCAAGCCTGTTGGGCGCGGCGGCCTTGGCGATGCTTCCGGCCGCCCTACCGGCGCCGGGGCAGGCCGCGCCCAACGATCTGGCGGAGGGCCGATCCTGACAGTTTCGAAACGTGACTCCGCTAGCCGCCGGGCGATTATCCGCAACCTGGTGTTTTAGGGGCGAAGACGATGCGGGTTGTGTTCCTGGCGGCGGCGCTGGCCGCCGTTCTCGCGGCGCCGGTCCGGGCCGAGCCGACGGCCGAGGGCGCCGAGGCCTGGCGGGCGCTCACCCGTATGGACCTGGAAGCGCACTATCAGCTCCTCAAGCACGACCATCCAGGCGCCTCGCCCGAGGCCGGCGACGCGGCCTTCGTCCAGGCCCTGGAGGCGGCGCACGCCGAGGCCCTGGCGCGCGCGAGCCGGGTGACCGGTATCGAAGGCTATGGCGCGACCCTGGCGGGCTTCGCCCACGCGCTGGGCGACAGCCACATCAACAGCTTCATGTCCGTCCTGCCCCGCACCGTGGCGTGGGCGGGAATCGTTGCGGCGCGGCGCGGGTCCGGTTGGGTGGTGGCCGCCGACGAGCCGAAGCTGACTGGCCGGGAGCTGGCGGGGGCGGAGATCGTCAGCTGCGACGGCCGCCCCGCCTCCGAGCTGGCCAAGGACGTGCTGCGCTTCCACGGCAACCCGGCGGTCACGGCCGAGCAGGCGCTGTTCGGCGGCTGGGTGCTGGTGGACGACGGCAACCCCTTCGTCACCCGCCCAAAGGCCTGCGTCCTGCGCAAGGACGGCATGGAGAACACCCAGACCCTGACCTGGAAATCGATCAGCTATGCCACGCTGCGCCAGCAGTACTGGAAGACGCCCGTCGGCCATGCGGGCTTCGGCCTGCGGCAGGCCGCCGGCGGCGGCTACTGGATCTCGCTCGAGGAGCTCGACGCCCACGACCAGCCGGTGATCGACGCGGTGAAAGCCCAGGCCGCGGCGATCCGCGACGCCGCCTTCGTCGTGGTCGACCTGCGCGGCAACAGCGGCGGCGACGACAACTACGCCCGGACCCTGGCCGCGGCGCTGATGGGCGAGGATTTCGTCACCGACGTCCTGGGGCCGAGCTCCGCAGGCGGCGGCTGCGCAGAGGTGTACCGCGCCTCATCCGGCAACGCCGACTACCTGACCAGGACGGCCAGGGTCTTCGGGGGCGACGGGGATGTGAACGCGCAGAAGGAATACGAGCGGGGCGCCGCGGCGATCGCCGTGGCGCGGGCGAAGGGGCGCAACCTGACCGGCGCTCCGGTCTGCGCCGCTCCGCCCAAGCCGGCCGCGGACCGCCGGCGCCTGTCGCTGGCCCGCGCGCCGATCCTGGTGCTGACCGATGCGGCCTGCTTCTCCTCCTGCATCGACGCCACCTGGTTCTTCCATGACCTGGGCGCGGTGCAGGTCGGCCAGGCGACCGGCGGCGACACCCACTATTCGGAGTATCGGCAGGAGGTGCTGCCGTCCGGCCTGTCCACGGCCTCGACGCTCACCGCCATCATCCCCGACGCGCCGGCCCAGATCGGCCCGTTCGAGCCGCAGTACGCCTTCGACGGCGACATGGCCGACACCGCGGCCCTGGAGGCCTGGGTCTCCGGACGGATCGTCCCGCAGCTCAAAACGCAACGCGCCGCCGCTCGGGACTGAGCGGCGGCGCGGCTTGGATGTCAGCTTACGCGGCTAAAGGACGCCCAGCATCTCGGCGACCAGCGGGTGGCGGACGATGTCGCGGTCGGCCAGGCGGACGACGGCGATGTTGGGGACGGCTTCCAACCTAGTGGCGACAGGGCCGAGGCCGGAGAACTCCGGCAGCAGGTCCGACTGGTCGGGGTCGCCGGTGACCACCATGGTGGAGTGCCAGCCCAGGCGGGTCAGCAGCATCTTCAGCTGGGTGTAGGTGCAGTTCTGCGCCTCGTCGATGACCACGAAGGCGTTGTTCAGCGTGCGGCCGCGCATGAAGCCGACCGGGGCGATCTCGATGGCGCCCTCGGCCATCAGCGCGCGGACCCGCTTCATGGAAAGCCGGTCGGAAAGCGCGTCGTAGAGCGGGCGCAGATAGGGGGCGAGCTTGTCCTCCGCGTCACCGGGCAGGAAGCCGATGCTCTCGCCGGCCTCAACCGCGGGGCGTGACAGGACGATGCGGCCGACCGAGCCGGATTCCAGAGCTTCCACCGCCTTGGCGATGGCCAGGTAGGTCTTGCCGGTGCCGGCCGGACCCAGCGCCATGACCAGGTTCTTGGCGTCGATGGCGTCGATGAGCTCCTGCTGGCCGGACGACTTGGCCTTGATGGTCTTGAGGTAGGCCTGGTCGCGCTCGTCGTTGGAGGCCAGGGGCGACCAGCCCCTGTCGACGGGCAGCCGACGGATCTTGTCGTCACCGGAGAACTGGCCGGCGTCGAACGCGCCTTCGCGCAGCTGGCGCTTCAGGGCTCGCTTGGTCATGAAAAGCCTCCGTGGACCCCGTGGAATGCGGGGCAAGAAAAAAGGGCGTCTCCGCAGTGGAGCGCCCTTGGTTGGTCGGGGATGAATCGAAGCCGGCGGCCTGCGCGGCCCAGCGGAAGTCCGGGTGGATCGCCCGGAGAAGCCGGTCCGGATCCGAAGACCCGGGGTGACAACACGCTCAGCGCCATCAACTCCGTCCAGCGCGAGTTACGAACCGAGTGAGCCGGCCCGCAGCGGACTTCGGGAAGGCTATCGCCCCCTCGAATCGCCCGACTAGAATGAGCCTAGCTTGGTTTCCGGAATCTTAAATGCGCGGTTTGTCGCAAGAAACGAGGTGTGCGGATGAGTGTCTATAACTTAGGCAATGTGATGCCTGAATTACCAAACGATGACGAATACTGGATTGCGCCGACCGCCGCGGTGATGGGACGAGTGCTTCTCAAGAAGAACGCGTCCGTCTGGTGGGGCGCGACCTTGCGAGGCGACAACGACCCGATCGTGGTGGGCGAGGGGTCCAATGTGCAGGACGGCAGCGTGCTGCACACCGACTCGGGCTCGCCGCTGACCATCGGGGCCAATGTGACCGTGGGCCACATGGTGATGCTGCACGGCTGCACGATCGGCGACAATTCCCTGGTGGGCATCGGCTCCATCGTCCTGAACGGGGCGCGGATCGGGAAGAACTGCCTGATCGGCGCCAACTGCCTGATCACCGAGGGCAAGGAGATCCCGGACAACTCGCTCGTCATGGGCGCGCCCGGCAAGGTGGTCCGCGAGATCAGCCCCGAGCAGGCGATGATGCTGGCCGGCGGCGCGGCGCACTACGTCGAGAACTGGAAGCGCTATCGGCGGGAGCTAAAAGAGGTCTGAGATAAGAAAAACGGGAGGACACCATGGCCTATGAGTTCATCACGGTCGCGCGCGAGGGGCCGGTCACGACGGTGACGCTGAACCGGCCGGAGGTGATGAACGCGCTGCACTCGCCGGCGCACTTCGAACTGGCCGAGGCGTTCGACGCCTTCTCGGCCGATCCCGGGCAGTGGGTGGCGATCGTCACCGGGGCGGGCGAGCGGGCGTTCTCCGCCGGCAACGACCTGAAGCACCAGGCGGGCGGCGGGGCGATGCAGTCGCCGCCGTCGGGGTTCGCGGGGCTGACGCTGCGCTTCGACCTGACCAAGCCGTTGATCGCGGCGGTGAACGGGGTGGCCATGGGCGGCGGCTTCGAGATCGCGCTGGCCTGCGACGTGATCGTTGCGTCCGAGGCCGCGGTCTTCGCCCTGCCGGAGCCGCGGGTGGGGCTGGCGGCCCTGGCGGGCGGCCTGCACCGGCTGCCGCGCGCCATCGGCGCCAAGCGGGCCATGGGCATGATCCTGACAGGGCGGCGTGTTTCTGCGGCGGAGGGCCTGGAGCTGGGTTTCGTCAACGAGGTGACGGCCCCTGGCGAGCTGATGGCGTCGGCCAGGCGCTGGGCCGCGCAGATCTGCGAGCTGTCGCCGATGTCGATCCGCGCCTCGAAGCAGGCGGTCTACCAGGGTCTGGACGAGCCCTCGCTGGAGGCGGCGATCAAGGGCCAGAACCGCTATCCGGCGGTGGCGGCGCTGTACCGCAGCGAGGACTTCGTGGAGGGTCCGATGGCGTTCGCGCAGAAGCGGCCGCCACAGTGGAAGGGGCGGTGACCACGGCCTTGACGGCGTGAACAAAAGGAGATCATTCTGCCGCCTCAAGCTGTGCTGTGGGGCGAGGCATGAAGGGGTTGCTGTCTTATTTGTCGTTTCGAGGTCGGACGAACCGGGCGCGCTATTGGCTGTTCGTTGGGGCGTTCTGGGGGATCATCATCGCCTGGTCGATGGTGTTGACGGCGGTCCGCAGCATCTTCGGGGAAGGCGCCATGGCCGTAGTGGTAACGGGCCTGCTTGGCCTGCTCAGCCTGCCATTTCTAGTCGCGCTTTTCGTAGCCATCGTGGCGAACGCTGCGCGCCGCCTGGATGACCGGGACAAATCAGCTTGGTGGCTGTTGCTCTTTGTGGGCATTCCCGGACTTCTACTCACGCTAGCGGAAGCGGGACGGCCCAGCGGCTCCGGTGACGCCGGTGCATTCTCAGGCATGCTCGCTTTGCTGAGCCTGCCGTTCTTGCTGTGGGGCTTTGTGGAGATCGGCTGCATGCCGGGGACGAAGGGGCCGAACAAATACGGCGAGGACCCCTTAGCGCGGGCGCCGCAGGAAGCGTTCGCCTGAACGCCCAGCAACGCTTGCCAGAACCTGACGCTCGCGTCAGGTTCGCTGCCAACTAACCAACGATCAGGGAAGCGGCGCGGCAGGCCATGGAACGCTACGACTACATCATCATCGGCGCGGGTTCGGCGGGCTGCGTGCTGGCCAACCGGCTGAGCGAGGACGCCGACAAGCAGGTGCTGCTGCTGGAGGCGGGCGGCAAGGACAGCTCCCTGATGATCAAGATGCCGGCCGGGGTCGGCGGGCTGATCAGCAAGGAGGGGCCGCAGAACTGGGGCTTCTGGACCGAGCCGGAGCCGCATCTCAACGACCGCAAGCTGTGGTGGCCGCGCGGCAAGGGCTGGGGCGGCTCGTCCTCGATCAACGGCATGATCTACATCCGCGGCCACGCGCGCGACTACGACCAGTGGCGGCAGATGGGCCTGCCGGGCTGGGGCTACGCCGACGTGCTGCCCTACTTCAAGAAGTCGGAGAGCCTGGAGGGCGGCGGCGACGCCTGGCACGGCGGCTCTGGCCCCTTGAAGGTCTCCAAGGCCTCGGCGGCCAACCCGATCTATTCGGCGGCGATCGAGGCGGGCGCGCAGGCCGGCTATCCGCTGACCAAGGATTTCAACGGCTTCCAGCAGGAAGGTTTCGGCCCCTATCAGCTGACCATCCACGACGGGCAGCGGTGGAGCGCGGCGCGGGGCTACCTGCACCCGGCGCTCGACCGGCCGAACCTGACCTGCCTGACCGGGGTGCGCACCACCCGCATCGTGGTCGAGGACGGCCGGGCTGTCGGCGTCGAGATCCACGACGACAAGACCGGGACACGGCGCATCGTCCAGGCCGACGCCGAGGTGTTGCTCTGCGCCGGCGCGGTTCAGTCGCCGCACATCCTGCAGCTGTCGGGCATCGGCGATCCCGAGGAGCTGTCGGCGCACGGCATCAAGGTGGTCAAGGCGCTGAAAGGCGTCGGCGCCAACCTGCAGGACCACGTGGACGTCTGCCTGAGCTGGGTCTGCCCCAAGCCGATCACCGCCTATTCGATGCGCAAGGGCCTGATCAAGACCCTGGGCGTGGGCCTGAGCTACATGCTGTTCGGCAAGGGGCCCGGCCGGCAGAACTTCCTGGAATCCGGCGCCTTCCTGCGCTCGCGGCCTGACCTGGACCGGCCGGACCTGCAGATCCACACGGTGCTGGCGATCATGCAGGACCACGGCAAGGTCGCCGTCGAAAAGGACGGCTTCACCTTCCACGTCTGCCAGTTGCGGCCCGAATCCCGCGGCCATGTGGGCTTGAAGTCCGCCGATCCGCTGGCCGATCCGGCGATCTTCGCCAACTACCTGGCCACCGAGGAGGACCGCCGCGCGATCCGCGAGGGCGTCAAGATGATGCGCAAGGTGGCTGAGCAGTCCGCGCTCGATCCCTACCGCGCCGAGGAATACGCGCCCGGCGCGGCGGTTCAGACCGATGCGGAGATCGACGCCTGGATCAAGCGCTCCGCCGAGACGATCTACCACCCGGTGGGCACCTGCCGCATGGGCGCGCAAGGCGATCCGATGGCGGTGGTGGACGCCGAGTGCCGGGTCCAGGGCCTGGCCGGTCTGCGGGTGGTCGACGCCTCGGTCATGCCGACCCTGGTGGGCGGCAACACCAACGCCCCCACCATCATGATCGCCGAGAAGATCGCCGACGCCATCCGCGGCCGGGCCTTCCTGCCGGCGGAGGACGCGCCGGTCTATGAGGATGGGAGGGTAGCGGCTTGATTTCTCCCTCCGCCCGTCCCGGCGAAAGCCGGGATCCAAGCTGAGTCTGGTTTTAATCTCGGACGCTGAATCTTGCCGCCGTATGGATCCCGGCTTTCGCCGGGACGGGCGGGGAGGGTTATTTGATCAGCGCGCGCCGCCACACGCCGTCCGCCTGTTCGAAGCCGTTGTCGGCGTAGAGGTGGCGGACGGGGCCGTTCCTTGGGGTCTCCAGGATTTGGGCGAGCACCTCGGCGTGGCGGTCGGCCAGGGCGTCGAGGATGAAGCCCAGAAAGCCGTGCTCGACCTTCAGGCCGATCACCCGGCAGCTCATGGCGAAGGCGGCGATCTCGGAGCCCTCGGCCACGGCGGCGGCCACCAGGCCGTAGTCGCCGAAGCGGTCGCGGCAGTGGGCGACGAAGACGTTCCCCGCCTGGGCGTGGCGGGCCAGCTCGCTTTCCGAATAGGTGCGGCCGGTGGTGTTGAACTGGGTGGTGCGCTGGAAGAGCTCGGCCACCCGCGAGAGTGTCGCCGGATCGGTGGGCCGCTCGAAGGCGGTGACAACCTCCAGCGAGGCCAGGAAGTCGTCGCCGCCGGCCGCCAGGCCGCGTTCGCGGGAGAGCTGGGCCTTCACGAGGTCGGTGCGCGCCGCGCTCTCCTCGGTGACCTTCAGCACCTGGAATCGCGGATCGGTGAGCAGGATGCGGCGGATCGCAAAGGGGTCTTCGCCCAGCACATCCACCTGCGGCAGGGCCTGGCGCACGCGCTCGCGCTCCACCGGGTGGTCGTCGACGAAGGCGAAGGCGTCCAGCGCGAAGCCCAGTTCGTCGGCGATGGAGGCGATGTTCGTGGGCTTGTCCTGCCAGTTCACCCGCCAGGTGACAAAGTCGTCGGGGGTCAGCAGGCGCTCGCGCGGATAGTGGTCGGGATACTTCCAGAGTTCGCGGACCAGGGCCTCGTCGTTCTTGCTGACGCAGGCCAGCAGGATGCCGCGCTTCTTCAGCGCCAGGCAGGCCTCGTGCAGGCCGAAATAGAGTCCGATGTAGGAGTTGTGGCCGCTGATCTCCGGCGTCCAGGCGAAGGGCGCGCCGGTCTCCGCCAGGACCCCAGGCCACAGGGTCCCGTCGAGGTCGAGGATGACGCACTTCTTGCGGCCGAGGCCCATGACCACGCTGAGCAGGTCCATGTGGGCCTTCGCCACCACCGCCTCGCGCCGGTAGAGGTCGGGGCCGACCAGGGCTGCCAGCGGGGCGGTGTCGGGGAAAAGGCCGTGAACGGCCTCCAGCTCGACGGCGGGCCGCTGCAGCATCCAGCCGGGCGAGCCGAAGTGGGTGAAGCCGACGAGGCTGTCGTCCAGCAGGCCGGCTGCGCCCTCGGCGGCCACGGCTGAGGCGACGTCGACGACGTGGACCCCGCTGTACTGGAGGGCGAGCGCCTCCAGGCCGTGGTTCAGGAGGCGGAAGCGGTTGCGGTGGCTGAATGGGCCGCGATCGGCGAAGCCCAGGGGCTGGACGGTAGGCTCGGGCAGGGCGTCGATCAGGATCGGCGCGTTGGAGTGGGCGCGCAGGCCCTCAACGATATGCTTGGCCTCTGCCAGGTAGACGGCAGTGGGATCGCCGCCGTGGTCGGCGGGCGATCCCTTGGCCACCAGGTGACGCGAGCGCAGGGCGCCGATCAGGATCGCCTGGTGCGGCCGCTCGGCGGCCAGGCGCAGGTCGTCGGGGAAGCTCGCGGCGACGCGTAGGTCGACGTCGCGGGCGGCGGCCTCGCGGCGTAGGAAGTCGGCCTCCATCTGCAGATCGCAGTCGCCGAACAGCAGCACGTCCCAGCGGTGCGTCTTGGGTCCGCCGAGGTCGCCGGGCCCCAGGGCCCGGGTCACCGACCAGTAGGGATTGGCGCCTTCGCCGGCCGTCCGGCGCAGCTGGTCCAGCGCCTCGCCGGGATCGCGGCCGTGCAGGTCGTTGAGCTTCTGCGCTATGGCGGCGGCCTCGCCGGCCGGATCGAGGTCGGTCAGCACCCCGCGCTCCATCAGGCTGGCCAGGCAGCCGGCCAAGGTGTCGGCGTCGATGGAGAGCGTGGCGCGGAGTTGGGCCAGGTCGCCCGGCATGTCGCGCGGCGCGCCGAACCAGTCGACGATGCCGGCCACCTCGGCGTCGATCACCAAGCGCAGGTGGGTGAGCGCATGGACGATCAGCACCCGGTCTTCGCCCAGTGGCGTCAGGTGGATGTAGGTGGATCGGCGAATGAGCATCGCGCGCGTCTTCCCGTTAAGGATGTCGCGTTGACCCTAAGGGTGCGTCGCCTGCCTGAGGGTTAAGATCGGCGCGCTTGGCCCTCAGGGCAGGACGGAGAACGCCACGCCCCGGCTGGTCGACGCCGGGATGCCGCTGTTGTGGGTTTCCCGCGGGAAGAGGGCGTACTGGACCCTGTAACCCGGCGGCCCCTTCAAGGCCTGCAGCCGGGTGGCCAGGTCGACCATGCGATCGTCATTCATCATCTTGAGCACATCGGCGCGCGCCTTGCCCGAGGCGGGAACGTCGGGAGACTCCGCCGCCTGCTCCCAGCTGTCCGACGTGATCAGCACGCGCGGCGCGACCTTGCCCGCGCGCACGGCCCCCGTGAACGCCGCCTCGCTCTTCAGGAGTTCTCGGCCGTTGAACCAGATCGAGGGGCTGCCGGCGACATAGGTCCGATAAGCCTCCGGGTGATGGAAGAGGACGTGCAGGGTGAAGAGGCCGCCGTAGGAATAGCCCATCAGGGTCTGGTTGGCGGGATCGACCGGGTAGGTCCTGGCGACGATCGGCCGGAGCTCCTCCATCATGGCGCGATGGAAGGCGTCGGCGCCGCCGTAGTCGTCCGCCTTCTCTCCCGGCTGCAACATGGCGGCGTCCGGGGGCCAAGGGGTCAGATCGCGGTTGCGCAGCGTCATGGTGGCCATGACGTTGGGGTAGGCGATCCCGACCACGATGGCCTGCGGGCGCCCGCCGATCGCGCCCAGCAGGACCTGCGCGGCGGCGGTGGGAAAGGCCATGTCGCCGTCCAGCACATAGATGACCGGATAGCCGCCCTTGGGTGGCGGGCCGGTCGGCCGGGAGATGTAGATGCGGTAGGTCCGCCCGGTGATCTTCGACGCCAGGTCGAACTGCTGCGCCATCGGCAAACTGGCCGGCGCCATGGCCGGCTGGGAAGCCGGCGTGTCCGCCGCCGCGGTGGGCGCCTGGGCCGCCAGGGCGAGGGCGAAAAGCGGGGCGAACAGCATGAGACCTCCGGAGCCTGGCCGGAAGACTGTCATGCGCAACGGGGATTCGCGAATCGCCGGCGGCGATCCAGCCCGCGCCTAGGAAGCTTTGCCCTGCTGGCTCTCTACCCAGGCGGTGAGGCGGCGTTGCGCCTCCACGCCGCCGAAGAAGGAGAGCAGGACGTAGCGGCTGCCGCGGGTCACCGGGGCGGCCTCGTGCAGCAGGGAGGCGGAGAAGACGATCGCCCCGCCGGCGGGCGGGTTGTAGCGGTGGTCGTCGTACTCGGGGAACAGCAGCTCCCCGCCCTCGTACTCGGGGGTGTTGAGGTTCAGCGAGACGGCGAACTCGCGGAAGGCGGTGTGCGGCGCGGCGTTGTCGCGGTGGCGGCGGAAATAGCCGCCGGTGTCGTCGTAGCGGGCGATCAGGATGCGGTCGGCAAAGGCCATCTCCGCCTGGTAGGCGCGCTTGATCTCCGGGATCAGGCGAGTGGTGAACAGCTTCAGCACCTCGCCATAGAGCGGCATGTCGGCGGTGAGTTCGGTGTCGCGGCGCTTCTTCTTGGCCTCGTCGAGCTTGGAATAGGCGCCGGTCTCGCCATAGGCGGCCATGGCGCCGGCCTCGTGCGGCGAAGCTTCGAAGTGGTCGATGAGCGCGCGGCAGAGCTGCGGCGGGGCGATGTTGGGGATGATCAGCACCGGGGCGCAGGCGGGGCGGATCTGCGAGGGCTCCGCCCAGATGCGCGGCGCCTGCTTGCCCAGCCAGGCGGAGAGGTCCAGCGCGCCGTCGAGGGCGGCGATGTCCACCACCCGGCCGCTGCGGTCGACCAGGATGGCGGCGGCGGCGCCGGACAGGTGGGTGGCCTCGACCTCGGCCGCGCCGCTCAGGAAATGCAGCTGGTCGCGGGTCTGCGGATCGGCGGCGAATCGGGCGGTGAAGGGCGGCGAGGCGGGGGCGAGCGCGGCCACGTCGACGCCGGCGGCTTGGAACAGGTCGTTCGAATCGCGCAGCTTCTGCAGGACGCTAGCGGCGAGCTCCGGCTCCAGGCCGCCCAGGGCCGCCAGCACCACGGGCCGGCCGGCTTGGGCGTCGAGGGAGAAGAAGCGTCCGGACGCTGTGGCGCCCAGGATGACCGGCGCGCGGTCCCCGATCGAAAACGGCAAGGCGGTCCCCTCCATAGCTTCTGGAGCCTCCAAGGCTGCCGGTGATTTACGCCTTACCGATTTCGCCTTCCTTGCGAATATTGCGGTTCGCCCGCGCCGTCTCCGTCAGTGCGCGGCCGACTGGGCGTCCGCCAGCTTGGCCTGGGCTTCGGCGACCTTGCCCTGCGGCTCGACCTCCAGGCGGAAGGCGCGGTCGTCCTTCAGCACCAGTTCGGCGGCGTGCTTGACGTCGGCGGCGGTGACCTTCTCGGTGCCGGGGATCATGTGGCGGATGAAGTCGAGCCGCCGCGGATCGGTCTGCGCTCCCGACAGCTCGCCCAGCCAGTACTGGTTGGTGACCCGGGCGCGTTCGATGTTGTCGATGCGCGGCTTCTTGGCCCGCTCCAGTTCGTCGGCGGTGACGTCCTTGGTGCGCAGGTCGGCGGCGATCTTACGTACGTCGGCGAAGAAGCCGTCGAGCTTGGCCGGCGGCACCTCGACACTGGCGGACAGATAGCCCCAGCCGGTCCAGGTCAGGCTGTGGGCGTAGCTGACCGAGGGCGAATAGGTGATGCCCTGGTTCTCGCGCAGCTCGTCGATCAGCCGCAGGCCCATGACCTCGCCCAGGACGTCCGTCTCCAGCGCCTGCTGCGGATCGGCCCACAGGTCGTTGGTGGGCCAGGCCACATAGCCGATCGACTGGTCGGCGCGGCCCTTGTGGGTGAGCAGGATCGGCCGGCTGTTGGCGGCGGGGAAGGCGATGGCCTTCTGGGCCGGGGGCACAGGCTGCTCGGCGCGGCGGGCGGGCAGGGCGCCCACGGTGCGGGCCACCGCCTCAATGGTCTTGTCGACGTTGACGTCGCCGACGATCACCACCTCGACCGGATCGTTGGCCAGGTGCGGGGCGATCTGGGCCTGCAGATCGGAGAGCTGCGCCTTGGCGATGTCGTCGCGGCTCGGATAGGTGAAGCGGCGGTCGCCGGCGTGCAGCAGGCCGGAGAGCTCGCGGCCCATCACCCCGCTGTCGGTACCGTCCATCTGGTCGTGCACGGTCTTGCCGGCGGTCTGCTGGCGCTTGAAGGCCTCGCTGCGCCAGCCCGGATCGGTCAGGTAGGCCGTGAGCACCTGCAGCTCCGTGGGCAGGTCGGCGGTGCGGGTGCCGCCGGAGAGCACGAAGGCGTCCTCGCCGACCCCGAAGCGCACGCCATAGACCTTGGACGCCAGCACGCGCTCGGTGTCCTCGTTGTCGATCCGCTTCAGGCCGCCCTCGACGAAGGCGTTGCCGAACCAGGCCAGGCTCTGGCGGTCGCGGGGCAGGTCTTCCAGGCCGTCGCCGACGTTCATCCGCACCAGCACCTCGTCGTCGCGGAACTTGGTGGGCTTGATGGTCAGCCGCACGCCGTTCTCGAAGCGGACGAAGACGGTGTTGAAGTCTTCGACTTCCCTGGTCTCGGCCACCTTGCCGGGCTCGCCGAAGCTATCGTAGGGCCAGGCGACCTGACGCGGGGCGGTGGGCGCGGCCACGGCGACCTTCAGGGTCGAGGCGTATTCGTCGAGCAGGGCCTTGTCGCCGCCGGTGATCGGCTTGGGCGAGGCCATGAACAGCAGCGGGCCCTGGCCGGCGAAGCTCGTCTTGAGAGCGGCAGACACCGTCTCGGCCTTCAGCCCCTTCACCGTGGCCTCGAAGAAGGCGAGGTCTGCGGCGGGGCTCGTGACCACGTCCTCGTCGCCCAGGGAGCCCACGATCTCGTCGGCGATCTGCGAGGGGCGGCGCGTGGCGGCCCCGGCGACGGCGGCCTCGGCGGTGGCGCGTTCCTCGGCGATCTCGCGGTCGAGTTCGTCCTGGCGCACGCCGTACTGCACGGCGCGGCGCTCCTCCTGCTCGGCGGCGGCCAGGGCCGTGCGCCAACCGTCCGGCTGGGCCACGACATTGACCATGGTGACCTCGGCGGAGTGCTCCTGGTCGGCCTTGAAGGCCGCTGCGCCGAGGAAAGGCGGCTCGGGCGAGCGGGCGATCGCCGAGAGCCGGCGGTTCAGCACCTCGAAGCCCAGGCGCTCGATCAGGTCCTGGCGACGGGTGGCCAGGCGGTCGGGGCGGGTGTCCGGCGGCCGCACCCAGGTGAGCTGCAGGTTCAGCGAGGTCCCCGGCTGGACCACCAGCTTGGCCTCGGTCTTGCGCGGCTGGACGCGGCCGAGGTCGGGATCGAGGCCGGCGGGACCGACCGGCTGCCAGTCGCCGAAGCGGGCGCGGATCTTGGCCTCCATGGCGGCCACGTCGAAGTCGCCGACCACGACCAGGGTGGCGCGCTCGGGGCGGTAGTAGTGGTGATAGAAGTCGGCGATCAGGCTGGCGGGCGCGCTCTTCAGGACGTCGACCTGGCCGATCGGATGGCGGGTCGGCAGCCGCTGGCCGGGCAGCAGGAAGGCCATGCGGGTCTTGAACACCTGGTAGGCCGGGCTGTCGCTGGAGCGCTCCTCCGACAGCACCACCCCGCGTTCGCGGTTGACGGCGTCCTGCGCGAGGGTCAGCTCGGAGGCGGATTCCCGCAGCAGTTTCAGCGAGGTATCGACAGTGTCGTCGTCGGTCTTCGGCAGGTCCAGCTTGTAGACGGTCTCGCTGAAGTTGGTGGAGGCGTTGGTGTCGGCGCCGAAGGCCAGGCCGTGGCGCTCCAGGATCTTGATCATCTCGCCTTCGGGCACGTTCTTCGAGCCGTTGAAGGCCATGTGCTCCAGGAAGTGGGCGAGGCCCTGCTGTTCATCGGTCTCCATCAGGGAGCCCGCGTCGAAGCGCAGGCGGATCGAGGCCTGGCCGGCGGGGGTCGCCTGGCGCTCAATGGCGTAGCGCATGCCGTTGGGAAGCGACCCGAAGCGGACATCGGGATCGGCCTTGATGTCGGACTTGGCCTGCGGCCATTCCCCGGGCGCGAGCTTCGGCAGCGTCGCCGGGGCCTTGTCGCCACCGAACTTCGGCAGGCTGGGCAGGCTCGGCAGATGCGGAAAGCCGATGGCGCCGGCGAGACTGGGGGCGGCGAGGGAGAGCACGGCGGCGAGCGCGACGCCCGCGCGCAGGGAACGGATCATAGAAAAGTCCCGAAGACGTCAGAGGGATTGGGCCCGCAACATCGCCAAGCGAAGTGGCGGCGGCAAGGCAGGACGGCGCCAGTGTCGTAACTGCGACAATGCGCCTAAATGAGGTTCGATGACTGAATCACCGTTCGAACAGACGCCGCCGCAGCCCCCGCCCTGGGCGCCAGACCCTGAGCCACAGCCGGCTGAGCGCCCGCGGCCCGCCCGCGAGCCGGTGTTCAACGCCCCTTGGCAGGCGGTGGCCGTCGTGGTCCTGATCGTCGGCGGCTATGCGGTGCAGACCCTGTTCCCGGTGGACGCGGTGCTGGCGGCCTACGCCTTCGCCCCGATCGACCTGACGCCGGCGCGCTGGCCAACGGTGATCACCTCCATCTTCCTGCACGGCGGCTGGGCGCACGCGATGATGAACGGGGCCTTCGCGCTCGCCTTCTCCGCGCCCGTGGCCAGGTTGTTCGGGCCGAAGATCGAGGGCGCGCTGCTGTTCTTCGGCTTCTATCTGCTGTGCGGGGTGTTGGCCAACCTGGGTTACGCGGCGGTGCATCCGCACGGGCAGGTGCTGGTGGTCGGCGCTTCGGGCGCGGTCTCCGGTCTGATGGGCGCCGCGGCCCGGCTGATCGGCGGGGAGGGCCGTGTCGGCCCGGTCTTCTCGCGCACCGTGCTGGGCATGGGCGGCGGCTGGATCGTCATCAACCTGATCATCGCGGTCTTCGGCGGCTCGTTCATGCCTGGCGCGGGCAACGCCGGGGTCGCCTGGGAGGCGCACATCGCCGGCTTCATCGTGGGCGCGCTGCTGATCGCCCCTTTCGCGCGCCTCGCCCCGGCGCCGGACATCGGGCCCTAAGCCTTCAGCGCGGCCTCTACCTGGCGCACGACGTCGGCCCAGGGCGTCGGGGCCTGGTGCATGGCGAAGACCCGGTCGACGGCCAGGTGCTCGCGGTCCACGGCCTGGACGACCTCATGCATCAGCTCCGGGTCGTAGAGGGCGTGGGTCTTGTCATCCAGGGAGAGCGTGTCGCTGGCGTAGAGCAGGCGATGTTCCGGGAAATAGACCATGTACTGCCGCTCGGTCGCCGCGCCGCGCAGGGGATAGAGCACCATGCGGTTGGGGCCTGAGCCCAGCTCAAGCCTGCCGGACACGACGCGCAACTGCGCCGGCTGGGGCGCGGTCTGCTGCTGGTCCGGATGCAGGGCGTGCGGCGCGTGGACGGCTCGGTCGACCAGGTCGCGGTTCAGGTCCAGCACATAGACGGGCAGCTTCTCGGCCACCGCCTGGCGCACGCCGGCGAAGTGGGGCCAGGAGTCGGAGGTCGACAGCACCGCCTTGATCGCGACGCCCGGGTTGTCGGCGCGGGCCTTGGCCAGGGCCTGTTGGGCGAAGAAGGGCGAGATCGGCGCCTCCAGCACCACGATCCCGTCGGCTTGCTTCACGAAGGTCATGTTCCATGAGCCCTGGTAGAGGTCGACGCCGGGGGCCAGCGCCACGTGATGCGAGGCGTCGAAGGGCCGCTCCCAGCGGAAGGGACGGGCGGCCTGCTGCGCGGCGGAGGCGGGCAGGGCCATCTGCTTCTCGTCGAGGGGGACGTTGAACTTCAGGTCCAGCACCTGGGCCGAATCCCAGAGCACGCCGTTGCGCTCTTCTATCCTGTTGGTCGGATAGAGGACGCCGCCGATCAGCTTCCAGTTGTCGAAATAGACCCGTTGGGCGACGTCGCCCCAGGCGAACCAGAAATCACCGCCGAACACCTGGGTGGATTCCACGGCGTCGGGCAGGTGGTTGTCGGCGTTCAGCAGCACCTTCACCGTCGTGCCGTTCCAGGCGAAGGCGACTACGGCGTGGCGGGTCGAGCGCAGGGTCTCGGCCGGCAGGTAGTGCAGGTCGGCCGCGGCCGAGGCGGTCAGCAGCAGGCGCTCCGGCCCCAGCTCCAGGCGCTCGCGCGAGGGGATCGAGACGACGCTCACCGCGCTCTCGGCCTGGTCGGTCCCGGGGTCCGATTCAGGCCATAGGGCCTTGCCATCGGTGCGCTGGCGCTTGCCAGCGAAGTCGAGGGTCACCTGATCGCGCTCGTAGGCGGTGATGAACGGCGCCTGGCGGTAGGACTGTTCGGTCAGGGCGGTGTGCTCGGCGATGTCGAAGCGGGCGTTGGCGATCGCCGCCAGCCGCTCGCGCCCGCCCACGGCGGTCAGCGCCAGGCCGACGCACTGGCGCGCGTCGATCCCCTCGCAGCCTGGATGGGCCGCCGCCGGCGCGGCGAGGACGGCCGTCGCGGTCAGAGCCGAACATCCGAGTAAGAGGGCCGCCATACCACGCGCCAGATCACGCCGTCGCATCGTCCACTCTCCCTGAGATTCCCTGCACCGGGATCATCACGCCGCCGGCGTCGGCGTCGAGTGAAGCTTCGGTAAGGGGCGGGCCGCCGACTTCCGTCCGTCACACAGGTTCGATAGCGTCCCGAATCAGGCAAGGGGGCTTCGATTGAGTCGGATCCTGGCGTGGCTTCTGGCGGCGGTGCTCAGCCTGGCGTGGCCAGTGTTCGCCGTGGCCGCGCCGGCGCAGGCCGACACGGGGCTGCGCAAACTCCAGCACATCATCGTCATCTTCCAGGAGAACCGCTCTTTCGACCACTATTTCGGCGCGCTGCCCTATGCGCCGGGCTCGCCCTACCATGGTTCGCGGAGCTGCAAGCCGGACGACCACGCCTGCGTCGACGGCCTGACCTGCAAGCCGGGGCCGGGCGGGACGCTGACCTGTTCGGACTGGAACGCCCACGCCGACGGCCGCAAAGTCTTCGCCTACCACGCCGCCACCCGCTGCATCGCGCCTGACCTAGACCACGAGTGGCAAGGCAGCCACCGCGACGCCAACTTCGCCCATCCGGACCGCACGCTCACCGAGGCCAAGAACGACGGCTTCGTGATGCAGAATGACATCATGGCGCCGGACAGCCACCGCACCGGCCCCGCCGACGGCGGCCGCGCCATGGCATACTACACTGGGGACGACATCCCGTTTTACTACGCCGTCGCCCAGACCTTCGCGATCAGCGACCGTTATTTCGGCTCCCTCCTGGGGGCCAGCGACCCGAATCACGCCTTCCACCTGACCGGCAGCTTCTTCGGCCACATCACCGACGAGGAGGTCTCGCCGCCGGCCGGGGGCTACAAGCCTGCGCAGGGCACGATCTACGACCTCCTGAGCGCCGCCCACGTGGACTGGGCCGAGTCGTTCCAGGACGTGCCGGAGGGTCTGGCCTACCTGCGCCTGGGCGACCCGCACTTCATCAAGCACGCCGACCTGCTGGACCGGCTGAAGGGCGCCCCGGACGCCAAGGCCCTTCCGGCGGTGGTCTGGGTCAACGCGCGCAAGGGCTACTTCCAGCACAACACCAACAGCGACGAGCACCCTTCCAGCGACATCCAGCGCGGCCAGGCCTGGGTGTCCGATCTGCTCAATGACCTGCGTCACGGGCCATACTGGAAGGACACAGTGGTCCTGATCACCTACGACGAGGCGGGCGGCTTCTACGACCACGTCAAGCCGCCGCCGGCCCCGCAGGGCGGCCAGCGCACGCCGGACGGGCTGAACCCCGGCGACTGCTCAGAGGGCCCGTTCGTCCCGGCGGCTGGGAAGAAGGGCGGCGGCGTGGTCTGCGCCCGCGAGCGCAAGATCGGCACGACCTATGACGAGATCCTGGGGATCTGCCCGCAGTACGATCCGAACAAACCCTATCCCGCGGCGTGCCCCAACTTCGACCAGCTGGGCTTCCGCGCGCCCCTGATGGTGGTCTCGGCCTTTTCGAAGACGGCTTATGTCTCGCACCGTGTGGCCGACCACACCTCGCTCCTGGCCCTGATCGAGAAGCGGTTCCTGACCGGTCCGGACGGCAAGACCCAGCACCTGACGGCGCGCGACGCCAACGCCTGGACGCTGGAAGACATGTTCGACTTCAAGACCTCGCCGTCCCTCGCCGCGGTCATGCCGCCGCCGGCCCCGCCGCCCACCGTGGACTGCACCCCGAAGGCCTAGCGCCTCGCGACGGCTGGCGTCTCCAAGCGCGGCCGGCCTCACGCGCGCGTGCTTTGCGCCCGCGGCCTTTTGGCGCGACCCTGTTGCGATAAGAACAGAGAAAGCGAGGAACGTCCGATGCTTGTCTCACAGATCCTGCGGTCCAAGGGCGACACCGTTTTCACCGTCGCCCCTTCGGAGACCATCGCGGCGGTGGCGGCGCTGCTGAATTCCAGACGGGTGGGCGCCCTGGTGGTCCAGGACGGCCCCGACGTCGCCGGCATCGTCTCGGAGCGTGACGTGGTCCGGGCCATCGCCGAGGGCGGCGCCGCGGCGCTCGGCCGGCCGGTGGAAAGCGTCATGACCCACGACGTGCTGTTCGCCCAGCCAGGCGAGACGGTCGATTCGCTGCTCGGCCGCATGACCGACCGGCGT
This sequence comes from Phenylobacterium sp., assembly GCF_004799515.1. Classification (GTDB taxonomy): domain Bacteria; phylum Pseudomonadota; class Alphaproteobacteria; order Caulobacterales; family Caulobacteraceae; genus Phenylobacterium. The sequence goes on along the minus strand of NZ_SSMX01000039.1, from coordinate 2,059 downwards.
ATCCGCCACCTGCCGGTCTGCCAGAAGGGCAGGCTGGTGGGCATCGTCTCCATCGGCGACCTGGTGAAGTCGAAGATCAGCGAGGTCGAGGCCGAGGCCGACGGGCTGAAGGCCTATATCGCGGCGAGCTGAAGGGGCGCCGAATCGCCGCCCGAGCCGGCGGCGTCGGCCAGGGTGTAGGCCTCCAGCACATCGGCGGAGGCGTCGCGGGCGCGCGCCAGCGCCTCGCGCAGGGTGCAGGCGTCGCGGTCGGGGCAGTCGTCGCACTTGCGGAAACCCAATCGCGGACTGACGCAGGGGGCCATGGCCAGGGGGCCATCGACCACCCGGATCACCTGGGCGAAAGTGATCTCGTGCGCGGGGCGCGCCAGGAGATAGCCGCCGAACTTGCCGCGGCGGCTGGCCGCCAGGTCGTTGCGGCAGAGTTCCAGCAGGATCGCTTCCAGGAACTTGCGCGGCGCGTCGGCGCGCGCGGCCAGTTCCCCGGCGGTGAGCTGGGCGCCCTCGGCGCGGGCCAGCTCCACCAGCGCCCGCAGCGCGTACTTCGCTTTCAGGGACAGCATCGCCCTCCTTCTTAGGCTCTCGCGACGTGGCGGCAAGGGCGGAAGGGGCGGGAAGGGCGCCCCGGGCCGCCTCTGGGCGGTTCATGACGGAACGACGAAATTCATTCCGGGCAAAGACGGCGATTGACAGCCCAGGGGTCCCCCCCTAGATAGCGCCTCCCGCTCGGGCGGGGCCTGCCACGGGGTGGTTGGGAGAGGAAGAAATTCCCCTTGCAATTCCCCTCTAGATGGGTATTTTCCCGAGCCTCAATCGAATCGACACCGACTGTATGAGGGTTGCCCCTCGGCGGCCCGGTGCGGTTTTTGCGCCAATTTTTGGAAGCTCACCATGGCTTCCGGAGTGCGGCGGAAAAGTCTGAAAGGACCGATTGACACCATCGAGGCCGGCAACTAGATAGCCGCCTCCGCCGGCCACCGGCGCTAAACAGTGGGGTCGGCGAAAGCCGGTCAGGTCTTTGACATCGTTGAATTGGAAAGAGAAACGCAGGCGGCGGTGTCCTGGCGATGGTCCAACCAGACCATCTCGACACTGACGAACTTGCGGTCTCTTGAAGACACCATGAATATGGATATCCGCGGACCTCGGTTCGCGGGCATCGATGTGAATGGGAACTCGTCAAGAAATACGCAGACTATATGCCAACCAGTTCTTCGGAATTGGGTAAGCTGTAGGTCAGTGCTCAACTCAACCTGAGAGTTTGATCCTGGCTCAGAGCGAACGCTGGCGGCAGGCCTAATACATGCAAGTCGAGCGCCCCTTCGGGGGAGCGGCGGACGGGTGAGTAACGCGTGGGAACGTGCCCTTTGGTTCGGAACAACACAGGGAAACTTGTGCTAATACCGAATGTGCCCTTCGGGGGAAAGATTTATCGCCATTGGAGCGGCCCGCGTTGGATTAGGTAGTTGGTGGGGTAAAGGCCCACCAAGCCTACGATCCATAGCTGGTCTGAGAGGATGATCAGCCACACTGGGACTGAGACACGGCCCAGACTCCTACGGGAGGCAGCAGTAGGGAATCTTGCGCAATGGGCGAAAGCCTGACGCAGCCATGCCGCGTGAATGATGAAGGTCTTAGGATTGTAAAATTCTTTCACCGGGGAAGATAATGACGGTACCCGGAGAAGAAGCCCCGGCTAACTTCGTGCCAGCAGCCGCGGTAATACGAAGGGGGCTAGCGTTGCTCGGAATTACTGGGCGTAAAGGGCGCGTAGGCGGATATTTAAGTTAGAGGTGAAAGCCCAGGGCTCAACCCTGGAACAGCCTTTAATACTGGATATCTTGAGTTCGGGAGAGGTGAGTGGAACTCCGAGTGTAGAGGTGAAATTCGTAGATATTCGGAAGAACACCAGTGGCGAAGGCGACTCACTGGCCCGATACTGACGCTGAGGCGCGAAAGCGTGGGGAGCAAACAGGATTAGATACCCTGGTAGTCCACGCTGTAAACGATGAGTGCTAGTTGTCGGCATGCATGCATGTCGGTGACGCAGCTAACGCAT
>NZ_SSMX01000038.1 GCF_004799515.1 Phenylobacterium sp. | reverse complement strand
GAATTCGACCGTTGTCATCCACTCCGGCCATCCGGATGCTGAGCAGGCCCTGCGCCGCCAGCAGGAGGAGATCTCCTTCCCAGTGCCGTTCGACTGGCTGGGGGCCAGGATCAGTTTCGAGACCCATGGCGTTGGCGAGCCCTTTGAGGCCGCCGGGGTTACGGTGACCCTGATCCGGCAGCATCACAGCCACGACAGTTACGGCTATCATTTCGCCCGGGACGGGCGCTCGGTGGTCTATTCCACCGACAGCGAGCACAAGCTGGACAATATGGACGCGGAGGCGGCCTTCGAGGCCTTCTTCGCCGGCTGCGACCTAGTGATCTGCGACACCATGTATTCCCTGGGCGACACCGTCAGCCTGAAGCAGGACTGGGGCCATTCCTCCAATGTGGTGGCCGTCGACCTCTGCCACGCGGCCGGCGCCAGGCGGCTGGCCCTGTTCCACCACGAGCCGACCTACGCCGACGCCGACATCCAGCGGATGCACGCCGAGACCATCCGCTACGAGGAGCTGGTCCGCGATACCCGGCCGGTGCTGGAGGTGATCTGCGCCTACGACGGCCTCGAGGTCGAGATCTGAACGAGCTCGATCCCGCGGCGCGCCTGCGCGTCCGCCTGTCCGGCCTCGCCGTGGCGGTGCTGACGGTGTTGGCGATCCTGATCTCGGGCGGAGACATCCGCCAGCCGCTGTTCGACCTCTACCAGCGCCTCACGCCCGCGGCCGCGGCGCCGTCCAAGGCGCAGGTGGTGTTGATCGACGCGCCCAGTCTCGCGGCGGTCGGCGGCTGGCCCTGGTCGCGCTACGTCATGGCCCGGCTGACCGAGGCCATCGCCAGCCGCGGGGCCGAGGCCATCGGCTTCGATTTCCTGTTCCCGGAGCCTGACCGCACGACGCCGGGCCTGTTCGCCGATCTCTATCCAGAACTGCCGCCGGCCACCGCCGCGGAGATCCGCAAGCTGCCCTCCATGGACGCGGTCTTCGCCCGGGTGATCGGCCGCAGCCCCGTGGTGCTGGCCCGCGCCGGCGTCGACCAGGGCTCCGTCGACGCCGTGGGGGCGGACGCGCCCCTGCCGCCGGAAGCTCAGTTCGCCGGGGCGGTCCCTGTAGGCCTGCCGATCTATCCGCAGGCCGTCGTCAACCTGCCGCTCCTCGACGGCGCGGCCCTGGGCCACGGCCTAGTGAACGGCCCCAAGGACCCCGACGGGGCGACGCGGCGCGTGCCGCTGCTGGCGAAGGCGGCCGGCGCGCTGACGCCCGGCCTGGCGCTGGAACTGGTGCGGGTGGCCGAGGGCGAGGATGGCGCGGCGCTGATTTCCCGCGCGGGACGGCTGCAGGCCGTGCAACTCGGCCGTCACCGCCTGCCGACCGACGCGCAGGGAGACCTGGCGCTGCGCTTCCGCGGCCTGCCGGGATCGGCCATCACCTCGGCGGCGGACCTGCTGCGCAGCGGCGTCCCGGCCAAGGCCTTCGCGGGTAAGATCGTGCTGGTGGGCCTGACCGCGGCCGGCACCTCCGACCTGGTCACGACGCCCCTGCAGACCCAGACCTACGGCGTGCTGGTGCAGGCCGAGGCGGTGAACGCCATCGCCGGCGCGGGCGGCCTCGACCGGCCGGACTGGGCGCCCCTGCTGGAGTGGGGCTTGGGTCTGGCCATGGCGCTGGCCGCCTGGTGGTTGACGCCGAGCCTGGGCCTGCGGGCCATGGCGGCGGGCGCGGTCGGGCTGGGCGTGCTGGTGGTGGGCGGCAGCTACCTCGCCTTCCTGCGGGGGCTGCTGCTCGATCCGACGCCGGTGCTGGGCCCCGGCGTGGCGACCGCGGCGGGGATGGTGGCGGTGCTGTTCGTCGAGGGTCGTCGGGCCCAGACGCAGCTACGCGCGGCCCTGGACGAGGAGCGCCTGTCGGCGGCGAAGATCGCGGGCGAACTCTCGGCGGCGAGCGAGATCCAGTCCGGCATGCTGCTGCCGCGCGCGGCGCTGCGCCGGGTCTGCGGCGCCGTCGAGATCGACGCTGTGCTGCAGCCGGCCCGCAGCGTCGGCGGCGACCTCTACGACGCCTTCATGATCGACCCCGGCCGGCTGTGCTTCCTGGTGGGCGACGTCACCGGCAAGGGCGTGCCGGCTTCGCTGTTCATGGCGCTGTCCAAGGCCCTGTCGCGCAGCTTCCTGATGCGCCCCCAGCTCGGCCTGGACGCGGCCCTGGACGGCATCAACGCCGAGCTCTCCCGGGACAACGGCCAGATGATGGCGGTGTCCCTGCTGGTGGGCGTGTTGGACCTCGCCGACGGGACCCTCGACCTGGTCAGCGCCGGGCACGAGAACCCGCTGCTGGTCGACGCCCAGGGCGCAGTGCGCGAACTTCGCCTGGATGGCGGCCCGGCCCTCTGCGTCGTCGAGGATTTCCCCTATCCGGTGGAGCGCCACGCGCTCGCCCCCGGCGAAACCCTGGTCTGCTTCACCGACGGGGTGACCGAGGCGCAGGACCCGCAAGGCCAGCTGTTCGACCGCGCGCGGGCCATGGCGGTGGTGGGCGGCCCGCCGCGGCCCTTGCCACAAACGGTCGATGCCCTGGTGGCCGCCGTACGCGCCTTCGAGGCCGGCCAGGAGGCGAGCGACGACCTCACCGTGCTGGCGGTGCGCCGCCTCTAGCGGACGATGATCTCCACGCGGCGGTTGCGCGGCTCGGCGGTGTTGTCCGGGGTCTGCACGAGGAGTTCGCGTTCGCCACGGCCGACGGCGCGGCTGATCGCCGGGTTGAGCCCCTGGGCGATCAGGGCTTCGCGGATGTCGCGGGCGCGTTTGAGCGACAGCATGTCGTTGTCGCTTTCCTTGCCGACGGTGTCGGTGTGGCCGGTGATCTGCACCTCGGCGCCCGGCCGCCTGGCGATCTCGGCGAACACCTTCTGCAGCTCCGGCTGGGACTCCGGCGTGAGCGTGGTGGCGCCCTCGACGAAATAGAGGGTGAAGTGCGCCGCCGGCGGCGGCAGGGCGTCGGTGAGCGCCGCATAGGCCTTGGGGTCAACCGGCTTGGCGGCGAATTTCGCGCCCAGCCGGGTCCGGGTGTTCTCGGCGGTCAACACGCCCTGTTCCGCGCCGGTCTTCGGATCGAACACCGCCACCGCGCCCACCTTGGCCCCGGGCTCGCCGGGCAAGAGGGTCACCGAGCCGCCGGGCGTCGATGCGCAGGCGGCCAGCAGCGGCGGCAGCGCCAGGAGCAGCCAGCGCCTCACGGCACGTCGACGACGAAGCGGGTGCCGCGCGCCGCCAGCAGCGAGGTGGGCGTCTTCACCTTCATGGCGTCCTTGTTTTCCTTGGCGATCTGGCCGGAGACGATGGCCAGCGAGCCGCGGTCGACCTGGGTCAGGGAGCTGCCCTTGTGGGTGGTGTCGTCGAACTCGAATTCGGCCAGCGCGATGTGGGCGTTCGGCCCGACCGCGAAACGGCTGTTGTCGATGAAGGTGATGCCGATGCGGCCGTCCTTGCCGGTGGTCAGCTCGTCCTTGACGTTGAGCGTGGCGCCGGCGGTGGCGGGGACGGTGCTCGTCCCGCGTACGATGCTGGCCTCGCCCGCCACCGTCTTGATGCGGCCGATATCGGCGGCGGCCGCAGCCGTCGACACAAACCCTGCGATCAGCAATCCTGCTGCGATCGTCCTGATCATCGCTTACCCCCAACGTCCGACAGGCCGCCCGTCATAGCAAAGCCTCGCGCCGAGTCCGACACCCAACCGGCGACGACCGTACGACTGGCGGTCGGGCCCGGAACGGTGACGCGCGCGCTATCGGCCGCGCGGACATTCGCCGGGACCGCGGGCCTGGGCGCCGACGCCTCCGACCGGCTGGCGGTGATCGTCGAGGAGTGGGTCGCCAACATCGTCGAGCACGGACGCCCAGCTCCGGACAGCCTGGTCACGCTGCGCCTGGAGAGGGCGGGGCAGGGCGTGCGGCTGGCGTTCAGCGATGCCGGCGTGGCCTTCGATCTTAGGGAGGCCGCCGACACGGGCCCTAACCTGGAGCGCGGCGGCGGTGCGGGTCTCGCGCTGATCGCGGCCTGGTCCGAGGTCGAGGACTACCGGCGCGTGCGGGGCCGCAACCGGCTGACGCTCAGATTGAGAAGCTGACGCCGCAGCCGCAGCTGGTCTTGGCGTTGGGGTTGCGCACCCGGAACTCCGCGCCGGCCAACTCGTCGACGAAATCGATCTCGGAACCCTTCAGCAGCACCAGGGACATCTCGTCCACCAGGGCCGCGGCGCCATCGCGCTCGATCCGCAGGTCGTCGGCCTGGGCGTCTTCCACCAGATCGAACTGGTACTGGAAGCCAGAACAGCCGCCGCCCTCCACCGCCACGCGCAGCATGACAGGCTTGCCCTCGGCCTGGCCGATGGCGTGGATGCGTTGCGCCGCGGCGGCGCTGAGGGTGAGGTCTGTCGTGGTCATGCCGGTTAGACGAATGAAACGCCTGCCCTATATGAGGGCGACTGCGGCTTCGACCAAGAGGCTGTCGCTATAGAGGGGTCAGATGGCCGCAACCTTGCCCGCCCGCGCGCCCTACGCCGAGGACCCCGCCCAGTCGCGGGGCCGCAAGGTCGCCGAGCCGGAAAGCCGCACGCGCACGCCCTTCGCCCGCGACCGCGACCGCATCATCCACTGCACCGCCTTCCGCCGGCTCAAGGAGAAGACCCAGGTCTTCGTGGCCCACGAGGGCGACCATTTCCGCACCCGCCTGACCCACAGCCTGGAGGTGGCGCAGATCGCCCGGTCCCTGGCCACGGCTTTGGGCCTCGACGCCGACCTCGCCGAGACCATCGCGCTGGCCCACGACCTCGGCCATCCGCCGTTCGGCCATGCCGGCGAGGACGAGCTGCAGATCCAGATGCAGGCCTTCGGCGGTTTCGACCACAATGTGCAGACCTTCCGGGTGGTGACCCGGCTGGAGCGCCGCTATCCGCGCTTCGACGGCCTCAATCTCACCTGGGAGACCCTGGAGGGGATCATCAAACACAACGGGCCGGTAGCCGATAAGCTGGAGAAGCCCTCCTGGAGCGCCATCGCCGAGTTCGACGCCGACTACGACCTGCGGCTGTCCGGCTGGGCCTCGGCCGAGGCCCAGGTTGCCGCGCTCGCCGACGACATCGCCTACAACAACCACGACGTGGATGACGGGATTCAGGCGGGCCTGTTCAACCTGGATGAGCTGAAATCGATCCCGCTGATCGGGCCGCATGTGGTGAGCGCCGAGGCTGACTTCCCGCAGTGCGAACCCGGCATCCTGCGGCTGGAGGCGGTCCGCCGGATGATCGGCGCCATGGTCGAGGACGTGCTGGCCGAAACCCAGCGCCGGGCCAAGGCGGACGGCGTGGCCTCGGCGGAGGATGTGCGCAACCTGGGCCAGGCCCTGGTGGCCTTCTCCCGCGACATGGCCGAGGACCTGGGCGCGCTTCGGGCCTTCCTGATGGAGCGGATGTACCGGCACTGGAAGGTGAACCGCACCCGCAGCCAGGCGCGGCGCATGCTGGCCGAGATGTTCCAGCTGTTCCTGGCCGAGCCCGACGTCCTGCCGGGCGAATGGTACGCCCGCACCCAGCACCGCAACGAGGCCGGCCGCGCCCGGGTGGTCTGCGACTATATCGCCGGCATGACCGACCGCTACGCCATCGAGGAGCACCGCAAGCTCTTCCACCTGGATTCGCTGCACTGAGCCGGGCTCAGAGGTAGGACGGCAGCTCCCCGTAGAAGGCCTCGACCCCGCGGGTCAGGGCGCTGACCATCTCCTGCTCGGCCTCGCTGACATAGGGGTTCCAGATGTCGAAGATCAGCACGGCGCGGGCCTCGCCGCTGTTGTTCCAGGCCTCGTGTTCGATGGTGTCGTCGAAAACAAAGGCCTTGCCGGGCTCCCACGGCCGCGTCTCCGCCCCAACTCGGAAGCCGCACCCGGGCGGCACGATCAGCGGCAGGTGGCAGATCAGGCGGGCGTTGTTGACCCCGGTGTGGGGCGGGATGCGGGTGCGCGGCTCCAGGATCGAGAACACCGCCGTCGGCGCCGAGCCCGGCAAGTCGCACTGCGGCCAGGCCTGCAGCGCCGCCACGGTCTTGGGGCAGCGGGCCATGTTGTCGGCCACGGCTTCGCCGGCCCGCCACAGATAGAAGACGCCCCAGCTGCGGGAGTTGTTCAGCGCCCGCCACTTCTCGTCCGGCGTGGCCTGCCGGGCGATGTAGGGCTCCAGCACCTCAGGGCCGTCGGCCAGGACGCCGATCAGCTCCTCGCGGATGTCGTCGGTCGCCGCCTCGATCGTGTCGAGCCAGGGGAAATCCTCGCGCGGGAAGAACTCAATGGCGGGCAGTTCGGGCACATAGAGGAAGGTGGGCTGCGGGCGGTAGACCCGTCGCTTCTGCAGATAGGTCGCCAGCGACTTGTCGAACCGGCCGGTGGCCTCGCCCGCGTGGCGGTCGCGGACCGGGCGCAGGTGCTCGTCCAGGAAGCTTTCCAGGGCGCGGCTGTTGGCCGCCACCACGGCCCGCGCGTGCTCGACGATCATGCGCATCTCTGGCGGAATCTGCGCGCCCGGCGGAATCATCATCATCGCCTTGCGGTAGGTCGCCGCCGCCGCCCGGGTGTCCTGCAGGTGTTCGTGGAGGGCCGCCACCTGCAGCAGGGCGCGCATGTTGGTGGGCTCGGCCAGCAGCACGCGGTTCAGCGCCGCCAGTTCCTCCTCGCGCCGGTTCAGGTCGCGAAGCGCTGTGGCCAGATTCAGCAGGTAGGCGGGATTGCCGGGCTCAGCCTTCAAGGCCAGCTCCAGGGCCGCCAGGGCGCCTGCCGGATCGCGCGCCAGGAGCTTGCGCCTGCCGATCTCGTTCAGGACCAGGGGATGGTTCGGCGCCTCGTTCTCGGCCTGCCGCATCAACCGCTCAGCGTCATAGGGCCGGCCGATCGCGGCGGCCTGGACGCTGGCGCCGACCAGCTCCCGGATGTGCTGATCCTGTGGCTTGGTCTCACTCAACTCGGCTTCACCCGTACGTGGGGCTCGAGTCGTCCCCGCGGTGGGTCGATTGCACGTATTATGTTTCTCTTATGTGTCTCGCATAATGAACTCGTCACGCGGCCGTCGGCCGCCGCGCGCCAAACTTCCGGCGTGGTCTGCGCACAGAAATCGGCGGGCAGGGCGGTTGGACGGGCGCGGGCTCGGCTAGACTGCCGCCTCTAGCGCGCGATTCGGCGATCCGGACGCGCCCCCGCGGGAGCCTTCGATGTCCGATCACGAGCGCGGCGCCTATACGCCTCCCACCGACGCGCCGCTCAGCTTCGACGCGCGCCAGCCGGTGCGCGGGGCGCGGCCCATGCCCTTCGCCCTGATCCTCTCGGCCCTGGTCCTGGCGGGCCTGGCGCTGGTGATGATGATGTTCTACCGCTCGGGCATCCGTCACGCCGGCCAGCCGCCGCAGGCGGTCGGCGCGCCGGTCGCCGCCATGAAGGCGCCGCCGCCCGACGAGGCCCAGCCGCAGGACCCCGCCGCCGGCCTGCAGATCTACAAGACCGAGGGCGGCAAGGCGCCGTCCGACGCCATCACCCCGAAGTTCGCGCCGCCGCCGGAGCAGCCGCAGTCGCGCGTCACCGTTCCGCCGCCGACTCCGCCGGTGACGGTCGCCCAGACTGCGCCCGTCCAGGCCGCGCCTGCGCCGACCCTGCGTCCGGCGCTTCCCGCCGCGCCGCCCGCCGCAGCGCCCGCGCCCAAGGTTGAGGCTCCGAAGGCCGCGGCGCCGCCTGCGGCCAAGCCTGTCGCAGTCGCCAAGACCGAGCCGCCTCCGGCGAAAGCCGTCCCGGCCAAGCCGGAACCCGCCAAGGCTGCGAAGGCCGCGCCTGCGCCTGCGCAGGCTCCGGCGGCCAAGGTGGCTGGCGTCGCCGCCGTGCAGATCGGCGCCGTCTCGTCCCAGGCCCTGGCCGACAAGGCGTGGAGCGAGGCCGCCGCCGTCGCCCCCGGCCTCGCCGCCGGCAAGGGCAAGAACGTCGAGAAGGTCGACAAGGACGGCAAGACCCTGTTCCGCGTCCAGGTCACCGGCTTCGGCGGCCGCGCCGCCGCCACCGCGTTCTGCGACAAGCTGAAGGCCGCCGGGAAGGCCTGCTTCGTCAAGTGAGCATCGCGGCGGCCATCCTGGGCTGCTCGGGCCTCACGCTGACGCCGGAGGAGAAGGCCCTCTTCCGGCGGGTGAGGCCCTGGGGCTTCATCCTCTTCAAGCGGAACGTCGCGACGCCCGATCAGGTGCGGGCCCTGGTGGACGCCCTGCGCGACACCGTGGGCCGCGCCGACGCGCCGGTGCTGATCGACCAGGAAGGCGGGCGTGTGCAGCGCTTGGGCCCGCCGCACTGGGGCCGCTATCCGCCGGGCCGGGCGTTCGGGGACCTCAGCGGCAACGACCCTCTGGTCCGCCGCGAGGTGACCCGGCTGGGCGCGCGGCTGATGGCGCACGACCTGGCGCAGCTCGGCATCAACGTCGACTGCGTGCCGGTGCTGGACGTGCCGGATCCCGCCGGCCACGAGATCATCGGCGACCGCGCCTATGGCCAGACGCCAGAGGAGGTCGCCTTCCTGGGCCGCGCCGCCGCCGAGGGGCTGATCGCAGGCGGCGTCCTGCCGGTGATCAAGCACATCCCCGGCCACGGCCGCGCCATGGCCGACAGCCACTTGGAGCTGCCGGTCGTCGAGGCCAGCCTGGAAGACCTGGACGCCCGCGATTTCGCCCCGTTCCGCGTGCTCTCCGACATGCCCATGGCGATGACCGCCCACGTCATCTACACGGCCATCGACCGCAAGCGGCCGGCGACGACGTCGACGAAGGCGCTGCGCAAGGTGATCCGCGAGGCCATCGGTTTCGACGGCCTGGTGATGACCGATGACCTATCCATGAAGGCGCTTAGCGGCGACTTCACCGAGCGGGCGAAGGCCAGCCGCGCGGCCGGCTGCGACGTCGTCCTGCACTGCAATGGGTCCATGGACGAGATGAAGGCGGTGGTCGACGGCGCAGGCGCCCTGAAGGGCAAGGCGGCGGCGCGGGCGACGGCGGCCCTGGCGCGGCTGGCGCGGGCGGTCGAACCCTTCGACGCCGCCGAGGCCCGGGCGCGCTTCGACGCGGCCTTCGACGGGCGGTTCGCGGCGTGAGCGCGACCTTCCAGCCCAGCCTGGACTTCGCCGCGGCGGCCAACGCCGCCGAGGACGGCGAGGCGCTGATCGTCGACCTCGAGGGCTACGAAGGCCCGCTGCACGTGCTGCTGGCGCTGGCCCGCAACCAGAAGGTCGACCTCCTGCAGCTGTCGATCCTGAGGCTCGCCGAACAGTACCTGGCCTTCGTGCAGCAGGCGCGGAAGGCGCAGTTCTCGCTGGCCGCCGACTACCTGGTGATGGCCTCGTGGCTCGCCTACCTGAAGTCGCGCCTGCTGCTGCCCAAGCCGGAGCAGCCCAAGACCGACGAGGCGCCGGCCGAGGAGATCGCCGCGCGGCTGGCCTTCCGCCTGGCCAAGCTCGACGCCATGCGTACGGCCGTCGAGGCCTTGCACACCCGCCCGCAGCTCGGCCGCGACGTCTTCGGCCGCGGCGATCCGCAGGCCATCACCGTGATCCCTTCGGGCCGTATCGAGGGCGACCTCTACGGCCTGATGAGCGCCTACATCGCCCAGCGGACCAAGGAGGCCAGCCGCAGCTATTCGCCGGCCACGCCCAAGGCCTATCCGCTGGAGGAGGCGAGGGACCGCCTGCGTCGCCTGCTGCCGGAGCTGGGCCGCTGGACGCCCCTGGCCGGGGTCGCGCCGATGGGGCCCCCCGGGCCCGGTGACGAGGGCCGGCCGGGCCGCGCCTCCTATGTGGCCTCGACGCTCTCGGCCAGCCTGGAGCTGGTCAAGGAAGGCGCGCTCGAGGCCCGCCAACTGGAGGCTTTCGCCGACATCTACCTGCGCACCCGCCAGGGAAAGGCCGCATGACGGGCGAACGCTCCCAGATCCTCCCCCTCAGGGGGAGGTGGCCTGAAAGGTCGGAGGAGGTTTCACCCGCGGACCCGGCTGATGGAACCCCCTCAGTCGCTCAGCGACGGCTCCCCCTGAGGGGGAGCATCTGTTCATGAGCGACGTCGTCCATACCGAGCGCGAGGTCGAGGCGCTGCTGTTCGCCGCCGCCGGGCCGCTCAGCGACGCGGACCTCGCCAAGCGCTTGCCGGAGGGCGCGGACGTGGCCGGAGCCATCGCCGCCCTGCAGGCCCGCTATCAGGGCCGGGGCGTCGAGCTGGTCGAGGTGGCGGGCCGTTGGCGCTTCCAGACCGCCGGAGACCTCGCCTGGCTGATGACCGACGAGCGGGACGAGCCGCGCCGGCTTTCAAAGGCCGCCCAGGAGACGCTGGCGATCATCGCCTATCACCAGCCGGTGACCCGCGCGGAGATCGAGGCCGTGCGCGGCGTCCAGGCCAGCAAGGGCACGCTCGACGTCCTGCTGGAGCTGGGTCTCGTGCGGATGCGTGGGCGCCGCCGTACGCCCGGCCGGCCGATCACCTACGGCACCACCGACGCCTTCCTGGAGCACTATGGCCTGGCCAGCGTCGGCGACCTGCCGGGCGCGGCGGAGATGCGCGCCGCAGGCCTGCTGTCGCTCGATTTGCCCGCCGACTTCGCCGTGCCGGACCCCAACGCGCCGGTGATGGACGAGGACCCGCTGGAGGACGGCGATCAGCCGGAGTTCCACACGGATTTCCTCGGGGAATAAACGGCGTAGTTTTAAGGTCTAACGCCTCGGAATGTCGCGTGGCGCGGCGTCCGAAGACCGATTATATAGCCCCTTGGATAGGGTCGCCGGGGCGCGACGGGTGAGGAGTTTTCGACGCCATGGGCGGACTTTCGATTTGGCACCTGATCTTCGCCGCGGTGGTCATCCTGCTGCTGTTCGGCGGCCGTGGGAAAATCTCCGGGATCATGGGCGACACCGCCAAGGGCATCAAAGCCTTCCGCGAAGGCCTGAAGGGCGAGGAAGAGACCGCCAAGGAAGAAGAGCCGGCGCCGCCCGCAAAGCCGCTGCCGAAGCCCACCGCCAAGCCCGCGGCCCGCGCGAGCGCGCCGCGCACCACCAAGGCCAAAACCACCGCTAAGCCGGCGGCGAAGCCCCGCGCGAAGACCAAGGCCTGAGCCTTCTTCCCGCGCAGACGCGGCCCTCCTTTCCCTTGCGCCTGAAACCGCGCTAAGCCCACGGCCATGTTTCCCGAAGGACGCGCAGTCGAATTCTTGGTCGCCGCGATCGTGGCGCTGATCGTGGTGGGTCCGAAGGACCTGCCGGTCCTCTTGCGCAAGCTCGGCCAGTTCATGGCCAAGGTGCGCTCCATGGCTGCCGAATTCCGCGCCAGCTTCGACGAGATGGCCCGTCAGTCGGAGCTCGACGAGCTGCGCAAGGAAGTCGAGGCCATGCGCAAGGGCCAACTCCCCGACCTGGTCGGCTCGCCGGAGATGACCCAGACCTTCAACGACATCCACCAGGGCCTCAGCGATGTGCACGCGGACCTGCAGACGCCGAACTACCCGTACGTTCCTCTACAGCCTGAGCCGATCGAGACCGCGCCGGCGCCGAAGGCCCGGAAGTCCCGCAAGGCCCCGGTGAAAGCCGCCAAGACCACGGCGGCCAAGGCGACAGCGCCCAAGGTGGCGGCGCCCAAGGTCACATCTCCCAAGGCCGGCGTGAAGACGGCCGCCAAGCCCCCCGCCGCCAAGCCCCCCGCCGCCAAGCCCGCCTCGGCCAAGGCCGCCAAGCCGCCCGCCAAGGCCAGGGCTTCGACCAAGGCCGCGCCGGCCAAGCCGCGGCCCCGCAAGGCGACCGCCTCGTGAGCGCCACCGACGACGACGAGATCGAGGCCTCGCGCGCGCCGCTGCTCGATCATCTGATCGAACTTCGCTCGCGGTTGATCGTCTGCATCCTCGCCCTGTTTGTGGCCTTCATCTTCTGCTTCGCCTTCTCGCAGTCGCTCCTCCTCTTGATGGTGCACCCCTACACGATCGCCCAAGGGCTGGTGGCGGTGCGGGCCAAGGCGCCACCTGAGGGCGGGGGCTTCTTGTCGAGTCTCGTCAACGCCTGGAACGGGGCGCGGGACATGTTCCTGGTGTTGATCGGCAAGCAGGTCGCGCCCGTGGCGCCGCCGGCGACCGACCTGATCTCCACCGCGCCGCTGGAAATCTTCTTCACCAAGGTCAAGCTGGCGGCGGTCGGCGCGGTGGCGCTGAGCTTCCCGGTGCTGGGCCAGCAGATCTACGCCTTCGTGGCGCCGGGCCTCTACAAGAAGGAACGCCGCGCCTTCCTGCCGTTCCTGATCGCGTCGCCCTTGCTGTTCGTCGCCGGCGCGGCCTTGGTCTACTTCACGATCCTGCCGTTCGTGATGTGGTTCGCCTTGCACCAGCAGATCGTCGACGGGCCGATCTCCGTGAAGCTGATGTCGCGGATCTCCGAGTATTTCGACCTGGTGACGGCGCTGCTGCTGGCTTTCGGCCTCTGCTTCCAGCTGCCGGTCATCCTCGCCCTTCTCGGGATCGCCGGCCTCGTGAACTCCAAGATGTTGATGGCCGGTTGGCGCTACGCGGTGGTCGTGGTCGTTGTGGTGGCCGCGATCATCACCCCGCCGGACCCGATCAGCCAGATCCTGCTCTCGGTGCCGATCGTCGGGCTCTACTTTGTCTCCGTCGGCTGCGTCTGGCTGATCGAGCGGCGGCGCAAGAAGGACGACGACGCCCAGGCGGCCTGAGCAAGCCTTGGCGCCCTCTCGAACGCACTCTAGAGAAGGCCGCTTCCCTTCCATCGGCGGCCGCCATGCACGATATCCGAGCCCTTCGCGAAAACCCTGAGCCCTATGTCAAAGGCTGGGATTCGAAAGGACTGTCCGGGTCCGGCCTGGTGGGCGAAATCACCGCCCTCGACGCCAAGCTGCGCGCCGCCCAGACCGCCTGGCAGACCGCCCAGGCCGAGCGAAATGACGCGTCCAAGAAGATCGGCCAGGCCAAGGCCGGCAAGGACGAGGCCGAGGCCCAGCGCCTGATGGCCCAGGTCGAGGCGCTGAAGACCACGCTGGAGACCGCCCAGGCCGAGGAGCGCGAGGCGTCGCAGGCGCTCAACGACCTCCTGGCCGGTCTGCCGAACATCCCGGCCGAGGACGTGCCGTGGGGCAAGGACGAGCACGACAACGTCGAGGTCCGCCGCTGGGGGACGCCCTTCGCCATCGCCAAGCCCAAGGACCACGTCGACCTGGGCGAGGGCCTGGGGCTGATGGACTTCGAGGCCGCCGCGCGGATGAGCGGGGCGCGGTTCGTGGTGCTGAAGGGGGAGCTCGCCCGGCTGGAACGGGCGCTGGGCCAGTTCATGCTGGACCTGCAGACCCGCGAGCACGGCTACCTCGAGGTCTCGCCGCCGCTGATGGTCAATGACGCGGCGGCCTACGGCACCGACAAGCTGCCGAAGTTCGCCGACCAGCTCTTCCAGACTACCGACGGCCGCTGGCTGATCCCCACGGCCGAGGTGCCGCTCACCAGCCTGGTGATGGGCCAGATCGTCGCCGAGGAAGAGTTGCCGCTGCGCTTCACCGCGCTGACGCCCTGTTTCCGCTCGGAGGCCGGCGCCTCGGGCCGCGACACCCGCGGCATGATCCGCCAGCACCAGTTCTATAAGTGTGAGCTGGTCTCGATCACCGCGCCGGAACAGTCGGCCGCCGAGCACGAGCGCATGGTGGAGTGCGCCGAGGCGGTGCTGAAGCGGCTGGAGCTGCCGTTCCGCACCATGCTGCTCTGCACGGGCGACATGGGCTTCGGGGCGAGGAAGACCTACGACCTGGAGGTCTGGCTGCCCAGCCAGGAGACCTACCGCGAGATCAGCTCGTGCTCCAATGTCGGCGACTTCCAGGCCCGGCGCATGGATGCGCGCAGCCGCGCCGCTGGCGAGAAGGGGACTCGCTTCGTCCACACGCTCAACGGCTCGGGCCTGGCGGTGGGCCGCACCCTGGTGGCGCTGATGGAGAACTACCAGGACGAGGGCGGCCGCATCGCCATTCCGCAGGCGCTGCATCCCTACCTGCCGGGCCTGACGCACATCGGCGGGCAGGGCTAGGTGCGCATCCTGCTCACCAACGACGACGGGATCCGCGCCGAGGGCCTGGCGGCGCTGGAGCGGATCGCGGCCCAGCTCTCCGACGACGTCTGGATCTGCGCGCCAGACGAGGAGCGCTCGGGCGCCAGCCGCGCGCTGACGCTGAGCGAGCCGATCCGGGTGCGCCAGCTCGACGAGCGGCGCTTCTCCACGTCCGGCACGCCCACCGACTGTGTGATGCTGGGCCTGCGCGAGCTGGTGACGGGGGCCAAGCCCGACCTGGTGCTCTCCGGCGTCAACCGGGGCGCGAACCTGGCGGAGGACGTGACGCTGTCCGGCACGGTGGCGGGGGCCATTGAGGCCATGGCGCTGGGCGTGCGCGGCATCGCCCTGTCGCAGATGGGCTTCTACGAGGGGAACAAGGGCTACGACGCCGCCGAGGCCTATGCGCCCGGCATCATCAGGAAGCTGGTGGCGGTCGGCTGGCCCGACGACGTGATCATGAACCTGAACTTCCCCGGCCGCCCGCCGGAGGAGATCACCGAGGTCGAGGTGACGCGCCAGGGGTTCCGCGACGCGCCTGTCCGGGTGATGGAAAAGCGCACCGACCTGCGCGGACGCGACTATTACTGGATGGGATTCCGCCAGGAGCGTTCGCAGCCGGCGCCCGGAACCGACCTGCGAGCGCTCTATGACGGAAAGATTTCCGTGACGCCGCTGCATATCGACCTCACGCACGGCGAGTCAGTGCACAAACTGCGAGGCGTGTTGGGCGGGCCGCCGCCCAAGGCCTAGGCGGCGATGGCTTGAAGATGGCGAAGAAGGACGACCAGGACAGCGCCGAGACGCGGCTCGCCCGCCTGATCCTCGCGCTGAGGTCGCAGGGGGTCAGCGAGCCCGCCGTGCTGGGCGCGATCGAGACGACGCCGCGCGAGGTGTTCACCCCGGACCTGTTCAAGGAACGGGCCTTCGAGGATTCCGCCCTGCCCATCGCCTGCGGCCAGACCATCAGCCAGCCGTTCATCGTCGGCCTGATGTCCCAGGCCCTGAAGGTCGACAAGCGCGACCGGGTGCTGGAGATCGGCACCGGCAGCGGCTACCAGACGACGATCCTCTCCAAGCTCTCGCGGCTGGTCTATACGGTGGAGCGCTACCGCACCCTGATGCGCGAGGCCGAGGCGCGCTTCAAGGCGCTGGGCCTGACCAACATCATCACCCGTTTCGGCGACGGCGGCGAGGGCTGGCCCGAACAGGCGCCCTTCGACCGTATTATGGTCACAGCTGCGGCGTCTGATGAGCCGAAGGCCTTGCTTTCTCAGCTTAAACCGAACGGCATCCTGGTGGCGCCGATCGGCAAGGGACCGGTGCAGAGCCTCAAGCGCTACACCGGCGATGGCAAGGGCGGCTTTGCGATCGAGGCGCTGACCGACGTGCGGTTCGTGCCCTTGCTCGACGGGGTGGCGAAGGAACTTTGACGAAGACGTGTGGCGCCTGCGGTGGTTTGCAGGTTGGCGGCGCGGGCCGGGTTAACCCAAGATCAACCCTAACGCCCCGACTCATGCCACGACCAATACCGGAGCGGCGATGACGCAATTTTCTCAGCGATCGATCCTTCAGCGGTCGGCCCTGATCCTGATGGCCACCACGATCCTCGGCGCCTCGCCGGCGCTGGCGGCGAGGCATGCGCCAAAGCCGGAAGAGGCGCCCAAGGCCGCCAACGGCAAGATCGTGACCCTGAAGGGCGAACGCGCCGCCTATGTGGTCAAGAAGGGCGACACCCTCGAGAAGATCGCCGACAAGCTCGACACCACCGTCGCCGAGCTGACCAGCGTCAACGGGATCAAGAAGACCGGCGTCCTGCAGCCGGGCGACGTACTGAAGGGCCCGGCGGTGGCCAAGAAGGCCTATGTGGTCGCCAAGGGCGACACAGTCTTCTCCATCGCCAAGCGCTTCCACGTGAGCGTCGATGAGCTGCGCTCGGAGAACGACCTTTCGGCCAGGACCTCGATCCGGCCGGGCCAGCAGATCCGCCTGCCGGACGACTATCGCGCCCCCGCGGTTGAGGCGGCTGAAGACCAGGCCGACAAGGAAGCCGACGCCGCGCCGGCGAAAGGCGCTAAACCCTCCCGCAAGGGTAAGACGCCAGCCGCCTCCGACGACACCGGCGTGGCGGCCGCCGCCGACCGCGCCGCCGGCGGCAAGGTGGTCACCCGCGAGGCCAAGGGCGAGAGCTATAAGGTCCGCAAGGGCGACACCCTCGCCAGGGTCGCCGACAAGCTCGACACCGACGTGGGTGAGCTCAAGCGGCTGAACCACCTGAAGGGCAACGCGGTGCGTCCCGGCCAGGTGCTGCGCGGCCCAAGCTTCGCCGAGCACGTCTACACCGCCGAGGCGGGCGACACCCTGGCCAACATCGCCGCGCGCTTCGGCGTCAGCATCGCCAGCCTGCGCGCCGAGAACGACCTCTCCAAGCGCGTGCTGAGCGTGCGGGCCGGCCAGAAGCTCTATCTGCCGGACGGCTATCACGACCGCAGCGCCCCCGCCGAGGAGCGGCCTTCGCGGTCCTATACACAGCCCTATCAGCCGCCGAGCCGCGGCGAAGATTTGACGCTGCCGGCCCATCCGATTCCCTACGCGCCGCCGCCGGGGGGCGTCCCGACGCCGCCGTCGGCCGCCCAACCGGCGGCGCCGACCACGCCGGCGTTGTCCGACGCCCAGGTCTCGCAGATGGCCAAGGGCCGCTTCCAGTGGCCGCTGACCGGAGCGATCCTGTCGGACTTCGGCCCCAAGGCCGGCGGCCAGCGCAACGACGGCATCAACATCCAGGCCGAGACCGGGGCGGCGGTGCACGCCGCGGCCGACGGCGACGTGGCCTACGCCGGCGACCAGGTCCCGGGCTTCGGCAACCTGGTGCTGATCAAGCATGCCGACGGCTGGGTCACGGCCTACGGCCACCTCGGCCGCGTCGACGTGAAGATGCGGCAGAAGGTCACCCAGGGGCAGCAGATCGGCCAGGCCGGCAATTCCGGCGGCGTGCCCGAGCCGCAGCTCCACTTCGAGGTGCGCTACGCGCCCAACCCGCTGGAGCGCGCCGTCCCGGTCGACCCGAAGCTGGTGCTGCCGAAGAACTAGAGCGGCAAGGGCCTGCCCAGTTCGCCCGCCAGGTCGCGGATGAACTGCCAGGCGACGCGGCCCGAGCGGCCGCCGCGCAGCTGGGCCCACTGCAGGGCGCGCCGCTCCAGGCCGCCCGCGCTGAGGCCATAGCGTTCAGCATAGCCCTCGACGGCGGCCAGGTAGTTGGCCTGGTCCATGGGCGGAAAGCCGACCCACAGGCCGAAGCGGTCGGAGACGCTGACCTCTTCCTCGGCGTCCTCCGCAGCGGCCACGAGCCCTTTGTCCTCGCCGTGCCCGCGCGGCATCAGGTGGCGGCGGTTGGACGTGGCGGCGAACAGCACATTGGCCGGCGGTCCGGAGACGCCGCCCTCCAGCGCCGATTTCAGCGCCTTGGCCGCCGCCGCGCCCTCCTCGAAGGACAGGTCGTCGCAAAGCACGACGAACCGCTCGGCCCGGCCGCGCAAGGCGTCGAACAGGGCGGGCAGGGCGGTGACCTGGTCGCGGTCCACCTCCACCAGCTTCAGTTCAGGCGAGGCCCGCGCCACATCCATGAAGGCGGCCTTTGCCAGTGAGCTCTTGCCGGTGCCGCGCACGCCCCAGAGGAGAGCATGGTTGTACGGCAAGCCATCGGCGAAACGCCGCAGGTTCTCCACGAACCGGTCCTTCTGCCGTTCCACGCCCACCAGGGCGGCCAAGGGCAGGGGATAGTCCGGCGCCGGATGGAAAGCCCCGCTGGCGGGGTCGTGGCGGAACAGCCGCGCGGCGGTGAAGTCGGGCTCAAGCGGGCGCGGCGGCGCCAGTCGCTCCAAGGCCTCGGCGATGCGGGTGAGGACGGGTTCCAGCTCGTGCGTCATGGCTGCGACACCTAACGGCTCCCGGTTCCATTGCAAATCGGGGTCGCAGCGCATAGCTTCCGCCGACTTTCGAGCGGGGGCCTCCCAAGGGCCGCCGCAATGATGCTTTCCGGAGAGGCCATGTTCGCCACCCCTGCCTATGCTCAAGCCGCCGGCGGCGGCCTCCTCGGCGGAGGCGGCCCGATGGACATGCTGGTCCAGTTCCTGCCGCTGGTCGCCCTGGTCGTTCTCTTCTACTTCCTGATGATCCGCCCGCAGCAACAACGGATGAAGGCGCACCAGACGATGTTGGGCGGCCTGAAGCGCGGCGACAACGTTGTGCTGTCCTCGGGCGTGCACGGCAAGATCGTCCGGGTGGAAGACGCCGACGTGGGCGTCGAGATCGCCACCGGCGTCACCGTCAAGGTGCGCAAGGCGATGATCTCCGAGGTGCAGGCCCGCGGAACCCCTGCGCCCGCCAACGACGCCAAGGTCTAGGGCGCTTCCCCCGCTATGATGAATTCCAGCCGTGTGAGGGTGTTCTTCGTCGTTATCGCGACGATCCTTGGCCTACTGTTCACCTTGCCGAACCTGTTGCCGGCCAATGTCCGCGACCGCCTGCCGGCGTTCATGCCGAAGTCGACCCTGCACCTGGGGCTCGACCTGCAGGGCGGGTCCTATCTGCTGTATTCGGTGGACACAGTGGCGCTGCGCGACGAGCGGCTGACCAACATGGCGGAGGACATCCGCACCCAACTGCACGACAAGAACATCGCCTTCACCGACCTGGCGGTGGTGAGCGGCCAGATCGGCCTTCGCATCACCGATCCCGCCCAGGTGACCGACGCTGCTAACGCCTTGCGCCAGACGGTCGGCGCGCCCCTGGCCGGCGTTCCCGGAGGCCGCGACGTCACGGTGACGCCCGGCGCCGATCAGCGCCTATTGGTGGCCTTTGTGCCGGAAGCCTTCGACGCCGAGGCCTCCAAGGCCGTGGAGCAGAATATCGAAGTCATCCGCCGCCGGGTCGACACGACCGGCGCCAAGGAGATCAATCCCGTCCGGCAGGGCAAGAACCGCATCGTCATCGAGGCGGCCGGTGAGAACGATCCGGAGAAGCTGAAAAGCCTCATCGGCCAGACCGCCAAGCTGACCTTCCAGATGGTCGACGACGGGGCCGCGCAGGAGGACATCGCCGCCGGCCGCATCCCGCCGGGCGACGAGCTGCTGGCCTCCACCGACGGCATCGCCCCTAGCTACATCGTCAAGAAGCGCTCGGTGGTCACCGGCGAGATGCTGACCAACGCCTCGCCGGGCTTCGACCAGCAGAGCGGCGGCTCGGTGGTGGAGTTCCGCTTCAACGGCCTGGGCTCCAGGCGGTTCGGCGACACCACTCGTCAGAACATCGGCAAGCGCTTCGCCATCGTCCTCGACAAGAAGGTGATCTCCGCCCCGGTGATCGAGACCGCCATCACTGGCGGGTCGGGCCGCATCACGGGCCACTTCACCCCGGAAAGCGCCAACGAGCTCTCGGTCCTGCTGCGCGCGGGCGCCCTGCCGGCGCCAATGAAGGTCGAGGAGCAGCGGTCGGTGGGCGCCGAGCTGGGCGCCGACGCGGTCAAGGCCGGCACGATCTCGGCGGTCGTCGGCTTGGTGGCGACCATGGTCTTCATGCTGCTGATCTATGGCTTCCTGTTCGGGGGGATTTCGCTGATCGCCTTGGGGGTCAACGCCCTGATGATCATCGGCGTCATGAGCTTCACCCAGGCGACGCTCACCCTGCCGGGCATCGCCGGCTTGATCCTGACGCTCGCCGTCGCCGTGGACGCCAACGTGCTGATCTACGAGCGGATGCGCGATGAACTGCGGTCCGGCAAGAGCCTGATCTCGTCCATGGACGCCGGTTTCGCCCGCGCCTGGGGCACGATCTTCGACGCCAACATGACCCACGTCTTCTCGGCTGTGATCATGTTCAACCTGGGCTCCGGTCCGGTGAAGGGCTTCGCCTGGACGCTCTTGATCGGGGTTTTCACCACCGTTTTCTCGGCGGTTCTCGTCACCCAAGTGCTTCTGGCCTGGTGGTTCAAAGCCGCCCGCCCGAAGACCCTGCCGATCGCGTAAGGACGCCAGCGCATGAAATTCTGGCCCTTCATCAAGGTTCTGCCCGTCCGCACCCACTTCCGGTTCGTGCGACTGGCACGGGTGTTCGCCTCGCTGTCGGTGCTGGCGATCATCGGTTCGTTGTTCCTGACGCTCTATCCGCTGAAGCCGCCGTGCGGCGGCCTGGCCTGCGGCATCGACTTCCAGGGCGGCACGGTGATGGACATCTCCACGGCGCCCCAGCCCGCCGATCCCGCGAAGATCCACGCCGCCCTGCAGGGGCTGAACCTCAACGAGACCGTCCAGACCGCCGGCGCCCCCGGCGCGGCGATCCTGCGGTTCGAGGCCCCCAAGGGCGCCGACATCAGCGCGACGGTCACCCGCGTGCAAGGGGCGCTGACCAAGGCGTTCGGCGCCGTCAAGTTCGCCAGCACCGACGTGGTGGGCCCGACCTTCTCCGGGGAGCTGCTCAGCAAGGGCCTCCTGGGCCTTGGCCTCGCGATCCTGGCGATGCTGCTCTACATCTGGTTCCGGTTCGAGTTTCAGTTCGGCCTGGGCGCCGTCGCGGCCCTGTTCCACGACGTCTTCCTGACCTTCGGCCTGATCGCCATCATGGGCCGCTTCGGCAAGATCGAGTTCGACCTGAGATCGGTGGCCGCCATCCTGACCATCATCGGCTATTCGATGAACGACACCGTCGTGGTGTTCGACCGGTTCCGCGAGAACCTGCGCAAGTACAAGTCGATGCCGCTGGGCGAGGTGATCGACATGTCGATCAACGAGATGCTGACCCGGACGATCATCACCAGCCTGACCGCGGTCATCGCCCTGGTGGCGCTGGCGGTGTTCGGCGGCCCGACGCTCTACGGTCTGTCGGTGATTATGCTGTTCGGCATCGGCATCGGCACCTATTCCTCGATCTATATCGCCGCGCCGGTGATCATGCTGTGGGGCGTCAAACGGGGCGCTGCCGACGAGCCGGCCGAGCCCCTGAAGCCCGCGACGGCCCGCTAGGCGAGGGGCGGCGGCATGGCCCGCGACGCGCCCTCCATCGACGCCTACGGCGAGGGCGGCTTCCGCCTGTCCGGGGAACGGCACGAGGGCTCGCTGCTGATCGTCGGCGACGTGGCGCAGGCCTGGCCGGTGACCGCGCTCTCCGAGCTGACGGTGGAGAGTCTGGCGCCGGTGTTCGCCGCCGGCCGGGCTGAGGTGGAGTTCCTGTTGTTGGGCGTGGGCGCGCGCAACGCCCAGCCGCCACGCGCCATCCGGGAAGCGCTGCTGGCCGCCGGCTTCGGGCTGGAATTCATGGACACGCCCGCCGCGGCCAAGCTCTACAACGTGCTCACCTCCGAGGGCCGCCGCCTGGCGCTGGCCCTGATCGCCGTCTGACCTCGAAGCTCGACCGTTTCCGCCTGCGGCAAACTGCCCTATAGCTGAGTGTCAGGGTAGGATTCTTGAGGGGCATAAAATGGCCGGACTGCTTTCCAATTTCCGCAACACTTTCATCGTCGGCTTCCTGCTGGCGGTGGTGATGATCGTCGCCTACGCCATGGGGCCGCAGGGCGCGGGGCCGATCTTCGTCCAGGCGGTCATGCGCTGGATGCATGTGTTCTTCGGCATTCTGTGGATCGGGCTGCTCTACTACTTCAACTTCGTGCAGATTCGGGTGATGCCGGCCGTCCCCGCCGAGCTGAAGCCGGGCGTCTCGAAATACATCGCGCCCGAGGCGCTGTTCTGGTTCCGCTGGGCGGCGTTGGCGACGGTGATCATGGGCTTGGCGATCGCCGGACAGCGCGGATACATCGTCCAGACCCTGAGCTTTGGTCTGGCTGGCGCGGCCGATCCGACGAGCCGCAAGCAGTACGCCCTCCTGGGCCTGGGCATGTGGCTGGGCATCATCATGATGCTGAACGTCTGGGGCATCATCTGGCCGAACCAGAAGCGGGCCCTGGGCCTGGTGGAAGCCGACGCCGACACCAAGGCCAAGGCCGCGCGCATGGCCATGCTGGGCTCGCGCACCAACATGATGCTGTCCCTGCCGATGCTGGTCGCCATGACCATGTCGCAGACCATCTTCGGCTGAAGCCGGGAACGAGCATGGGAAGGCCCGCCTTAACCGGCGGGCCTTTTCATTTGCGGCCATGAGCGAAGACATCAGCCCCCTCGACCTCGACGCCCAGATCCGGCGGATCGACCCGGACCGCTGGCTGTCGAGCCGCTTCATCGCCGACCCGCGGGCCCGCGCCGACGTGATCGCCCTCTACGCCTTCGACAACGAGCTGGCCCGAGCCCCTAAGGTCGCCTCCAACGCCCTCCTGGGCGAGATCCGCCTGACCTGGTGGCGCGAGGTGCTGGACGAGGTCTTCGAGGACCGCGCCGTGCGCCAGCATCCCGCCGCCCAGGCGTTGGCCGAGGTGGTCAGCCGCCGCGGCCTCGACCGCGCGCCGCTGGAGACCCTGATCGACGCCCGCTACCGCGAACTCGACCGTTCGCCCATGGGCGAGGGCGAGGCCCTGGACTGGGCGCGCGACACCGGCGGCCTCACGGCTCTGCTGGCCGCTCAGGTGCTGGACCCGGCGACGGACGCCAAGATGGCGCTGGCCGGCGGCTCGGCCTGGGCGCTCGGCCGGCGGCTGGCGGACGCGCCGGAGCTGCGCCCCGCCTTCCTGCGGGTGATCCACGCCGCGCGCAGCGCCTCGCGCGCCCTCAGCGTTGCGGCCTTTCCCGCCGTCGCCCACGCCGCCCTGGCCGGCCGGCCCGCCAGCAACGACTTCGCCCGGCGGCTGCGGCTGACCATCGCTGTGGCGCGCGGGAAGATCTGAAGGCGAAAGCTACTCCGCGGCGAGCGCCGGGGCGCCGGCGATCCACGCGTCGAGGTCGGCGAGCGCGCGTTCGCCCATCAGCCGCTTCTTGGCCCGGCCGCGCTCCTTGTGGGGCAGGCGCTTGCCGTCGGCGCCGTGGCGCGGCGGCTCCAGCGGCGGCAGCAGGCCGTAGTTGATGTTCATCGGCTGGAAGGAGCCCGCGCCGCCGTCGAGGTGCCCGCCGGTGATGTGGCCGATCAGGGCCCCAAGCGCCGTGGTCGGCGGCGGCAGGACGACGGCGCGGCCCAGGCGTTCGGCGGCGGCGAAGCGGCCGGCCAGCAGGCCCACCGCGGCGCTCTCCACATAGCCCTCAACGCCGGTCACCTGGCCGGCGAAGCGGAGGCGCGGATCGGCCTTCAGCCTGAGCGAGGCGTCCAGCAGGGCCGGCGAGTTCAGGAAGGTGTTGCGGTGCAGCCCGCCGAGCCTTGCGAACACCGCCTTCTCCAGCCCCGGGATCGTGCGGAAGATCTCGGTCTGGGCGGCGTGCTTCAGCTTGGTCTGGAAGCCCACCATGTTCCAGAGCGTGCCCAGCGCATTGTCCTGCCGCAGCTGGACGATGGCCCAGGCCTTCTCCGCCGGCTTGTGGGCGTTGGTCAGGCCGACCGGTTTCATGGGCCCGTGGCGCAGGGTCTCGCGGCCTCGCTCGGCCATCACCTCGATGGGCAGGCAGCCGTCGAAATAGGGGACGTGCTCCCAGTCCTTGAACTCCGACTTCGGACCGGCCAGCAGGGCGTCGATGAAGGCGTCGTACTGCGCCTTGTCCATCGGGCAGTTGATGTAGGCGGCCGCGTCGCCGCCGGGGCCTTCCTTATCGTAGCGCGACTGGCGCCAGGCCACGTCCATGTCGACGCTTTCCAGGTGCACGATGGGCGCGATGGCGTCGAAGAAGGCGAGCTGGCCCTCGCCGGTCAGCGCCAGGATGGCGTCGGAAAGGGCGGGCGAGGTGAGGGGCCCGGTGGCCACCACCACGCTGTCCCATTCGGCCGGCGGCAGGCCCGCGACCTCGCCGCGTTCGATGGCGATCAGCGGATGGGCCCCCAGCCGCGCCGTCACAGCTTCGGAGAAGCCGTCGCGGTCCACGGCCAGCGCGCCGCCCGCCGGCACCTGGTGCGCGTCGCCGCAGGCCAGGATGACCGACCCCAGCCGGCGCATCTCCGCGTGCAGCAGGCCCACCGCATTGCCGGTCCAGTCGTCGGCGCGGAAGGAGTTGGAGCAGACCAGTTCGGCCAACCGGTCGGTCTGGTGGGCGTCGGTGCCGCGCACTGGACGCATCTCGTGCAGCACGACCGGGACGCCGGCCTCGGCGATCTGCCAGGCGGCTTCCGAGCCGGCCAGGCCGCCGCCCACCACATGTACAGGCTGTGTCATCATGCGTGGCTAACTAGCAACGATCCGGACGGATCGCGAGCGGGGCCTTGCGCACGGTGGGGCCCAGCCCCAACCTTGCATCCAAAGGGGGGCCGACTCGTTCCAGTTGATACGGGGCCGGGCCCGAAGGACGAGGATGTCGGGGTTTTCAGCTACTGAAGCGGCGCTCGAAGGGTTTCGAGTCACACGCGAAAATCCCAAAGCGTTCGGCGTTTGGGTAATCGTGAGCTTCGCCATCAGCGTCCTGGGAGTCGTCATTGACGGCTTCATGCCAGGAAGCATCAAGGCGGGCCTCGACGCGATAAATGCCGAAGAGGTTCTTACGCCCCAGCAATTCGTCGACACCTTAATTCTGATCGCGCCGATCCTGGTCCTCGGGCTGGCTGTGCTGAGTGTGATGGCGGCGGCGGTTTATCGGCTGATCTTCCGTCATGACGATACTCGTTTCGGCTACCTCCGCCTGGGAGCCGACGAGTTGCGGCTCATGGGGCTGACGGTGATCTTCATGGGTATCGCCATCGGCTTGGTCGTCAGCGTGGGGATGGCGGTCGGCGTCTTGGTCGTCCTGATCTCGACCGTGGTTCCGGCGGCGGCGACCTTCGCGAGCTTGGTCGGAACGGTCTTCTCGTTCGGAGTGATTATCTACGTGCTGGTGCGCCTATCTCTGGCGCCCGTGGCGACTTTCGCCGAGCGGCGGCTGGCGATCTTTGAGTCCTGGACCCTGACCCGTGGCCAGTTCTGGCCGCTGTTCAGCGCCTATTTCCTGGCTGTGATCTGCATCATCGCGGTCGGGGTGTTGCTGATGACCGTTTTCGCCGGCGTTGCCGGGGCTGTGGCGCTGATGATGGGTAGACAGCTTTCCGATGTGAAAGCGATATTCGCTGCGGATGGTGCGAACCTTCGAAGCCATCTCAGCATCGGCGTGATCGCTTATGCGATCGTCAACAGTGTGTTGAGCGCCCTCTACAACGCGGTGATCGCTGCGCCAGGAGCCGTGGCGTACCGGGATCTGCACGGCTGGCCGCCGGCTCAGCCGCTCAGCGTCCAGCCCGAGGCGGGCTGAGGCCCGCGCGCCATGGGCGCCTTTTCCGCCAGCGACGCGGCCCTGGAAGGCTTCCAGGTGGTGCGCACCCGTTGGCGCCTGGTCCTGGGCTGGTGCCTGTTCTCGGTGGTGAGCTTCGTGGCCCTGGTGATCCTGGCGGTCATCGGCATCGTCATCGCCGCCCTGGCCGCCCGCTCGCAGGACCAGGCGAACCTCATGGGCGCGGTGATCGGAGGGACGGTGCTGGGCCTGGGCGGAGCGGCGGTGCAGTGGGTGGTGCTGGCCGCCCTTTACCGGATGGAACTCCGGCCCGCGGCCCCGCCCGGACTCTATTACCTGCGCTTCAGCCGCGACGAACTTCGGCTGTTCGGCCTCTACCTGACCGTGATCGTGGTCTTCGTCCTCCTGATGACCTTAGGCGCGATGCTGCTGCGGGGATTGGAGCAGATCAGCGGCCCCGCCGCGGCGGTGGGGACTGCGGTCTTTGTCGTCCTGGTGATCTGGCTGGTGATCCGCACCAGCCTGGCCGGCCCGGCCAACTTCGCCCTCGGCCGCTTTGGCCTGGCAGATTCCTGGCGGCTGACCAAGGGGCGGTTCTGGGCGCTGTTCGGCATGATCGCCATGGCGCTCTGCCTGCTGGTCCTGATCGCCGTCGTGCTCTTCATCGTCACCGCCCTGATCCAGGCGGCGATCGGCGGTTTCCACACCCTGGCGCCGGTCAGCCTGTCCGACCCGCAGGCCTTCGCCGAGCGGCCCGGCGCCTACGTCTTCGCCCTGATCGCCGAGCTGGTGGTGGCGCCGGTCTATATGCTGATCGCCCAGGCCCCGTTCCTGGCCGCCTACAAGGCGCTCACCGCCCTGGAGGCCGAGGGCGAGGCAGCCTAGGCCGAGGCGCTGGGCCGCGCCGAGACGCGGTCGTGCCAGGCCTTCAGGTTCTCATGCTCAGGCTCCAGCGGCAGGCCGATCCAGCCTGCGAAGTCGACGGTGGTCAGCAGGCAGATGTCCGCCATGGTGAAGGTCTCGCCGGTCAGCCAGGGCCGGTCCGCCAGCTCGCGGTTCAGCCAGCGCTGGGCGCCCTTGTAGGTCTCCTTGTTGCTCTCGCCGAAGTCCTTGTACTGGGTCAGCAGGGCCGCCGTGCGGGGATGGGCGTGGCGCCAGAAGTTGCCCACCGGCATCATGACCGTGAACTCGGTGCGCCGGGTCCACATGTCGACCAGGGCCTTCTCCACCGGCGTGGTCCCGAACATCGGCGGCTCGGGGTGGACCGCGTCGAAGTAGCGGCAGATGGCCACCGTCTCGGAGATGCAGGTCCCGTCGTCGAGCTCCAGGGTCGGCAGCTGGCCCATGGAGTTCTTGGCGCGGAACTCCGGCGACTTGTGCTCGCGCTTCATCATGTCGACGCGCGTCTCGGGTAGTTCGACGCCCTTCTCCGCCAGGAAGATGCGCACCCGGCGCGGATTGGGGGCTGGGTTCGGCGCGCCGTAGAGGATCATGTTGGTCGTTCCCTAGGTTATTCATCCCTCCTCTTCAGGGGAGGGTGGTCGGCGCAAAGCGCCGGACGGGTGGGGGGTTCTGGTTCAAACGGGAGCTTAGCCGGAGGATTCACCTCTTGTCGAAGGTCGAGCCTCGAGCGCGAGAACAATCGCATCCATCACACCATCGATATCCCCGCGCACCGCCGCATGCGGAAAGCGCATGACCTGATATCCGGCCCGCCAGAGCACCGCGTCGCGTGTGGCGTCGTGTTCGGATTGAACCGGCTCATTGTGATGGCCGCCGTCTAACTCCACGACCAGCAATCGTCGATGCAGACGAAGTCGAGGTAGTAGCCTTGGAAGGGCCGCTGCCGGCGCAAGTGGTGGCCGCGAGCATGCAGTTGCTTGAGCCGACGCCACAGCCAGATCTCCGGCTCGGTCATGCTGTTGCGAAGGTTACGCGCCCTTCTGGTCTGCGCTGTGACCAACCCAGAATCCCCCACCCTGGCCGCTGCGGCTTGTCCCTCCCCTGAAGAGGAGGGATTGTTTAGGCGCTGACCGTCTTCCGGGCCGGCTTGGCCTTGGCCGCTTGCGCGCGGCGCCGTTCCGCCTGGCGTTCCAGCAGTTCGGCCAGGTATTTGCCGGTCCAGCTGTTGGCGCTGGCGGCGACCTGTTCCGGGGTGCCGGTCGCGACCACCTGGCCGCCGCCGTCGCCGCCTTCGGGGCCGAAGTCGACGATCCAGTCGGCGGTCTTCACCACGTCGAGGTTGTGCTCGATGACCACCACGGTGTTGCCCTGGTCGACCAGTTCGTGCAGCACCTCGAGCAGCTTCTTGGTGTCCTCGAAGTGCAGGCCGGTGGTGGGCTCGTCCAGGATGTAGAGCGTCTTGCCCGTCGCCCGGCGCGACAACTCCTTCGAGAGCTTCACCCGCTGGGCTTCGCCGCCGGACAGGGTGGTCGAGGACTGGCCGACCTGGACATAACCCAGGCCCACCCGGGCCAGGGTTTGCATCTTCTCGCGCAGCACCGGCACGGCCTTGAAGAACTCCGCCGCCTCGTCCACCGTCATGTCAAGAACATCGGATATGCTCTTGCCTTTGAACAGGATTTCCAAGGTCTCGCGGTTGTAGCGTTTGCCGTGGCAGACGTCGCAGGTGACGTAGACGTCGGGCAGGAAGTGCATCTCGATCTTGATCAGCCCGTCGCCCTGGCAGGCCTCGCAGCGGCCGCCCTTGACGTTGAAGCTGAAGCGCCCGGGGCCATAGCCGCGGGCCTTCGCCTCGGGCAGGCCCGCGAACCAATCGCGGATCGGCTGGAAGGCGCCGGTGTAGGTGGCCGGGTTCGAGCGCGGCGTGCGGCCGATCGGCGACTGGTCGATGTCGATGACCTTGTCGAACAGCTCCAGCCCCTCGATCCGTTCGTGCGGGGCCGGCGCGTCGGAGGCGTTGTGCAGTCTTCGCGCGGCGGCCTTATACAGAGTCTCGATGGTGAAGGTCGATTTGCCGCCGCCGGAGACGCCGGTGATGCAGGTGAAGGTCCCCTGCGGGATCTCGGCGGTGACGTTCTTCAGGTTGTTGCCGGTGGCGCCGATGACCCGCAGCACCTTCTTCTTGGAGATCGGCCGCCGATCCCGCGGCACCTCGATCTCGCGTGCGCCGGAGAGGTATTGGCCGGTCAGGCTGCGCGGCTCGGCCATGATCTCTTCGGCCGTGCCCTCGGCGATGATCTCGCCGCCGTGGACGCCGGCCGCCGGGCCCATGTCGATGACGTGGTCGGCGGTGAGGATGGCCTCCTCGTCGTGCTCCACCACCAGCACCGAATTGCCGAGGTCGCGCAGGCCCTTCAGGCTGACCAGCAGGCGGGCGTTGTCACGCTGGTGCAGGCCGATGGACGGCTCGTCCAGCACATAGAGCACGCCGGTCAGGCCCGAGCCGATCTGGCTGGCCAGGCGGATGCGCTGGCTCTCGCCGCCCGAGAGCGTGCCCGAGGCGCGCGACAGGTCGAGATAGTCCAGGCCTACGTTCACCAGGAAGCGCAGGCGGTCGGATATCTCCTTCAGGATCCGCCGGGCGATCTCCATCTGCTTGTCGGTCAGCTTGCCGTCGAGCGTCTCGAACCAGGCTGCGGCGTTCTTGATCGAAAGGTGGCTGACCTCGCCCACATGCTTGCCGTCGATCTTTACGGCCAGGGCCTCGGGCTTCAGCCGGTAGCCGTGGCAGGCCTCGCAGGGGGTCTCCGACTGGTAGCGCGCCAGTTCCTCGCGCACCCAGGAGCTGTCCGTTTCGCGCCAGCGGCGCTCCAAGTTCGGCAGCACGCCCTCGAAGGTCTTGTTGACCTCGTACTTGCGGGCGTTGTCGTCGTAGACGAAGCGGACCTTCTCGTCGCCCGACCCGTGCAGGATCACCTGCTTGGCCTGGTCCGGCAGCTTGTAGAACGGCGTGTCCATCGAGAAGTCGTAGTGGCGCGCCAGGGCCTGCAGGGTCTGGGTGTAGAGCGGCGAGGGGCCCTTCGCCCAGGGCGAGATCGCGCCCTTGTGCAGGGTCTTGTCCTTGTCCGGCACGATCAGGTCGGCGTCGAACGCAAGCTTCATGCCCAGGCCGTCGCAGACCGGGCAGGCGCCGTAGGGGTTGTTGAACGAGAACAGCCGGGGCTCGATCTCGCTGATCGTGAAGCCGGAGACCGGGCAGGCGAACTTTTCCGAGAAGATCAGCCGCTTGGGCTCTTCCTCGGTGGGATCCTTGTCGGCCCATTCGGCCACCGCGATGCCGTCGGCCAGGCGCAGGGCCTGCTCGATGGAGTCGGCGTAGCGGGTCTCAAGCCCGCCCTTGGTGACCAGCCGGTCCACGACGATGTCGATGTCGTGCTTGAACTTCTTGTCGAGGGTTGGCGCGTCCTCGATGGGGAAATACTCGCCGTCGATCTTCAGGCGCTGGAAGCCCTGCCTCTGCCAATCGGCGATCTCCTTGCGGTACTCGCCCTTGCGGCCGCGCACGACCGGGGCCAGCAGGTAGATGCGCTCGCCCTCGGGCAGGGCCGTCAGCTTGTCGACCATCTGGCTGACGGTCTGGCTCTCGATGGGCAGGCCGGTGGCCGGTGAATAGGGCACACCCACCCGCGCCCAAAGCAGGCGCATGTAGTCGTGGATCTCGGTCACCGTGCCCACGGTGGAGCGCGGGTTGCGGCTGGTGGTCTTCTGCTCGATGGAGATCGCCGGCGACAGGCCCTCGATCAGGTCCACGTCCGGCTTGCTCATCAGCTCCAGGAACTGGCGGGCGTAGGACGACAGGCTTTCCACATAGCGGCGCTGGCCCTCGGCGTAGATGGTGTCGAAGGCGAGCGAACTCTTGCCGGAGCCCGATAGCCCGGTCAGCACCACCAGCTCGCCGCGCGGGATATCGACGCTGACGTCCTTGAGGTTGTGCTCGCGCGCGCCACGCACGCGGATGAAGTTCTGATGGTCGGCCATGCTGTCCCGGAAACGCGAATACGCCCCAAGAAGTCCCCTTGGGGAGGGTCCTGTCGAGCGCTTGTCCAATGTAGGTTCGCGAGTCAGTGATATCACGTGAACATAGGCAGAACAAACACCTCGCGGCGAGGCGCCGCAGCCCGGCTGCTGACACCACGGTGGCAGCAGGGCGCGCAAGGCTGAGCTAGGATGGCGCCATGACCGACACCGACGCCATCCGCTGGCCCGACCGCTATGCGCCCGCCCTCGCCCCGATCCACGTGGTCAACGACCTGGCCATGGCCGCGCCGCCGGAGGCGGTCTGGGCCGTGCTGATCCGCGCCGCCGACTGGCCAGGCTTCTACGCCAACGCCTCCAAGGTCGTGGTGGAGGGTGGCGGGCCGGACCTCGGCGCCGGCGCGCGGTTCAGCTGGAAGACCTTCGGCGTCGACCTGAAGACCCAGGTCCTCGAGTTCGAGCCGCCGCACCGGATCGCCTGGCTGGCGATGGGAACGGGCGTCGAGGCCTACCACGCCTGGCTGATCCAGCCCGCGCCCGGCGGTAGCCACGTGGTCACCGAGGAGACCCAGTACGGCGTCGCCGCGCGGGCGGGGCGGCTGTTGTTCCCCGACCGCATGGAGCGCTGGCATCAGCGCTGGCTGGAGGGCCTGGCCGAGGCCGCCGAGCGCTAGGCCCGGTCGATCCGCGCCAGGTAGCAGCCCCAGCCGACCGTGTGGGCGTGGAGGTAGGCGACCTGCGGGTTGGCGAACAAGCGGGCGATGGCGGCCTCGATCTGCGGCCTCGGCGCATAGTCGGCGTCGATCATCATGCCGTCCTCCCGAAACGCCCGGAGTGAGACGGCGTCGCGGGCGGTAAGCGCCCCCGGCAGCTCGCCGACCGTACGGCGGGTCTCGCGGGCCTTCTCGTTGACGAAGATCGCGTGGCGGGCGCGGAACGGTGTGTCCGCCGGCTGGTGCTCGTAGTTGAGTAGCAGGACGGTGTCGCCGACCTGGGCGTCTTCCAACTCGACGCGGCTGGGATAGCCGGTGGGGCTGTCCACGACCTTGCGGACGACGCCTTCGGCGGCCAGCGCCTCGTCGGACAGTCCGAACAGCGGCGCGAACGGTTCCAGCGGCAGGCCGGTGACGGCGTAGGATTGGGATTGCGGCATAAGGGCCTCCTTTGCGGCCCGGAACATCGGCGCCGCCGGCCTCAAATCCAATCCGGCGAAATCAACACAGGTCCGAAAGCCGCGAAGGGCGGCGCTCGCTACTGGACGTCGCCAGCGCCTTCCCACTTGCGCAGCCTGGCCTCTTCGGCGGCGTAGGCGGCCTCGACGCATTTGCGGGTCGAACACCGCATCCGCGCCTGTTCGCCGGCCTCGGCGATCCTCCTGGTCTCGCCCAGGGTGTCGCGGGTCTCGGCGTTGGCGACCAGGGCGCTGACGCGACGCTCCTGCTTGCCCCAGTCGCCCGGCGAGAAGTGGTAGGGCGGCTCCACGGCCGGGGCCGCAGCCGCGGCGGGCGTGGCGGCGGCTGCAACGTCGGCGGGCGGCGTCGTCGCGGCCTGGGGGTCAGCCGCAGGCGCGGCCGGAGCTGGCGCTGCGGCGGCCGAAGCTGGGGCGGGCGCAGCGGGCGCGGCAGCTTGCTTGGGCGAACAGGCCACGGCGCTCAGCGCCAGGGCTGAAACCATCATCCAGACCGATACGCGCATGCGACCCTCCCTGGCTTTGATCCGCAGGATCAGCCGCCAGCGCTTGCGGTCAAGCTTTCTCTGGCGCGGGAGGGCGGCGGCGTGGGCGCGGTCGCAGCCTCTTCGATCAGCCATTCGCGGAAGGCCTTCAGCCCGCGCTTCGGCGGCTGGCCGGGCAGGACGAGGTGGAAGCGCGCCGGCGTGGCGGTGAAGCCGAAGGGCGCCGCCAGCCGCCCCGCGGCGATGTCGTTGGCGACGTAGATCCAGGGCGAGATACCGACGCCCAGGCCGGCGACCGCGGCCTCCTGCAGATAGAACATGTGCTCGTATTCGCGGCTCTCCGGCTCCGGTGGGATCGGGATGCCGGAATGCGCCGACCATTCGGCCCAGGCCTGCCGGTGCGAGCGCGTGTAGAGGCGCGGCGTGTGGGCGAGGTCGAGGCCGCCGACGGCCAGCTCCGGCGCGACGATCGGCCCATGGAAGTTGTCCAGGAAGGGCGTCGCGGTCAGGCCCTCGCCGGCGACGGTCTCGGCCAGGCGGATGGCGGCGTCGAAGGGCTCACGGGTGAAATCCACCGGCCCATAGGCCTCGGTCACCCGGATCGACAGGTCCGGATGGCGGGCGTGGAAGCCGGGCAGGCGCGGGATCAGCCACTTCATCGCGAGCGTGCCGACGCAGGAGACGTGCAGTTCGCGGTCGGCGGCGGCGCGCACCTCACGGAACAACTGCTCCAGCTCGTCGAAGGTGCGGCCGAGCGAGCAGGCCATGCGCTCGCCGGCGTCGGTGAGTTTCAGGGCGTTGCGCGGGCCCTGGGTCAGTTTCACGCCGCAGAGCGCCTCCAGGCCACGCACCTGGCGGCTCACCGCCCCGTGGGTGACGCAGAGTTCGTCGGCCGCCAGGCTCATCTTGCCGAGCCGGGCGAAGGCCTCAAAGGCGCGAAGCGCCGTCAGCGGCAGTTGGCTGCGCTTGGCCATGGATGCCTCGCTTCTTTGTGAGCTGACCTCAAGTATCAGGGCGGCCGCCGGCGCCCGCAAACGACATCTCGGCGCCTCGTTCGTGAGTTCAGATCACATATACCAGCCGCTTGGCGGCCAGCCTAGAAGGGCGCGGTGACCTGCAGGCCCTTGCCGCCGACCTTCACACTCTGGTCCGGCAACCACTCCGACTTGGGCTCGCCGGGCGGGATGACAGGGTCGTTGGCGGAGGCGGCCTTGTCGGCGGCCTTCTGGGCGGCGCCGGGCTTGGCGAAGATGGCGCTGGCCAGGGTGCGGGTCGATCGCTGCTCGGCCGGCGTCACTGTCGGCCCCCGCGTTGCGGAGAGGTCGGAGGTCACCGGCGGCTTGACCGTCAGCGCCGAGTCCTGACCCGGCGCACGGTTGGTGTCATAGGCGTCCTTGGCCGCGGGCGAGGGCGGGTCCGCGAGCGCCGCGCCCGCGGTAACGGCGAGCAGGATCGCGGCGAGGGCCGGTGTGAGCGCCTTGTAAGACCTGGTCTGCGTCATGGCAGCGGAACCCCCTGGGAGCGGCTTGGTTGCGCAAGCTTCAACGTAGTCCCGCGCACGGCCGTCCGCCAGGGGGCGCCACGGCTCAGGTGGCGGTTCTGCGCACGGAATCACCCATCACGCGAAAGACGCCGTCCGCCCGCGCGCAGATCTGGCCGTCGGCGGTGACGAACGCCTGGGCGAAGGTGAGCGTGCGGCCAGGCTTCACGAACACCGTGTCGAACTCCAGCCACTGGCCCTCGAAGGCCGAGGCCAGGAAGTCGACGCCCATGCTGACGGTGAGCAGGCCGCCGATCTGGCCCAACCGGCGCGCACAGGACAGGCCCATGGCGTTGTCGCAGAGCGCGGCGATCAGCCCGCCGTGGGCGAAGCCACGGCTGTTGGTGTGGGCCTGGCCGATCTTCAGGCCCAGCACTACGGCGCCGTCGGTCTTGCGGGCATAGAGCGGCTCCCAGGGATCGGTGAGCGGGCTCTTCCGGTCATGCCGCTCGAAGCCCAGCGGCGGGGCGTAGGTCTCGGTCTGCATGGCTGCCCCCTCACGCCGCGGCCGCGAGCTGGGCGAGGCTTTGCAGCGTGCCCACGCAGGCCCGCGCCGCCTCCTGGCCCTTCACCCGGAAGTGGCCATGGAAGAACCGCTGGTGGATGTCGTGCTCGTGGAAATGATGCGGGGTGAGCACCACCGAGAAGATCGGCGTCTCGGTGGCCAGCTGCACCTGCATCAGGGCCTGCACCACCGTCTGGGCGACGAACTCGTGGCGGTAAATCCCGCCGTCCACCACGAAGGCCGCGCCGACGATGGCGGCGTAGCGGCCGCTGCGGGCCAGGGTCTGGGCGTGCAGCGGGATCTCGAAGGCGCCGGGCGTCTCGAAATGGTCGACGGTCTCGGGGCCGAAGCCGAGGGCCGCCATCTCCTCAAGGAAGCCCACATGGGCCTGCTCGACGATCTCGCGATGCCAGAGCGCGTGGACGAAGGCGATGCGCGCGGCGCGGAAGGCGCCGTTGGCGGTGGGCAGCTCCAGCGCGGGCGCCGGGGCGGTCTGGGTCTTTGCAGCTTGGGTCATGGTCATCTCCCTGACGGGTTCGAGGAACCACGACTCAGGGAGACGCCGTCGGCGCGCGGGCGTCGGCCAGGGCCGGGCGCACTCTCCGTCAGCGGTTCTCATAACCGGACTCTAACCGTCGGCCCCGGGATCGCACCGGTGTCTGCTTGTCCCTGAAGCCGTCGCCGGCCCCAGGCGCCCGCGGGCTCGTCCCCCCGAAGCGCCGCAAGACGCAAAGGAGGGCATTACCGCCGGTGGGGACTTTCACCCCGCCCTGAGAACGTAGATCGCCGGGTCGTTCGGCGACGAAGCGAGGTTAGCGCCGTGGCGGGAAGAGTCAAACGCTTGTTTGAATTTACGCCCGCTTGTTGAGCGTGATGGCGGTGGCCGCGGCGGGGCGGGACTGGATGCCGGTCGAGCCATAGCTGACGCCGCGATGGCGCTGGCTGGCGACCTCCTCGGCGATGGCGCGGACCAGGCCTTCGGTGACGGTCTTGGCGGCGCCAACCGCCCGGGCCTGGCGGGCCAGCACGGCGTCGAAGGCCTCGCTGGACCGGCGCAGGCGCTTGCGCAGCTCAGCCGGGGCGCCGGAGATCAGCGCCGGATTGGCCCGCACCCGGGTGGATTCGTGCCGGTAGAGGTTGGCCAGGCGTCCAGTCTCCTCGACGAACCGCACGGCGTCCTGCGGCCGGCGGGACTCGAAGGCCTTGGCCTGATCGGCGACCAGTTCGGTCAGCCGGTCGGTCAGCAGGATCAGTTGTTCGACGCGTTCGGCGGCGATCTCGGGCGTGACGCTCATCAGTGCAGTCCCTGCATCTTCAGCATTTCCTTCTGGACCGAGGCGGCCAGGCCGACGCCGCCGGCGGCGACCATCTTGTTGGCCATGGCCTCGGCCAGGAACGACTTGAACATCTGGCCGCCCTGGCCGCCGCTGAAGGCCGGATCGGTGCTGTCGTCCTCGGTCTCGAACATCTGGCCGATCATCGCCGAGAGGAACGAGGCCTCGAACTTCTGGGCGGTCTTGTGGATCTCGCCGCGCTTGGCGAGTTCGGCGGCGCTGGGGGCGGTGGCCGTGGACGCGGCGGGCGTCAGCAGGCTGGCCGGGACGGCGGCGGCGGTCAGGTCGGTCATCACTGAACCTCGATGTCGGCTTGCAGAGCGCCGGCGCTCTTGATGCTTTGCAGGATGGAGATCATGTCGCGCGGCGTGACGCCGAGGGCGTTCAGGCCCGCGGCCAGGGAGGCCAGCGAGGCGCCTTCCTTGAGGATCACGAACTTCTTGCCCTTCTCCTCGTCCACCGAGACGTCGCTCTTGGGCACGACGACGGTGGTGCCTTGCGACAACGGATTGGGCTGGCTGACCTGGGAGCTTTCGCGGACCGTGATGGTCAGGTTGCCCTGCTGGATCGCCACGGTGGAGATGCGCACGTTCTCGCCCATGACGATGACGCCGGCGACCTCGTCGATCACCACCTTGGCCGGCGCGTCGGGCTGGACGGTGAGGTTCTCAACCTGGCCCACGAAGCTGACCATGTCCTGGCCGTTCACCGGGTGGATGGAGACAACCCCGGGGTTGTCCATCTGGGCCGCGCCCGGGAAGCGCGCGTTGATCACGTCGGCGACGCGCTGGGCGGTGGTGAAGTCCGGGTTGCGCAGAGTCAGGCGCAGCTTCTGCATGTTGGCGAGCTGGAAGCCGGTGTCCTTTTCCACGAGGCCGCCGCCGGCGATGCGTCCGGCGGTGGGCACGCCCTTGGAGATCGAGGAGCCGGACGCGCCCTGGGCGCTGATCGCACCGGTCTGCACCGTGCCCTGGGCGGCGGCGTAGACATCGCCGCTTACCGACACCAGCGGCGTCATCAAGAGCGTGCCGCCCAACAGGCTCTTGGCGTCGCCGGCCGAGGACACGGTGACGTCGATTCGCTCGCCCGGGGTGGCGAAGGCCGGCAGGTTGGCCGTCACCATCACCCAGGCGATGTTCTTGGTGTTGAGCTGCAGGTCCGCGGCGCGGGTGTTGATGCCCAGGCGCTCGAGGAAGGACTCCATGCTCTGCTTGGTCATGGCGTTGTTGCGCAGGGCGTCGCCGGTGCCGTTCAGGCCGACCACGACGCCATAGCCGATGAGCTGGTTGTCGCGGACGCTTTCGAAGGTGACGATGTCCTTGATCCGCGACTTGGCGGACGCGGCGCCGGCGCTGAGCGCCAGGCCGGCGGCCAGGAGGAGGACAGAGACGGCGCGGCAGGTTGAACGCATGGAACCCCGGATGAAGCAGCTTCGCGCCAGCTCCATGCGATCCGCGTGCCAGTTGCGCGCGGCCTGAAACATCAGGGAAAACAGAGGAGAGCGGCAGGCTGACGCGGCTGCGGCGGATTCCTCGCGGCAGTTTTTGCCCGGCATTAACCATGCCGCAAGCGTTGCGGCCGACAACAGGGTAAGACTCGCCATCGCCCTCAGGATTGAACGCCAGCATGAAGGTCACCGGCCCAAGCGGGATCGGATCGTCCTCGGGAGCCAGCCCGGCGCGCACCGGCGGGGGCGGCGAGGGATTCCGCATCGCCACGCCCGAGACCGCCGGCGCCACCAGCCAGGTCGGCTCCACGGGCGCCACGCGGGGCGTGATGGGCGTCGAAGCCCTCCTGGCCCTGCAGGATGTCGGCGGGCCGCTGGAGCGCAAGCGCCGCGCCGTGCGCCGCGCCGGCCGCATCCTCGACGTCCTGGACGACATCAAGATTGGAATGCTGGAAGGCGAACTCTCCGCCGGCGATCTCGACCGTCTGCGCCGCGCCATCCGCGACGAGCGCGAACTGACCGACGACCCGCATCTGGAAGCGGTGCTGGACGACATCGAACTGCGCGCAGCTGTCGAGATGGCCAAGCTCGAACGGTCGGATCGTGCGGCCTAAAAGCACGCGCTCCAGAGGGCCCGTTGAAACCACTGTTTTGTTTGCTATAAGCGCCGCGCGTGTCTCGGGCAGTGCAGGGGGCTCGGAGTGTCTATGAAGGTGTCCGCCGCGTTGGTTGAAAGGCCGGACTACCGTCCTTCCGAGGACGAAGAGTTCATGAACGAGCGTCAGCTTGAGTATTTCAGGCAGAAGCTCATCGACTGGAAAGAGGACATCCTCCGCGAATCTGGAGAGACCCTCAAACATCTACAGAGCGAGACTGAGAACCATCCCGACCTGGCGGACCGCGCCTCGTCGGAGACCGACCGCTCTCTTGAACTG
Source organism: Phenylobacterium sp. (assembly GCF_004799515.1). Classification (GTDB taxonomy): domain Bacteria; phylum Pseudomonadota; class Alphaproteobacteria; order Caulobacterales; family Caulobacteraceae; genus Phenylobacterium. The sequence continues at coordinate 17,546 of NZ_SSMX01000038.1, read as the reverse complement.
CGCACCCGTGACCGGCAACGCAAGCTGATCTCCAAGATCGACGAGGCCCTGCGCCGGATCGAAGATGGCAGCTACGGCTATTGCGAGGAGACCGGCGAGCCGATCGGCGTCGCCCGCCTCGACGCCCGCCCGATCGCCACGCTCAGCCTGGAGGCCCAGGAGCGCCACGAGCGCCGCGAGCGCGTCCACCGCGACGATTGAGTTGGGTTCGGAACCGCGTTTTTGCCATTCCGCAATCTCGCGCCTATATATGCTCAAAATGAGCATTTCTCTCCGACGGCAAATCGGCCCTAGGTGAGGGGTCGAAACCGGCGGAGCGGTTCTGTGAGCCACCCCTTCCACGCCCTGCACACCCACGGCTTCGTCCGTGTCGCCGCCTGCACGCCGGCGGTGGCCGTGGGCGACCCCGGCTTCAACGCCGCTGAGACCCTGGTCCTGGCCCGCGAGGGCGACGCCCGCGGCTGCGACCTGATGCTATTCCCGGAGCTGGGGCTGTCGGCCTACGCCATCGACGACCTCCTGCTGCAGGACGCCCTGCTGGCGCGGGTCGAGGCCGAGATCGCGGGCCTGGTGGCGGCCAGCCGCGAGCTTTCGCCCGTGCTGATCGTAGGCGCGCCGGTACAGCATTCGGGGACGCTCTACAACTGCGCCGTGGTGATCGCGCGCGGCCGGATTCTCGGAGTCACGCCGAAAAGTTTCCTGCCCAACTATCGGGAATTCTACGAGAATCGCTGGTTCGCGCCGGGCGCTGGAATCTCCGGGCTGACGGTCCGCCTGGCCGGGCAGGACGCGCCCTTCGGGACCGACCTGGTGTTCGAGGCCGCCGACCTGGCCGGCTTCAGCTTCGCCGCCGAGATCTGCGAGGATTTTTGGGCGCCCGCGCCGCCGTCGACCCGCGCGGCCCTGGCCGGGGCGCTGATCCTCTGCAACCTGTCGGCGTCGAACATCGTGGTCGGCAAGGCCGATGACCGCGAGCTGCTCTGCGCCTCGCAGTCCATGCGCTGCCAGGCCGCCTACCTCTATTCCGCCGCCGGGCCGGGCGAGAGCACCACGGACCTGGCCTGGGACGGGCAGGCGACCATCCACGAGCTCGGCCGGCTGATGGCCAAGACCGAGCGCTTTCCGCAGCACGCCCAGATGGCCATCGCCGACATCGACGTCGACCGTCTGCGCCTGGAGCGGCTGCGCACGCCGACCTTCAACAACGCCGCCGTCGCCGCGGGCCGGCCGGAAGCCGCGTTCCGCAAGGTGCGCTTCGACCATCAGCCGACCTTCGAGGACATCGGCCTTCTGCGGCCACTGGACCGCTTCCCCTTCGTGCCGCACGACCCGGCGCGGCTGGACCAGGACTGCTACGAGGCCTTCAACATCCAGGTCCAGGGGCTGATCCAGCGCCTGCGCTCCACCAAGGCCGAGCATCTGGTGATCGGGATTTCGGGGGGGCTCGATTCCACCCACGCCCTGCTGGTCGCCTGCCGCGCCTTCGACGTCATGGGCAAGCCCCGCGCCGACATCCTGGGCTTCACCATGCCCGGCTTCGCCACCAGCGAGGGGACCAAGTCCAACGCCTGGGCCCTGATGAACGCGCTCGGCGTCACGGGCCAGGAGATCGACATCAAGCCGGCCGCCCGCCAGATGCTGGCCGACATGGACCACCCCTTCGCCAGGGGCGAGCCGGTCTATGACATCACCTTCGAGAACGTGCAGGCGGGCCTGCGCACCGACTATCTGTTCCGCCTGGCCAACCGCCATGGCGGTTTCGTGCTGGGCACGGGCGACCTCTCGGAGCTGGCCCTGGGCTGGTGCACCTATGGCGTCGGCGACCAGATGAGCCACTACAACGTCAACGGCTCGCTGGCGAAGACCCTGATCCAGTATCTGATCCGCTGGGTGGTGAAGTCGGGCCTGCTGGAGGAGACCGTCACCAAGACCCTGATGGCCATCCTCGACACCGAGATCTCGCCGGAGCTGGTGCCCGCCGACGTCTCGGGCGCGATCCAGTCGACGGAGGCCAAGGTCGGCCCCTACGAGCTGCAGGACTTCAGCCTCTACCATATCACCCGCTATGGCCTGCGGCCGTCGAAGGTGGCCTTCCTGGCCTGGCACGCCTGGCGCGACGCCAAGGCCGGCGCCTGGCCGCCCAACTTCCCCGAGGACGCGCACCACCAGTACGGCCTGGGCGACATCAAGGCCTGGCTGAAGGTCTTCCTGTTCCGCTTCTTCGAGATCAGCCAGTTCAAGCGCTCGGCCATGCCCAATGGGCCGAAGGTGATCTCGGGCGGCGCGCTCTCGCCGCGCGGCGACTGGCGCGCGCCGTCGGACGGCACGGCTAGGGTGTGGCTGGAGGAGCTGGAGGCGAACGTGCCCTAGTAGGGCGTCCCGTCCTTGTGGGTGAAGCGGCCGTCGGCGGCGGCGCTGATCATGTCGATATCGGAACATGTGGTCAGGTCGTCGGGCGAGCGGGATCCGACCTCCAGATAGACCGCCGTCGCCCGCGAGCGGTTGATCATGTGGTGGCCGTTCCCCGAGGCCTTCGGGAAGGCCGCGCAGTCGCCTGCGCGCAGCACCGTCTCGCCGCCGTCCTCGATCAGCACCAGTTCGCCCTCGAGCACATAGACGAGCTCGTCCTCATGGCTGTGCCAATGGCGCTGGCTCGACCAATTACCGGGCGGCAGGCGCATCAGGTTGACGCCGAAGTCCTTCAGGCCGCCGGCGTCGCCCAGCCGCTGGCGGATGCGATCGGCGCTGAGGGCGGCGAAGGGCGGCGGGTAGCCCACGCCCTGGCGTTCCGGGACGGCGGCGATGTCGATCTTGGGCATGGGCTCCTCCCGCTCTCAGGTGATCGCCGTCAGCATCGGCAGCTTGCCGGCCTTCGGGCCCGCCAGCAGCGAGGGCACCACGTTCTCGATACGGTCGACCACGTTCCAGGCGCCCATGAAGCTGGGCGGCGTCAGCTTGGCGTCCACGGTGTGCTGGAAGAGGCCGAACAGCGGCTGCCAGAAGTCGTCGGGATTGTAGAACACCACCGGCCGGGCGTGCAGGTCGAGGCGGCGCCAAGACAGGAGCTCCACGACCTCTTCCAGGGTGCCGATGCCGCCTGGCAGGATCACGAAGCCGTCGGATTCCTCGAAGAACTTCTGTTTCCGCTCGTGCATGGAGCGGACGATGATGTGCTCGACGCTTTCCAGCGCGCGCTCCTTGCCCACCAGGAAGTCGGGGATGATCCCCAGCACCTGGCCGCCGGCCTCGTGCGCCCCGCGCGCGCAGGCGCCCATCAGCCCCACGCCGCCGCCGCCGTAGACCAGGCGCAGCTTGGCCGCCGCGAGCGCATGGCCGAGGTCGCGCGCCGCCGCCAGCCAGGCGGGCTTGGCCGCATCGGAGGAGCCGCAGAACACGCAGACGGACTTCAGGCTGTCGGGCGAGACGCCCATCAATGGATACTCCCCATCAATCGATACTCTGGGAGGATTCGCGCATTGTCGGCGCGCGGCGAAAGCCCGATTAGCTAGGCCCTGGACCCAGGAGTTTCAACCGAGCCGTGGTTTCCGCCAGATCGACCTTCCTTTGGCTCTGCGCCGCTCTCGCCGTGGCCGGCTGCAACGGCAAGCCGCCGACCGCTGGAGCCGCCAGCGGCGGGGAGAGCGCCGGCGACAGCGCGCAGGAGAGCGACCTCGCGCCGCCCCGGGTCGAGCTGGTGCAGGGCGGGATCGGCGGCGTGACCCTGCTGGGCAGCGCCCCGGCAGGCGGAGAGGTCCGTCTGGCGCAACCGACCGGCCAGGCGCTGCTGGCGTCGGTGGACACCCAGGGCCGCTGGGCGATCGCCGTGCCGCCCGCCAACGAGCCGCGGATCTTCGGCCTTTCGGTCGCCGTCCGCGGCCGCCGCGCCCAGGCCGAGGGCTATGTGCTGGTGACGCCGACGGGGCAGGCGGCCCTGCTGCGCGCCGGGACCAGCGCGGTGCGCCTCGATTCCCTTCCGCAGCCTGGCCTGCGCGCCGTCGATTTCGACCGTGGCGGCGGCATGGAGGTCTCCGCCGTCGTTCCCGCCGGAGCCACGGTGGTCGTGCGCCTGGACGGACACCAGGCGGCCGAGGGGCGGGCGGACGCGGCGGGCCGCTATCGGGTGAGCCTGGGCGGCTCCACGGGCGTCAAGCCCGGCCTGCATCAGGTGCAGCTGTACGGCGACGGCTTCACCGACCAGGTCGCGGTGCAGATCTCCCCGGCGCAGCCTCTTGCGCAGGGGCCCCTGCATAGCCAGCTCACCCCTGTCGGCCTGCGGGTCGACTGGATGACGCCCGGCGGGGGCGTCCAGTCCACCCTTCTCGTCCACTGACGGAGCCTTTTCGCTGGCCTTCGCCCATCCCGGAATGACCGGCCGTTTCGGCGGCGCGCCCGCGCCGGCCGGGGTCAAGTTCAGCTTCTGGCGGTCGATGGCCGATCTCGGGCGGCTGGTGCTGCGCTCCGGCGCGCCGTTCTTACGGCTGCGGATCGCCGCGGCGCTGGGCCTGGTGATCGTCGGCAAGTTCGCCGGCGTCTGGGCGCCGGTGGTGCTGGGCGATGCGGTGAGCGGCCTCAAGGGGCCGCTGCAGAGCGGCGTCCACAGCCTGCCCATGGCCTTCGTGACGGGCGCGGTCGCCTATTCCGCCCTGACCCTGTTCTCGTCCTGGATCCCCTATGTCCGCGACGCCATCTTCACCCGCGTCTCCCAGGCGACCATGGCCAAGGCGGCGGTGGAGACCTTCCAGCACGCGCTCTTGCTGTCGCTCGACTTCCACCAGAGCAAGCAGATGGGCGCCCTGTCGCGGATCATCGACCGCGGCTCGCGATCCACCGACTTCCTGATCCGCAGCGTGGTGTTCAACATCGGCCCCACGGCCATCGAGCTCGTCATGGCGATGGCGGTGCTGGAGGCGCGGCTGGGCTGGCGTTTCGCGCTCACCACCTTCGTCACCATCGTCATCTACACCGTCGTCACCTTCCGGATCACCGACTGGCGGCTCGGCCATCGGCGCGAGTGGGCCGAGGCCGACTCCAAGGTGGCCGGCCTCTCGGTCGACGCCCTGATCAACTACGAGACGGTGAAGACCTTCGGCTCGGAGGACCGGGTGGTCGCCGACTACAGCCGCGCCATGGACCGCTACATCGACGTCAGCGTGCGGGCCAACACCTCGCTCAACATGCTGAACGGCGCCCAGTCGCTGATCCTCAACCTGGGGCAGGCGGCGATGACGGTGATGGCCGGCGCCGCGGTGGCCGGGGGCGCCCTGCGGATCGGCGACATCACCATGGCGATCCTCTTGCTGCGCGGCCTCTACCAGCCGCTCGGCATGCTGGGCTTCAACTACCGCGAGATCCGCCAGGCCTTCATCGACATGGAGCAGATGGTGGAGCTGCGGGCCGTGGCGCCCGACATCCGCGACGCCGAGGACGCCCAGGATCTGCCGCCGGCCAGCGGCAAGGGCGCGGCCCTGGCCTTCGACGAGGTGGGCTTCCAGCACGACGCCCGCTCAGTGGGCCTGCGCGACGTGAGCTTCGCCGCCGCGCCGGGTACGACCACGGCCCTGGTCGGGCCTTCAGGCTCGGGCAAGACCACGGCGGTGCGCCTGGCGCTGCGGCTGCTGGACCCGCAGGCCGGCCGGGTGCTGATCGACGGCCTCGACATGCGCCAGGTGAAGCAGGCGGCGCTGCGCCAGGCCGTCGCCCTGGTGCCGCAGGACGTGGCCCTGTTCAACGACACCCTCTACGCCAACATCGCCTTCGCCCGGCCGGGCGCGGGGCCGGAGGAGGTGCGCGCCGCCGCCGAGGCCGCCGAGCTCGGCCCCTTCATCGACAGCCTGCCAAACGGCATGTCGACCCTGGTGGGCGAGCGGGGCCTGAAGCTCTCCGGCGGCGAGCGCCAGCGGGTGGGCATCGCCCGCGCCCTGTTGGCCGATCCGCGCTTGCTGATCCTCGACGAGGCCACCAGCGCGCTGGACGGCCCTACCGAGGCGGCGATCCAGGAGACCCTGCGCCGGGTAAAGGCCGGCCGCACCACCCTGGTCATCGCCCACCGGCTCTCCACCATCGTCGACGCCGACCAGATCCTGGTCCTGCGGCGTGGCCGCATCGTCGAGCGGGGCACGCACGCGGAGCTGCTGGACAAGCGCGGGGAATACGCCGCGCTCTGGAAGCGGCAGACGCGGGAGACCTAGTCCGGCCCGAGGGCCCAGGCGCGCGCGTCAAGCGGTCGTCGGAAATCGCGCGCCGCTTTTTGTGCATCGATGACTCTTTACGCAGATCGGCTCCCATCTCGCGCGGCATCGCCCATATCTCGTGCGTCGCCAGCGCTCGGTGCTGCGGCGCCGACCTCGGCTCATGAGAAGCTGAACTTGCATAGGACTGAAACCATGAAGACCCGGATGATCGCTTCCCTCGGTTGCGCCATGGCCCTTGCCGGCGCCCTTTCGGCCCATGCCGCCGGTCAGAGCGAGGCGGATGCGGCGCGCGACATCGAGCGGCAGCCGGTCCAAGTCGTCGTCAAGGCCCATGACCTCGATCTCACCAGCCAGGACGGGTCGGCCACGATGCTGCAACGCCTCAGCCGCGCCGCCCAGGAGGCCTGCGGCGCGTCGAGCTTCAGCGTGCCGGACTACCGCTGGGCGGTGAAGCGCTCGGACTGCTATCGCGGCAGCATGTCCCGGGCCGTCGCCGATCTTGGCGCGCCGGCCGTGACGCGCCTCTACGAAGAGCATCCGGTGTTGGCGTCCAACTGACGCCAGTGCGAGGTCTCAGCGGGCGGGGATAGTCTTTCCCATCCGCGTCAGCGGCACGGGCGCGCCGCCGCGGGCGTCGAGGATGTCTTCGATCGGCGTGAAGCCGTAGCTCTCGTAGAGCGGGCGGCCCGACATCGTCGCCATCAGCTCCAGGCGGCGGAAGCCCTCGGCGCGGGCGGCGTCTTCGCAGAGGGCCAGGATCAGGCGGCCGACGCCGCGGCGGGCGAAGTCAGGGTGGGTGTACATCGCCCGGACCCGGGCGGCGTCCTCGGCCGGATCCAGGAGTTCGGGATCGCGTCCGGGCGTGTGGTCGCCGCCGTAGAGGGTGGCCCTTCGGCTCCAGCCGCCGCAGCCGGCGATGCGGCCGCCGTCCTCGACCACGAAGTAGGTCCGATCCGCCACCAGCTGGCGGTCCAGGCCCATGATGGTGCGGCTGGCGGCGATCTGCTCGGGACTGAGGAAGCCCCTCTGCAGCTCGCCGATGGCGGCGGCCATAACCGCCTCCAGGGCGGGCAGGTCGTCCGGGCCCGCCAGGCGGGAAGTGAGCCCCGCCACGCGCCTATTCCGCCGCGCGGGGGACTTCGTAGGGCTTCACCGGCGCAGGCTGCGCCGGCGCGCCGCGGGCGAAGCGCCAGAGCCCGCCAAACCGCTGTGACATCACCTTGGGCGCGGCGAGCAGCACGGGGGTCAGCACAAGGGTCAGCAAGGTCGCGAAGGAGAGGCCCCAGACCACCGCGCCAGAAAGCTGCACCCACCACTCCGACCCCGGCGCCTTCAGCTCGATATGGCCGGTGTGGAAGTTCGGGTGGATCTGGAACATCAGCGGCAACAGGCCCACCACCGTCACCAGGGTGGTCAGCATCACCGGGCGGAAGCGCTGGGCGGCCGCGCGCGTAGCCGCCTCGTCGGCCGGATAGCCCTGGCGGCGCAGCTGATAGAAGGTGTCCACCAGCACGATGTTGTGGCCCACGACGACGCCGGCCAGCGAAACCACGCCCGTGCCCACCAGGATCACCGAGATGTAGTCGAAGGTGTGCAGCAGGTTCACCTGGATGCCCAAGAGGACGCCAACGATGGACAGGGCCACCGCCGAGAGCGTCACCAGCACCCCGTAGAAGCTGTTGAACTGCCAGAGCAGGATCACCCCCATCAGGAACAGCGAGACGCACATGGCCACCACGAAGAAGTTGGTGGCGTTCTGGCCTTCCTCATCGGCGCCCACGAACTTGACGTGCACCTCGGGATCGATGGCGGCCTTGGCGATCCAGGGCTTCAGCTGGGCGATCTTCTGGTTGGCGGCGACGCCCTTCAGGGTGTTGGCCTGGATCAGCACCAGCCGCTGGCTTTCCCGCCGCTGGATTTGGGTGACCTGCTGGGCCGGCGCGCGCTTGACGAAATAGCTGGCCGGCACCGGGCCGGACGGCGTGGTGATCTTCAGCTGGTCGAAGGCCGCCACGGTGCGCGCGTCGCCGGGGAAGCGGAGGCGGATATCGAGCTCGTCCTGGGCGTCGTCGGGGCGGAAACGGCCCACCAGCACACCCTCGGTCATGAACTCGATGGCCTGGCCCACCGACAGCACGTCGACGCCATAGCGGCCGGCGGCCACCCGGTCGACGGTCATGTTGTACTGAATGCCCGGCGAGGTGCGGTTGTCCTCCAGGTCGATGAGCTGCGGGTCGGAGGCCAGCTTGGCCTTCACCAGGTCCGCGGCCTTGTCGAGCACTGCGGGGTCGTGGCTGGAGAGCTGGACCTGGATGGCCTTGCCGATCGGCACGCCGCTTTCCGGCTCGCGCACCTCGACCTTCATGCCGGGAAGGTCGGTCACGCGGGCGCGGATGGCGTCGGAGACGTCCTTGCCGCGCAGGCCGCTCTCCTTGCGGTCCTCGTACTTCTGGAACTCCACCTCGATGCGGCCGATGGTGTCGTTCGGCGCCGACCCCGGGCCGCCGTTGGAGACGATGCCGCCCGAGCGGACGTACATGGAATCGATGCCCTTGATCCCGACCAACCGGCTTTCAACCTGGCGCATCAGGAGGTCCTGCGCCTCGGGCGAGAGGTTGCCGCGCGCCTTGACGTAGACCGTCACGGAATCGGGGTCCTGGTCGAGGAAGAACTCGGTGCGGTGCGGCGTCATGACGAACCAGCCGCCGATGAGGACGATGATGACGAAAGTGCCCGCCAGCGTCCGCAAGGGGTGGCCGCCCAGGTAGGCGACGGTGCGGGCGTACCCGCCCATGAAACCCGCCATCTCGCGCGGGTCGCCGTGCTCGGACTTCTCGATCTCGGCCAGGTGCTCGGCGTCCATCGACGAGGCGCGGCCGAACATCGAGCCGATGGCCGGGGTGAAGATCAGCGCCACGAAGATCGACGCGCCCAGGACGAAGAACAGGGTGAGCGGCAAGAAGCTCATCATCTTGCCGGGGATCGAGTTCCAGAACATGAACGGCAGGAAGGCGCACAGCGTCGTAAGGGTGCCGTTGATCACCGGCCAGAACATCCGCTTGCCGGCGGCGGCGAAGGCCTCGGTCTTGCTTAGGCCCTCGGCCATCTTCCGGTCGGCGTACTCCACCACCACGATGCCGCCGTCCACCAGGATGCCCACGGCCAGCACCATGCCGAACATCACCATCTGGTTGAGGGTGACGCCCATCATGTTGATCATCATCAGCGCGATCAGGAAGCAGATCGGGATCGCCAGGCCCACGATGATCCCCTGGCGGATGCCGAGGCTGGCCACCACGATCATCATGACCAGCAGGCTCGCCATCAGGATGCCGCTCTCCAGGATGTTGAGGGTGCGGGCGATGAAGTCGGAATTGTCGTAGGTGAAGTCGACCTTGACGGTGGACGGCCAGCGCCTCTGCTCCTCGGCCACCACGCGCCGGACGGTCTTGACGGTCTCCAGCAGGTTCGCGCCGTTGCGCTTGGTGACGTCCAGCGCCACCGCCGGCTGGCCGTTGAAGCGGGTGATGAAGTCCGGCTCCTTGAAGGTGCGCCGCACGTTGCCGATGTCGCCGATGGTGATGATCCGGTCGCCGTTCTTCTTGATCGGCAGGGCCAGGATGTCGGCAGGGTTCTGCACCACACCGGGCACCTTCATGGCGAACATGCCCGCGCCCGAGCGCAGGTCGCCGGCCGGCACCAGCTGGTTGTTGCGGGCGATGACGCTGGAGAGATCGGTGGCGGTGACGTTGTAGGCCTCCATCCGCAGGGGATCGATCGTCACGTCCAAAAGCTCGTCGCGCGCCCCGCTCTCGAAGGCCTCCTGGATGCCCGGCGAGGCCTCCAGCCGCTCCTTCAGGTCCTTGGAGATCCGCGCCAGCTCGCGCTCCGGCGCCTCGCCGTGCAGCACCACGCCGATGATCGGCTGATCGGAATAGCTCTGTTCCTCGATGATCGGCTGCTCGGCGTCGGGTGGGAAGCGGCCGCGGGCCAGCTCCACCTTGGCGCGCACATCGGCCAGCGCGCGGTCCTTGGAGAAGTTGGGCTCGAACTCCAGGGTGACGATCGCCTCGCTCTCGCGGGCCACGGCGTTCATGTGCTTGACGCCCTGGATGGTCTGCAGCTGCACCTCCAGCGGCTTGACCAGCAGGCGCTCGGAATCCTCCGGGCTGACGCCGGGGAACGGCACGACCACGTAGATGTAGGGCAGGTTGATGTCGGGGTTGGCCTCGCGGGGCATGGAGAAGTAGGCGAAGAGACCGAACAGGCACGCCACCAGAGTGACGCCCATCACCACCTTCTTGCGCTTGATAGCTCCGTCGATCAGGGCGCCGATCATCGCGTTCCTCCGGTGTCGCGGGCGCTAGCGCGCCTGGGCGACACGAACCTTCTGGCCGTCGGCGACATAGGACTGGCCGACGGTGATCAACTGCACAGGGCCCTTGAGGCCGGTCACCCAGACGCCGTCGCGGGTCTCCTCCAGGATGCCGATCGGAGCGAAGGCCACCCGGCCGTCGGCCTGGACGTAGCGCACGCCCTGGCGGCCGGCGGCGTCCAGCACCAGGGCCGAGACCGGGACCAGGTGCGCCGGGCCGGACCCCGCGCCCACATGCAGCTCCGCCGACAGGCCGGACCGGATGTCCAGCTTCGGATTGGGCGCGGTCACCTCCAGATGATAGGTGCGGGTCTGCGGGTCGGCGTCGCGGGAGATGTAGCGGATGCGGCCGTTGATCTCCTGACCGGACACCAGGCGGGCGTGGGCGAGGGCGCCCAGCTTGACGCTGGCGGCCTGGGTCTCCGGCACGTCGCCGACGATCAGCAGGGGATCGATCTCGATCACCGTCCCGCAGGGCTGGCCGGGGCTGAGGTACGTCCCGACCTCAGCGTCGCGATGGTCGAAGACGCCGGTGAAGGGCGCCTTGATGTCCACCTGGGCCAGCGCGATCTCGGCCTGGCGCACCGCGGCGCTGGCGGCGTCGAGGTTGGCCTGGCTCTGCAGCACCTGGGTGGGCGAGCGGAAGCCCTTCTTGGCCAGTTCGTCGTTCTGCTGCTGGGTGAGTTGGGCCGACTTAGCGGCGGCCTTGGCCTGGTCCAGCGCCGCCTGGCGCGCATCCACCGCGAGGCGGCACAACACCTGGCCCTGCTTCACATAGGTGCCCTGGAGCACCGGCGCGGCGGCGACCACGCCGGCCGTCTCGGAGCGGAGCACCACCGTACGGGTCGCCTGTGTCCGTCCACGGACGACCACGTCATAGGTGCGCACAACCTCCGGCGTCATCTGGGCCTGGACGGTGGGCGGGCCAGCGACGGGGGCGGTGGTCTTGGCGTGGGCCGTACTGGGGCTCGCGACGCCGAGCAGGGTGCGCACGATGAAGTAGAGCGCCACCACGCCGGCGACGGCGATGACGAACACATATTGCGACTTCATGCGCATCCGGTTGACCGGGCCCCCAATGTTTCCCCTTCGCGAATCAGCGTCGCTGTTGCGCGTTCCCTCTCATCCTAGAGGTTTTGGGCGCATGTGATGCCACCGTTACGCGAGTTCGAAGCTGAAATCGCCGTGAGTTTGGCGCCACGCCGTTTATGAGTGGTTCGCAGGGTTCTATTGCAGCACGGGAATGCGGAGCACGCCGCGTGACCTCGTGTCGCGCGGGCTTTGGACGTAGGGGACGACGCGCGTGAAATATCTGCACACCATGGTCCGGGTGACCGACCTGGAGGCCTCGCTGGACTTCTATTGCGACAAGCTCGGGCTGGTCGAGGCCTCGCGCAGCGACAATCCCGGCGGCCGTTTCACCCTGGTCTTCCTCTGCGCGCCCGGCGACGAGGCGGCGGCGAAGGCGGCCAAGGCGCCGATGGTCGAGCTGACCTTCAACTGGGATCCGGAAGCCTATGAGGGCGGCCGCAACTTCGGCCACCTGGCCTATGCGGTGGACGACATCTACGCGACCTGCCAGCGGCTGAAGGACAAGGGCGTGACCATCAACCGGCCGCCGCGCGATGGGCGGATGGCCTTTGTCCGCTCGCCGGACAATATCTCCATCGAGCTCCTACAGGCGGGTCCGGCGCTGGACCCGGCCGAACCCTGGGCCTCCATGCCCAACGTCGGGGTCTGGTAGGGTTCAAGCGGCGGCCTTGAGTCGTCTTCCGGAGGCCCGAGATGGGCGAAATCCCGCAGGTGGGCGAGCCCGCGCCATTCTTCGCCGCCGCCACCGACGGCGTCGAGCGCTACAGCCTGGACGTGGTGGCCGGCCGCTGGATCGTCTTGATGTTCTTCGGCACCGCGGGCCAGCAGGCGCCGGCCGACGGCCTGGCGCTCGCCATCCAGCGCCGGGAGCTGTTCAACGGGACCGATGCGGCCCTGTTCGCCGTCAGCATCGATCCGAACGACCGGGCCCAGCGCGGCCTCGTCAATTCCGACCCCGGCATCCGCTTCTTCTGGGACTTCGACCTGGCGGTGACCCGGCTCTACGGCGCCGCCGACGAGGCCAACTTGCAGCCCTGCCTGTTCCTTATCGACCCGGCCTTCCGCATCGCCATGAGCGCGCCGATCGAGGCGACGGGCCTGGTGCTCGACCGGCTCGAGAAGGAACTGCGCGAGGCGCCGGGCCAGGAGGCGCAACTCGCCCCGGTGCTGACCCTGCCGCGGATCTTCGAGCCGGAGTTCTGCCAGGCGCTGATCGCCTACTACCACGCAGGCGGGGCTACGGAATCCGGCTTCGCCAAGGACGTCGATGGCCGGACGGTGCAGCGGATCGACACCTTCCTGAAGCGGCGCAGCGACGTCTTCATCGAGGACGAGACGGTGATCGCGGCGATCCGCGACCGGCTGGAAAAGCGGCTGTTTCCGATGATCCGCCGCGGCCTGGGCTGGCAGCCGCAGCACATCGAGCGCTACCTGGTCAGCCGCTATGGCGACGAGCAGCTGGGCTTCTTCTCCCGACACCGCGACGACGTCACCGCCGGCACGGCGCATCGCCGGTTCGCGGTCTCGCTGAACCTCAACGACGGCTACGAGGGCGGCGAGCTGGTGTTCCCGGAGTTCGGGATGCGCACCTATCGGCCGCCGCCGGGCGGGGCGACGGTCTTCAGCTGCAACATGCTGCACGAGGCGACGCCGGTGACCAAGGGCGAGCGCTTCGTCTTCGTGCCCTTCCTTTACGACGAGGAGGGCGCGCGCATCCGCCAGCGCAACCTCGGCAAGGTCGCCCCCGACCTGCGCGGCAACCGCCAGCAGCGCCGAGCCAAGCGCGACCGCTAAGGCGCGCGGCGGATCATCGAAAGCAGGGAGGGGCGCTTGGCGTCACGTAAGGGATCGAGCGTCGGGGCGACGGCCGCCGGGATCGGCATGGCGGTGGGGCTTTGCGGCCTGGGCGCCCTGTCGATGATCTACCAGGACTACGCCCTGCAGTGGGAGCCGGTCCCGGCGTCCTGGCCGCAGCACGCGGCGATGGGCGCGCTCTCCGGCCTGATCCTGCTGGGCGGCGGGGTGATGATGGCCATGACCCGCTACCGGGCGCTCGGCGCAGGCGTGGCGGGCGCGTTCATCGGCCTGTGGGTCCTGGGCCTGCACCTGCCGAAGGTGGTCGCCCGGCCATCGGACCTGACAGAGTGGCTGGCGTTGGCGGAATGCTCGGCCATGGCGCTGGGCGGCTTCCTGCTGCGGCGCGAGGCGTTGAGCGGCCCAGGGCGGCTCTCCGATATCGAGGTGCGGCTGTTCGGCCTCTGCTGCCTGGTGTTCGGCCTGTCGCACTTCGCCTATGCGAAGTTCACCGCCGCCATGGTTCCTGCCTGGCTGCCGGCGCGGCTCGATCTCGCCTACCTGACGGGGGCGATCCATGCGCTCGCCGGCCTGGCGCTGATCGCAGGCTTCCAGCGGCGCTGGGCGGCGGCCGTCGAGGCCCTGATGATGACCTCCTTCGTCGTGCTGGTGCACCTGCCGCGGGTGGCGGCCCACCGCGGCGACCGCACCGAGCTCACGCTGCTGTTCGTGGCGGTGGTGCTCAGCGCCTCGGCCTGGATCGTGGCGACCTCGCGCACCGCCGCGCGTCGCTGACGGCGGCGAGGGCGCCCTTCCACCTCAACTCCGCGGGCTTCGATCGGGTGATGTTCTCCGATCAGTGTTGCACATGAGAATGACTTGCAATCGCAGGGGGTTGAGTCTTACTGCGGACGCCACGTCGTTCGTTGTGGAGCTTTCATGTCCGTCTCGCGTCTGCGTTCTGCTCACCGCTTCCTGGCGCTTTGCGCCGCCTCCGGCCTCGCCCTGGCCCATGCCGCCCGGGCGGCGGACGACGCGGGCGCGCCGGCGGTCAGCGAAGTGGTGGTGCGCGGGCAGCAGGCGGACGATCGGGCCGACAGCGCCCTGAAGACCGCGACCCCGCTGGTCGAGACCCCGCAGTCGATCAGCGTCGTCGACGGCCAGGAGCTGGACCTGCGGGTGGTCCAGAACCTCAACGAGGCGCTGCGCTACACCGCCGGCGTCGGCCCCGACACGCGCGGCAACACCGCCGGCCGCTACGACCAGCAGACCTTGCGCGGCTTCGTCCCGGACCAGTACCTGGATGGCCTGCGGGTGATCGGCTCGGTGAACGGCTACGCCGTGCCGCAGCTCGACCTGGGCTTCCTCGACCGCATCGAGGTGGTGAAGGGCCCGGCCTCGGTGCTCTACGGCCAGGCGAGCCCGGGCGGCCTGGTGGCGCTCTCCAGCAAATTGCCCACCCTCGACAACTTCGGCGAAGTCGCGATCTCCGGCGGCAGCTATGGAACGGCGCGTGCGACCTTCGACCTGGGCGGCAAGCTGGACGAGGAGGGGACCTTCAGCTTCCGCCTGGACGGCACGGGCTACCGCTCGGACACCGAGACCTCGCATGCCCTGGCCGAACGCTATGGAGTGAGCCCGGCGCTTACATGGCGGCCGGACGACAAGACCAGCTGGACCTTGCTCTACGTCTACCAACACGACCCGAAGGGCGGCGACTACGGAGCCATGCCGATCCAGGGCTCGCTGCTGCCCAACCCCAACGGCCAGATCCCGCGCGACTTCTACGATGGCGAGCCCGGTGCGGAGCGTTTCGACCGCACCCAGAATGCGGTGACCTCGCTGTTCCGCCGCGACCTGGGCGTCAGCGACTGGGTGTTTCGCCAGAACCTGCGGTTCATGCGCACCGAGACCAGCTACCTCAGC
The DNA here is from genome assembly GCF_004799515.1 of Phenylobacterium sp. GTDB lineage: Bacteria > Pseudomonadota > Alphaproteobacteria > Caulobacterales > Caulobacteraceae > Phenylobacterium. The sequence goes on along the minus strand of NZ_SSMX01000038.1, from coordinate 2,168 downwards.
GTCTATCACGACGGATTCACCCCGCCGGACCTGACGACCATCGACCGCTTCGTGGCCCTGGCCAACGAGGCGGTGGACGCCTTCACCGTCGACAATTCCGTCGCCGGGACCCTCCACACCGGGCCGGTGACCCACACCATCGTCGCGGGCCTGGACTACCAGCATACGGGCCAGGAGGAGGCGGCCGGTTTCGGCGGCTCAGCCCCGCCGCTCGACGTCTTCGCGCCGGTCTATGGCGGGACGGTCACGCCGCCGGCCGTCAGCTTCAGCGTCCGCCTGAACCTGCAGCAGACAGGGCTCTACGCCCAGGACCAGCTGGCGCTGGGCGGCTGGCGGCTGGTGCTGAGCGGCCGCGAGGACTGGGTGGACGCCTCGCAATTCGACCGGCTGGCCAAGACCACCAGCGCCTTCGACGAGCACAAGTTCACCGGCCGCGCCGGGCTGCTCTACCTCTTCCCGAACGGCGTCGCGCCCTACGTCTCCTATACGACCTCGTTCCAGCCGCAGACCTCCACCGACAAGAACGGCGACATCCTGCCGCCCACCGAGGGCGCGCAGACCGAGGCCGGTGTGAAGTACCAACCCAAGGTCTGGAACACGCTGCTGACCGCCGCGGTCTACGATCTGCGCGAGACCAATGTGGCCACCCAGGACCCCAGCGCGCCCTTCGGGTTCGGCTCGATCGCGGCCGGCGAGATCCGCTCGCAGGGGGTGGAGCTGGAGGCCTCGGCGCAGCCCCGCCAGGGCGTCACGCTGAAGGCCAGCTACACCTACATCGACAACCTGGTGGTGAAGGACAATTCCGGCCTGCAGGGCGCGCGGCCCTATGGCGTGCCGCAGGCGACCGCCAACGCCTTCGGTTTCTACACCGTGCAGAACGGCCCGCTGGTGGGGCTCGGCATCGGCGGCGGGGTGCGCTACCTCGGCCGCAGCTTCAACGGCGTGGCGGGCGGCCCGGCGGCGGGGACCCTGACCATTCCCGACACGACCCTGGTGGACCTGCTCGCCAGCTACGACCTGGCGCGGCTCAATCCGTCGCTGCACGGCCTGACCTTCAACCTCGACGCCACCAACCTGTTCGACCGGCGCTACGTCTCGTCCTGCTATTCGACCATCTGGTGCTGGTACGGGTCGGGCCGCGACGTGCAGGCCAGCCTGCGCTACCGCTGGTGAGCCCGACCGCGGCCCTGATCGCCGCCTGGGGGCTGACCGTAGCGGGCGTCGTCCTGCTGCGGACGGCCTGGCGGGCGCGGGCGGGCGGCTGGCGCATGGCTGCGGGCTGGCTCGCGCTCGCGGCGGGCGTGGTCGCCTGGCGCGGGACCGGCGTCGCCTGGGACAAGGCGGTCGCCTTCGGGCTGTTGGCGCCCTTGCCGCCGGCGCTGGTTCTCGTGGCGGCCTCCGCCAGGCTGCCAGGGCGCTGGCGGCGCGCCGGGCCTGAGCCCCGCACGGCGATCGAACCGGCGTCCAACGCCGACCGGCTGTGGCGCGGAGTCGGGCGGACCCTGCTGGCCGGGCCCCTGGCGCTGGCGGCCGCGGCGGGCCTTTGCAGCGCCCTGGCCGTGAAGGCGCCCTGGCAGGAGGCCGACCGCTTCATCCTGGCGCTCTTCCTCCTGCCGCTGGCCTGGGCGGCCGGCGCGATCTGGGCGACGACCGACGCGCGGCTGGCGCGGGTCGCCGCGGGCTTGGGGGGCCTGGCGCTGGCCGGCTTCGGAGCCGCCGCCCTGTGACGCCGCGCCCGCCGATCTGGCCGAAGGTCCCGCCGCGGTTCACGGCCGCCGTGCTGGCCAGCCACTCCGTGATCGCGCTGGCGCTCAGCGCCCTGATCTACCTCGTCTGCCTGACTGGGACGGTGAGCGTCCTGGTGGATGAACTGAAGCTTGTCGAACAGCCATCGCCGGCCGCCGCGGCCCCGCGGCCAGGCGCGCTCAACCGCGCGATCGCTGAGGTGGCCGCCAAAGCCGTGCCGGGCTCGACGATCTATGCCCTCGCGCCGGTGACGCCGCGCCAGCGGCTGTCCGTCAGCACCAACGGTCCCGGCGGCGAGCAGGCCTTCGTCGCCGACGCCGATGGCAGGGTCTTCCCCCTGCGCGCCCCCTTCACCGACTTCGTCACTGAGCTGCACATGACGCTGACCGCTCCGGCGCGTTGGGGCTCACTGATCGTGGGCC
>NZ_SSMX01000037.1 GCF_004799515.1 Phenylobacterium sp. | reverse complement strand
CCACCGCCTTCAAGGCGGCGGCGGACGGCGGCTCGGCCAAGGTGGAGACCATCCCGGCCCCGGCCGCCCCGGCCAAGACCCACTTTGTCGACCAGAAGCTGGTGAAGTCGGCCCGTCCGGAGCTTTCCGGCGCCAAGATCGTGGTCTCCGGCGGCCGCGCCATGGGCTCGGCCGAGGAGTTCCAGAAGGTCATCGAGCCGCTCGCCGATAAGCTGGGCGCGGCCGTCGGGGCGTCCCGGGCCGCGGTGGATGCCGGCTACGCCCCCAACGACTACCAGGTCGGCCAGACCGGCAAGGTGGTGGCGCCGGAGCTCTACATCGCCATCGGCATCTCGGGCGCCATCCAGCACCTGGCCGGCATGAAGGACTCCAAGGTCATCGTGGCGATCAACAAGGACGCCGACGCGCCGATCTTCCAGGTCGCCGACTACGGCCTGGTGGCGGACTACAAGACCGCCGTGCCGGAGCTGATGGCGGCGCTCACCGCGGCGGGCAAATAGGTCCAACCGCAACCGCGAGTAGGTGAAATCCAGGGGCGGCGCCGCAAGGCGCCGCCCTTTACGTTTCGGGAACTGCCGTCGGTCACGCTGCGCCGCAGCAAAAACTTGCGGCAGTACGGCGCCGCCATGCTAGAAATCGTCGCGGAAATTTGGCCGTCCTGTCACGGCCGCTACCAAAGGCTCTGCTGAATGGTTCATATTAAGTCGGTCGGCGTCATCGGCGCGGGCCAGATGGGCACCGGAATCGCCCATGTGGTGGCGCTGGGCGGCTACGATGTGCTGCTGCATGACGTCAGCGCCGAGCGTCTGGAGGCCGGGATCGGCCTGATCCACCGCAACCTCACCCGCCAGGTGACGCGGGGCATCGTCACCCAGGATCAGATGGACGCGGCGCTCGGCCACATCCAGCCGGCCGGCGAGTTGCAGACGATCGGCGGCACGGACCTGGCCATCGAGGCGGCCACCGAGAACGAAGAGACCAAGAAGGCGATCTTCAAGGCGCTGGGCCCGCACCTTTCCGACACCACCCTCCTGGCCTCCAACACCTCCTCCATCTCGATCACCCGCCTGGCGGCGGCCACCGACCGGCCGGATCGGTTCATCGGCCTGCACTTCATGAACCCGGCGCCCTTGATGAAGCTGGTGGAGATCATCCGCGGCATCGCCACCGGCCCGGAGACCTACGAGACGGCGGTCAAGTTCGCCCAGTCGCTGGGCAAGACCACCGCCAACGCCGAGGACTTCCCCGCCTTCATCGTCAACCGCGTGCTGGTGCCGATGATCAACGAGGCGATCTACACCCTCTACGAGGGCGTGGGCACGGTGGAGGCCATCGACACGGCCATGAAGCTGGGCGCCAACCACCCGATGGGCCCGCTGGAACTGGGCGACTTCATCGGCCTCGACACGGTGCTGTCGATCATGAACGTGCTCTACGAGGGCCTGGCGGACTCCAAGTACCGCCCCTGTCCGCTGCTGGTGAAGTACGTCGAGGCCGGCTGGCTGGGCCGCAAGGCCGGGCGCGGGTTCTACGATTACCGCGGCGAGGCCCCGGTCCCGACGCGCTGATCCGCCAAGCCGCCTATCCCCGCGAAGGCAGGGAAACACCGGGCGGGCGCGGTCGTTTGCCGGCGGTCTTGCCGCGAGCGGCCTCGGCTCGGGCCTGCACGATGTCGGCGATCAGGTCGTACGGAATGGGCTGATCCAGCGGGAACCTCAGATTTCCCTTCTCGCCGCGGTAGGGAAGAACCCGGCTTTGCAGGTTCGGATCGCGCACCGGCGGGTACAGCCCGATATGCGTCTTGAAGGCGCCGAAATGGACGATGTCCTTGTCCAGGGCGAACGTGGGCATCTTGTAGCTGATCTTCTCCTTCGCGAGAGGCGCGGCCCGCCGGATGGTCTCTCGGATGTTTTGCAGAATCCGCCGGACGTCTTCCGGAAACGCGGCGATGTAGTCGTCCACCGTGGAGGGAGCTGCGGGAGAGGCCATCATGCTTCCAGGCGCTTTCTCGAAGCATGCTGCCACAGACAGACGGGCGGCGTGAATACCGCCCGTCTGTCTGGCCCTATTTCGGGTCCAGGGCGCAAACCCTACTTCGGCGTCACTTTCCAGAGCGCGCCGGGCGCGGCGTCCTCGATCATCCACAGCGCGCCGTCGGGGCCCACTTCGACATCGCGGATGCGGTGCCCGACGGGCCAGCGCTCGGCCGAGGTGGCGGTCGCGCCCTTGATGACAATGCGGTTCAGGGTCTTGCTCCCCAGGCCGCTGACCAGGGCCGAGCCCTCCCACTGCGGGAACATCTTGCCGTGGTAGAAGATCAGGTTCCCGGGATCGATCACCGGCGTCCAGTAGAGCGCGGGCAGGGTGACGCCGGGCACGCTGTCCGGGCTGGGGATCGGCACGCCGTTGTAGTTGGTGGCGTAGCGTTCCAGCGGCCAGCCGTAGTTCTTGCCCGGCTCGATCAGGTAGAGGCCGTCGCCGCCGCGCGGGCCCATCTCGGCTTCCCACAGCTTGCCGTCCGGCGCGAAAGCCAGGCCGTAGGGCGTGCGGTGGCCCTTGGTCCAGGTCTCGGAAGGCGTCAGGTTCGGGCCGGGGAAGTTGTAGGTGTAGACGACCGGCGCGGTCTTGGCCTTCTCGGTGTCGACGGGCGGGTCGATGATCGGCAGGCTGGCCGCGCCGGTCTTGCCGGCCATAGGGTTGCCGGGCGCGGGCTTGCCGTCGAGGGTGAGGCGCAGGATCTTGCCCAGCGGGCTGTTGGGGTCCTGGGCCGGCGTCATCCGCTGGCGGTCGCCGGAGGTCAGGAACAGGTACTTGCCGTCCGGCGAGAAGGCGACCTGGGCGCCGAACTGGCCGCCCTTGCCGCGCCCGCCGTCCCGCCAGATCACTTTGAGATCGTCGAGGCTGGGCGCGCCCGGCTTGAGGCCGAGCTTGGCGCGGGCGAGCGCCAGGCTGGAGCCGCCCGGCTCGCCCGGCTCGGAATAGGTGAGATAGACGAAGTGGTCCTGGGCGTAGTGCGGCGACAGGAAGACGCCCAACATGCCGCCCTGGCCCTGGGCCAGCACCGCCGGGACGTTGGCGACCTGGGTCTTCTCGCCCGCCTGGGTCACCAGCTGGATGGACCCGGTCTTCTCGGTGATCAGCATCCGGCCGTCCGGCAGGAAGGCGATCCGCCAGGGCAGGCTGAAGGTGGCGACCTGGGTCATCGTGAATGGCAGGCTGGCCTCCGGCGCCTGGCTCCCGATGTTGGTCTGGGCGAAGGCGCCGGTGGCGATCAGGGCCGTCAGCACGGCCGTCTTCCCTAGGTTCATGCGCGGTCCTCTGCGGGCTTAGATGCTGTGGCCAGCCTGACGCCAGCTAAGTCCCGGTTGCTGACCCTACAGGGGCGGATCGGGCTCGTCGACGGCGCCGGAACGCCCGCCATCGCCAGAGGCGGGATGGCGAGCACTCCGTTGATCGCCGGCGGAGGAGCCGCGTATCCTCGCCGCGTCGGGCCAGCCGGAGTTCCCAAGTGCCAAGGCTGACAAGCTTCGCCGTCCACCTCCTCGCCATCGTCGGACTTTTGCTGGGCTGGAACCGGCCCAGCGCGGCGAACGCCGCAGCCCCGGCGCCGGGCGTCCAACCCATGGCGGCGCGGACCGACAAGGTTTCGACGCGGATTTTCGGAGCCGTCGGCGTCACCTTCAGTCCCGACGGCGAACGCCTCGCCTTGCTGGGCTTCTGCGACACCACGCGCAAGCGGCTCTGTGTCGAGGTCTTCGACACCCGGTCCTGGCGACCGGTCGCCCTGCTCGACACGCCGAGCGAGCGGCCCGGGATCATCGGCGGCGCCGTGGCCTTCAGCCCCGACGGGCGCCGTCTCGCCGCTGGCCAGCATGTGCTGCGGGTGTGGACCACCGGCGACTGGCGGGCGGCGTTCGACATCCCGGGTCCCTTTGCGAGGGGCGTCTTCGCCGCGGATGTCGTCATCGGGATGACCTTCACCGGCGACGGCAAGTCGTTGGCCGCGGTCTACCGAAAGGCCTGGTATCCGCAGGACGTCACCGTCGCCACGCGAGGCCAGATCGTCGACATCGACGCCGCGCGGCTTGCCGCCATGCGAGGCGGCGAGGCGCCTCCGCACTTTCCGGTCGACATGGTGAGCTTCTATGACGCCGCCACAGGGCGAACCATCGCAGACGCGTATCCGGTAGGCCGCGACCCGATGAGGGGAGGCTCAATCTCCGCCGTTAGCCCCGTTGGAAACAGCAGCGACATCTATGCCGCCTGGTCGAAGGCGGAGGCGTCCGACGGGCCCCCGCCGCGACGTCTAGCCTTCTACGCCGGACGGTTGGGCCCGGACGCGGCGCAGCCGCCCGTGGCGCTGCCGTTCCTCGAGCCGGCGACCGCGCTCACCGCGTCGGACGACGGCGCGGGCTTCATCGCCGGGACCTCCACCGGCGACCGGCAAAGCGGCTTCCCCCGGGCCAGCGGCGACACGGGCGAGCTGCCCCGCAACAACGACCCGATCCTCTTCCACGGCGTGAACGGCCCTGCGTCCACGGCCACGCCGCCCTCGGGCAAGGTCATCGCGCTCGCCCTGACCTCCAAGGACGACGTGATCTCCTGCAACGCCACCGCGGGCGAGAACGGCCCGGTCCAGGTCTGGAACCCCAACACCGGCGCACTGACCGCCAGTTACGCCTTCGGCGGCCTCAGCCCATACCAGTACCTGGCCTGCGCCATCGACCCGACCCGCCGCGCCGTCGCGATCCCGGCGGAGGGGTCGGGGACAGAGCAGCTGCTCATCTTCCACGTCCGTTAGCGCGCGCCTGCCCGGACGCGCGACGGCGAGGACGTCTCTAGCCCCGGCGCGCCAGCTTGCGCGACGCCAGCAGGATCAGCACGGCGCTGAGCGCGGCCAGGACGCCGGCGTGGCCGACCATCGAGCCCTCCGTCGGCATGCCCGCGGCGGCGTGGGCGAGCTGGACCAGGTGATAGGTCGGCCAGATCGCCCGGATGTCATGCAGGAACCCGCTCAACGGGAAGAACAGCCCCGACAGGAAGGCCATGCCCAGATAGACGATGTTGGCGAAGGCGCTGGCGCTGGAGGCCGGCGCCCAGGCGCCGATGAAGAGGCCGATGGCGCAGGCCGGGATCACCCCCAGCGACATCGTCGCCGCCACGGTCAGGAGCTGCATCGGGCTCAGCGTCACGTGGCCCATGGTCAGGCCGGCGGTCACCAGCATCGCCATCACCACCAGGGCGAAGAGGTAGGCCATGATCAGCTTGGCGGCGAGGTAGCCGCCCGTCGGCATCGGCAGGGCGCGCTTGAAGGTGAGCAGGCCCATGTTGCGCTCCACCGCCACCAGGATGCCGAAGCCGAACAGGCCCGGGCCCATGACGCCATAGACCGTCCAGCCCACGAACATCATGTCGGAGAACCCCGGCGGGCGGTGGCCGCCGCCGTTCAACAGCACCCCGAAGAAGGTGTAGAACAGGATCGGCATGGCCAGGATCGGGATCGAGAAGGCCGGTGTCCGGAGCAGCCGCAGGGACTCGTACCTGGCGTCGCTGAGATAGGCGCCCAGCACCCGCCCCGCGGTCATCTTCGGACCGGTGTCGAGGATCGCGGTCATTCTGCGGGCTCCTGGGTGAGTTCGGCGAAGGCTTCGGAGAGGCCGGCGCGGCGCACCTCCAGGTCCTTGAGCTCCGGGTCGGCGGCCAGCAGCCTACGGACCACCGCCTCGGCATCGGCGGTGGTGATCGAGAGCTGGCCGGCCGCGCTCAGGCTGGCGGCGCTGACCTCCGGCCAGGCCAGCGCCTTGGCGAGGCTGAGCGAGGTCGCACAGTCGATCCGCTTGCGGGCCACCAGAGCGCGCATCTCGCCCACCGTGCCCTGGGCGACCTCGCGGCCCTTGGCCATCACCACCACGCGGTCGGCCAGAGCCTCGGCCTCCTCGATGTAGTGGGTGGTCAGCACCACCGAGGTCCCGGCGGCGACCAGGTTCCGCACGCAGGCCCACATGGTCTCGCGCGCATTGATGTCCAGGCCGGTGGTGGGCTCGTCCAGGAATAGGAGGCGCGGGCGGCCGCAGATGGCCAGCGCGAACTGCGCCTGGCGCTTCTGGCCGCCGGAGAGCTTGGCGTAGGGCCGCCGGGCGATCTTCTCGACGCCGGCCAGGGCGATGGTCTCGGCGGGCGTCAGCGGCGCCGGATAGTAGGCCGAAGTCTGGCCGATCAGGTCGCGGACGGTCAGTGCGTCCGGCAGCGCCACCTCCTGCATCATCACGCCCACATTGCGCCGGGCGGTCAGGTCGTGCGGCGAGCGGCCGAAGAGCGTCACCTGGCCGGCGTCCGGGACCTGCAGGCCCAGCATCAGCGCGATGGCGGTGGTCTTGCCCGCGCCATTGGGACCCAGCACCGCCAAGAGCTCGCCCGGCCGCACCTCCAGGTCGAGGCCGTCCAGGGCCACGGTCGCGCCGTAGCGTTTCTTGACCCCGCTCAGGCGGGCGAGCGCGTCCTGCGCCAGCCTCGCCACATGGCTTCCGTCGTCCGCCATCGCCGCCCCCGTGAAAGGTCTCTTCCGACCCTAGTCGCCACGGAACGCCGATACGGATGCGGCCTCAAGCCGTCTGCGCGGTCCGCTCCTCGGCGTTGGGGAAGAAGACCTCCGCGGCGTGCTCGGCCACCTCCTCGGCGGTGTAGGGCCGGCCGGGGTTGAAGCCCGTGGTCTGCAGCATCTTGATCTCGCGCACGCCCCGGCTGGAGACCCCGAGGATCTTGCCGGAATGCTCGGCGGCCAGGTCGGAGACCATGAACAGCACCCCAGGCGCGACGTTCTCCGGCAGGCTCATGGGGTCGGGCTCGCGGCCCTGGCGGCCCGGCAGGTCGGAGGTCATTCGGGTATAGGCGCCGGGCGCCAGGCCCATGACCCGGATGTTGTACTTGCGCCCTTCTATCGACATCACCCGGACCATTCCGTAGACGCCCGCCTTGGCCGCCCCGTAGTTGGTCTGGCCGAAATTGCCGTAGAGGCCGGAGGTGGACGAGGTCAGCACCATCGACCCGCCGCCGTGGTCCTTCATCCACTTCCAGACCGGAAGCGCGGTGCAGTAGGCGCCCTTGAGGTGCACCTTGATCACCTTGTCCCAATCCTCTTCCGAGGTGTTGGCGAAGGTCTTGTCGCGCAGGATGCCGGCGTTGCAGACCAGGATGTCGACCTTGCCGAAGTTGTCCAAGGCGGCCTGCAGGATGTTCTCGCCGCCCTGGACGGTGGAGACGTCGTCGCCGTTGGCCACCGCCTTGCCGCCTGCCGCCTCGATCTCGGCCACCACCTTTTCCGAGGCCGCGCTGGTCCCGGTCCCGGAGCCGTCGCGCGCCCCGCCCAGGTCGTTGACCACCACCGCCGCGCCCTCCTTGGCGAACAGCTTGGCGTAGGCCTCGCCCAGGCCGCCGCCGGCCCCCGTGATGATCGCCACCTTGCCCTCGAGCAGCCCCGCCATGACCGTCCTCCCAAATTGGTTTTGGTTTTATGGGCGCATCTTCCGACCGCGGCTTGGGCCTTGGCAAGCCCTCTGCGGTCAGGCCTGACCGCCGGTCCGCCGCGCCCGGAAGAAGGCCTTGAGCATCGCCGAGCTTTCCTCGGCCAGCACGCCGCCCTCGACCGCCGGGCGCCAATGGCAGGTGGGCTGGTCGAAGAATCTCGGGCCGCTGACCACCGCGCCGCCCTTCTCGTCCGTGGCGCCGAACACCAGCCGGCCGATCCGCGCGTGGCTGATGGCGCCGGCGCACATGGCGCAGGGCTCCAGCGTCACCACCAGGGTGAGGTCGGTCAGGCGGTAGTTGCCGAGCTTGGCCGCCGCCGCGCGGATCGCCACGATCTCGGCGTGGGCCGTGGGATCGTGCCCGCCGATCGGCTGGTTGGCCCCGACGGAGATCAGATCGCCGGAGGCCGGATCGACCACCACCGCGCCCACCGGGGTCTCGCCGGCGTCGGCGGCGGCTTGCGCCGCGGCAAGCGCGATGCGCATGTTGCGAAGGTCATGGTCCACACTCCGCACCGAACCGGCGGCCGCCCTTCCGGTCAAGCCCGCGCGCCGAAAGCGGAGGCCGGCGCGGTCGGCGCCGCCGACGGCGCTCTCGACAGCGCGGGGCGGGTGGCCAAGCTGCTGGCCCGCGCCGGCGTCGCCTCCCGGCGCGAGGTGGAGCGGCTGATCGAGGCGGGCCGCGTGGCCCTGAACGGCCAGGTCCTGACCACGCCGGCGGTGAAGGTCGGCCCCGACGACATCCTCACCGTCGACGGCGCGGTGGTCACCGAGGCCGAGCCGGCGCGGCTCTTCCGCTACCACAAGCCCATCGACCTGGTGACCAGCCACAAGGACCCGCAAGGCCGCCCGACCGTGTTCGAGCACCTGCCGCCCGGCCTGCCGCGGCTGATCTCGGTCGGCCGCCTGGACATCAATTCCGAGGGCCTCCTGCTGCTCACCAACGACGGCGGCTTGGCCCGCGCCCTGGAGATGCCGTCCACCGGCGTGGTGCGCCGCTACCGCGCCCGGGCGCGCGGCCGGGTGACCCAGGCCAGGCTCGACACCCTGAAGCAGGGCGTCACCGTCGAGGGCGTCCACTACGGCGCGATCGAGGCCACCCTCGACAAGGCCAAGGAGGGTCCGCAGGGCGCGAACCTGTGGATCACCGTCGTCCTGGCCGAGGGCAAGAACCGCGAGGTGCGCCGCGTCCTGGAGACGCTGGGCCTGAAGGTGAACCGGCTGATCCGCCTTTCCTACGGCCCCTTTGCGCTAGGCACGCTCTTGCCGGGCGAGGTCGAGGAGGTGGGCCCGCGGGTGATCCGCGAGCAGCTGGCCGAGCACATCGCCCCGCAGAACCTGCCCCAGGGCGACCGGCCGCTGTGGAAGAAGCCGGCTAAGGTCGCCGCTGGACCCCGGCGCGGCGCCGTGGAGCTCGACCGCGGCGGCAAGCCCGCGGGCGGCCGGCCCGGCAAGGGTCAGAACCGCCCGCGCAACGCCGCGAGCGCCGGCGAAGCGCCGCCGAAGAAGGAATACAAGGCCGGCTGGGCCAAGCCCAAGCCCAAGCCCAAGGCGGTCATCGCCAAGGCCGCCGGGCCGAAGCGCCGCTCCGGCGCGGGCAATCGGCCGCCCCGGGCCGACGGCGGGCCCAAGCGCGGCTGATGCGGATCGTCTCCGGGAGCTTCCGCGGCAAGACCCTGGCCGCGCCGCCGGGCGAGGCCACGCGCCCGACCTCCGACCGCGCGCGCCAGGCCGTCTTCAACATCCTGGAGCACGCCGCCTGGTCGCGGCCGCTGCGGGGCGCCCGCGTCATCGACCTCTTCGCCGGCTCCGGCGCCCTGGGGTTCGAGGCCCTGTCGCGCGGGGCGGCCTTCTGCCTGTTCGTCGAGACCGACGAGGCCGCTCGCGGCGCGATCCGCGAGAACGTCGAGGCGCTGGGCCTATTCGGCGCCACCCGCGTCCACCGCCGCGACGCCACCGACCTGGGCGTGCGGCCGGGCGCCGACGGGCCCGCCTTCGATCTGGCCTTCCTCGATCCGCCCTACGCCAAGGGCCCCCCTTACACCAAGAACTTGGGTGAGCCGGCCCTGGCCAAGCTCGCGGCGGGCGGCTGGCTCGCGCCCGGCGCCCTGGTGGTGTTCGAGCGCGGGGCGGCCGAGCCGGACGTCACGCCGGCGGGTTTCGAGGCCCTGGACGCGCGGGACTACGGCGCGGCGCGGGTGCAATTCTTGCGGTTCGATGACAACAAACCCTAACGCCCGTTCACCCTGTCACGAAGACTTCGCACAGGCTTAACCACCCGCCGGCGCGCCCCTAACCGGTCGTTAGCGGGCGGCCTGCCATTTCCCTCGTGTCTCGCTGAGACGTGTTGGGGGATTATCGATGACGTTGCTGCTGGACATTGCGCCGTTCTCGCCGCCGGTGACGCCGCAGAACACCGGCAGCGATATCTACCGGCGCTTCGAGGACGATCCCGACCTCCTGGTGATCGCCGTCGTCGACAAGGCCGGCCGCCCGGTGGGCCTGGTGGAGCGCAACGCCTTCCTGGTGCGCATGGCGGCGCAATACGGCTACGCCCTGTGGTCCGAGCGGCCGATCTCCCACTGGATGAAGACCGACCCGCTGATCGCCGACGGCGACATGACCGTGGAGGAGTTCTGCGGCCGGGTGATGGAGGAGCGGCCCTCCGAACTGCTGCAAGGGTTCATCGTCACCTGCGCCGGGCGCTACGCCGGGGTCGGCACGGCGCTGTCGCTGCTACAGGTCACCGCCGCGGCCACAGCCACCCACGCCGCTGAGATGAAGCGCCTGGCGGAGAGCGCCCAGGACGCGCTGGCGGCCAAGGGCCGCTTCCTGGCGGTGATGAGCCACGAGATCCGCACCCCGCTGAACGGCGTCCTGGCGGTGGCCGAGATCATCCGCCGTAAGTCGCGCCAGGAGGATCTGGCGCCGCTGGTCGACACCATCGTCCATTCCGGCGGGACCCTCCTGCGCCTGCTGAACGACGCGCTCGACCTGTCGCGCGCCGAGGCCTCGGGCCTGGAGCTGCGCGAGGAGCCGATCTCCGCGCCGGCGATCATCGCGGACACCATCTCCCTGTGGTCGGCCCAGGCGGAGCTGAAGGGTGTGACGCTCAACGCGGTCTACGACGGCCCAGATGAGCTCTGGGTGCTGGCCGATCGGGTGCGCATCCAGCAGGTGGTCAACAACCTCGTCTCCAACGCCATGAAGTTCACCCGGGCCGGCGGCGTCGACGTGCGCCTGAAGGCCGAGCGGCGCGGACAGTACGTCCAACTCGTTGGGGAGGTGGCCGACACCGGCCCCGGCGTGCCGGAGGACCGGCTGCAGTCGATCTTCACCCCGTTCCAGCAGACCGAGGATGGCGTGCGCCTGGGCGGCGCCGGCCTGGGCCTGGCCGTCTGCCGCCAGATCCTGGAGCGCATGGACGGTGTCATCGAGGCCAGGAATAACCCCGAAGGCGGGGCGATCTTCACCTTCAGCGCCCCGCTGCACTGGCTGCCCAAGCCGGTCGAGGCCCCGCCCGTCACCAGCCCAGTGGAGGCGGCCGGTGGCGCCCTGCATGTGCTGATCGTCGACGACAACGCCACCAACCGCATGGTCGCCCAGACGCTCTGCGAGATGTTCGGCTGCACCTGCGAGACGGTGGAGGACGGCGCGGCCGCCGTGGAGTTCGCCGCGACCGGCCGCTTCGGCCTGGTGCTGATGGACGTCAAGATGCCCGGCATGGACGGGGTCGAGGCCACGCGCCGCATCCGCTCCGGCCGCGCGGCGGGCTCGCAGGTGCCGATCCTGGCGCTCACCGCCAACGCCGACCCCACCGACGCGGCCTTCTATCGGTCCTGCGGCATGAACGGGGTGGTGGAGAAGCCGGTGAAGCCGGAACGGCTGCTCGAGGCCATGAGCGCGGTGCTGCAGCAGCCGGTGGTCCCCAGCCTGGACATCGAGACCGAGGCCGCTTGACCCTCACGCGCCGTGAGCCCTGATAGCGCCGTCCATCGAGGAAGGACGGACGAACGTGAGCGGGCACACGGTGAAAGAGGTGGCGCGGCTGTCGGGCGTTTCCGTCCGCGCGCTGCACCACTACGACGAGATCGGGCTGCTCAAGCCCGCGCACGTCGGCGCCAACGGCTATCGCTACTACGGCCGCGCGGAGCTGCTGCGCCTGCAGCAGATCCTGTTCCACCGCGAGCTCGGCTTCTCGCTTGAGGAGATCGGGCGCGCGCTGGACGCGGCGGGCTTCGACCAGGCGGCGGCGCTCAAGGCGCACCGCTCGAAGCTGGAGGCGGCGACCCGGCGCTATCGCCAACTGATCCGCACGATCGACCAGACCCTCGCGTCCCTGGAAGGAGAAGCGAAGATGGAAGACAAGGCGATGTACCGGGGCTTCGACCCCGAGAAGCAGGCCGGCTACGAGAAGGAGCTGGTCGAGAAGCATGGGCCCGGCATGCAGGGCCACATCGACCGGGCCCGGCAGGGCACGGCCGGCTGGAAGCAGGCCGACTACGACGCCATGCAGGCCGAGGCCGAGGCCATCGAGGCGGGCATGGCCAAGGCCCTGACCGAAGGCCTGCCGGCCGACGGCGCCGCGGTCAAAGCCCTGATGCGCCGCCAGCACGCTTGGATCGCCAAGAGCTGGAACCGCGAACCGCCGGCCGAGGCCTTCACGGGCCTGGGCCAGATGTACGTCGACGACCCGCGCTTCCGCGACCGCTACGACGGCCGCCAGCCAGGCCTCGCGGAATACATGGCCGCGGCGATGAAGGCCTATGCCGAGCGCGAGCTCGACTAGGCCTTGAACACATGCCGGGCGAAGTCCGGGATCGTCCGGTAGGCCACGTGAATGTTGTCGTCGAACGAGGCCACGTTCAGGCCGAAGCGACCGAACAGGCGCGTGAGGGACAGGCGGCTGTGCAGGGTGATGTGCCCGTTGCGCGGGCCGATGTACCACCAGCGCATCCCGAGGTCGTTGAAGTTGGCCGGCTGGGCGAGGGTGGAGAACAGGAACAGGCCATCCTCGTCCAGCAGGTCCACGATATCGGCCGCGCCCGACACCGGGTCGGCCATGTGCTCCAGCGTCTCGAAACAGGTGACCAGCCTGAATCGGCGCCACGGCCGCTCCCGGAAACCCTGGCTGAACGCGTCGTAGGTCGCGGCGCTACGGAAGCCGTGGCGAAGCAGCTCCGCGGCCATGACGCCGTTGCCGCCGCCGTAGTCCAGCACGTCCAGGCTGTCCGCCGCGGCGGCGAAGGTCTTGGCCACCACGGCGGCGGTGTTGGTGGGCCGCGTCTCGACATAGTCGGGGTCCACGGCGAGATAGCCGTCGTTGTAGATATGCGCCTCGAAGTCCGCCATCGACCAGTCGTCGAAGGCGTCGGTGAACACCAGGCTGCACTGGGGGCAACGCCGGTAGTAGACCGCGGCGCCCGAGAGCGGCAGGACCTTGCCGCGCGCCTCCTCGCAACTCCGATTGAAGTCGGTGAGGCCGAACAGCGGCGCGTCGGCGCCGCAGACCTTGCAGGGCGCGGGCCTCGGGTCGGCGGGGCGCAGGCTCAGCGCTTGGGCGGCGCCCATGCTGGTGTCCGTCGCGCTCATCGCCGGCCGAACAGCCGCTCGATGTCGGCGAGCTTCAGCTCGACATAGGTCGGCCGACCGTGGTTGCACTGGCCGGAGTGCGGCGTGGCCTCCATCTGGCGCAGGAGGGCGTTCATCTCCGGCGCGCTCAGCCGCCGCCCGGCCCGCACCGAGCCGTGGCAGGCCATGGTCGAGCAGACCTCCTCCAGCCGCTCCTTCAGCGCCAGGGCCTGGCCGTTCTCGGCGAGGTCATCGGCGATGTCGCGCACCAGGCCGCAGACGTCCGTCTCGCCCAGCAGGGCCGGCGTCTCGCGCACCAGGACCGCGCCCAGGCCGAAAGGCTCGACCGCCAGGCCGAGCGCCGCCAGTTCCTCGGCCTTGGCGCAGACCCGCTCGGCCTCGGCGGGGTCGAGCTCGACCACCTCGGGCAGCAGCAGAGCCTGGCGCGCCACGCCGCCGCCGGCCATCTCGCTCTTCATCCGCTCATAGACCAGCCGCTCGTGGGCGGCGTGCTGGTCGACGATCACCACCCCGTCGCGGGTCTGGGCGACGATGTAGGTCTCGTGCACCTGGGCGCGCGCGGCTCCCAAGGGATAGTCGACGGGGTCGAACGCCGGGGCCGGCGCGGCCTCTTCCGCCACGCCCGGCGGCCATTGCGGCTCGGCGCGGGCGGAGACCTCGGTCAGACCCGGGATCGACTGGACCGCGGCGGCGAGCGCGCCTTGCGCCGTCGGCTGCCAGCCGCCCTGCGCCCAGGCCGAATAGCCCGTGGCCCTGGGCGGCGGCGTCCAGCCGCCGCCCCTAAAGCCTTCCGGGCGGAAGCCGCCCAGGGCGGCGCTCGCCACGGTGGTCGAAGCCCGATGGCCGGCGCTCGCCAGCGCATGGCGCAGGCCGCCGACGATCAGGCCGCGCACCAGGCCGGGATCGCGGAAGCGCACCTCGGCCTTGGCCGGATGGACGTTGACGTCGACGTAGGCCGGATCGACCTCGACGTAGAGCGCCGCCAGCGGATGGCGGTCGCGCGCCAGGAAGTCGGCGTAGGCGGCCCTGAGCGCGCCCTGCAGCAGGCGGTCCCGCACCGGCCGTCCATTGACGAACAGGTACTGGTGGCCGGCGTTGCCGCGGTTGTAGGTCGGCAGGCCGGCGAACCCCGACAGCCGCACGCCTTCGCGCTCATGGTCGATGGAGAGCGCATTGTCGGCGAACTCGCGGCCCATGATCGCCGAGAGCCGGGCCAGCCGCCCGTCCGGCCCCTTGGCCTCGGCCGGCAGGCGCAGCGTTCGGCGGCCGTCGAGGTCGAGGGCGAAGCTCACCGCCTCGTGGGCCATGGCCTGGCGCTTCACCTCTTCGGCGATGGCCATGGCCTCGGCCCGCTCGGACTTCATGAACTTCAGCCGCGCCGGGGTGGCGTAGAAGAGGTCGCGCACCTCGACCCGCGCCCCGTGCGGATCGGGGAAGGCCGCCGGCGTCACCGGCCCCACCGCGCCCGCCTCCACGAGGATCGCGTGCGCGTCGGGAACGCCTCGCGCCCGGCTGGCGATCGAGAGCCTAGCCACCGAGCCGATCGACGGCAGGGCCTCGCCGCGGAAGCCCAGGGTGGCGATGTGCAGGAGGTCGTAGTCGCCGGCGTCGTCGGGGCTGAGCTTGGAGGTGGCGTGGCGCTCGATGGCCAGGGCCAGCTCGGCCGCCGCCAAACCTTGGCCATCGTCGGCCACCAAGATACGGGTCAGCCCGCCGCCGTCGGCTTGCACCTCGACCCTGGCGGCGCCGGCGTCGAGGGCGTTTTCCACCAGCTCCTTGACCGCGCTCGCCGGGCGTTCCACCACCTCGCCGGCGGCGATACGGTTGACGGTTTCAGGCGGCAGGCGATGGATGGGCATGAACGGGCTTTCGACGGCTGCTCAATATAGGACGATTCCGGACCTGCCGATGCGCCTGAGATCCCGCCTCGCCGCTATCCTCGCCGCCGCCCTGGCGCTGGCGACCGCCCTGCCCGCGGCCGCCCAGGGGCCGGCCACGCCCGCCCGCCCCGATCCCAACGATCCAGACTCGGTGATCGTCGAGGAGCTGGTGGTCACCGCCCGCCTGCCGGGCCCCGCCTGGTGGACGGTCTCCAACGGGACCAGCACCGTCTATGTGCTGGGCGCGCCCACCCTGGCCCCCAAGCGCATGGACTGGGACCGCGGCCTCTTCGAGCGGCGCCTGGCCGGGGCCAATGTGGTGATCCTGCCGTTCCAGGATGTGAAGGTGACCTTCGTCGGCGCCTTCGGGGCGGCCTTCAACTTCATGCGCCTGCGCGGCGGGGTGTTCGAGACCACCCTCGATCCTGCGACCCAGGGCCGCTTCGTGGCCGTCCGCAGCCGGCTGGGCCAGCCCGCCGACCACTACGCCACCCGCAACCCCCTGGCGGCGGGCCTGCTGCTGGCCACCGACTACCGGACCAGGAACAGCCTCACCACCACCGAGCCGGTCAAGCTGGTCAAGCTGCTCGCCCAGCGCGCCCGCGTGCCGCTGTCGCAGAAGAGCTATGACGTCGCCCCGCTGATGGGGGCGGTGATCCGCACGCCGCAGCCGGCGGGCCGCGCCTGTTTCGACGAGGTGCTGGCCCAGGCCGAGGCCGGCCCCGGCGTCACCCAGGCCGCGGCGAAGGCCTGGGCGGGCGGCGACGTGCGCGGCGCGCTCAGCAACGAGCGGACCTATGAGCGCTGCATCGCGCTCGTGCCCGGCGCGGCGGCCTTCGACACGCGGGTCAAGACCGACCTGGTGGCGGCCATCGGCCAGGCGCTGAAGCGGCCCGGCCACGCCATCGCCGTCGTGCCGCTCAGGCCCCTGCTCGCCCAGGGGGGCGTGCTGGACCAGCTCCGCGCCCAGGGCTTCACCGTCACCACCCCGGGCGAAGAGACGTAAGGACGCGCGCGGCTAGCGCGGGCCGAAGGTGGCGGCGACGAAGTTGTCGTAGCTGTCGAGGACGTGGGGATCCTCCCGCACGATCTGCACCACCTGGCGCGGGATCAGCTTCAGGTGGTCCACCATGCCGGCGGGCGTCATGTGCATGGCCGGCGCGAAGTCGCGGAAGATGGCGAAGGATTTCTGCTCATAAACGTCGACGTCGACCTTGGCCGGCCCGCCCGCGAACGCCGCGCGCGTGGCCTCGTAGAAGGCGTGCATGTGCGGGTCGTTGATCCAGGCCTGTTCGCCGCCCTGCATCGAATGGGTCGCGTCGGACGGCGGCGCGGCCTGCGCCACGCCCGCGATTGCAGCGGCGGCCAGCAGGCTCGCGGCGGCGAGGCCGGCGAAATGGCGAGCGGTCATGAGGGGTGGTCCTTCCTGGATTTCGGCGCAGGCCTTCCCACGCCCGGAAAGCGTTTGCGGACGTCGCCCGGGCCTGCTAGCTGATGACAAGAAAGGCGAACATGATGTAAAATATATCGTACATCATGTCCAGGATTTTTTACACGTAAGGCGCTGTGCATGTCCTTCCGCGAGAAATCGGCCTGGATCACCGTGGTGTCGGTGCTGCTCTGCTTCGGGGTCTATTTCGGCGTCATCGTCGCGGGCGCCGTAGACAGCCACAGCTTCGCCGCCATGCACCTGCTGCTGGCCTGCGTCGCCCTGCTGATCGCGCTTCGAATCGGATTGAGCGCGGTCGCCAAGGCCACGACCCCGAAGGACGGCCTCGCCCCGCGCGACGAGCGGGAGGACCTGATCCAGGGGCGCGCCCACAGCCTGGGCTACTACCTGCTGACCGCCCTGATGCTGACCCTGTTCCTGCCCGTGCACCTGGGCCACAGCGCCATCGACATCGCCAACTTCGCCCTTTTGAACGTGGTGCTGACCACCCTGGCCGTCGCCGGCGCGCAGATCGTGATGTTCCGGCGTGGAGCCTGAGGGCGTGGCCAAGGACCCCGGCGGCCTGCCGATCGTCAACCAGATCCGCCGCCTGCGCTTCGAGCACGGCGAGATGACCCAGTCGGAGCTGGCCGAGCGGATCGGCATGACCCGCCAGACCGTGGCGGCCATCGAGGCCGGCAAATATTCGCCGTCCCTGGAGGCGGCCTTCCGCATCGCCCACGTGTTCGGCGTGGGCCTGGATGCGGTCTTCCAGTGGGAGAGCTAGGCGCCTAGAGCCCTGGCAGCTTCAGGATCGGCTTCTTCTCGCCTTCGCGGGCGATGACCACCGTCTTGCCGCCGGTCAGCTTGGAGATGCGCTCGGCCTCGGCCGCCGGGTCGATCGGGGCGGCGGTGTCGTTGATCGCCTGAGGCTGGGGCGTCTTGTCGGCGCGCCAGAACATCACGCGGTCGGCGAAGCTCTTCTCCTTGTGCGCCACGTCGCCGAACTCGTCGTCGACCAGGTAGCGGATCAGGGGATCGGCCTTGTCGGCGCCCGCCTTGGCGACCAGGGCCTTCTCGCCGTCGGAGCGGGCCTCGCCCTCGCGCGCGCCCAGGAGGGCGGTGCGCGCGGCGCTTTCCGGCTGCAGCTCCTGCGGGCGCGGCTTGCCGGGCGCCGGCGGGCGCAAGGCGAAGTCGGGCGGAACGACCAGCGGGGCCTTGGTGACCACGCGGAATTCGTCAGGGGTGACCTTGGTGATGCCGAGCGCATTACGCGTCGACGCACAGCCCGCGACCCCCGTGGCCGCGATCAGCGCGGCCGCAACGAACAGACGGTTGACGCTCATGAAATCCTTAAGCTCCCAAGCCGCCCCCGGCCGCGAAGGAGAAGCAGATAGCGCAAACGCCGGTCCGCGCCAACGGAACATCAGGCCGCATCCCCTGTCGCACCCCCGGCCTTGCCCTGCGGACGCGCCCGGCCGTCCTGGCGCAGCATGTCGATGAGCAAGAGGCAGATGCCGATGGTGATGGCCGAATCGGCCACGTTGAAGATCCAGGGGAAGTGCAGCGGCGAGGCGTCGATGAAGTCGGCCACCGCGCCATAGCGCACCCGGTCGACGACGTTGCCGATCGCGCCGCCCATCACCAGGCCCACGGCCACGGCGAACAGCGGCCGCCCGGTGGCCCGCACCCAGACGCCCAGCATCACCGCCACGCCGATCGAGAAGGCCGCCAGCAGCCAGCGCACAAGGTCGTGATGAGCCTGCAGGAAGCCGAAGCTGACCCCCGGATTCCACACCCCGGTCAGGCGAAACGGCCCGAACACCGGGATCGTCTGGCCTTCCTGCAGGCGCAGGACCTCGAGGATCCAGTACTTCACCGCCTGGTCGGCGACGACCACCACCAGGGCGATCAGCAGGGCCCATCGGCCGAGTTTGGTCATGCGTCAACCTTGTCGTGGGTGGCGTCCCAGGCGGCCACGGCGTCCGCGTCGCGCAGGGAAAGGTCGGGATAGCGCGGGTCGGAGCCGACCTCGGGCAGGATGCGCCAGGACCGGGCGCACTTGCGGCCCTCGGCGCGCAGCGGCTCGACGGCGACGCCGGGGACATCCGGCAGGCGGAAGGCCTCGGCCGGGCCGTCGCCGGGCTGCAGGTCCGCCTGGCTGGTGCGGAACACCTCGGCGGGGTCCAGGCCGTCGAAGGCGGCCATCAGCTCGGGCTCGGCGATCCAGACGCGCGGGGCGGCCTCCAGCGCCGCGCCCAGCCGCTTCTCGCGCCGTTCGACCTCCAGCGCGCCGGTGACAACTGACGTCACCGCCTGCACCTTGGCCCAGCGCTCGGCCTCGGCGTCGTTGCGCCAGGCCGCCGGCGTCTCGGGGATCACCCGCAGGCTGTTGGAGCCGGCCTCCGGATAGCGGGTGGTCCAGGCCTCTTCCATGGTGAAGGGGATCAGGGGCGACAGCCAGGCGGTCAGCCGCGAGAAGGCCGCCTGCATCACCGTGCGCGCCGAGCGCCGGCGCAGTGCATCCGGCCGGTCGCAGTAGAGGCTGTCGCGGCGGATGTCGAAGAACAGCGCCGACAGGTCCTCCTGGCAGAAATCCATCAGGGGGCGGATCACGTCCTGGAACTGGTAGCCGTCGTAGGCCGCGCGGACCTGCCCATCCAGCTGCCAGAGCCGGTGCAGGATGTACCGCTCCAGCGGCGGCATCTCCTCGATCTCCACCGCTTCGTCCGGCGAATAGTCGGCGAGCGCGCCCAGCAGGTAGCGGATGGTGTTCCGGAGCTTGCGGTAGGCGTCGGAGGTGGTCTGCAGCACGGTCTTGCCGATGCGGCTATCGTCCGCGTAGTCGATCAGCGCCGCCCACAGCCGGATGATCTCCGCGCCGCTCTCGCGGATCACCTGCTCGGGGTCGACGACGTTGCCCTTTGACTTCGACATCTTCTCGCCGGCCTCGTCCATGGTGAAGCCGTGGGTCAGGATGGCGTCGTAGGGCGCGCGGCCGCGGGTGCCGGAGCTTTCCAGCAGCGACGACTGGAACCAGCCGCGGTGCTGGTCGGAGCCTTCCAGGTAGAGGTCGGCGGGCCAGCGGGTGTGGGCGCGGCCTTCCAGGGTGAAGGCGTGGGTCGAGCCGCTGTCGAACCAGACGTCGAGGATGTCCTCGACCTTCTCGAAACGCTCGGGGTCGTGGTGGCCCAGGAAGTCGGAGGCCGGCCGGGTGAACCAGGCGTCGGCGCCCTCGGCGCGGATCAGCTCGACGATGCGGGCATTGACCGCCGCGTCGTGCAGCGGATGGCCGGTTTCCTTGTCCACGAACATGGCCAAGGGGGCGCCCCAGGCGCGCTGGCGGCTGATCAGCCAGTCGGGGCGGCTCTCGACCATGGCGCGGATGCGGTTCTTGCCGCCGGCCGGGTAGAAGGCCGTCGCCTCGATGGACTCCAGCGCCGTCTCGCGAAGCGTGCGCCCGCCGTGCGCGGCGTCCTCCAGCGGCTCGTCCATGCGGATGAACCACTGCGGCGTGTTGCGGAAGATCACCGGCGCCTTGGACCGCCAGCTGTGCGGGTAGGCGTGCTCGATGCGGCCCCGCGCCAAGAGGCCGCCGGCCTCGATCAGCTTCTCCATCACCGCTGCGTTGGCCGGGCCGAACTTGCCGGCCTTCTTGCCCTCGGTCTCCAGCACCTTCAGGCCCGCGAACAGCGGCACGCCCGGATAGTAGGCGCCGTCCGGATCGACGGTCTCTGGGATCTCGCGATGGCCATGCGCCAGCCAGACGGCATAGTCGTCGGCGCCGTGGCCGGGCGCGGTGTGCACGAAGCCCGTGCCGGCGTCGTCGGTGACGTGGTCGCCGGCCAGCATCGGCACCTGGAAGCCATAGCCGCCGTCCAGGCTGCTGAGCGGATGGGCCAGCACCATGCCCTCGGGCTCGACCTTCTCTATCCGGTGGAACTTGGCGACCTTGGCGGCGGCCATGACGTCCTGGGCCAGCTTCTCGGCCACGAGAAGCCGGTCGCCGGCCTTGGCCCAGGGCTCGAACTCCAGCCCGGTCTCCATCTCGTCGACCTGGAAGACCGCATAGGCGATGTCGGGATTGTAGCTCACCGCCCGGTTGGCCGGAATGGTCCAGGGGGTGGTGGTCCAGATCACCACGCTGGCGTTGGCCGCGGCGTTGGAGCCTTCCACCACCGGGAACTTCACCCAGATCGTGGGGCTGGTGTGATCGTGGTACTCGACCTCGGCGTCGGCCAGCGCCGTGCGCTCCACCGGGCTCCACATGACGGGCTTCGAGCCGCGGTAGAGCTGGCCGGAGACCACGAACTTGTGGAACTCGGCGACGATGGCGGCCTCCGAGCCATAGTCCATGGTGGCGTAGCGGTGCTCCCAGTCGCCGATCACCCCCAGGCGCTGGAAGCCCTTCATCTGCACGCCGATCCACTTGGCGGCGTACTCGCGGCAGCGGGTGCGGAACTCGGCCTTGGAGACCTCGTCCTTGCGCCGGCCCTGGGCGCGCAGCTCCTCCTCGATCTTCCACTCGATCGGCAGCCCGTGGCAGTCCCAGCCGGGGACGTAATCGACGTCGTAGCCCAGCAGGAACCGCGAGCGCACGACGAAGTCCTTCAGGGTCTTCTGCAGGGCGTGGCCGATGTGGATCGCGCCGTTGGCGTAGGGCGGGCCGTCGTGCAGCACATAGAGCGGCGCGCCGGCGTGCTGCCGGGCCTTGCGCATGGCGTGGTAGAGGTCGCCCTGCGTCCAGGCGGCCAGGATCTGCGGCTCCTTCTGCGGCAGGCCCGCGCGCATGGGAAACGGCGTTTCGGGGAGGAAGACGGTTTCGCGGTAGTCGCGAGAAGGCGTGGCGTCGTCGGCCATGGAACGTTCCAACGGGGTCCGGAGGGAAGCGAGGTCGCGGGAAATCCCGGCGCGCGCGGACGGCTCGCGTCCGGCGTCACGCCGGGCGGATAATTCGCGCGCTCTTCCGGACCGAGATCATGGGTCGAAGGCTCTAACAGACGACGACGCCGAACCCAAGGCCCTGGGGCGGCGTCCGGACAGGCCTAGGGCGCTGTCCGGACGCGATCGCCAGGGGGATGATCCTAGCGGTGGTGGTCGCCACCGCCGCCGTGGCCGCCACCGCCATGGCCGCCGCCTCCGTGGCCACCGCCTCCGTGACCGCCGCCGCCATGGCCGCCACCGCCGTGACCACCACCACCGTGGCCGCCGCCGTGGTAACCGCCGCCATGGCCGCCGTGATAGCCGCCACCGCCGCCGCCATGCCAGCCGTGCCAGCCCCTCGGCCCGCCCCAGCCGTAGCCGCGGCGGAAGGCGTAGCCGCACCAGTAGTAGCCGGGGCCGTGCCAGCCATCGAGGTAGAAGCAGTAGTTGCGGCCGCCGAAGATGTACTGCGCCGGCTCGAACATCGGCGCGCCCTCAGCCGGCAGGTAGATCGCGGGCGCGGCCGAGAAGGGCGCGGGCGCCGCGGGCGCGGCTTCGGCCGGGCTCCAGGCCAGGGGAACGGAAAGCGCCGAAACGGCGGCGAGGGCGGTCAGGAAGGACTTCATGGGACTCCCGTGAGCAAAAGGCGCGCAGCGGTGGCCCGCCGCGCGCGCGACTATGTCGAGTTGTCAACGCACAGGAAGCTCCACGGTTCGATTTCGGCGATCGCGCTTGGCGCGGCCCGTTCCGGCATGGTTGAGTTCGCCCCCTTTGTGACGGGGTGTCCGATGAGTCTGAAGCTGTCTTTCCTGGCGCGCCGCGGGCGTGGTTTCGCGCTCTCGCTGCTGGCCCCCGCGCTGCTGGCCCTGGCTGCCTTCGCGCCAGCCGCCGTCGAGGCCGCCCCGGTGGTGAAGGGGCCGGAGCACGGGACCCTGATCATCGCCGGCGGCGGCAATCTGGGCCCGGAGATCCTGGGCCGCTTCATCGAACTGGCCGGCGGCAAGGACGCCGAGATCGTCGTGATCCCCACCGCCGGCGGCGAGGCCAAGTACGGCCCCGACTGCGACTGCCTGGGGATCTTCAGGAAGCTGGGCGCGACCCACCTGACCATCCTGCACACCACCGACCGCCAGGAGGCCGACAGCGAGGCCTTCGTCGCGCCGCTGAAGCGGGCCAAGGCGGTCTGGTTCGTCGGCGGCCGGCAATGGCACCTGGTCGACAGCTACCTCGGCACGCGGACCGAGACCGAGATCCACAACCTCTTGGCGCGCGGCGGCGTGGCCGGCGGCACCTCGGCCGGCGCCTCGATCCAGGCCTCCTACATGGTCCGCGGGGCCAAGGCGGGGAACGAGGTGCTGATGGCCCCGGGCTACGAGCAGGGCTTCGGCCTGATCACCGGCGCCGGCGTCGACCAGCACGTCACCGCCCGCCACCGCGAAGGCGACCTCGACGCCCTGGTGACCAAGCACCCCGACCTGCTGGGCATCGGCATCGACCAGTCCACCGCCATCGAGGTCAAGCGCGACAGCTTCAAAGTCCTGGGCGTCGGCCACGTGTTCATCCACGACGGCCAGGAGCAGCCGAACGGCGGCCACTACTACCTGCTGGGCGCGGGGGACGGGTTCAACCTGACCACGCTGACCGGGACGGCGAAGCGGTAGGAGACGCGGCTCCAGCGCCTAGGCGGAGGCGCCATGCCGCCGACAGCGGACCTTCCGAAGGTCCGCTTCGGGGCAGGCGGAGGTTGCTCAGAAGGCCTGACTTGGTTGCAGCAAGCTCCGCCCGCATCGTGTCCATTGGCGCGGGCGCTTCGGAGCCGTAGTTCGCGAAGAGCGCCGCCGACCGTGTCAGTCTGCGACGTCCTTCATGAAGCCCTGCGAGCGCCGCCGCACAGCGCCGGCGCCGCGTCAGGCGGCCGGCTAGGCGAGGCGGAGGCCGCCCCGACGACGGTGGCGCAGAAGGCCGCCCGACATGCCGAAGCCCACGATCATCAGAGCCCAGCAGGCTGGTTCCGGCACGCCGCCCGCGGGCGGTGTAACGGCTGCCCCGTTCACGGATACGTCGTCGACGTACCAGTCACCGGGGTCGGTCGCAGCCGCAATCGTCAGCGTATCGGAGCCGCTGCCCGTGAACGTGAAGGTTCCCAGCTCATAGTTGCCGTAGTCCGCAACGTCATCGAACGTAAATGATTGACCACCAGCTGAGACGGTCAAAAAGGCGTTCGGGTCGTTGGTTTTGCTGGCGAGCGAATAGAAACTGACCGTGTATAGACCGCCAACCACATCCGTGAACGTCTGACTCAGCATGTCGACCGGTGAGGCGTCATAGTTTCCGATCTTAAGGTCATAGCTGCCCGAACGCGGATAGGTGGTGTCCACCTGGGCGTAGCCGTCGCCGACGTAGGCGGCGTTGGGCGTCCACCCGTTGGGCACGGTGCTGGGCCCGACGGCCGTGTACCCATCCTCGAAACCGCCATTGGTCAGGAGTTCCGCCGCTTGGGCGCTCCCGCCCAGTCCCGCCGTGAGCGCTATCAGCGCCCCAAGCAAATGCGCTCTGTTCATTGGTCAACCCTCCATGATCTCGGCTTGCCCCGAAGCGGCAAGCGAGCATCGACATCGACGCCTGACTCACCAAGCGTAGGCCCGCCGGAAAAAGGGCCGCGGAGGGCCAGATCTCTTCGCCTTCGCCCGTCGACCAGAGCGAGCGGGCCCGATGTCGACGCTTACGCCGTTGAAATGAACGCCGTGGGTTACGACCAAAGCGCACGGTAAGCGGGGATTGTGAGCCAGACCGTCTTATGGGTCTGGGCTCCCCGAAAGGCGCCTGACCGCGGCCTGCGTCACCCCTGCGGCGCGTGTGCGTATCGGCCGGCGAGGCGCCGGCCGGCGACCCAGCCATATCCGCGACGGGGCTGCACCATCACGATCAGCGCGCGCAGTCCGCCAAAATTCTACCGCGCAAGTGAGCCAGCGGGCCGTCCGGCGCAAGGTCAATGGCCAGCGCCACCGACGCAGGACGGGTGACGGTCCACTCCGCAAGCGCCTCACGTTCCGTGGCGCAGGCGGCCCTGACGTCGCCGGCGCGGTGCTCGATCAATCCGCGCTCCTGCAGAGCGACGGCCCGCATCCGTCGGTTCGCGGGTGTGGCGAGCCGACCGCGGGCTTGCTCCGAAGCGCCCGCGACGACGGCCTGTGACATCCGCAGAGCGTCCGCCACTCGATCCATCTTCGAATAGAGCCCGGCCAGACGGCTTTCGACGTAAAGCAAGTTGCGACTGACCTCGCTATTCGGCCCAAATCCGAGCAGTTGACGCATACCCGAGATCGAGGCTGAATAGAGCGGCGCCGCGCGCCGTAGGTTGCCCATCGCCTCGCTGGTTTCGGCCATTCCGGCCAGCGCGGTGCTTTGCAGGAAGGCTTCCTGGGCGGTGCGATCGCCCCGCCGGCGGATCGCCTCGAGATTGGCGTTCAGCTTCTGATAGTAGCCGTAGGCCGTTGACGGGGCCGTATCGGCATAGCCTTCCGCCAACATCAGATACGAGCCGTTGAGGATGAAGTCGCGGTTCTTGGCCTGCTCGCGGGTGCGGACAGGCAGACTCGCCTTTCCGAGGTTCGATGTGACGACGGCCAGCGCCTTGGCCATGTCTTGGCGATAGGCATAGGCCCGCGCCGTCATCACCTGCGCCCGCCAAAGCCCGAGTTGGGCGTCGATGTCGGACGGCCGTTCGCGCAAGTAGCTGCCATAGAGCGCCTGAGCGGATTCGAGCTCGCCCAGGGCGTGGTCCAGGGTCGCGGAATCGGGCGCCACGAAGATCTCCGTCCCGGCGTCCAGGGCCGCCTCCGCCCGCAGAGCGGTCAGTTGCGGGTTGGCGGGCTCAACGGCGCCGATCGATTGCAGCAGGCTCCTCGCGTGGCTCAGGCTTTGGCGGGCCGCAGGAAGATCGCCGAGGCCGCCGGTGACATCGAGGCCATAGATCCGCGCCAGTCGCAGATAGCCCTTGGCGATGTCCAGCCGAAGTTCCGGCGAGGCCTCGTGATCCTTCTCGAGGGTTTCCAGATAACTACGGCTTTCGGCGACCAATCGGCGACGCAGCGCCAGCGTTCCGGGCACGTCCGCGAGCTGCAGGTCTACATCGCTGATGATGTGGTCCGCCATGCGACGGGTCTCGCCGAAGCGAAGGTCCGCGAGGGCTCGGTTGTGCTCGCTTTGCAGGTAAAGCAGGCTTGTCGCCACCGCGATCGAACTCGCTGTTACGAGCGCCCCAGCCGTCAGGCTTAGCCCCAGCCGATGCCGGCCGAGAAACCGCCTTGCACGATATGGCCAACTGTCTGGAATCGCCCGCACCGGCAGGCCCTGGGCATAGCGATCGAGATCCTGACTGAGCTCCAGGACGCTGGCGTAACGATGCGCCGGATCGCCCGCCATCGCCTTTTCCACGACGGCGTCGAGCTCGCCTCTCAGATCGCGCGCCCGCACCCGGAACGCCGATGGATCGGATTCGAGGATGGCGCTCGGCAAGACGGTCGGGCCCCGGGTCTTCAGCGCGGCGTCAGCCGGCTTTGGAAGCCGGCCGGTCAGCAGCTCATGCAGCAGGACGCCCAGGGCATAGACGTCCGCCGCGACGGTCGGCTCGCCGCCGGCCAAGCGTTCCGGAGCGGCATAGGCCTGTGTCATGGGGGGCCCGCCCTCCAATGGCGTGCGGCCGGATTGTCGCCGGTCGCTCCATTGCGCGATCCCGAAGTCCAGCAGCTTCACCTGGCCGGTTACGGTCACCATGATATTCGAAGGCTTGATGTCCGCATGGACCACGAGGGTCTGGTGAGCGAACTGGACCGCCTCGCAGACGGTCTGAAACATGCGCAAGAGCTTGGGGAGCGGCAGGTTGTTGGCGTCGGCGTATTCCGTGATGGGGACGCCGGCCAGATATTCCATCACGATGAACGGTAAGCCGTCGGGGGTGGCGCCGCCGCCAAACAGTTGGGCGATGTTGGGATGCTGCAAGCTCGCGAGGATCCGGCGCTCTTCCAGGAGATGCGCGCTCAGGCGCTGCATAGAGCGCCCGCTTCGGATCAGCTTTATCGCGACGGTGTGCTCGAATAGACCGTCGTTGCGCTCCGCCAGGAAGACATCCCCCATGCCGCCGCCCAACCGCCGGACAAGCCGATAGGGGCCGACGTGGAGCGGAAAAGCTTCGTCTTCATCGTTCGCCGGCAAGCCAGGCGCCGTGGGCAGGTCCCCAGACCTCTGGCCGTCGGCGATAAGCATCGCGGCGACTTCGGTCGCCAAGGCGGGGTCAGCGAGGGCCGTCGCCTGTAGCCAGGCGCGCCGTTCCACCTCCCCGGCTTCCGACAATCTGTAGAACGCCTCGATCGCCCGACGGTGAAGTTCGACCCGGGGCGCGGGGGCGTTGTGGGTTTCCGCGCCACGGCCCAGGCGGGACGGCGGGATCTTGGAGCGCGGGCTCCAGAGCGTTTTCCAGATCAACGTGTGCGCCCCAAGAGCCCGGCTTTCACATCGAAATCCGACCATACCCGGTCTTCGACACAAGACGCCCTGCGGCGAATCGCACTCGCCCGACGGGTGAATTCCCTGGCGCGAAGGCCGCCCCGACGGGCATGCTGACCTCCTGTCGCGGCGACAATCCGAGTTTGGGGAGGATTGCGATGACGTTCCATGCGGTCACAACCGAGCCCGGCGTCGAATGGGGCGAGTTCCGCGACAACGCCGCGGTGCGCGACCGGCTGTTGGCGGCGCACTACGCCGAGTTCCGGCGGTTGGCGCGCTCGGTGTTGTCGTCTGACGCCGGAAAGCTTCAAATTCAACCGACCGAACTGGCGCACGAGGCCGCGATCCGACTGCTGCGCATCGAGCGGATGGACATCAACGACAGGACCCATTTCCTCGCCCTGGCCAGCCGCATCATGCGCCAGATTCTGCTCGACGAAGTCCGTCGTTTTCGGGCGTGCAAGCGTCAAACCCCATCGGTGGACACCTATTGGGGCGACGCGCTCGACCAGAGCCGCCCGCGGGTCTTCGACATTGAGGCCTTCGATGAGGCGCTCGAACGGCTTTCGGTCGTGGATGCCGAAATGGGCCGGATCGTGGAACATCGGTTCTATGCGGGGCTGACCATGGAAGAAATCGCCGACGTGCTCGGGGTCTCGCGCAGCACCGTGAAGCGGCAATGGCGCGCGGCCCGGGCCTGGCTGATGGCGCAACTTCAGCCCAACTGACCATCGACGTCGTGGAGGCGGCTTCGACGGCTTGGCGAATAACTGCATCTCGCTCGTTTTCGAGAAGTATCGCCGGCCTTGAAGTTCGTGGGACCCTTTCCGAACCTGAGGTTCAGCCACGGGCGGCGTAAGACGAAGCCGACACGCGTGCGGCTGCTCAAGCGGGGGCAACACGGACCGATACCCACGCCGCTCAAGGCCCAGGCCATCGGCTCCGCGCCGACTTCGGCGCCGCCCACGGAAGGCGGGGTGGAGACGCGGGCGTGAAGCGCGGCGGTCGCCAGTCGGATGCGCTCGGGTCGCATCGGCTTCGCACGCTCCCGCGACCAAACCCATGCTCAGCGGCTTTGCGCCAGACCCGTTGACCTGTTCGCGACTCTTGAGGGTCGTCGGCATGAGCCCTTCCCCGAAAATGGAATCCGCCCCGTTAGCTTGATCGAGTGATCGCAGCCCGGCGCGAAGCGGCGAGCCACCATCGAATCCGACACCTGAATCTCAAGCGTCATTCGACGGCAAAAGGGACCACGATTGTGCTGGCCGGCGAGTCCTCGGCGATGCGGGCAAGTCCCAGGTCGGACCTGAGCGGCCCGTGGGCGGCTAGGCCGACATCGCGGTGTGGCCGCCTCGGGATTTGAGGCGGGAGTTGCTCGCCGCCATTAATCACTCACCCTTAAATCCGTTGTGGCCGGGACGAGCCCGGCCACAACGCGCGTTAGGGTGCGCCCTACTCCAACCCCGGCATCAGCAGGTCCCGCGCGGCGCGGGCGTCGCGCATCACCTGCTCGGTCATGGCCTCCAGGCCGTCGAACTTCTCTTCCGGGCGCAGGAAGGCGATGAGGTCGGTCTCGATGACCTGGTCGTAGATGTCCTCGTCGAAGTCGAAGAGCCAGACCTCGAGCAGGGGCGCGCGCACGCCCTCGATGGTCGGGTTGATGCCCAGGTTGGCGACGCCGGGGATTTCGCGGCCGTCGGGCAGGCGGGTGCGGGTAGCGTAGACGCCGAACCGCGGGACCACATAGTCGGCCAGCGCCACATTGGCGGTGGGGAAGCCCAGCTTGCGCCCGAGCTGGCGGCCGCGCTGCACGGCGCCCTCGATGGCGAAGGGGCGGCCCAGGATGCGGCGCGCCTCTTCCGGGCGCCCGTCGCGCAGGGCCTCGCGCACCCCGGTGGAGGAGAACTTCTCGCCGTCGAGATCCTCGACAGGCTCGGCCACCGAGACGCCGAAGCCCAACTCCGCCCCATAGGCCTTCATCGTCCCGGGGCTGCCGGTGCGGTCCTTGCCGAAGGAGTTGTCGAAGCCGATGGCGACGTGGCGGACGCCCAGTCCCTCGTGCAGCACGCGCTCCGCGAACGCCCGGTCGGTGAGCTCGGCGAAGTCGCGGTCGTAGGGCAGGACGTAGAGCACCTCGACGCCCAGCGCCTCCAGGGCGCGGGCCTGCTGATCGGGCTTCATCAGCCGGAAGGTCGGCTCGTCGGGGCGGTGGTAGACGCGCGGATGCGGGTCGAGGGTGATGACGCCCAGGGGCGCGCCCAGCTCGCTCGCCGCCTTGGCGGCGAGCGCGATCACCTTCTGGTGGCCGCGGTGGACGCCGTCGAAATTGCCCATGGCCACCGCCGCGCCTCGGTCGCCTGGCGCGAGGTCCTTCCAGCCCTTGATGAGTCTGAGCCGCCTCATCCTCCGAAGCCTTGGCGAAGACGGATCATGTTCTGCGCGGCACCATGATCAGGGCCTCGCCGTCGATGACGGTCTTGCCGTTGACCAGGCAGACGGTCTCGAAGACCGCGTGGCCCTTGTCGGCGTCCAGGCTCTTCACCGTCACCTTGGCCACCACCGGGTCGCCGATCTTCACCGGCCGGCGGAAGCGCAGGGACTGCGACAGGTAGATCGCGCCCGGCCCCGGCAGGTCGTTGCCGAGCACCGCCGAGATATAGGCCGCCGACAGCATGCCGTGGGCGATGCGCCCGCCGAAGGTGGTGGTCTTGGCGTAGGCCTCGTCCATATGCACCGGATTGACGTCGCCGGAGACCGCCGCGAAGGCCTCGATGTCGGCCGCGCCGACCACGTGCGTGGTCTCCGCGCTCTGGCCCACGCTCAGTTCGTCGAAATAAAGCCCCTGCACGCTCGCTCCTGAAGGCTGCGTCCCCCGTCCACTTAGCGATGAATGCGCGCCCTCACCAGACCAGGTTGGCGATGGCGTAGGCGGCGCTGAGCCCCGCCTGATGCAGCAGGTCGGCGACGGCGGGGGCGTTCAGGGCGCCGTCCGGCGAGATGGTCTCCGCGCCATGGATGCCGCTGGCGACGAACAGCACGTCCAGGCCCTGGGCGTTGGCGCCGCGCACGTCGGTGGGCAGGCCGTCGCCGATGCAGAGCACGCGGGCGGGGTCCAGGGGCCGGCCCAGGCTCTCCGCCGCCTTGGCCAGCGACAGGGCGTAGATCGCCGGCCACGGCTTGCCGGCCATGGCCACGCGTCCGCCCAGGCTCGCGTAGAGCTGCGCCAAGGCCCCGCCGCAGTAGATCAGCTTGTCCCCGCGCTGGACCACAATGTCCGGGTTCGCGCAGACCATCTCGAGATCCCGCGCCGCCGCCTCGACGAAGCGGTCGCGGTAGTCGGCGGGCTCTTCGGTCTCGTCGTCGAAGGGGCCGGTGACCGAGATGAACTTCGCGTGCGCCAGGTCCGCGCCGTCGAGGCCCAGGCCCTCGTAGAGCGGCGCGTCGCTGCTGACGCCGACCAGCCAGGCGGGGCCGGGCGCCCGCTCGGCCAAGAGGACGCGGGTGGCGTCGCCGGAGGTGACGATGTGGCTCCAGGCCTCGCGCGGCACGCCCAGCGCATCGAGCTGCTCCACCACCGGCGCGTGCGGCCGCGCGGCGTTGGAGATCAGCACCACCGGCCCGCGTTCGGCGCGGAAACGGGCCAGGGCGGCGCAGGCGGCGGGGAAGCTCTCGCGGCCGTTGTGGATCACGCCCCAGACGTCGCACAGCAGGGCGTCGTAGGCGGGCGCGACCTCGGAGAGGCCGGCGAGGGACTTGGGCTCGGTCATCGCCGGGCGGTAGCGGCCCGGCCCCGCGCGGTCAATGCCGGCAAGCAGCCGGGGCGTTTCAGGCCTTCGCGCCCGCGATGTAGCCGCCGATCGCCACCGCCATCACGTCCAGCGGCATGGCTCCCGACAACAGGCCAGCGTCGTGGAAGGCCTTGATGTCGAACCGGGGCCCCAGCGCCGCCTTGGCCCGTTCCCTCTGCTGCAGCCAGAAGGTGTGGCCGATCTTGTAGCTGCAGGCCTGGGCGGGGATGGCGCAGTAGCGCTGCACCTCCCGCGTCGTGGAGCCCTCGGCGTCGCCGTCCAGGCCCATCATGTATTCGATCGCCTGCTCGCGGCTCCAGCGCATGGCGTGCATGCCGGTGTCGACCACGCAGCGTCCGGCGCGGAAGATCTGCGCCTTGCGCCAGCCGATTTCGCCCAGCGGGTCGTCCTCGTACATGCCGAGCTCTTGCGCCAGCTGTTCGGCATAGAGCGCCCAGCCCTCGCCATAGGCCGAGAAGTACATGTTCTTGCGCAGGATCGGGATGCCGGCGCTCTCCTGCGCCAGGCCGCCCTGCAGCTGATGACCCGGCAGGCCCTCGTGGTAGAGCGTCGAGGGCAGGTTCCACTTCGGCCACTCATGGGTGTCGGCCAGGTTGAAGAAGATCACCCCCGGCCGCGAGCGGTCCATGGGCGCGCCCTCGGAATAGGCCAGCGGCGAGCCCGCCTCGATGGCCGGCGGCACGCGGCGCGCCTCGATGGCCTGGTTGGGGATGCGGTTGAACATGCGCGGCAGGCGCGCCTTCACCGCGCTCAACCGCTCCGAAAGGTAGGCCAGCAGCTGGGCCCGGCCCGGATCGGTGTTGGGGAAGTAGTAGCTGGGGTCCTTGTAGAGCGCCTTGATCCGCTCGCCGACCGTGCCCTGGGTCAGGCCCTGCTTGCTCAGCAGGACGTCGAGCCGCGCGCCATATTCCTTGGCCTGGTCGAGGCCCAGCTGGTGCACCTCGGCCGGCGTCATGCCGGTGGTGGTCGTGTACTTCAGATTGGCCGCATAGAAGGCCGGCCCCTCCTTGAAGCGCCAGATCCCGGCGTCATGCACGGCGCCGGGCCGGGCCTGCTTTAACGCCGCGATCTGGCGGTCGAGCGCCGGGCCGACCTTGGCGTCGTAGACCGCCGCCGCCATCGCGCCGTAGGACTCGCCCAGCCCCTTGGCGCGGGCCCGGCGGTCGAGGGATTTCACCAGATCCGACTTGTCGCCGGTGGTCCTGAGCGCGCCCACCTGGGCGATGGTGATGTCCAGCAGGAAGTCCGGCGGCAGCACGCCCTTGCCCACGTCGTGGCGGAAGCGGTCGGTGTTGGCGTCCAGCGCGGTCGCGAACCCGTCCAGCCGCGCCAGATAGGCCTCGGCGTCGGTCGCCGTCTCGATGGTGTGATTGTCGTCCAGGAAGTCCGGCATCCGCTGATAGGCGCCGGTGATCGGCGACAGCACGTAGCAGGAGGGCGAGAACCCGTCGCGCCCGCCGATGTCCAGGTCGAGGATCGGCTGGGTGGTCTCGCCCACATAGAGCACGGTGTCGTAGTTCACCGCGTCCATGCCGGTGAGCTTCTTCCGGTCGATGGCCTTCAGCCGGCGCATCTGGCCGCGGTTCGCCGCGCTCTCGGCGGCCATGCCGGCGGTGGAGACATCCTCCAGCTTGAACTTCAGCCCGGCGTTCCTGCCCTTGTCGAGGGCGAGCTGGGTGGCGGTCTCCGGCTGCCGCTCCAGGTCCTCCTGGAAGAAGGCGTCGAGCAGGGCGGTGAGCCTGGCGGACTCAGGCGACGGGGCCGCGGCGCGGGCGAGGGACGCGGACGACAGAGCGGCCGCTGCGGCGCCCGTGGAAAGCAACTGACGGCGGTCGAGCAAGTGTGGATCCCCCTTTAGTCCGCCCACATCCGGTCATCCCCGCGAAAGCGCGGACCCAGGCGTTGTCCTGTTGAGCATGGATCGCCTGGGATTGGCAGCCGCCCGAACCGCAAAAACCCGTCATCCTCCGGTCGCCCGAAGAGGCGATCCGGGGGACCCAAGCGGTGTGGCCTGGCCCGCAATTCAGCTTGGGTCCCCCGGATCAGCCTCGCGGCTGACCGGAGGATGACCGTTTAAGGGCTCGGATGGCCCTATCCCACCGCCGCCCGGCGCGGCCAATCCGGCCGCACCAGGTTCGGCGCCGGCGCGGGCGCCTCGGCCAGCACGGCTTCCTTGATCGCGCGGGGTTGGCCGAACAGGTGGCCCTGGCCGAAGGCGAGGTTGAGGTCCAGGAGGTCGACGATCTGCCGCTCGCTCTCCACCTTCTCGGCGATCACCTCGACGCCGTAGCGCAGGGCGAGCGCCGTGAAATCCTCGGCGGCCAGGTCCGGCAGCGACTGCAGCACCAAGCGGCCATCCACCTCGGTCAGCTCCTCCAGGAGCTTCGGCGCGGCGACCTTCAGGAACCGCACGTCGGCGCGCGACAGGTCCTGCAGGTCGAGGTCGAGGTCCACCACCTTGTCCAGGCTGAACCGGAAGCCGAGGTCGGCCAGCTTGCCCATGTTGCGCGCCTCGATGGAGCCGCGGGCGTCGAAGGCGGCCTGGCCCAGCTCGAAGATCAGCGAGCCCGCCAGGTCGCGGTTGCTGGTCAAGAGATCGAGGAACTGCGGGAAGAACACCTCGTCGGCGAGGCTGGCCATGGAGACGTTGCAGAAGATGCCGATCTTGCGGTCCTGCTTGGCCAGGCGCCGCACGATCTGCACGCAGCGGAACAGCAGGAGGTTGTCGATGGCGGTGACCAGGCCGCCGGGCTCGGCGACGCTCAGGTATTCCGCCGGCATCATCACCCGGCCGGTCTCGTCGCGCAGGCGGGTGAAGCTTTCGTAGAACTGGGTCTTGCGCTGCGGCAGGGCGACGATGGGCTGCAGGTAGAGGTCGACGCGGTTCTCGGCCAGGGCCTCGCGCACGGTGTCGAGCAGCGCCGGGACTTGGGCCATATCGCCCCCCAGCCGCGCGGCGAAGGCCGGGGCGGCGGCTTCCGCGGCGCCCTCTTCCAGCCGCCCCTGCAGGGTCTGCACCAGGCCCTCCAGCATGTGGACCTCGTCCACCAGGGCCTCGGCGCGCTGGGCGTCCTCGGCGACGGCGTCGAAGATCTCGCTGACCCGGGCGTCCAGGGCTTCCACCTGGGAGATCAGGATCTCGTGCGCCTCGCGGATGTTGTCCACGTCGCCCTTGATCTCGGCGGTCTCGAGCGCGCGTTCGATCAGGCCGTGGAAGGCGAAGCAGAGGCCGAGCCCCCCCACCAGGGCGGCCACGCCCGCGCCCCAGCCGCCGCCGTTGCGCCAAAGGCTCAGCGCCACGATCAGCGACAGGCAGATATAGGTCGCGCAGAGGAGCCCAAGGGTGAGCCGACGCATGGTCCTGGCCATCCGAATCACATCGTCGAAGTATCCGGCACGCTCCCCCTGGAAGTCGAAGGAATTAACGCCGCAGTGGCGGGCCTCCTCAACGTGTCATCCTGGAAAGCGCGCAGCGCTTGTCCGGGACCCATACGCGCTGCGCCGTCCGATCGGCGTCTCGCGGACCAGTCGCCCAAAGCGACGCTCCGCCGCGCTGGCGCCAGACCCACATCCATGTGATCAATGTTCACTCAAGCGCGGCGCGGGACTTCGAAGACCATGGCGGACGGGACAACAGGCAAGGCGGCCACCGAGCACCTCGACGTGCTGATCGTCGGCGCGGGGCTGTCGGGGATCGGCGCGGCCTGGCATCTGCAGCACGAGGCCAAACCCTCCCGCAGCTACGCGATCCTTGAGGGCCGTCAGGCCATCGGCGGCACCTGGGACCTGTTCCGTTATCCGGGCATCCGCTCCGACAGCGACATGTACACCCTGGGCTACGCCTTCAAGCCGTGGACCGAGGCCAAGGCCATCGCCGACGGCCCCTCGATCCTCAACTACGTCCGCGAGACCGCCGCCGAGCACGGCATCGACCGCCACATCCGCTTCGGCCATCAGGTGACCGCCGCCGCCTGGTCCAGCGAAGACGCCGCCTGGACGGTGGAGGCCCGCACCACCGACGGGCGCACGGTGCAGCTCACCTGCGGCTTCCTGCTGCTCTGCGGCGGCTACTATTCCTACGAGGGCGGCTATACGCCGGAGTTCCCGGGCGCCGAGCGCTTCAAGGGCCAGCTGATCCACCCGCAGCACTGGCCGAAGGCCCTCGACTACGCCGGCAAGCGCGTGGTGGTGATCGGCTCCGGCGCCACCGCGGTCACCCTGGTGCCGGAGATGGCCAAGACCGCCGGCCACGTCACCATGCTGCAGCGCTCGCCGACCTATGTGGTCTCCCGGCCCGCCGAGGACGCCATGGCCAACAACCTGCGCAAGTGGCTGCCGGCCATGCTGGCCTACAACATCGTCCGCTGGCGCAATGTGCTGTTCGGCATGTGGTTCTTCCGCCTGGCGCGCAACAAGCCGGCGGCGGTGAAGAAGAACATCATCGACATGGTCCGCGCCCAGCTCGGCCCCGACTACGACGTCGAGACCCACTTCACGCCCAGCTACAACCCCTGGGACCAGCGCCTGTGCCTGGTGCCCGACGCCGACCTGTTCGCGGCGATCAAGCAAGGCCAGGCCGAGGTGGTCACCGACCACATCGAGACCTTCACCGAGACGGGCCTCAAGCTGGCCTCCGGCAAGACCCTGGACGCCGACATCGTCGTCAGCGCCACGGGCCTGAAATTGCAGGTGCTGAACGGCATAGCCCTCAGCGTCGACGGCCGCGCGATCGATCCCAGCCAGACGCTGGCCTACAAGGGCATGATGTACGAGGGCATCCCGAACCTCGCCACCGTGTTCGGCTACACCAACGCCTCCTGGACCCTGAAGGCCGACCTGACCTGCGAGTACGTTTGCCGTCTTTTGAACGTGATGGCCCGACGGGGCCTGCGCCAGGTCACCCCGCGCAACAGCGACCCGGACATCGAGCATCAGCCGTGGCTCGACTTCTCCTCCGGTTACGTCCAGCGCGCCATGGCCAGCTTCCCCAAGCAGGGCTCCAAGGCCCCCTGGAAGCTGCACCAGAACTACGCGCTCGACCTGATGAGCCTGCGGTATGCGAAGCTGGAGGACGGCGTGCTGGAGTTTTCGAACCCGGTGAAGGCTGGGGCGAAGGTCGCGGCCTGAGGGCGCTGAAGTTCGTCGCGCGAAGCGAGTACTCAATCTACGGTGTTGCCACCATTGTAGCTAGGGCGTTCCAAACGTCGGCTGATGGAAGTTTCCAGCGCAACAACCCGCCCCATTGCCCGCCGCCATTTCACTCTTGTCCTAACATAGGCGAATTCGCCTGCGACCGCTGGTGCGACAATCTGGGACTAAGGAATCGAGTTTTCTCATAAAAAGTTGACTTGGGACTGACTCTATGTTCCCCTTTTGTTCATGGCCGATACGATGGCGAGACGTGAGCGGCAGGAGGCCGTGTTGGCGGAGCTTTCTGAGCTCGGGCTGACGCTTGCGCGGGAGCTGCACGGCCGGGCGCTGGCGGCGGAGACGACGGTCGAGGCCGACAAGCTGGCGCTCGCCTTCCAGCGGGTGTCGCGCGGCGTGCGCCAGACCTTCGCCCTGGAGCTGAAGATCGAACGCGCCCGCCGCGAGATCGAACGCGAGGACGCGCGGGCCGCCGAGGCCGCCGAACCTGAGCCCAGGGAAGAGGTCGATCCGGCCCTGGCCGAGGCGCGGGCCTGCACCCAGGACCGCAAGCGCCGGGTGCGCGGGGCGCTCCACCGGCTGATCTGGGACGAGGCCGAGGGCGACGAGGAGGAGTTCGAGGTCCTCGACTACGACCTGGAGACCCGCCTGGGCGAGGCTGCCCGCCGCGCCGACTTCCTCGACCTGCCCATCGAGACCCTGATCCGCCAGATCAAGTCCGACATGGGGCTCGTCGGAGAGCTGCGCCTCACCGCCTGCGAGGCGCCGGCAGCGTTCGCTGACCGCAGCGCCGATCTCGCCTACGACGCCGGCCCGCCGGACACCGGCTAACCCAGTCCCCGCTCGTCCCCGCGAAGGCGGGGACCCATGCGACCTTAAAATTCAGGCACCCCATCGCCTCACCGAACTCAGCTTGGATCCCCGCCTTCGCGGGGACGAGCGGGCCGCGCGCTCTGCGGCTTAGATCTCATGGCCAGCATTCTGCCTTGGGGCCTCGGCTTCTCAAGGACCGGGCTTTGCCCGGCCGCCCCGCGGCGCGCCTTTGGCGCGTCCTTGACAAGCCGAGGCCCCAAGGCTCGCATCAACCATAAGATCAAAGGCGCGGTGACATCTCAAAAGACGCCATGCGGAACGGCGCGGACGATCCCGCCCACCGAACTAGGCCAGCCGCTCCTCACCCACCGCCCCGCACCGCCTCAGGCCTGCGCCGGCAAAGCCGAAGCCCAGGATCATCAACGCCCAGCTGGCGGGTTCGGGGACGAAGTCGCTGGCGGCGAGGTCCAGGGTGGCGGTGCCATAGAATATCTCGTCGGTGCTGTAGTCGGAGGTGTCGCCGACGTCGATGTTGCCCTGCTCGAAGCTGTAGTTCGCGTCGATATCCACGCCGTAGGTGAACGGCGCCATGTAGGCGCCGATCTGGCTGACCAGCAGCGGCGGCGGATCGCCGATGTAGTGCGGGTCGTTGTAGTTGTGGCTGTAGCCGATGGTCGTCGACACGGTGTCGGATATGAAGGTGTAGTTATAGCCGTCGAACGAATTGTCGTTCTGGCCCTGGTATTCCGAGACCTGCGCATAGTCCTGGTGGGACGACGGCCCGTCGAAGATCCGATACTGCTGGACGTCGAGATTGCCGCCGGTGTTCGGCTGGCCGACGATGCCCGCGGCGGCGAAGAGCTGCGCATCCAGCGACGACGAAGACCCGAGCACCGGCGTGTACAGGTCGTTCTCGGCGATGTGGTAGTAGGGGGTGTTGTACACGGACAGAAGGCTGGTCGTGGCCGCCGGCAGGGCGACCGCGACCTTGTCGATGTAGTTAATGTCCACCGGGGTCGAGGAGACCTGGACGCCGTTGACCTCCTGGATCTCGGTGTTCAGCGAGATGTCGAAGACCACCGCGCCGATGGTGGCCATCGAGGCCGAGGCCGAGGCCATGGCGCCACCGAGTGTCGCCACCGCCAGGATGCGATGTTTGATCGCCATGTTCAGCCCCACCCGATTGGACGTTGTTCCAGGGCGCAAGCTACGCCGTCGCTCAGGGGCTGGGTATCGAGCGGAAGGCGTAGGCCTTTGGGCGTAGGCCCCATCGGCGGCGGCGCGCCGCCCTCACCCGAACCGCGCCAGCCGCGCGTCCAGTCCCGCGCGCACCGCCGGCCATTCGTCGGCCAGGATCGAGAAGACGCAGGTGTCGCGGATGCGGCCGGTCCAGGTGACGCGGTCCTGGCGCAGGACGCCGTCCAGGCTTGCGCCCAGCTTCAGCACCGCCGCGCGGCTGCGGGCGTTGAGGGCGTCGACCTTGAACTGCACCCGCCGCGCGCCGCTGTCGAACGCGTGCGCCAGCATCAGCCGCTTGCTCGCCGGGTTGACCGCCCCGCCGCGGACGTCGGGGTGATAGTAGGTGCCCCCGATCTCCAGCGTCTGGTTGACGGGATCGACGCCCAGGTAGCTGGAGACGCCCATTACCTGGCCGCCCGCCATCACCGCGAAGTTGATCCGGTCGGGGCCGGGCTCGGCGTAGAAGCGGCTCCAGCCGGCGTCGAAGTGCGCCGCGTCCAGGGAATAGGGATAGAGCGCCGTCCAGACCTCGCGGTCGGCGTCGCAGGCGGCGTGCAGGCCTTCGCGGTGCGCCGGGGTCATCGGCTCCAGGCGGACGTGGCGGTCTTCCAGGACCTTCGGCTCGATCCGCATTTTTAGGCGCCCGCCTCCAAAAAAAGTTCCGGCTTGGCCTTGTGCGCCGCCGTTACGAACCTATCTCAGCCCTGCCCATTCCTGGGCGTTTCCTCCCTAGACTTCAAAAGCCGGGCCCAAAAGGCCCGGCTCTTTTTTGGCCATCAGCCCAGGTAGAGCCGCGCGGCCTGCACGAGGTAGACCGCCCCGATCACCGTCAGGATCAGCCGCAGGTAGCGCTTGAAGTCCACGTCGCTCAACCGGTTGAGCAGGATGCCGCCGGCCGCCGTGCCCAACATGGAGAGGGGCACGGCCAGCGCGAACACCCACCAGGGCGGGATGCCCTTGCCGCCGGCGGCGACCAGCGGCGCGCCATAGACCACCACCTTCATCAGGTGGCTGAACACCTGGGTCGCGG
Organism: Phenylobacterium sp.; assembly: GCF_004799515.1. Lineage (GTDB taxonomy): Bacteria > Pseudomonadota > Alphaproteobacteria > Caulobacterales > Caulobacteraceae > Phenylobacterium. The sequence goes on along the minus strand of NZ_SSMX01000037.1, from coordinate 38,882 downwards.
CCTTGGTGGCGACGATCTGGTGGCGGGTCAGCGCGGTGCGCACGAAGAAGACGTCGAGCAGCGGCCCGGCGACGCCCGCCGTCAGGTTCATACCCGTGACGCCGAGCCCGCAGACGTAGGCCTGGACCGGCCGCGACGCGTCGACCTTCACCCAGCCCTGCGGCAGCCAGACGAGGCCGGGGACCAGGCCCATCAGGAGGTAGAGCGTCGCCCGGGTCGGCTCATAGACAATGAGGCCGATCAGGGCGGCGGCGGTGAAGGCGCCCAGCGCATAGATCGCCACGATCCGCCAGCTCACGAACTGGCGGTGGAGGATCGCCCGCCAGCCGTTAGCGACCAGCTGTAAGAGGCCGTGGACGACGAAGGTGGCGGAGACTGGCAGGACGAGGGCCAGGGCGCCCTTGAGCATCAGCCCGCCCGCCATGCCGAACACGCCGGAGATCGCCGCCGTCACGAACGACATGGCGACGATGAAGCCGCCCGTTAGCAGGGTCATGGGAAGTATCCTTCGGAGTTGCGACCCGCCTCGCGAAGGGGACACAGGCCCCTCCGTCCGCGGATCTGCGACGCGACGTGCGCCAGAAGGGGCCGGCCGTCCGGCTGGGGCTCAACGTCCTCATGGACGGAGCGCTTTGTAGAAGAAGGTGGCGTCGCACAGCGCGCCGTCGGGGTAGAGCGCGTAATCGGGGATCACGCCCGCGCGGCTCCAGCCGCGTTTCTCGTAGAGCAGGTCAGCGGGGCTTCCGGTGACGGTGTCGAGCACCATCAGCCAGCGCCCCTTTTGCCGGGTGGCGTCCTCCGCGGCGGTCATCAGAGCCTCGGCCGCGCCGCGCCGGCGGCCACGGCGATGGACCAGCAACTTCGAGATGTCGACCCGGTGTGGCTGATTGGGGATCGCGACCGGAATGACCTGCACCACGCCGAAGACGCCGTCGTCGTCCTCCGCCACCAGGATCGATCGGCCGTCGTCCGTGGCGGTCTCTTCGCGCCAGAACGCCTCGGCCTCGTCCAGGGTCATGTCCGCCATGAAGCTGACCGAGGCGCCGCCCTTGACGCAGTCCAGCAACACCGCGGCAAGCGCGGGGACCACGCCTTGCGCCTCGTCCGGCGACAGGCTGCGTATGAGGAAGGCTTCCGTCATCTGAACGGTGTCGGATTACCCCCGCGCAGACCGAGCTTCCAGTCCTAAAGCCACGCTTGCCGCCTTGGGTCTCAGCCCTTCTTCGCCGCCGAGCAGGCCCAGGCCTCACCCGCCTTGCGCGCCACGCCCGGATAGGGACAGAGCAGCTGGCTCGCGCCGCCCTGGCCGGTGGCCGTCACCTCGTGCGGCGCCTGCTTGGCCTCCACCCAGCGGTCGAGGATCGAGAGCCAGTCCACGGTCCCCGGTCCATTGCCGCCCTGGCAGTGCAGCATGCCGGGGATCATGTAGAGCCGGTAGAAGCTGGCGGCGTCCTTGGTCTCCGCCAGCACGGCGTCGTGGTAGCGGATCGAGCCCCGCGGCGCGATCGCCGGGTCATTCCACCCATGGTACTGGATCAGCTTGCCGCCATGGCTGGCGAAGGGCGTCAGATTGGCGTCGGTGGCGTCCAGGTCCTTGGCGAGCTTTTGCCGGTCACGGTCGAGCTTCGCGCCCGTATCCATTTTCAGGAAGTCGAACGACGGATCGTCGTAGAGGAAGTACTTCATGAACTGCGAGCCCATGGCGTGGCCGGAGGACTCCGTCCAGCGGTCCTGGGAGACGCCGGTGTTCCAGGCCTGCCAGCCGCCGCGCAAGGCCTCCGCGCCCGGCTCGTAGCCTGGATAGGCCACCTTGCCGTTCACGATCCGGCCGCCATAGATCGCCTTGGCCGAGGCGATCTGGGGCGCGGTCAGGCAGCCTTCGGTCTGGCCCGGCCTGCACTTCAGCACCGCCGGGTCGAAATGGCAGGCGAGCTGATCGCGGATGAAGGGCTCGCCGTTCGCGCATTGCTTGAGCGCGGCGTCCTGCAGCAGTTGCAGTTGCGGCAGGGCCAGATAGCCGCCGGGCCGGGCCAACACCTGCTGCATGTAGGCGCGCCCGGCGTAGCCCAGGGTGTTGTAGTTGGCCGTGGCGCCGGCGACGATGCCGTCGAAGTCTCCGGGGAAGCGCTGGGCCTCCATCAGGGCCTCGCGGCCGCCGGCCGAGCAGCCCACGAAGTAGGCGCGCTTGGGCGCCTCGTCCTTCTGGGCCTTGATCAGGAGCTTGGCGGCGTCCGTGGTCTCCTTCAGCGAACGCCAGCCGAAGTCGGCGATCTTTTGCGGATGGCCCAGCGCCCAGATCGCGGTGCGGCCGTTGCCGCCGTGGCCGTCGTCGGTGCCCGCGGCGGCGTAGCCCTCGTCGGCGCGCAGCTTGACCTGGGCCCAGGGGATCGAGCCCGCCAGCCCGCCGTTGCCGACTTGCACGAACTTGCCGTTCCAGGCCTGGCCGATCGGGATCAGCACCTCGATCTTGATGTCGGAGTCCGCGGTCGGGTGGCTGTCGAGTTCGATCTGGCAGCCCTGGCCGCCCTTGATCGCCATCGGTTTGGCGTTGGTGATCTCGGCGTGCGGCAGGGCGGCGTGGGCCATGTCGGCGCAGGCGGTTTCCGCGCGCGCGGCGGCGGGCGCCGCCAGCGCGAGGCCGGCGGACGCGAGCAGGATCAGGCGCATGGGACTCAGCCCTTCTTCGGGGCGGCGCAGGCGTAGGCCTCGCCGGCCTTGCGGGCCACCGCCGGATAGGGACACAGCACCTGGCTGGGCGGGCCGCCCGGCGACTGGCCGGCGCCGCCTTGGGCGACAACTTCGCCCGGCGCCTTGCCGGCGGTGACCCAGCTGTCCAGCTCGGCCAGCCAGTCGACGTTGCTTGGGCCGACGCCGCCGGCGCAGTGCAACATGCCGGGGATCAGGTACATCCGGTAGAAGCTGTCGGTGTTCCCCATCGTCTTGCGCACGTCCTCGTAGTAGCGGATCGAGGAGCGCGGCGGGATCGCCGGGTCATTCCACCCGTGGTACTGGATCAGCTTGCCGCCGCGCTTCTCGAACGCCGTGAGGTTCGGGTTCGGCGCGTCCACTTCCTCGGCCATCTTCTTCTGCGCCGTCGCGTACTGCGCGCCCATGTCCATCTTAAGGAAGTCGAAGTTCGGGTCCTGGAAGGCGAAGTACTTGAAGGCGTCCGACGAGAAGGCGAAACCCATGGCGTGGGGCCGCAGGTCGTCGGTGGGGCCGGTCAGCCAGGCGTTCCAGCCGCCATTCAGGCCCTCGGCGCCCGGGCTGAAGCCCGGGAACAGCACATTGCCCTTGGCGTCGGTGCGGCCGGTGTACATGGCCTTGGCCGAGACCACCTGGGCCGGTGTCAGGCACTCGTCAGTCTGGCCGGGCTTGCAGGCCAGCTTGCCCGGATCGAAGTGGCAGGCGGCGGGATCGCGGATGAAGGGCTCTCCCGGGGAGCACTGGGCTATCGAGGCCTTTTGCAGGAGGTCGCGCTGCGGCGCGCCCAGATAGCCGCCCGGCTTGGTCATGGCCTGCTGCTGTACGGCGGAGATGCCGAACAGCTGGCTCATGTAGGCGGCCGGCGCGCCGGCCACGATGCCGTCGAAGTCGTTGGGGAAGCGCTGGGCCGACATCAGCGCCTCGCGTCCGCCGTCCGAGCAGCCGTTGAAATAGGACTTCTGCGGGCCGCCACCCTTTTGAGCCTTGATCAGGGCCTTGGAGATGTCGGTGGTCTCCTTGACCGCCCGCCAGCCGAAGTCGGTGATCTTCTCGGGGTGCCCCAGCGCCCAGTCGGCGGCGGTGATCACCTTGGACTGGTGGCCGTCGTCGGTGCCGCTGACCGCGTAGCCGGCGCGCACCACGCGGCCGAACTGGGCCACGGGGATCTGGCCCGCGAAGCCGCCGTTGCCGAGCTGGACGAACTTGCCGTTCCAGGCCGCGCCTTCGGGGATCCACAGCGACAGGCGGATGTCGCTGTCGGCGGTAGGCTTGCTGGTCACGTCGACCTTGCAGACCTGCTTGTCGCCCACCGCCTCGGAGACCGCCTTGGTCACCTGGGCGTGCGGCAGCGGCGTCTTCATCAGGTCGGCGCAGGCGGTCTCGGCATGCGCGGCGAAGCCCGCCAGCGACAACGCGAACACCGACAGCCCCAAAGTCACGGGTTTCATTTCAGCAGCCTCCCCAGGTACGCGTTTTCGGTACTTTAGGCAGAACTGCATGGAGCGCGCCAGGACCCTTCTCCAGGGCCTTCGGCGCCATGACCCTGGCATCGGACCCTTATCCCGCGCAGCTTACGAAGGCGGAGGGAGGATCGAAGGCGTGAACCATGGACCGCCAAACCCGGTCACGGCGGCGCTGGCGATCGGCGCCGTACTAGGCTTGGCCCTGGCCCTTGCGGCCTGCCACCAGATGACGCCCCAGGAAAAGGCGCGGCAGATGGTCCATGACTGTGCGGCGGACGCCGATGAGCACCTCGATCCGCGCTGGGGGCCGCGAGAGGTCACCGGCGTCTATCCCGCCGCCGACGGCACGGTGAACGCCATCATCGCGGCTCGGGGCGCCCAGGCGACCGTCGTCTGCGGCGTCGCCTCGGGCTACTATACCCATGCCGTCGCGGGCGTGGCGACGATCGACGGCGTCGAACCGGCGCCGGGCCAGACCTATCTTCCGATGCAGCATCGCTGGCTGACGGCGGCGGAGCTGCATGCACGGCTGACCGGCCTGCTCGCGCCGCGCTTTCTTGAATACGCCGGCGTGGCTTGGGCGCCGAATCCGCCAGGCGTCTATACGGTCTCGAACCTGGCCGGCGTTCCGAGCACCGCCTGCTTCACGGCGCAGAGCCGGCGCAACCCCGCCCACCAGCTGGTCGCCTGCCAGGTGGCGGCCGGCCACCGCTATTGGGTCAGCCAGGGCCTGCTCGTGCTCGAACTCATCAAGCCGCCCATGGGGTTGCGGCCGATCCCGCCGGCGCCTCCGGCGGACCTCGCCGCCCGGCCGGGCGGCGTCCCGCGCTGATCGTCAGGAACCGATCGCCAGGATCAGTTGCGGAACACCGCCGCGGTGGAGGCGTCCTGCGGCATCTCGCGGTACTGGCGCAGCTCGTTGCGGCCGACCACCATGTGGTGGACCTCGTCCGGGCCGTCGGCGATGCGCAGGGTCCGCGTCGAGGTGTACATCCGCGCCAACGGGGTCTTCTGGCTGACCCCGGTCGCGCCGTGCATCTGGATCGCCTGGTCGATGATCTGGCAGACCCGCTCGGGCACCATGGCCTTGACCATGTGGATCCATACGCGGGCTTCCTGGTTGCCCAGGACGTCCATGGCCTTGGCGGCCTTCAGCACCATCAGGCGCATGGCCTCGATGTCGATGCGGGCGCGGGAGATGATCTCCAGGTTGCCGCCCAGGTAGACGAGCTGCTTGCCGAACGCCTCGCGGGTCAGGCCGCGGGTGACCATCAGGTCGAGCGCCTTCTCCGCCGAGCCGATGGCGCGCATGCAGTGGTGGATGCGGCCGGGGCCCAGGCGCAGCTGGCTGATCTCGAAGCCGCGGCCTTCGCCCAGCAGCATGTTCTCCTTCGGCACGCGGACGTTGTCGAAGATGATGTGCATGTGGCCGTGCGGGGCGTCGGGATCGCCGAACACGCACATGGGCCCGACGATCTTCACCCCGGGCGCGTCGGTGGGCACCAGGATCTGCGACTGGCGAAGGTTCGGCGGGCCGTCGGGGCTGGTCTGCACCATGGTGATCATGATCTTGCAGCGCGGGTCGCCGGCGCCGGAGATGTAGTGTTTCTCGCCGTTGATCACGTACTCGTCGCCGACCAGGGTGGCGCGGGTGTTGATGTTCTTGGCGTCTGACGAGGCGGCGTTGACCTCGGTCATGGCGAAGGCCGAGCGGATCTCGCCGCGCAGCAGCGGCTCCAGCCACTGCTTCTTCTGGGCAGGCGTGCCGACGCGCTCCAGCACCTCCATGTTGCCGGTGTCGGGCGCGGCGCAGTTCATGGTCTCCGACGCCATGCGGTTCTTGCCCAGCTCGACGGCGATGTAGGCGTAGTCGAGGTTCGACAGGCCCTCGCCGGTCTCGGCGTTGGGCAGGAAGAAGTTCCAGAGGCCCTCCTTCTTGGCCTGGTCCTTGGCTGCTTCCAGGAGTTCGAGCTGGCCGGGGGCGTAGGACCAGATGTCCGTCTTACCCTCGTCAAGGGCGTGGAACTTCTCGCTCATCGGCTCGACGACTTCCTGCACGAACCGCTTGACGTGGTTCAACAGCGGCAGGGCCTTTTCGCTCATCCGCAGGTCGTTGAGCTCATCCTGCGGGTTCAGCGCGAAGCTGGACTGCGGACGGTCGGCGGTCATGGTCATCGGGGTCGCTCCCAGGGGCTCTTCTGGCCCTAATCTTTGGCCCATCCGGGGTGTTCAAACAAGTGTTTAAACGCCGGCCGCGCACGAGTTCAGCGGCGGGCATATCGCCCGCCGCCGTCGCGGCTTCGAATCTCGATGGAGGTCTGAGGCCGGAAGCGGCCTACTTCGTCGGCAGCTTATCGGCCTTCGGGCAGACCGCGGCGAACAGCGCCTGGTCCTCGGCGCCGCCGACCTGCTTGGGCGTGTCGGAACGCCAGGTGGTCGGCATCTGGAACGGCTGGGAAGGCTTGTAGGCGGTGATCAGGATCAGGTTCTTCTTGGTGCAGTCCAGGGCGTAGATGTAGCCGACGCCCTTGTCCGGGCCCGCGGGCATGAAGCCGGCCGACGGCTTGGAGATGGCCTGCATGACCACCACGCGGCCGGTGGCCTGGTCCTTGTAGCTGTAGTCGCCGTCATAGGACCATTCGGTGCCGTTCTCGCCGTCGGCGAACTTGGTCCAATGCTCGGCGTTGGCGGCGCCGGCGACGGCGGCCGAGGCGGCGATGAGGGCGGCAAGCGCGAGGGCGCGGCGCATAGATAATCTCCCGACTGGTTTTTGCGTTGTCGGGGAGAGACCCTAGCGACGAGGTTGCGACGCCTCCAGCAGAAATCTTGGTGCGTCGCTCAGGCCATTTGCGGTTCAGGCCACCTGGCGAACCGGCTCGGCGATCCGGGGATCGTTACGGGCCATGTAGTCGCGGGTGATCGGGGCGGCGTCGATGCGCTTGGTGAGCTGCAGCTGGAAGACCATGTGGCCGCGGTGGCGGAACGCGAGCTCGCTGATCGAGAGGTAGAACTCCCACATCCGGCAGAAGCGCTCATCGTACATCCGCGCCACCTCGGCGCGCTGGGCGGTGAACCGCTCGCGCCAGCAGCGCAGGGTCTCGGCGTAGTGGAGACGCAGGATCTCCATGTCGGCGACGATCAGGCCGGCCCGCTCCACGCAGGGGATCACCTCCGACAGCGCCGGGATGTAGCCGCCGGGGAAGATGTATTTCTCGATCCAGGGCTGGTTGAGCGCCGGGCCTTCCGAGCGGCCGATCGCATGGACCAGGGCCACGCCGTCGTCCTTCAGGAGGCGCGCGATCTGGTCGAAGTAGGTCTGGTAGTTCGGCCGCCCGACATGCTCGAACATCCCCACCGAGACGACCCGGTCGTAGGGGCCCTGAACGTCGCGGTAGTCGGTGAGCGAAAACCGCGCCCGCTCCGCCAGGCCAGAGCTTTCCGCCCGCCAGCGCGCCGTCCCTAGTTGTTCGGTCGAGAGCGTGATGCCGTCCACCTGCACATCGGCGGCCTGGGCGAGGCTCAGGCCCAACCCGCCCCAGCCGCAGCCGATGTCCAGCACCGTCTGTCCGGGCTGCAGCAGGAGCTTAGCGGCGATGTGCTGCTTCTTGGCGGCTTGGGCCTCTTCCAGCGTCATGTCGGGCCGGGCGAAATAGGCGCAGCTGTACTGCAGGTCCGGGTCCAGGAAGCGCCGGTAGAAGTCCACCGACAGGTCGTAGTGGTGGGCGACGTTGCGCCGGGCGGCCAGGCGGGCGTTGGCCTGCAGCCGCCGGTCCAGCCACCAGCGCGACAAGGCGCCCACCCGCTTCAGCGGCCGGTACCGGGCGTTGCGGCCGATCAGGTCCACCAGGTCCCAGATCGCGCCCTCTTCCATCACGAGGCCGCCGTCCATATAGGCCTCGCCCAGCGCCATGGAGGGGTAGATCGCCAGCCAGGTCATCCAGCGGCGGTCGGCGATGCGCACGGCAATCCGAGGACCTGTCCCGTCGCCGAGCTTCAGCACCTCGCCGGAAGGGAGTTTCACGCTCAGGTCACCGTCACGGATGACCCGTTGGAGGAAGTCTTGAAGCGCCATGGCCGCACCCGACTTTCGAACACCGTATGCGGAACGAAACGGCGAAGCTGCGGTTCCCGCAAGCTTTGTCTCATCGCGCCGCCGACTTGACTCCCGCTAGCCGTCCACCTACCTGCAAGCCGCCGTTAGCACTCAGGGCCGGCGACTGCTAACACGCGGGCCGATCCGGGCGCTGACGCCACCAAAACCAACCGCCGTACCGATACGGAGAAAGAGCATCATGGCGTTTCGTCCCCTGGGAGACCGCGTCCTCGTCAAGCGCGTCGAGGAAGAAGAGAAGACCAAGGGCGGGATCATCATCCCCGACACCGCGAAGGAAAAGCCGCAGGAAGGCGAAGTCGTCTCCGTCGGCCCCGGCGCCCGCGACGACAGCGGTAAGATCCAGCCCCTCGACGTCAAGAAGGGTGACCGCATCCTGTTCGGCAAGTGGTCCGGCACCGAGGTCAAGCTCGATGGCAAAGACCTGCTGATCATGAAGGAAAGCGACATCCTGGGCGTGCTCGAGGCTTAAACCGCCCGCACGTCTCCGCCCCTTAAAATCATTCAGAAAAGAGAGTTCCAACCATGGCTGCGAAAGACGTCTATTTCGCTTCCGACGCGCGCGACCGGATGCTGCGCGGCGTCAACACCCTTGCCAATGCGGTCAAGGTGACCCTCGGCCCCAAGGGCCGCAACGTGATCATCGAGAAGTCCTTCGGCGCCCCGCGCTCCACCAAGGACGGCGTCTCGGTGGCCAAGGAAATCGAACTGGCCGACAAGTTCGAAAACCTGGGCGCCCAGCTGATCCGTGAAGTCGCCTCCAAGACCAACGACAAGGCTGGCGACGGCACCACCACCGCCACCGTCCTGGCTCAAGCCATCGTCACCGAAGGCCTGAAGTCCGTGGCCGCCGGCATGAACCCGATGGACCTGAAGCGCGGCGTCGACAAAGCGGTCGCCAAGGTCGTCGAGGAGATCAAGGCTTCCTCGCGCAAGGTCACCACCAACGCCGAGATCGCCCAGGTCGGCACCATCTCCGCCAACGGCGACACCGAGGTCGGCGACATGATCGCCAAGGCCATGGAAAAGGTCGGCAACGAAGGCGTCATCACGGTTGAAGAAGCCAAGACCGCCGAGACCGAACTCGACGTGGTCGAAGGCATGCAGTTCGACCGCGGCTACCTGTCGCCCTACTTCATCACCAACGCCGAGAAGATGGAGGCCGACCTCGAAGAGCCGCTGATCCTGCTCTTCGAAAAGAAGCTGGCCTCGCTGCAGCCCCTGCTGCCGGTGCTGGAAGCGGTGGTCCAGTCGGGCCGTCCGCTGCTGATCATCGCCGAGGACGTCGAAGGCGAAGCCCTGGCCACCCTGGTGGTCAACAAGCTGCGCGGCGGCCTGCGGGTCGCGGCGGTCAAGGCGCCGGGCTTCGGCGATCGCCGCAAGGCGATGCTGGAAGACATCGCCATCCTGACCGGCGGCCAGCTGATCAGCGAAGACCTGGGCATCAAGCTCGAGAACGTCACCCTCGACATGCTCGGCAAGGCCAAGAAGGTCACCATCACCAAGGACGACACCACGATCGTGGACGGCTCGGGCGAGAAGAGCGGCATCGAAGGCCGCATCGCCCAGATCAAGAAGCAGATCGAGGACACCACCTCGGACTACGACAAGGAAAAGCTGCAAGAGCGTCTGGCCAAGCTGGCCGGCGGCGTTGCGGTGGTCCGCGTCGGCGGCTCGACCGAAGTGGAAGTGAAGGAAAAGAAGGACCGCGTCGACGACGCCCTCAACGCGACCCGCGCGGCCGTGGAAGAAGGCATCGTCCCCGGCGGCGGCGTCGCCCTCTTGAAGGCCTCCAAGGTCCTGGACGGCTTCAAGGGCGACAATGACGACCAGGAAGCCGGCGTGGCCATCGTGCGCCGCGCCCTGCAGGCCCCGATCCGCCAGATCGCCGAAAACGCCGGCGTCGAAGGCTCGATCGTGGTCGGCAAGGTGATGGAGAACGCCTCCCCCACCTTTGGCTTCAACGCCCAGACCGAAGAGTACGTGGACATGGTCAAGGCCGGCGTCATCGACCCGGCCAAGGTGGTCCGCACCGCTCTGCAGGACGCGGCCTCGGTCGCCGGCCTGATGATCACCACCGAAGCGGCCATCGTCGAAGCCCCCAAGAAGGGCGGCGGCGGCGCGGGCGGCATGCCCGGCGGCGGCATGGGCGGCATGGGCGACATGGACTTCTAAGACCTGTCATCCCGGCCAACGGAGGGTGAAGCCCGAAGGCCGAGCCGGGACCCAGACGCTGAGACTGAACGAGGGCGGGATCGAAAGGTCCCGCCCTTTTTCTGTGCTCAACCCCTCATCCGCTCGTCCGCGGTGCTCAGAAAACGCGGAATTCCCGCGCATTTCGAATCTTGTTTTACATTGTCAGCCGACCCGCGCTGATCCAGCCTTCCCCGAAAGGGAGATCACCATGCGCGCCTTATTCCTGGCCCTCGCGATCGCTGGCGCGCCGGCCATGGCCGCCGCCCAGGGGCTGGACCCCGGTCAGGTGACCGCCCTGCCCTCCAGCCCGCCGACCCTGCGCGCGGCTTACGGCCCCGGGAAGCTGCAGGTGGGCGAGCTGCGCGTGCCGCCGGGCAAGGGACCGTTCCCTGTGGCGGTGATCGTGCACGGCGGTTGCTGGACCTCGGGCTTCGCCAGCCTGGCGATGACCTCGCCCATGGCGACTGCGCTCACCGCCAAGGGCTTCGCGACCTGGAACATCGAATACCGCCAGCTCGGTGACACCGGCGGCGGCTGGCCGGGCACCTTCCAGGACTGGGGCGCGGCCCTCGACCACCTGCGTGTGCTGGCCAGGACCCAGCCGCTGGACCTCGGCCGCGTCGTGGTCCTGGGTCACTCCGCCGGCGGCTTGGCCGCGCCGTGGCTGGCCGCGCGGCCCGGTCTGCCGAAGGGCTCGCCGATCCGCGGCGCGGATCCACTGCGTGTTGCGACCGCCGTGGACATCGACGGGCCGGCGGACCTGCGCCTGTCCGTCGGTGCGCTGCGCGAGGCCTGCGAGGCGCCGGTGATCGCGCAGCTGATGGGCGGCGACGCGGCCGCCCAGCCTGGGCGCTACAACGAAGGGAACCCGGGCGAGCGCCTGCCGCTGCACACGCGCCAGCTCTTGGTCAGCGCCGCCCTGCTGTCGCCGGAGGCGGCGAGCGCCTACGCCGCCGCCGCCCGGGCCTCTGGCGACCGCGTGACGGTGCTGGTGCTGCCGAAGACCGGCCACTTCGATCTGGTGGCGCCCGGCCAGCCGGCCTGGGGAAAGGTCGAGGCGTTCATCGTCAAGAACGCCTTCAGCTGATCGGCGCGCTTCCCTGGCGTCCGTGCCGGTCCCAATATCGGGCCACGCGCCATGAGAGCCCGGGAGATGTCCGATGCTGCTGTCCGACCTCAAGGTCGTGGAATGGTCCACCTGGGTCGCCGGGCCCGGCTGCGCGGCGGTGATGGCCGACTGGGGCGCTAAGGTCATCAAGATCGAGAGCGCGACCGGCGACGCCACGCGGACCTATTGGCCTGACACCGCCGAGAGCCCCGGCAACCCGATCTTCTCCAACGAGAACCGCGGCAAGCGCGGCGTGGTGCTGGACGTGGGCAAGCCCGCGGGCCGCGCCGCGCTGCTGGCCATCCTGAAGGACGCCGACGTTTTCATCACCAATGTGCGGCCGGGCGCGCTGAAGCGGGCGCGGCTCGACTACGAAAGCCTGAAGGACGAGCTGCCGGCGCTGATCTACGCCAACGTCACCGGCTATGGCCTGACCGGCCCGGACGCCGACATCCCGGCCTTCGACCTGACCGGCTTCTGGAACCGCAGCGGCGTGGCGCATGCGATCAACCCGCCGGACCGCGAGCCGATCGGCTCGCGCCCGGGCATGGGCGACCATGTGACGGCGCTGGCGACCCTGTCCGGGGTGCTGGCCGCGGTGCATGAGCGCGCGCGCACCGGCCGGGGGCGGCAGGTGGAGACCGCGCTGATGCGGGTCGGCTGCTATGCGCTCGGCTGGGACATGTCGATCAAGCTGCGCAACGGCGAGGCCCTGACCGCCCAGCCGCGCCACAGCCGCCCCGGCGCCATCGCCGGCTACTTCCGCACCAAGGACGACCGGTGGATCTATGTGGCGCAGCGCGGGTCCAATGACTTCCCGCAGATGATGCGGGTCATCGGCCGCGCCGACTTGATCGACCAACCCCGCTGCGCCCTTCCGATCCTCGACATGGCCGTGGTCCACGAGATCCGCGGCCTCCTGGACGAGGTGTTCGAGGCCCTGACCCTGGATGAGGCGGTCGCCATGATGCGCAGGACCGACATCATCTTCGCGCCGATGACCACCCTGGACGACTTCGTCAACGACCCGCAGGCGCACGAGGCCGGCTGCTTCGTCGACACCCCCGATGGCTGGGGCGGCAGCTTCAAGGCGCCGGCCGCGCCTGCGCGCTTCCCCGGGACCGAGACCGGCCCCGCCGGACCCGCCCCCAAGCTGGGCGAGCACACCCGGCAGGTGCTGGCCGAGGCCGGCTATGGCGCGGCCGAGATCGAGGCCCTGATCGCCTCGGGCGCGGCGTCTGAACTGCGAGCCTAGCGGCGGTACTCGCGCCGGTCGTCGCGCAGGATCATGCCGCCGATCCAGCTCACAACCCCGGTGACGATGGCCGCCATGATCCCCGGGATCAGGCCGTGCACCGCAAAGCCCGGCACGAACAGGGAGACCAGACCGATCATCGCGGCGTTCACCACCAGCAGGAACAGGCCGAGCGTGATGATGGTCAGTGGCAGGGTCAGGATGAAGACGATGGGCCGCACCAGGGCGTTGACGATACCCAACAGGGCGGCGGCCAGGATCAGCGCCGTCATGCTGGACACGTGGATGCCCGGCACCAGCTTGGCGGCGATCCATAGGCCCAGCGCCCCGAAGATCATCCGGACGATCAATCTGGCGAGCATGCGTCCTCCTTCTGAACGGCGAAGCTTGGCGAGTAGAGCCGTTCCGCGCACCATAGGAAAGGGTTACGCGCCCGAAACCGGCGCGGCGCATTTTGGCCGCAGCCGCGGCTCTAGCTGGCGAAGGGACGACACTGAGGGGCCATTCCATGTTCCGACGCCTTCTTGCGCCAGCGCTGTTGGCGCTGCTCTGCGCCTGCGCGTCGTCGGAGCCGCGCCATGGCCACGGCGGGATGGCGGACGACGCCGACGCCGGCCCGGCCGCTCACCGGCCGCGCGTGCGCCTGTTCATCAGCCCCTCGGGCGAACCGTTCCGCGGGCCCGACGGCCTCGGCGACTGGCTGGCCCGGGCCGACACCGACCACGACGGCTCGGTGAGCCTGGCCGAGTTCCGCGCCGACGCCCTGCGCTCGTTCAAGGTGCTCGACGCCAACGGCGACGGGGTCATCGACGCCTTCGAGCTGCAGGCCTACGAGCGCAACATCGTCCCCGAGATCGGCGTCATGACCTTCGACGAAGGCCCCAACTCGCCCAACCAGCCCGCCGCCCGCCGGCGGCGGAACAGCGGCGGCGGCGGCATGGGCGGCGGCGGCCTGGGCGCCGCCCACGACGATCCGGCCCAGATGCTGGCCGACCAGGCGACCAAGCCCCCGAAGGGCGCAGGGCGCGACGGCGCGGCGCGCTACTCCCTGCTGAACGAGCCGGAGCCGATCGCCGCGGCCGACGCCGACCTCGACGGCAAGGTGACGCTCGCCGAATGGATGGCCCAGACGGACCGCCGCTTCGCCAAGCTGGACCACCTGAAGACCGGTCAATTGACCCGCCAGAGCCTGGTGCAGATCCAGCCCAAGGACCAGAAGGCCCCGCCGCCGAAAACGCCCTAGCGAACCGCGACAGCCTCGACCGCTGGCACGGTCTCGCTCAGGCGCCCGCCGAGGCGGATGGGCTCGACGCGGCGGGCCAGGCCGGTTGAGTTGTCGGTCTCCACATAGACTCCGCAGACCGTGGCCGGGCCCTCCGCGGGCTTGTAGCGGCCGCCGGAGATGCGGGTGGTGAAGCGGCGCAGCGGCTCCTCCTTCTGGTTGCCGATCACGCTGTCGTAGTCGGCGCAGGCCCCGGCGTCGGTCTGGTAGGCGGTGCCGCCGGTGAGGATTTGGCAGTCGGCTGTGGGCACATGGGTGTGGGTGCCGACCACCAGGCTGGCGCGCCCGTCGCAGAAGTGGCCCATGGCCATCTTCTCCGAGGTGGCCTCGGCGTGGATGTCCACCACGATGGCGTCGGCGACCGCGCCCAGCGGGCAGGCCTCCAGCTCCTTGTCGACCGCCGCGAAGGGGTCGTCGAGCGAGTCCATATGCACCCGACCGAGCAGGTTGATCACCAGGATCTGCTTGCCGCCCGGCGTCTCAAAGAGCTGGGCGCCCCGACCTGGCGCGTCGGAGAAGGCTGAGTAGTTCAGGGGCCGGATCAGGCGCGGCTCGCGCACGATGTAGGTCAGCGCCTCCTTCTGGTCCCAAGAGTGATTACCCAGCGTGAGCGCGTCGGCGCCGGCCTCGAATAGCTCCTTGGCCGTGGACTCGGTGATGCCGAAGCCCGCCGCGGCGTTCTCGGCGTTGACGATCACGAACTCCAGGCCCAGGCGGCGGCGCAGGCCCGGCAGGTGCTCGGCCAGGCCGTCGCGGCCGGCGCGGCCCACCACGTCGCCAAAGAAGGCCAGTCTCATTGTCGATGCCTCATCGGCCCTCTCTAGACACTTCTATGAATTCCGTCTCCGTCACGATGGCGTCGAGCCGCTGGTCGTGGGCTCCCATGGGCACGGCCTCGACCTCCTGCCCCGCGAAGGCCACGCCCAGCACGAAAACCGGCCGCTGTCGCCGAAGGTTCTGAAGCGTGCGGTCATAGTGGCCGCCGCCCTGGCCCAGGCGGCCGCCAGCGCGGTCGAACGCCAGCACTGGGGTCAGCAGCAGGTTCGGCAGGACTTCCGCCGCCGCAGGCAGCGGCGAGGGGATACCGTAGGCGTCGGGCTTCAGCGGGTCGCCGGGGGCCCAGGCGCGGAAGGTCAGCGGCGTGTCCTTCGCGGCGGCCACGGGAAGGGCCGCGCGGATCCGGCCGGCGTTCAGGTCCAGGATCGCCTGCAGGATCGGGCCCGGATCGAGCTCGGTCCCCTGGGCGCAATAGGCGCCGACGATGCTGAACCGCCCGAAGCGGGAGACCGGCAGCTTCAGCGCCGCGCGGCGGGCGGCATCCGGCGCTTCGTCCAGCAGACGGCGGCGCAGGACGCGCATCTCCTGGCGCAGCGCCTTCTTGTCGAGCGGTCGGATCACCGCTCGATCCTACGCCGAAAGCGCGCGCGCCGGAAAAGAATGGCGGTGGAGGAAGGGTGGCGGCGCCGCGAGAACCGTGAAGGACTGTTTCATTCCCTCGACCTGGCAGACCAGGTGGGCGCCGTGTGTTCGCAGCCACGGCCACGAACAGGGACAGCTCCCTATGAGTGAATTAAGGTCGCTGGAATATGTCGCCTTCGACGTGGGCCGCAGCAGACCCGCCGTCTTTGAAGGTAGTGCGGACGAGGTCGGTTCTCAAGCGGGCCGGTGATCGTCGTGCTCGTACCGGCCCGCATCGATCTTTTCGATGTAGCGCCGGCTCAAGAGATGGGCGAGCCAGACTAGGCCCACAATGGCGGTCGTGATGCCTCCGCCCATCATGTCATGAGCATCGGGCTCGCTGAGCCTCGAATCGGCCAGTAGTTCGAAGATCAGGACCGCTATCCCCGACACGATGAACCAGATCGCCATCCCGTAGGACAACCAGCCTGGCCTACGCCCGTTCGGCCTGCGCCCATCGCGCGAACCGGGCCAGAACGCCTTCCCGATCGGTTCAGCGGGAAGGCCGGCGACGCGCCGGCGCACCTCGGGCGCGCCAAAGGTCTCCGGCTCGGGAGGTCCCTCCTCGCGGGAACGCCAGACGACATCATGAAATCGGGGATCGTCCTCCAGCGCCGTCGCCAGCCGCCGCCAGATCTCGATCCCGGCGGCGGCGCCTTTCGCCCTAGGCCCGCGCGCCGCCGGTGCGTCGAACAGCAGCCAGAACGCAGGATGGAACGAGGTGACCTGGCACGAGAACCGATGACGATCCTTGTCCTGAACGTCGAACGCCCAGCCCTTTTCACCCGCATAGGAGGGCGCGGAGACCTTGCACCCCAAGGCGGTAAGGATTTCACCGGTGGCCACGGCGACATTGCGCCCACCGAAGACGTGGATGGCCTTCGCAGTCCCGACCTGATCATCAGGGAAATCCGCGATGAAGCCGGCCCAGGGCTTGATGGTCATTGGGGGATGCCGGGATTTTGGTTGTCGTAGACGCCGAGCGCCGCGCCCGCCGATCCGCCTCCGACTGCCGCCTTCAAGGGCAACGGCGCGCCATGCCAAAGCCGCCCAGGGAGACTGTAACGCTCGAGCCCGAGCCGGCGCCCGCTCCAGCCACGCCCGCCGTCGAGATTTGTCGGCAGCCGTGCGCCGTAGAAATTATCGTCAGTACGGAAATGCTTTGCATAAACCTGGCCACGGCTCATTCCCTCGCCCCGCTGAACGTTGAATGGCCCGTCCATGTAGGCCTTGGGTAGAATCGGTTTGCCGACTAGACTATCCGGAAGCGGAATTCCCATAACGGTTTCGGGAAACTTCGCGCGGCGAGGTATGAAGTGCATGCCCATACCGTCGTAATCTTCCGCAAGATATGCGGCGAGTTCTGAAGAGGCGCCCGGTCGGAGATAGTCGGCTGCATCAGCCGCGTCGGCCACGCCCTGGGCCTCCAGAACGCCCTTGGCGAGTTCGCCTACCTTTGAAAGCCCAGCCAGGTTGAACGCTAGCGCACCGGCGTTTTCGCCGACGTGATAGTTGCGCGCGATTTGATCTGACAAGGTCGCCGATATCGGCAGCGGATCGAGTTGGACTCTCGCGTTGTGGAGGATGCCGCCGGCATCGGCGACAAGCATGTCAGGATCGGCGAGGCGCTGTTGCACAGCATTGAGAACCGACCGTCCCATGCTCGCCAATTCCTCCGGTGCGGATTCCCCAGGAACGTGGTTTTCGGCGTCATGAGGATCTAAAAACCTGGCGCCAAAATCTAAAGTATTCCCGATATCAGCACCCAGCCCGATCGCGGCATCACGACCGCCGACCGGCAAACCCAAGATGAACGCCCCGGTCCCGCCTATGCCCTTCAGTAAATCGTTTCGATCCCACCATGGCGGCGTTTGCGCTGCTTCGAACGCAGAACCGCCAGGAGCCGCTTCTGGCACCTCGCCGCTCCAGACGTTCAGGCCTGAAGCTAAGCGCCGCGCAAAGGTGTCATCGTTGGCCGCTTGCGCCTGCGCCGTCGCAAGCCTTGCGTTATCCGATTGAAGGAACCGGTTTCCCGTCGCGACCTCGTCGGGCGTCGCGTCGCCGTAAGTGCTTGGAACAAGGTAGTCCTGCCCCACCCTCAAGGTCGAACCATCGAGACCGTTCAGGCTGGCGAACCGTCCGATGGCATCCGGCCGGCTGGTGCCTAAGAGCCGCGAAATGCTGTCCCCAGGCGCCGCGGTGACGATCCGATAGGGCGGCGTCTGCGTATTGGGATCGTGATCGTCGGCTTGGTCTTGCGACGCGCCCACGACCAGAGCTTGTGCCGCCGGCGGGTTCGGCGGATCGCCGGCTGTCGCATCATCCGATCCCGAATTGTCTGGGTCTGCGGCGTTGCCACCTAAAGCCGCCAACCCGATCGTCGTCAGATCGCTCGGCTTAGGCGCCGCAAGATCATCCCCGTTGATTGTGGCTTGGTTCCAGAGATCCCGCGCCGCCGCGTCGGCGTCCGGCCGCGCTGCTATATCCGCGTTTCGCTGCGCCATCCACGCGTCGAGATCATCCAGATCAGCAACACGTCGCTGTGTGATCCAGCCTCCGCCCATACCACCCCCAATCCTTTGAGAAGGTGGCTTGCGAGACCAGCGCGCGACCCCACCCGTTGCATAGCGCGATCCTGCCAGAAACGGCCTGTTAAGTCAAGAACAAAAGAAGAACATCTAGGTGGAGATTCCGCGCCGGATCGGCGTCGCGCAGACTGCGCCTCAGGTAAATGGCGGCCAGAATTGCTTCCGGCTCCGGGCAACTCAAGGGCGCGCCGCGAAGCGGTCGGCCACGGGCCGCTCGTGACTTGCCGGGAGCCGGAAGCTCGCAATCAACCGTGGGCTACAGGGCTATCCAGCATTCCAAGGAATGCCGGCTTTCACCACCCATCCGCGTCATCCCGGAAAGCGCGCAGCGCTTGTCCGGGACCCATACGCACTTGATCTGGTGATATGCGTGCGGCGTTCGGCGCTGGCGCTCTTCCGCGCAGGAGAGGACGTATGGGTCCCGGTCTTCGCTTCGCGAAACCGGGATGACAGGGCGTTGGAGCTAAGCCTCTTCGCTGGCCAGTTTCTCGATGCGCTTGGCGGCGGTGTCCAGGGCCTGGACGGCGCGGATCTCGACGCGGCCGCGTTCGGACTGCAGGCGCGCGAGCTCGGCCTGATTGGCGGCCAGGCGCGCGCGGGCGTCGGCCAGTTCGTCGGCGAGCAGCAGGGCGCCCATCAGGAACAGGCGGGTGTCGCCGAGCTGGCCCATGTCCTGTCCCACCTGGCGCACCTGGTGGTCGAACATCTTGGCCAGTTCGATGAGGTGGGCCTCCTGGCCGTCCTCGCAACCGACCGCGTAGGGCCGGCCGTTCACTTCGATGGTGATCTGCGCCATGGGGTCAGTGCTCCGCGGCGGAGGGGGAGATCGCGGAAGAGGGGGCTGACCCGTTCAGGGCCTCGCGGATTTCCTGGATCGCCCGGCCGAGCGCGGCCGAGGCCTCGGCGCCGGCGGCCTCCAACTCCTTCTCGCGGGCCCGGGCCTCGTCGAGCTGGGCCGCCAGCTGGGCGCGGTCCTGGTCGAACAGGCCGCCCGCCGCGTCACCGGCCGTCTTCAGCCTGTGGGCGAGCCGCTGTTCGAGCACATGCACCGCCTGTTCCAGCCTGCGCGCCGCCAAGTCCAGGGCGCTGTCGCCGCCGCTCATCGCGATCCTCCTGCCGTCCTATCTATAGACCTGCGTCGGCGTGCTTCGAAAGCATGCCCTTTTCTTGACCCCCATTGGCATTCTTGACCCCTAGGCGCGCGCGTGCGACCCCGCCGCCAATTCTTAACGCCGCTTTCCAACAGACGACTCAGGAGCCCGATGCCCGCGCCTCTCCAGATGATGGCCAACGCCATTCGCGCGCTGTCCATGGACGCCGTCCATCGGGCCAAGTCCGGCCACCAGGGCATGCCGATGGGCATGGCCGACGTCGCCACGGTGCTGTTCACCAAGTTCCTGAAGTACGACGCCGCGCGCCCAGACTGGCATGACCGCGACCGCTTCGTGCTCTCGGCCGGCCACGGCTCGATGCTGCTCTATTCCCTGCTGCACCTGACCGGCGTGAAGGCCGTGACCATGGAGCAGATCAAGAACTTCCGGCAGCTCGGCTCCAACACGCCCGGACACCCGGAGTACGGCCACACGCCCGGCGTCGAGACCACCACCGGGCCGCTGGGCCAGGGCCTGGCCACCGCCGTCGGCATGGCCATGGCGGAACGGCACGTGGCCGCCCGCTTCGGCGACGAGCTGGTCGACCACCGCACCTGGGTGATCGCCGGCGACGGCTGCCTGATGGAGGGCGTCAGCCACGAGGCGATCAGCCTGGCCGGCCGCTTCAAGCTGGCCAAGTTGACGGTGCTGTTCGACGACAACAACACCACCATCGACGGCGAGGCGACCATCTCCGAGACCGGCGACCAGCTGATGCGCTTCAAGGCGGCCGGCTGGGCGGTGAAGGCGGTCGACGGTCACGACTTCGCGAAGATCGCCGCGGCCATGCGCTGGGCGACCCGCCAGGACCGCCCGACCCTGATCGCCTGCAAGACCAAGATCTCCAAGGGCGCGGGGCCCAAGGAGGGCGACCCCCACAGCCACGGCTACACCCTGTTCGATTCGGAGATCGCCGCGGCCCGCGCCGCCATGGGCTGGACCGCCGGGCCCTTCACCGTGCCGGACGAGGTGCTGAAGCCCTGGCGCGCCGCCGGCCGCAAGGGCGCCAAGTTCCGCAAGGCCTGGGAGGCCAGGCTCGCCGCCTCCGCCCAGAAGGCCGAGTTCGACCGCGCCATGGCCGGGGTGTTCCCCGACCGCGCCTTCGCCGGCGTCGACGCCCACATCGCCAAGGCCGAGGCCGAGAAGCCCGCCGCCGCCACCCGCCAGCACTCCGGCGCGGCGCTGGCCGAACTGGTCCCGGCGATCCCTGAGATGGTCGGCGGCTCCGCGGACCTGACCGGCTCCAACAACACCATCGTCAAGGGCATGGGCGACTTCGACCGGCCCGGCTACGCCGGCCGCTACGTCCACTATGGCGTGCGCGAGTTCGGCATGGCGGCGGCCATGAACGGCATGGCCCTGCATGGCGGCGTGATCCCCTATTCAGGGACCTTCCTGGTGTTCTCCGACTACAGCCGTCCGGCGATCCGCCTGGGGGCCCTGATGGGCATCCGGGTGATCCACGTGATGACCCACGACTCGATCGGCGTGGGCGAGGACGGCCCGACCCACCAGCCGGTCGAGCACCTGGCCAGCCTGCGGGCCATCCCCAACCTCAACGTCTTCCGCCCGGCCGATGCGGTCGAGGCCGCCGAGTGCTGGAAGCTGGCGCTGGAATCGACCCGGGCTCCGTCGGTCATGGCGCTTTCCCGCCAGAAGGTCCCGGCGGTCCGCACCGCGGTCGCCGGCGAGAACCTCTCGGCGCGCGGGGCCTATCAACTGGCGGGCGCCGACCTGCCGGCCCAGGTGACCCTCTTCGCCTGCGGCTCGGAGCTCTCCATCGCCATGGCCGCCCGCGACCTCCTGGAAGCCGACGGGATCGGCGCGCGGGTGGTCTCGACGCCCTGCTGGGAACTGTTCGACGCGCAAGCCGAGGACTACCAGGCCCAGGTCATCGGCGAGACCGACGTGCGCATCGCCGTCGACGCCGGCATCCGCCAGGGCTGGGACCGCTTCATCGGCGAGACCGGGGCCTTCGTCGGCATGACCGGCTTCGGCGCCAGCGCGCCGGCCGAGGTGCTCTACCAGCACTTCGGTATCACCGCACAGGCGGTGGCCGAGGCCGCCAAGGCGAAGCTTTTGGTTTGAGGACGTCATGGCCGGGCTTGTCCCGGGCCATCCATAAACGCCGACGTCAGCGCGAATCTGGCGCGATCGGTGCGTATGGGTCCCCGGCACGAGGCCGGGGGTGACGATCAAAAAGGGGGAACGCCATGCGACTGGGAACACCGCTCAGCCCCACCGCCGTGAAGGTCATGCTGCTGGGCTCTGGGGAGCTCGGCAAGGAGGTGGCCATCGAGCTGCAACGGTTGGGCTGCGAGGTGATCGCCGTCGACCGCTATCCGGACGCCCCGGCCATGCAGGTGGCGCACCGCAGCCACGTCATCGCCATGACCGACGCGCACGCCTTGCGCGCCCTGGTGGAGGCCGAGCGGCCGCATTTGATCGTGCCGGAGATCGAGGCCATCGCCACCGACGAGCTGGCGGCCATCGAGGCGGCGGGCCTGGCGACCGTGATCCCCACCGCGCGGGCCGCCCAGCTGACCATGAACCGCGAAGGCATCCGGCGGCTGGCCGCCGAGGAGTTGGCCCTCCCCACCAGCGCCTATGCCTTCGCCTCCAGCGAGGCGGAGCTGGCGGCGGGCGCCGAGACCGTGGGCTTCCCCTGCTTCGTCAAGCCGGTGATGAGCTCATCCGGCAAGGGCCAGTCCTACGTCGAGGGGCCCGACGGCGTCGCCGCGGCCTGGCGCTATGCCCTGGAGGCCGGGCGCGTGGAGCAGGCCCGGGTCATCGTCGAGGGCCGCGTGGACTTCGACTTCGAGATCACCCAGCTCACCGTGCGCAGTCTTCAGGCCGGCGGGATCGTCACCAGCTTCTGCGCGCCCATCGGCCACCGCCAGGTGAAGGGCGACTATGTGGAGAGCTGGCAGCCGCAGGCTATGAGCTCCGTGGCCCTGGCGCGGTCCCGCGAGATCGCCGCCAAGGTCACGGACGCCTTGGGCGGCCAGGGCCTGTTCGGCGTCGAGTTGTTCGTGAAGGGCGACGAGGTCTGGTTCTCCGAGGTGAGCCCCCGGCCGCACGACACCGGCCTCGTGACGCTCGCCACCCAGTGGCAGAGCGAGTTCGCCCTGCACGCCCGCGCCATCCTGGGCCTGCCGGTGGATGTCTCCCTGCGCGAACCCGGGGCCAGCGCGGTGATCTACGGCGGGCTGGAGGCCAAGGGGATCGCCTTCGAAGGCGTCGCCGAGGCGCTCGCCGTCCCCGGCGCCGACCTGCGCCTGTTCGGCAAACCGGAAAGCTTCGCGCGCCGCCGCATGGGCGTCGCCCTCGCCCGCGCCGCCACCGTCGAGGAGGCTCGGGCCCGCGCCGTCGAGGCGGCCGGCAAGGTGAACCCCGTTACAGGTTGACGCGTAACTTGACCGCCCAGGGGTTGACTTGCCGGCCCCCGCCCGAAAAAACGCCCGCACTTCAAAGGTCCGCCAGGAGAACCGCCACATGACCGTCCGCGTCGCCATCAATGGCTTCGGCCGCATCGGCAGGCTGGTCCTGCGTTCGATCGTCGAGCATGGCCGCACGGACATCGAGGTGGTGGCGATCAACGACCTCGGCCCCGTGGAGACCAACGCCCACCTGCTGCGCTACGACAGCGTGCACGGCCGCTTCCCGGCCGAGGTGAAGGTCGAGGGCGACACCATCGTCATCGCCGGCCGCGCGCCGATCAAGGTGACCGCCGAGCGTGACCCGGCCAAGCTGCCGCACAAGGCCCTGGGCGTCGACATCGCGCTGGAATGCACCGGCATCTTCACCGCGCGTGACAAGGCCGCCGCCCACCTGGAGGCCGGCGCCAAGCGGGTGATCATCTCGGCGCCCGGCGAGAACGCCGACAAGACCATCGTCATGGGCGTCAACGACCAGACGCTCACCGCCGACGACCTGGTGATCTCCAACGGCTCGTGCACCACCAACTGCCTGGCGCCGGTGGCCCATGTGCTGCAGCAGCTCTGCGGCATCGAGCGCGGCTATATGACGACGATCCACTCCTACACCGGCGACCAGCCGACGCTGGACACCCTGCACAAGGACCTTTACCGCGCCCGCGCCGCGGCCATGTCGATGATCCCGACCTCCACCGGCGCGGCCAAGGCGCTGGGCCTGGTGATCCCTGAGCTGAAGGGCAAGCTGGACGGCTCCTCGATCCGGGTGCCGACGCCCAACGTCTCGGTGGTCGACCTGAAGTTCGTCCCGGGCCGCGCGGTGACCGTGGAGGAGATCAACGCGGCCATGGAGCAGGCCGCCGCCTCCGGCCCGCTGAAGGGCGTCCTGGCGATCACCAAGGAGCCGCTGGTGTCGCACGACTTCAACCACGTGGACGCCTCCTCGACCGTGGCCCTGCCGCAAACCCAGATGGTCGACGGCGGCCTCGGCCGGGTGCTCTCCTGGTACGACAACGAATGGGGCTTCTCGACGCGCATGGCGGACGTCGCCCTCGCCGTGGCCAAGTTCCTCTGAGCCCCGGACCCATGGGCTTCAAGACCCTCGACGACGCCGACCTGCAGGGCAAGCGGGCCCTGGTCCGGGTGGACTTCAACGTCCCCATGGAGGACGGCAAGGTCACCGACGACACCCGGCTGCGGGCGGCCAAGCCCACCATCGACAAGCTGCGGGCCGGCGGGGCCAAGGTGATCCTGCTCGCCCACTTCGACCGGCCCAAGGGCAAGGTCGTGCCGTCCATGAGCCTCAAGCCCATCGTCGAGCCGCTGTCCAAGGTCCTGGGCGTCCCTGTCGCGTTCGCGCCGGACTGCATCGGCCCGAAGGCGCGTGAGGCGGTGAACGCCATGCAGCCCGGCGACGTGCTGTTGCTCGAGAACGTCCGCTTCCACGAGGGCGAGGAGAAGAACGACCGCAAGTTCGCCGACGCGCTCGCGGCCAATGGCGACCTCTACGTCAATGACGCCTTCTCCGCCGCCCACCGGGCGCATGCCTCCACCGAGGCCCTGGCGCACCGCCTGCCCGCCTACGCCGGCGAGCAGATGCGGCTGGAGCTGGATGCGCTGGACCGCGCCCTGGGCAATCCGGAGCGGCCGGTGCTGGGCGTGGTCGGCGGCTCGAAGGTCTCCACCAAGCTCGACCTCCTGAAGCACCTGGTGACCAAGCTGGACAAGCTGGCCATCGGCGGCGGCATGGCCAACACCTTCCTCTACGCCCAGGGCCATGACGTGGGTGCGTCCTATTGCGAGAAGGACCTGGCCGATACCGCGCGCGAGATCATCCGCTTGGCCGGGCAGAACAACTGCAAGCTCTTCTTGCCGCTGGACATCGTGGTGGCCGAGAAGCTGGCGCCCGGCGCGCCGGCCCGGGTGCGCGACGTGGGCTCCATCGACGACGAGGAGCGCATCCTCGACGCCGGCCCCGAAACCGTCGAGCGCCTGTGCCGCGCCATGGGAAATTCCAAGACATTGATCTGGAACGGCCCCTTGGGCGTTTTCGAGATACCGCCCTTCGACAAGGGGACGATGGAAGCCGCCCGGTGCGCCGCCAAGCTCGCAAAAGAGGGGAAGCTGGTGGCCGTAGCCGGCGGCGGTGATACCGTGGCCGCCCTGAACGCCGCCGGCGTGACGGGCGACTTCACCTTCGTCTCCACGGCGGGCGGCGCGTTTCTTGAATGGATGGAGGGCAAGACGCTGCCCGGTGTCGCAGCGCTGTCCCAATAGAGAGCGACAAGAGGACCATGGCCCGTATCACCCTGCGACAGCTGCTCGATCACGCCGCCGAGCATGGCTACGGCCTGCCCGCCTTCAACATCAACAACATGGAGCAGGGTCTGGCGATCCTGGAGGCGGCCCAGGCGGTGGACGCCCCGGTGATCATCCAGGCCAGCCGCGGCGCGCGCGCCTACGCCAACGACATCGTGCTGAAGCACCTGATCGACGCCCTGGCCGAGATGTATCCGCAGATCCCGATCTGCATGCACCAGGACCACGGGAACAGCGAGGCCACCTGCGCCACGGCGATCCAGTTCGGCTTCACCAGTGTGATGATGGACGGCTCGCTGAAGGCCGACGGCAAGACCCCCGCCGACTATGACTACAACGTCCACGTGACCAAGAGCGTGGTCGACATGGCCCACTGGGTCGGCGCCTCGGTGGAGGGCGAGCTCGGCGTGCTGGGCAGCCTGGAGACCGGCATGGGCGAGAAGGAGGACGGGCACGGCTTCGAGGGCAAGCTCGGCCATGACCAGCTGCTCACCGATCCCGACCAGGCCGTGGAGTTCGTGAAGGCGACCCAGGTCGATGCGCTGGCCATCGCCATGGGCACCAGCCACGGCGCCTACAAGTTCACGCGCAAGCCGGACGGCGAGGTCCTGGCGATGAACGTGATCGAGGAGATCCACAACCGCCTGCCCAACACCCACCTGGTGATGCACGGCTCGTCCTCGGTGCCGCAGGACCTGCAGGACGTCATCAATAAGTACGGCGGCGAGATGCCCCAGACCTGGGGCGTGCCGGTCGAGGAGATCCAGCGCGGCATCAAGCACGGCGTGCGCAAGATCAACATCGACACCGACAACCGGATGGCCATGACCGGCGCGATCCGCAAGGTGTTCGCCGAGCACCCGGGCGAGTTCGACCCGCGCAAGTATCTGAAGCCCGCCATGGACGCCATGCGTGCGGTCTGCCAGCAGCGCTTCGAGGAGTTCGGCGCCGCCGGCTGGGCCGGCAAGATCACCCCGCTGCCGATGAGCGTCATGGCCAAGCGCTATGCGTCCGGCGAGCTGGCCCCCAAGATCGGCCTGACCCGGCACGCCGCCGAATAGGGCTCATAGCCGCCATCCGGCGGAGAACAGGCGAGCATGCGCAAGCACGCGCTTCTCTTCGTCCTGACCTTCCTGGCGGTCGCCGGCATATTGGCCTTCGCCGGCTGGGCCTTCTTCGCCACGGCGAAGATGGGGACCGGCTGGAAAAGCCTCCTGCCAATCTGGCCCTTCGTGGTCGGCGGCGTGGTGGCCACCGGCGGCCTGGCCGGCCTCCTCATGTGGCTGGCCTTCTATTCCGCCAACCACGGCTACGACGACCAGACCGAGGAAGACCGCGCCGACCACACCGGCGGCTGAGCCGCTAGGCCTCGATCGGCGCGCCGCGCATCTCCTTCACGAACAGCAGGCCGATCACGAAGGTCGCCGCCGCCACCGTCACGGGGAACCAGAGGCCGAAGTAGATGTTGCCGCTGGCCACCACCATGGCGAAGGCGGTGGG
The DNA here is from genome assembly GCF_004799515.1 of Phenylobacterium sp. GTDB lineage: Bacteria > Pseudomonadota > Alphaproteobacteria > Caulobacterales > Caulobacteraceae > Phenylobacterium. The sequence goes on along the minus strand of NZ_SSMX01000037.1, from coordinate 12,311 downwards.
CGTCAGGAAGCCGCCAAACCAGCCGTTGCCGATATGGTACGGCAGCGACATGGAGGTGTAGCGGATCCGCGCCGGGAACATCTCCACCAGGGCCGCGGCGATCGGGCCGTAGACCATGGTGACATAGACCGCCAGCAGCCAGAGCCAGAAGACCGTCAGCGGGAAGTTGATCTTCGCGGGATCGGCCTTGGCCGGATAGCCCGCAGTCTTCAGGTCGCCGGCCAAGGTCCTGGTCCAGGCGGCCTTCTGCGTCTTCAGGTCCTTCGCCGATAGCGCCTTGCCGTTGAAGCTGGGGACCGCCGTTGCCCCGATCTTGACCGTCGCGACCGTTCCCGCCGGCGCGGCCTCGTTCCTGTAGCTGACGCCGGCGTTGGCCAGGGTCGACTTGGCGATGTCGCAGGACGAGGCGAAGGTCGCCTTGCCGATCAGGTCGAACTGGACCGAGCAATCGGCCGGATCGGCCACCACCGTCACCGGCGAAGACGCCGAGGCCGCCGCGAGCGCCGGGTTGGCCGAGGCGACGATCGCCTTGAAGATCGGGAAGTAAGTCAGCGCGGCCAGCAGGCAGCCGGCCAGGATGATCGGCTTGCGGCCGATCTTGTCGGACAGCCAGCCGAACACCAGGAAGAACGGCGTCCCGAGCAACAGGGCCACGGCCACCAGCTCGTTGGTCAGCACCCCTTCGATCTTCACGAACTTCTCGAGGAAGGTGAGCGCGTAGAACTGGCCGGTGTACCAGACCACCGCCTGGCCCGCGGTCATGCCCAGGAGCGCCAGGATCACCAGCTTCAGGTTCGGCCACTGGCCGAAGCTCTCGGTCAGCGGCGCCTTGGAGGTCTTGCCCTCGGCGACCATCTGCTGGAACACCGGGCTCTCGTTGAGCTTGAGGCGGATCCAGAGCGAGACGATCAGCAGCAGGGCCGAGACCAGGAACGGGATGCGCCAGGCCCAGGCCTTGAAGGCGTCCTCGCCCAGCCGGGTGCGGACCAGGATGATCACCACCAGGCTCAGCATCAGGCCGAAGGTGGCGGTGATCTGGATCCAGCTGGTGTAGAGGCCGCGCTTGCCCTCGGGCGCGTGCTCGGCGACGTAGGTCGCCGCCCCGCCATACTCCCCGCCCAGCGCCAGGCCCTGGATCAGGCGCAGGCTGATCAGGGCGATCGGCGAGATCACCCCCCAGGCGGCGTAGCTGGGCAAGAGGCCCACCGAGAAGGTGGAGAGGCCCATAAGGACCATGGTCACGAGGAAGGTGTTCTTGCGGCCCCAGAGGTCGCCCAGCCGGCCGAAGACGATCGCCCCGAAGGGCCTGACCGCGAAGCCGGCTGCAAACGCCAGCAGGGCGAAGATGTAGCCGGTGGTGGCGTTCACGCCCGAGAAGAAGTGCTCGGTGATGACGCTGGCCAGCGAGCCGTAGAGGAAGAAGTCGTACCACTCGAAGACCGTGCCGGCCGACGCCCCGGCGATCACCGTGATATTCGACCCACGCACCGGCGCCTCGGCGCCCGCAGCTGCCGCAACCATCGCTTCGCTCCCACCCCTTGTTCGTTGAACGGGAGCCTATGGCGAAGCCAGGCGCACGGCTAGGGCGGCGGCGTCGGGTTCTAGTGAAAAGCCCCCGGGTCCGCGGGCTTCTTCTTCTGCAGGCCCTCGCTCATCAGGTTGGCGAAGCCGATCCAGCCGACGTAGGGGGCGACCATGCTGGCGGCGGGCGCATCGACCTGGCGCGCGCGCCAGACGTAGGCCGCCGCCGTGCCGAGCGAGGCGACCGCGGTGGCGAGCTGGCCCCCCAGGCGCCTGGGCCCCAGCGCCATCCAGACCGCGTTCAGCCCCTGCACCGCCGCCCAGAGGGTCAGGGCCTGGGTGCGCGCCGCGCTGCGGGGCGCGTTCCAGATGCGCAGGCCCGACAGGGTCAGCGCCATGAACAGCGGCGGCCAGATGTTGGAGAACACCTTCGACGGCGGCTTGGGCTGTTCGTAGGCCGGGGCTTCATAGTCGGAATAGGCCTCGTAGCCGTCGTCCTCCTCGGCCGCGCTCAGCTTGGCCAGCAGGGCGGCGATCGCCACCGCGCCCACCGTCAGGCCGACGCCGATGGCGATATGCTGGGCGGAGCGCCCACGGCTGTTGGCGAGGCTGTCGACAGCCCCGCGGACCGGATGCAACGGCATGGATCGGCCTCCCACCTCTTCTCGCCCCGTCAGAGCGAAATCCGCGAAGGGCGGGCCCGGTTCCGGCCTAGTGGCCGGTCTCGTCCCCAAGCTCGCCCATGGCGCTTTGCAGGTAGTTCTGTTCGCCCAGGCTGCGCAGCAGGGCAAGCTGGGTTTCGAGGAAATCGATGTGCTCCTCGGTGTCCTCCAGGATGTCGACCAGCAGTTCGCGGCTGACGTAGTCCTGGGCGAGCTCGCACTGCTTGACCCCGTCGACCAGGGTCACGCGTCCACCGGTCTCGACCTCCAGATCGGCCTGCATGCCTTCGCCGACGCTCTCGCCGATCTTCAGCTTGTGCAGGTCCTGCAGGTTGGGCAGGCCTTCCAGGAACAGGATGCGCTTGATGAGCTTGTCGGCATGTTTCATCTCGCCGATGGACTCGTCGTAGGTCACCTTGCCGAGCCGGTGCAGGCCCCAGTTCTGGTACATCCGCGCGTGCAGGAAGTACTGGTTGACCGCGGTCAGCTCGTTGGTGAGCACCTGGTTCAACAGACGGATGATCGCCTTGTCGCCCTGCATGCCGCGTCTCCTGGGGTCACGATGCGGCGAACCTCAGGTTCGCCGGACGTGAAGTCAAAGCCTATATTTGCAAGTGATTGGCGCTTGCGCCGGACCCTCTATTCGGCGGCGTAGCGCAGCATCTCGCGCTCTTCGTCGAGCATCTTGCGCATGTCGCAGACGCAGCGGGCGCACTGGGCGGCGCTGTCGCAGGCCTTGAAGATCTTGGCCGGACGGTCGGCGCCCGCGGCGATGGCGGCGCGCACGTCACGTTCCCGAAGGCCGTTGCAGTTGCAGACGTACATGGCGCGCGCGGCGTCTCCGACTTGTGGCTCCCAGGTAGCCGACCGCGAACGCTTCTGCAAGTCATTCGCATATTTGCGGGCGTTCCGCTCACAAGCTCCGCGACGGACTGTCGCATGACAGGAGAGCTGGGCTGTGCGTTGTAGGCGGGGACGCCGCGCGCGCGGCCGAGGGACGGACCATGCATTTCGACGCGCTTCTGCTGTCGCGGCTGCAGTTCGCCTTCACCATCGCCTTCCACATCATCTTCCCGAGCTTCTCCATCGGGCTGGCCAGCTTCCTGGCGGTGCTGGAGGGGCTGTGGCTGGCCACGAAGAACGAGGCCTTCAAGACGCTCTACCTCTTCTGGGTGAAGGTCTTCGCCATCTCGTTCGGCATGGGCGTGGTGACTGGCGTGGTCATGTCCTACGAGATCGGCACCAACTGGAGCGTCTATTCCGCCGCCGCCGCGCCGGTGATCGGGCCGCTCCTGGCCTTCGAGGTGCTGACCGCCTTCTTCCTGGAGGCCAGCTTCCTGGGCGTCATGCTGTTCGGGTGGCGCAAGGTGGGGCCGCGGCTGCATTTCGCGGCCAGCGCGCTCGTGGCCTTCGGCACCTTGGTCTCGGCCTTCTGGATCATCTCGGCCAACAGCTGGATGCAGCACCCGACCGGCTACGTTCGGCTGGCCAGCGGCGCGCTCAGGGCCACGGACTGGGGCCAGGTGATCTTCTCGCCGACCTTCCCGCTGCGGCTGACGCACATGGTGCTGGCGGCTTATCTCACCACCTCGCTGGTGGTGGGTGCGGCCTCGGCCTGGCGGCTCCTGAAGGATCCCGATGAGGAGGAGAGCTGCCTGGCGCTGAAGATGGCCATCGGCATGTTCGCCATCGTGGCGCCCCTGCAGCTCCTGGCCGGCGACGCCTCGGGCAAGCAAGTCTTGCAAGTCCAGCCCGCCAAGCTCGCCGCCATCGAGGCCTTCTGGGACACCAAGGCCGGCCAGGCCTTCCACATCGCCGCCTGGCCGGACCGGGCGGCCGCCGCCAACCGGTGGGAGCTGTCGATCCCCAAGCTGGGCAGCCTGATCACCGCCGGCGACGCCAACGCCACTATCACTGGCCTCAAGGCCTTCGCGCCGCAGGACCGGCCGCCGGTGGCCGTGGTCTTCTGGGCCTTCCGGGTGATGGTCGGCCTGGGCGTGGCCATGATCGGCCTCGGCTTCTGGGGCGGTTTCCTGGCCTGGCGCGGGAACCTGCCGCAGGCCCGCTGGTTCCTGCGCGCCGCCGTCGCCATGGGCCCGGCGGGGTTCGTGGCGGTGGTGTCGGGCTGGATCGTCGCCGAGGTCGGCCGCCAGCCCTATGTGATCTACGGCGTCCTGCGCACCGCCGACGCTGTCTCGCCGGTGAGCCAGGGCGAGGTCTCCGTCTCGCTCATCTGCTTCATGGCCGTCTACGCCCTGATCTTCAGCGTCGGCGTGCTCTATATCCTGCGGCTGATCGACGAGGGGCCGCGGCCGGCCGCCACGGCTCCGCCGCCGACCGCCATGCGCCCGCCGGGCTACGCCCTGGCCGCCGCGCCGGAGGAGCCCGCCGCCCCACCGCGCGGCCCTGCTTCGCGAGACTCCTCGGGAGACGCGCCATGAGCCTCGACCTGCCGCTGATCTGGGCCGCGATCCTGGCGCTGGCGGTCCTGATGTACGTGATGCTGGACGGCTTCGACCTGGGGATAGGCATCCTCTTCCCGTTCGCCGGCTCGTCCGCCGAGCGCGACGTGATGATGAACACCGTGGCGCCGGTCTGGGACGGCAACGAGACCTGGCTGGTGCTGGGCGGCGGCGGCCTGTTCGCCGCCTTCCCGGCCGCCTACGCCGCCATCCTGCCGGCGCTCTACATCCCGATCATCCTGATGCTGCTGGCGCTGATCCTGCGCGGCGTGGCCTTCGAGTTCCGCCTGCGGGCGCGCGCGGCGGGCAAGCGGTTCTGGACCGCGGCCTTCGCCGGCGGCTCGCTGACCGCGACAGTGGCGCAAGGCCTGGTGCTGGGCGGCTTCATCCAGGGCGTGACCCTGCGTGACCAGCATTTCGCCGGCGCCGCCTTCGACTGGCTGACGCCCTACAGCCTCTTGGTCGCGGCGGGCCTGGTGGCGGGCTACGCGCTGCTGGGCGCCAGCTGGCTGGTGTGGCGCACAGAGAGCGAGCTGCATGGCCGCGCCCGGCGCTGGGCCCGGCGGGCGCTGTCGATGGTCGCCCTGCTGCTGGCGGCGGTGAGCGCGGCCACCCTCTTCGTCCATCCGCAGATCGCCGCGCGCTGGGGCTGGGACGGCCATGCGCTGGCGTTCGCGACCTTCGCGCGGCTGTCGCCGATCCCGGTCCTGGGCGCGGCGGGCCTCGTCATGGCGGCGCTCGGCCTCAAGCGCGGCTCGCACGGCTGGCCGTTCGCCGGGGCGGTGGTGGTCTTCCTGTCGGGGTACCTGGGGCTGGCCGCCGGCTTCTTCCCCGACATCGTCCCCTACAGCCTGACCTTCCGCCAGGCCGCCAACGCCGACAATGCGCTGGGCCTGCTGCTGGTCGGCGGCGCGGTGCTGCTGCCGGCGATCATCGGCTACAGCCTGTGGGTCTATTGGATCTTCCGCGGCAAGGTCACTCCCGATGCGGGCTATCATTGAGCCGCCGCCGGAGCCCGGCGCCCCGCTGGCCCCGCTCTGGAAGCGGCTTTCCTGGTTCGCGGGCTTGGCGGTGAGCGGCGCGGCGGCCACGGCGATCGTGGCTTACGCCTTGAGGGCGCTGCTGCGCTGACCTAACAGCAGCGCATGGCCGACCCGCTTTGCCGCCTCTATCTGATCACCCCGCCCAGGCTCGACGACCTGGCGAGCTTCGGCCGCACCCTGGCGCACGCGCTCGACGCCGGCGACGTGGCCGCCCTGCAGGTGCGGCTGAAGGACGTGGGCGACGACATCTTGGCCGCCGCCGTCGATGCGCTCATGCTCATCGCCCAGGCGCGCGGCGCGGCGGTAATCCTCAACGACCGGCCGGACCTGGCCGCGCGGCTGGGCTGCGACGGGGTCCATGTGGGCCAAGACGACACGCCCCTCGCCGAGGCCCGCCGGATCGTGGGGAAGGACGGCATGGTCGGCGTCACCTGCCACGACAGCCTGCACCTGGCCATGGAGGCCGCCGAGGGCGGGGCCGACTACGTGGCCTTCGGCGCCTTCTTCCCCACCGCGACCAAGGACGCACCCACCCGCGCCGACCCCGAACTGCTCACCGGCTGGCAGCAGGACATGGTCGTCCCCTGCGTCGCCATCGGCGGGATCACCGTCGCCACCGCCCGCCAGATCGCCGCCGCGGGCGCGGACTTCCTGGCGGTTTCCGCGGGCGTCTGGAGCTATGCCGAAGGCCCAGCTGCGGCGGTTGCGGCCTTTAACGCCGAGATGGCGCTTGGCGTCAGCGAGCGCGCCCTCTAGGTTCCGCGCCCTCTAGCCCGTCCGAGATCTTTCGAAACCGTGAGCACCCAGTCCGCCCTCCTGAAGGTCATGAGCGACGCCGCGCGCAAGGCGGCGCGTGGCCTGAACCGCGACTTCGGCGAGCTGGCCGAGCTGCAGGTCGCCAAGAAGGCGCCCGCCGACTTCGTCTCCGCCGCCGACCTGAAGGCCGAGCAGACCCTCTTCGAGATGCTCTCCAAGGCCCGCCCCGGCTACGGCTTCCTGGGCGAGGAGCGCGGGATGATCGAGGGCACGGACAAGACCCACACCTGGATCGTCGATCCGCTGGACGGCACCACCAACTTCCTGCACGCCATCCCGCACTTCGCCATCAACATCGCCCTGCAGCGCGAAGGGGCGGTGGTGGCCGCGGTGACCTTCAACCCCGTCACCAACGAGCTGTTCTGGGCCGAGAAGGGCAAGGGCGCCTTCGTCAACGACAAGCGCCTGCGGGTCGCCGCGCGCACCCGGCTGGAGGAGGCGGTGCTGGCCACCGGCATCCCCTTCATGGGCCACGGCCAGCACGCGACCTTCCTGAAGGAGCTGCACCAGATCAGCCAGCGGGTGGCGGGCGTGCGGCGGTTCGGCGCGGCGGCGCTGGACATGGCCTGGGTCGCGGCCGGCCGCTTCGACGGCTATTGGGAGCGCGACCTGCACCCCTGGGACCTGGCGGCGGGCGTGCTGCTGGTCACCGAGGCCGGCGGCAAGGTCACCGACGCCGAGGGCGGCGAAGAGGTTCTGGCCAAGGGCTCGGTCTGCGTCGGCAACCAGGACATCCACCCGCTCCTGCTGGAGCGCCTGCGGGTCGCGGCGCGGTAACTCCGCCCTTAGGCCGCCTCGCCGAACTGCAGGGCCGCCAGCCGCGCGTAGAGGCCGTTCTTGGCCACCAGGTCGTGGTGCGTGCCCTCCTCGACCACCCGGCCCTCGTCCATGACCACGATGCGGTCGGCCTTCAGCACGGTGGCCAGGCGGTGGGCGATCACCAGGGTGGTGCGGCCGACCATGGCCTCGTCGAGGGCGCGCTGCACCAGCCGCTCGTTCTCGGCGTCGAGCGCGCTGGTGGCCTCGTCGAGCAGCAGGATCGGCGCCTGGCGCACCAGGGCGCGCGCGATGGCCAGCCGCTGGCGCTGGCCGCCCGAGAGGCTGCGGGCGCGTTCGCCCACGGGCGTGTCGATCCCCTGCGGCAGGGCGGCCAGGAAGCCCTCGGCCTGGGCGGCGCGGACAGCGTCCTCGATCTCTTCGCGGCTGGCGTCCTCGCGGCCGAAGCGGACGTTGTCCAGGGCCGAGCCGGAGAACAGCGGCGACTCCTGGGCCACGAGCGCCATGCGCTGGCGCACCGCCACCGGGTCGGCGTCGCGGATGTCGACCCCGTCCAGCAGCACGCGGCCGGCCTGCGGGTCGTAGAAGCGCAGCAGGAGGCGGAAGACCGTGCTCTTGCCCGCGCCGGAGGGACCGACCAGGGCCACCCGCTCGCCGGACCTGACGTTGAGCGTCAGCCCGCGCACCGCTGGCAGGTCCGGCCGGCCCGGATAGGCGAAGGTGACGTTCTGCAGCGCCACCTCGCCGCGCGCCGGCGCCGGCAGGGCGATGGGATGCGAGGGCGCGGCGATGCCGGGCTTGGCGGAAAGGATCTCGGAGACCCGCTCCATGGCCCCGGCCGCCTTCTGGACGTCGCCCCAGGTCTCGCCCAGCGCCCCCACCGAGCCTGCCGACAGCACGGCCAGCAGCACGAACTGGATCAGGGTGCCCCAGCTCATCTGGCCGGCCAGCGCCGCGCTGACCCCCAGCCAGAAGATCCAGACCACGCCGCCGAACACCAGGGCGATGGCCGCCCCGGTCATCAGGGCCCGGGCGCTCATCCGCCGCAGGGACGTGCGGAACGAGGCCTCCACGGCGTCGCCGAACCGCGCCGCGCCGGCCGCCTCGCGCCCGAAAGCCTGGACGATCTCCAGGGCGTCGAGGGTCTCGCCGGCTGTGCCGACGGCCGAGGCGAACTGGTCCTGGGTGGAGGCGGTCAGCCGGCGCACCTGGCGGCCGAACAGGAAGAGCGGCGCGATCACCACCGGGAAGGTGATCAGCACCAGGCCGGTCAGGCGCGGGCTCACGATCACCATGTAGCCGAGGCCGCCGATCAGCATCAGCACATTGCGTAGGGAGACCGAGATCGAGGTGGTGAGCAGGTTCTCGACGATCTGGATGTCGGTGGTCAGCCGCGACAGCACCTCGCCGGTGCGGGTCTTCAGGAAGAAGGACGGGTCCAGCGTCAGGATGTGGGCGTAGGCCCCCTTGCGCAGGTCGGCCACGATCCGCTCGCCCAGCTTGGTGACGAAGAAGTAGCGCAGCGCCGAGGAGAGCGCCAAGGCCAGCGCCACGCCGCTCAGCACCCAGAACCAGGGCGCGATGGAGCGCGCCGTCGGATGGGCGCCCGCCCCGGTGAGGTGATCCACCACCAGCCGCGCCGCGCCGGTCAGGCCCAGGCTCGCGGCCGAGGCGGTGACCAGGAACAGGCCCGCCGCGGCCGCGTCGAGCCGGTGGCCTGCGGCATAGGGGATCAGGCGGCCCAACGCTTGGACGTTGCGGCTGCGTGGCCGCCGCTCCGCCGCTTCGGAGAGGGTCTGGGCAAGCGCCTGGCCCGTGCTCGGCCGGCCCTCCGCCGGCGCGTCCACCCCAGGCTCGCTCATACGCGCTCGCACCTTGCAATCTGGGCGACGTTTCTCTATACGCCGCGCTTCGTTGAAGGCCGCCCCACAAGGCGGCCTCAAACCTTTTCGACGCTCCTTTACGTCAGGCGCTCATCCGATGAAACAAGACACCCATCCGGACTATCACTTCATCACCGTGGTGATGACGGACGGCACGACCTACCAGACCCGTTCCACCTACGGGAAGGAAGGCGCGACCCTGAACCTGGACATCGATCCGAAGACCCACCCGGCCTGGACCGGCGGCGGCCACCAGATGCTGGACCGCGGCGGCCGCGTCTCGCGCTTCAACGCCAAGTTCGCGGGTTTCACCCGCAAATAGGTGGTCTTGGGTCTCGACCCACCAAAACGCCGCGGAGAGCGATCTCCGCGGCGTTTTGCATGTCGGGATCAGGCGAACCCGGCGCCAAGCGCCGCGATCAGCCGCCGAAGGCGGTCTTCAGCCGGTCGTGCTGCGACAGCACCGGATGCGGCCCCTCGTCGGCGGCGCCTTCGATGTACATACGCCGATCGAGGTGGCGGACGCGCTCGTAGAGCCGCTCGGAACGGTCCAGCAGGGTGTTGAGCTCGGCGGGCAGGCCTTCGGTGTCGCCGGCATGGCGCGAGACCTCGGCGCCGCCCAGGCGGTAGCGCTCCTCGCAGGCCGCATGCGGCGGCATGTCGCCCTCGCGCACCGCCCGCTGCACCAGGAGCCACGAGGCCACCTGCATAAGGCGCGTGGTCAGCCGCATGCTTTCGGCCGCATAGGCCAGGGCCGCATTGCGCGACAGAAGCTTGGAAGCTTGGCGTCCGGCCCCGTCCAGGTAGCCGGCGGTTTCCTCCACGAGGTCCATGCCCTCCTGGAAGGTCCGCTGGAACAACTCCGAGCGGGCGAAGTCCTGGATAACTTCGGCCCGCCAGGGCGTCGAAGGGGCGTTCAAATCGCTCATCCGGTGCTCAACCTACACTCAAACCCGCCACACGGTCGCGGAAAACTGTCAGTGCAACCCGCATGCCAGCCCAAAACGGCGCTCGAAGTGTCCCAACCCGCTCCATTCGCCCGAGATTCCCTCAGGCGGTGAACTTTGCCGCGCGATCTGGACCATTTTAAGCCGACGGTCGTCCCGCGCTAGGCGTTACGAACCCCGAACAGGGCGTCCGCGGCCTCACGCCCGGCCCGTTTGCGGTCGAGCTGGGCCTGGACGCGGGCGATCTCCGCCTGCAGCGTCTCGATGCGCTCTTCCAGCTCGGCGACGCCATAGAGTTCCAGATCCTCGCGGGTGGCCTCAACGAGGCGCTGGCCGCGTCCGATCCGGACTTCCGCAGGTTCTTCCATGAGGGGTCTCCCTTTCCGGCTCCCCGATCGGGCGCTATCTGACCGCGCACGCCGCCAAAGCGCAAGTTTGCGCACCCAAGGCGCCTCGAACCAGACCGGAGCCGGCCCATGCCGCAGATGATGACCGCTATCGCCATCGAGGGCGGCAAGGGGCCTGCCGAGGCGCTGAAACCTGTGCAGATCGAGCGGCCGGCGCCCAAGGCCGGCCAAATCCTGATCAAGGTCCACGCCGCCGGGATCAACCGGCCCGACCTCCTGCAGCGCATGGGCTTCTATCCGCCGCCGCCGGGGTCGCCGGAGACGCTGGGCCTGGAGGTGGCCGGCGAGGTGGTCGAAGGCGCCGGGCGCTGGAAGGCCGGCGACCGCGTTTGCGCCCTGCTGGGCGGCGGCGGTTACGCGGAATACGCCGTCTGCGACGCCCGCCACGCCCTGCCGATCCCCAAGGGCCTCGACCTCGTCCAGGCCGCGGCCCTGCCAGAGACGGTGTTCACGGTGTTCGCCAATGTCTTCGAGCACGGCGGGCTGAAGATGGGCGAGACCCTTATGCTGCACGGCGCGACCTCAGGCATCGGCACAACGGCGATCCAGATGGCCAAGGCCTACGGGGCCAAGGTGATCGCCACCGCCCGCGGCGCCGCCAAGGCCAAGGCCGCGCGCGAATTGGGCGCCGACATCGCCGTGGACGCCAGGACCGAGGATTTCGCCGAAGTCGCCAAGCGCGAAGGCGGCGTCGACGTGGTGCTGGACATGGTCGGCGGGGACTATTTCAGCCGCAATCTCGACGCCCTGAAGATGGATGGTCGGATTGTGTTCATCGCCAGCCTGGGCGGCGGCGAGGCTGTATTGCCGATCGGCCGGCTGATGCAGAAGCGCGGCGTGGTCACCGGCTCGACGCTGCGGCCGCGGAACCCCGACGAGAAGGCCCGGCTGGCCGCCGCCGTGGAGGAACGGGTTTGGCCCTGGATCGAGGCCGGCAAGCTGCGCCCCCTGGTGGATTCCACCTTCCCGCTAATTGAGGCGGCCAAGGCGCACGCCCACCTGGAGGCCAACGACCACGTCGGCAAGGTTGTCCTGGTGACGGAGAGCCTCTAGGGACCCCCATCCTAGGGTTGCAAGTACTCGCCAAACCGTGTTTTTGAAATCATACCGATATTTTAATTTACGCTGAAAACCCAGAAATGATTACTGTTTTCACCAAACCACGTTTTCGAAAATTGGTTGTAAAAATGGCCAAAGGAGATTGACGCATCCGTACGGCTGAGCCAGTGGGAAGAAAAAATCGGTCTCTCACTTAAATCCGTCGCCCCTCGGGGCCACTGGGGAGGTTCAGTTGCACAACAAGGTCCGCCTACTGGCGTCTAGCGCCATGCTGTTCGCCATCGCGCTGGGAACGTCCGCCCACGCCCAGACCAAGCCCACCGCTGCGGCTGGCGCAGCCGCCGCCGAATCGGGCGCCACCATCGAGGAGCTGGTGGTCACCGCCGAGAAGCGGACCCAGAGCCTGCAGGACGTGCCGGTCGCCATCTCGGCCTTCACCTCGGCGAACCGCGACCTGGTGGGGATCAACTCCATCCAGGACATGACCAACTTCACGCCCGGCCTGAACTATTCGGCGAGCAATGACCGCAACTCGATCCGCGGCGTCGGCCGCCTGACCAACTCCCACCCGATCGCCAACGCCGTCGCCCTCTACGATGACGGCGTCTACAGCTCCTCGACGGTGCCGGCCGGCAAGACGCCGATCTTCACCGACCGGGTGGAAGTGCTGCGCGGCCCGCAAGGCACCCTCTACGGCCGCAACTCGATCGGCGGCGCGATCAACGTGATCTCCA
>NZ_SSMX01000036.1 GCF_004799515.1 Phenylobacterium sp. | reverse complement strand
TGGTGGCCTTGTCGGTCTCGATCTCGGCGATGACGTCGCCGGACTTGACCGTGTCGCCCTTCTTCACATGCCATTTGGCGAGCGTGCCCTCCTCCATGGTCGGAGACAGGGCCGGCATCAGGACGTCGGTCATGCCGCCACCTCGGAGGCTTCCTGGGTGATGTCGGTGTAGACGTCGGTGTAGAGTTCTTTCGGGTCGGGCTCGGGGCTGGTGCGGGCGAACTCCGCGGCGTCGGCGACGATGCGCTTCACCTCCGCGTCGATGGCCTTCAGCGCCGCCTCGTCAGCCCACTTGTTCTTCTCAAGCAGCTCTTCCACGTGGTCGATGGGGTCGCGGGTCTTGCGGACCTCGTCGACCTCCTCGCGGGTGCGGTACTTGGCCGGGTCGCTCATGGAGTGGCCGCGGTAGCGGTAGGTCTTCATCTCCAGGATGTAGGGGCCCTTGCCGGAGCGGGCGTGCTCGGCGGCCTTGCCCGCGGCGGCGCGGACGGCCAGCACGTCCATGCCGTCGACCTCCTCGCCCGGGATGCGGAACGAGGCGCCGCGCTTGTAGAGATGGGTCTCGGACGACGAGCGGCCGATGGCCGTGCCCATGGCGTACTGGTTGTTCTCGATGATGTAGACGACCGGCAGGCTCCAGAGCTCGGCCATGTTGAAGCTCTCGTAGACCTGGCCCTGGTTGGCCGCGCCGTCGCCGAAGTAGGTGAAAGAGACGTGGCCGTCGTCGCGGTAGCGGTTGGCCATGGCCAAGCCGGTGCCCAGGCTGACCTGCGCGCCCACGATGCCGTGACCGCCATAGAAGTCCTCGGCGGTCGAGAACATGTGCATCGAGCCGCCCTTGCCCCTCGATACCCCGGAGGCGCGGCCGGTCAGCTCGGCCATCACCTCCTTGGGGTCCATGCCCGCCGCCAGCATGTGGCCATGCTCGCGGTAGCCGGTGATGATCTGGTCGCCCTTGGTCTTCACCGACTGGACGCCGACCGCGATCGCCTCCTGGCCGATGTAGAGGTGGCAGAAGCCGCCGATCAGGCCCATGCCGTAGAGCTGGCCCGCGCGCTCCTCGAAGCGGCGGATCAGCAGCATGTCCCGATAGAACTTCAGCAGTTCGTCCTTGCCACCGCCGGACCCGTCCGCGGGCTCCTTGGCTTCGGCGCCGTTGGCTTTCCGCCGACCGGCCGCGCCGGTCTGCTCACGCGCCATGCGTATCTCCTGGATCCGTCCTCGAGGCCTTCTAGAACCCGCGACGGGCCTCAAGGCTTCATGCGGATCACATAGTCTCTCGGATCGGCGAAGCCTAGCAGGGAGCGCGCTCTTTCCTCCAGCAGGTCGGCGGAAAGGCTGGTGTCGCGCAGCAGGCGCGCGCGGGTCTCGAGATCCTGGCGCTGGCGCTGCACCTGGGCGAGCTCGCGGGTCTTGGCGATCAGGGTCTCGTCGCGCTGGTCGGCGGAGAGCAGGCCGCGGTCGCCGGTGAAGGCGTTCATGGCGAAGTAGACGATCAGCAGGATCAGCAGCGCGGTCGGCAAAAACGGACGAAGGCGAGCGAGCACGGCGAATCCCTGCACCAGAGAGGACTCAATGCCGCCAGGATGCTTAACGGCGCGCTAACCAAGCCTTTCGAGGGGGTTCGCGCGCCAGCTCAGAGCCAGGACGCAGGCCCCGCCGGCGAGGGTGATCGGCAGCAGGCCCGCCAGCACCTGGCCGGCGCTGCCCCCAGAGGCCAGCAACACCGCGGCGAAGGCCGGGCCGGCGATCGAGCCCACCCGGCTGAAGGCCACCGAGGCGCCGAGACCCGTCCCGCGCACCGACGGCGGATAGAGGCCGCCGGCCACGGCGTAGAGGATCACCTGCACGGCCAGGACCGCCGCGCCCAGGCCCGCGGCCAGGCCGATCATGCCCGGTCCATGCAGCACGGCCATGAGCAGGAGCACGGCCGGCAGCCCCACGACGGCGGCGATCACGGCCGGCCGGCGCGCGCCGCCGTCCATCGCCACGCCCACGGCCAAGGCTCCCGCGGCACCAGCCAGGTTGAAGCCCACCTGGGCGAGCGCCGCCTGGCCCTTCGACAGGCCCTGGGCCTGCAGCAGCAGGGGCAGCCAGTTCAGCATCAGGTGCAGCGCCAGGGCCATCAGGAATATCCCGGCCCACAGCGCCAGGGTGCGGTAGGCCCGTCCTTCGCCAAACAGGGCGTGGGCGATGCTGGCGGGCGCGCCGCCCGGCCTAACAGCCGCCGCCCGCCCCACGGTCTCGGGCATCAGGAGCAGGATCGCCGCGGCGGCGATCAACGGGGTCGCGCCGCCCATGACGAAGACCTCGCGCCACTGGTTCATCGGCAGAACGGCCGCCAGGGCGCTGGCCGCCGCGCCGCCCAGCGGCATGCCGAAGTAGCTCACCGCGACGTGCCCGCTGCGCGGCGACAGCCCGCCGAAGTCGGCGGCGATGGCGATGGCGTTGGGCATGGCCCCGCCGAGGCCCAGGCCGGTCAGCACGCGGAACGCGGTCAGCATCGTCAGGCTCTGCGCCTGGGCCGCCGCCAGGGAGAAGACGCCGAACACCGCCAGGGACACGATCAGCACGATCCTTCGCCCGACCCGGTCCGACAGCCGCCCGCCGAGCGCCGCGCCGAACAGCAGGCCGACGTTGCCCGCCGTGAAGAAGCCGCCGAGCCCGCTGGGCTGGACGCCGAACGCGTGCGCGACGCCGGCGCCCGTGACGCCCGCGGCCTGGACGTCGAAGCCCTCGCACAGCGCGGCGGCGAAGCAGAGGCCCAGGATCAGCGGGCCGGCGGCCGGCCGCGCGTCGGGCGGGCTCGAAGCTGAGGTCATCGCGCCCTCCCCGGCGGATTCGGGGCAAGAGTGGCGGCTCGGCGGTCTTGCGGCAATCCCGGCGGCTAGGCGTGGGCGCGCCGCCAGGCCTCTGCGACGCGGCCCACGACCGGCGCCCAACCCTCGCCGGGCGCCTGGCGGAACAGGCGGTGGCCGGCGTACCAGGGGCTGTCGTCGCGGCCCTCGAGCCAGCGCCAGTCCTGCCGGAACCAGGGCAGCAGGAGCCAGCAGGGCTTGCCCAGCGCGCCCGCCAGGTGGCCGACGGCGGTGTCGACGGTCACCACGAGGTCCAGATGTTCGACGATGGCGGCGAGGTCGGCGAAGTCGCCCAACGGTTCGGTGAGGTCCACGAGGCGCGCGCCGGCCTCGCGCAGCGGTTGCAGGGCGTCCACAGACGGCAGCGAACGGTGGGCGTCGTTCGGATGGGTCGACCGCCCGCGCCAGGCGACCCCGACCGAGCCGGCCGGGACATACCCCGCCCACTTGCTTTGCCGGTCCGCCGGGACCCGCAGGTAGGGCGCGCCCTTGAGGTCGCCGAGGGCGACACCGAGCCGGCCGGGCGCAGACAGCGCCAGGGCCCAGTAGTCCGGCTCGTCCAGCCGCATGGTCTGCTCCCGCGTCGCCACCTTGAGCGGCAGCTCGGCGAACAGCGCCGCGAGCTCCGGCGGGCAGACCAGGGTCACCGCGGCGCCCCGCGCCTGCAGCTCCAAGGCGTAGCGGACGACCTGGATCTGGTCGCCGAACCCCTGCTCGGGCCAGATCAGCAGGCGGCGGCCCTCCACCGGCTCGCCCTGCCATTCGTTGCGCAGGGGCGGCGGATCGGCGCCCTGCCCGGCCAGACCCTTGCGGCTCTCGTAGAGTGGCCAACCGCCCGCGAAGTCGCCGAGGCCGAGCTTCAGGTGCCCGTAGGCCAGGCGCAGGTGCGGGTCGTCCGGCGTGGCCGCCAGCGCCTGCGCGTAGAGGGGATCGGCCTCGCGCCATCGCCCGGTCTTGTGCAGGAAGCCCGCCAGGCCCCAGAGCGCCCAGGCCGCCTTCGGCCGCGCGGCGTGGGCCCGCCGATAGGCCGCTTCCGCCGCCTCGAAATCGCCCAGCGCGGTCAGCACGTCGGCGAAGTTGCGCCAGGCCTCGGCGCTGCCGGGCGCGGCCGCCACGACCCGCCGCCAGATCGCCGCCGCCGCCGGAAAGTCCCCCGCCGTCTGCAGCCCTACGGCCTGCCGGAAGGCGGCCGGCAGGGTCTCGTTGGTGAGGGGTCCCACGCGGCCTACCGGGCGGTCTACCGCTTCAGGGCGCCCCGGCCGGCGTAGACCGCCTGGTCGCCCAGCTCTTCCTCGATGCGCAGCAGCTGGTTGTACTTGGCCGTGCGGTCGGAGCGGCTGAGCGAGCCAGTCTTGATCTGCCCGCAGTTGGTGGCCACGGCCAGGTCGGCGATGGTGGAGTCCTCGGTCTCGCCCGACCGGTGGCTCATCACCGCGGTGTAGGCGTTGCGGTGCGCCAGGTCGACGGCGTCGAGGGTCTCCGACAGGGTGCCGATCTGGTTGACCTTCACCAGGATCGAATTGGCCAGGCCCTTCTCGATGCCCATGGCCAGGCGCTCGGGGTTGGTGACGAAGATGTCGTCACCGACCAGCTGGATCTTGCCGCCCAGCTTGTCGGTCAACAGCTTCCAGCCCGCGAAGTCGTCCTCGGCGCAGCCGTCCTCGATGGTGACGATGGGGAACTTGGCGACCAGGCCGGCCAGGTAGTCGACCATGCCGGCCGGATCGAGGGTCTTGCCCTCGCCCGCCATCACATATTGGCCGCCCTTGAAGAACTCGCTGGCGGCGGCGTCCAGGCCCAGGACGAAGTCGGTCTGCGGCTTGTAGCCGGCCGCCTCGCCGGCCTGCATGATGAAGGTCAGCGCCTCCTCGGCCGAGCCGATGTTGGGGGCGAAGCCGCCCTCGTCGCCGACGTTGGTGTTGTGGCCGGCGGCGTGCAGCTTGGCCTTCAGCGCGTGGAAGATTTCCGAGCCCATGCGCAGGGCCTCGGCGAAGGTCGCGCCGCCCACCGGCAGGATCATGAACTCCTGGATGTCGATCGGATTGTCGGCGTGCGCCCCACCGTTGATGATGTTCATCATCGGCACCGGCAGCACCCGCGCCGAGACGCCGCCGACGTACTTGTAGAGCGGCAGGGCCGAGGAGCTGGCGGCGGCCTTGGCGGCGGCCAGGCTGACCCCCAGGATGGCGTTGGCGCCCAGCCGCGACTTGTTCGGCGTGCCGTCGAGGTCGATCAGCATCCGGTCCAGCCGGCGCTGGTCCTCGGCGTCGGCGCCGGCGAGCGCGTCGTAGATCTCGCCGTTCACCGCGTCGACCGCCTGCAGGACGCCCTTGCCGCCATAGCGGGACTTGTCGCCGTCGCGCTTCTCCACCGCCTCGTGGGCGCCGGTCGAGGCGCCCGAGGGCACGGCGGCGCGGCCCATGGCGCCGTCCTCCAGGACCACGTCCACCTCCACCGTCGGATTGCCGCGGCTGTCGAGGATTTCGCGGGCGGTGATGTCGACGATCTCGGTCATGGGAATCTCTCGGACCTCGGGTTTTCGGGCGCGGGCGAGGCTTAGCCAGCTTCCGGTGTTCGGGCAACGCCCTCTCCCTTCCCTCTCCCTCTGTCGCTTCGCTCCGGGGAGAGGAGGTGCTAGCTGATGCTCAGGAGGACCCCATGCTGCTCGTCGAACGCCAGGACGCCGTCGCCATCGTCACGTTGAACCGCCCCGAGGCGATGAACGCGCTTTCCAAGGCTTTGCGGGCGGCGTTGCGCCAGGCGCTGACCGAGCTGGACGCCGACCCGTCCGTGAAGGTCGTGGTGCTGACCGGTGCGGGCGAGCGCGCCTTCACCGCGGGCCTGGACCTGAAGGAGCTTTCCACCGATCCGCTGGGCATGGGCGCGGCCAACGCCACCGACCCGGCGGAGAACCCGGCCCGCGCCGTCCTGGCCTGCTCCAAGCCGATCGTGGGCGCGATCAACGGGGTGGCGATCACCGGCGGCTTCGAGGTGGCGCTGGCCTGCGACATCCTGATCTGCTCGACCAACGCCCGCTTCGCCGACACCCACGCCCGGGTCGGGATCACGCCCGGCTGGGGCCTGTCGCAGAAACTGTCGCGGGCCATCGGCCCCTACCGCGCCAAGGAGCTGTCGCTGACCGGCAACTTCCTCTCCGCCCAGCAGGCCTATGACTGGGGTCTGGTGAACCGGGTGGTCGAGCCGGCCGAGCTGATGCCCACGGCGCTCAAGCTGGCGCGCGAGATGGCCTCCATCGAGGCCGACATGCTGGCAGCCTACAAGGCGATGATCGACGACGGCTATGCGCTGTCGCTGGGCGACGGCCTGGCGCTGGAGCACGAGCGCTCGGTCGTCCACAACGCCGCGGTGACCCCGGAGATGGTCGAGGCCCGCCGCGCGGCGGTGCAGGCGCGCGGGCGCAGTCAGTAGGTTCAGGAACAGCCCTCGATGTAGGTGATCGACCGGCTGCCGACGTAGATCGCCTCGACGGAGCCTGCGACATTGGTGTCGTAGCGGACGCCTCGCTTTCCATGGGCGGTCCAGAAGATCAGCTGGTGGGCCGGTTCCTCCTCATAGGGCGTCATGGCGATCTTCAGCGTCGGGCCATAGGCGCGGCGGATGTCGGCCTCCCTCGCGCCAAGGCCAAGGCCGCGATCTGTTTGGAGTTGGCTGTCGCCGTCCATGGTGATGCGTGTCACCACGCCCCGCTCGGCCATGACATTCAGCCCCGGCTGGCTGGGAAGCTGGTCCTGACGGCATTCGAAGCTGTCCGGGCCGAGTCCCTTGGGCACGCGCAGGTGGAACAGCCGCACCGCCTCGCGCTCCCGCATCCCGATGCGCAGCTTCCCCCAGCCCTGAGCGGTGAGCGGCGGCGCAGCGCTTGCCGCCGAGGCGACGATCGCAAAGGCGGCGGCGAGGCTGATGCGTCGAACGGACATGGCGTCAGCCTAGGGCCGAACCCTGGAATCGAAAACGCCGGCCACGATCCGCAGCCGGCGTTCGAAATCTCTTTGGCTTGGAAGCGCTAGTCTTCCTTCGGCGTCAGGACCTGGCGGCCCTTGTACATGCCGGTCTTCAGGTCGACGTGGTGCGGGCGCTTCAGTTCGCCGGTTTCCTTGTCCTCGACGAAGGAATTGGCGCCGAGCGCGTGGTGGGAGCGGCGCATGTTCCGCCGCGAGGGCGAGGTTTTGCGTTTAGGAACGGCCATCGGAATATCTCGCGGGCGTAAAAAGGAGGCCTGCGGACCTAAGTCCGCCGACGTGAGCGCGGGCTTATGCCTGAAACCCCGCCGCGATTCAAGGCGAGCCTCGCTCGGCCGTTCAGCCGCCGTAGTGCGCGCCAGCCTCGCCGAGGTTTGTGTCCGGCGACGCCTCGTCCCCGACCATGTCGGCGATGACGTTGAGCTCTTCGCGGATATGCGCCCAGACGGCGCGGTTCGCCAGGCCAACCTCGTTACCCGGGTCGCGGTCATGGACGTGGTCGAAGACCACGCGCAGCTCGTCCAGCAGATAGCGGTCCTTCAACGCCAGCAAGGCGATCATCGCCTTGAGCAGCTTGTCGTTGGCGATGACGATGTCGGTGAGTTTATCGGGCGTGCGGGCCATGTGGGCCTCCGGTCAGCCGAAGAACGTTGTTCCCGGCCGATCGTTGCGAGTCGGGTAGTCGACTCTTGAGCGCATCACGACAACGTCCGCGACAGTTGCTTTGGCGCCACATGCGTCCAGGCCAGCCGGGTCAGCAGGGTCAGGGTGTCCTCGGTGAGGTCCGGCAGGCGCAAATAGGTCCAGCCGTGATGGCCGTAGGTCTCGGTGGGCCGCACCGCGCCGGGATGGGCCGCCGCCAGGTTGAGCTGGTCGTCGCGGTCCAGCTTGACGACGGCGACCTGGTCCGCCGCCAGCTCCGGGAACAGGCTGGCGTTGCCGGCGACGCCCAGCATGGCGAAGATCCGTTTCTGCACCCGGAACGCCGGCCGGCGGCGGTGCAGGTCCTCGTAGGCCCGCGGCAGGGAGAGCGCGATCCGGCGAAGGTCGTCCGCGGTCTGCATCGATGGCCCCGCCGCGCCTCAGCGGACCGGGAATTCGCCGTAGCCGCGGGCCATGGCCGCGGCGAAGGCCGGCAACAGGGCGAAGAGCAGGGTCTCGGCCCACAGCCAGCGGCGCACGCCGGCCACCTGCGCGTCGGCGGGTGCGGCCCCGCTCCGCCGCCAGCGGATGTAGGCGATGGTCGGCGGGACAGACAGCAGGCCGATGACCAGGAAGGTCCCCACCTTCAGCCAGAAGAAGAGGTTGTGCGAATAGTAGAGCCAGCCCTTCGCCGCGAAGACCGCCCGCGAGAAGCCGACGACGATGATCAGGCCGGCCAGGGCGCCGTACATCAGGTCGATGCGGCCCACTCGGGCGATGGTCGCCAAGCCGACGCCCGGCTGCACGAGCATCAGCTCGGCGAACAGCACGCCGAACAGGCTGAACACCAGGATGTGGTGGGCGATCGCCTGGGCCAGATCGAGCATGGATGGGCCTCCTGAACCGACGCGCCATCAGATGGCGGGTCGAGCCTTGTCTGAAAGAATCTCGTGCTCGTTGGCGAAGAAGAGCGGAGAGCGGGGCAAGTCGATGAAGGTGCGCTCGTCGGCCAGGAGCGCCTGGCTGGCGGCGAGCCCCTTTTCCGTCTGAGCGGCCGAGAAGATGTCGCCCAACGAACGCCACCAAAGTTCGGCGACGCCGTCGTAGGGCTCAGGCTCGGCGCTTCGCGCGTGGATCAGAGGGGTCAGGCGATCGTCCTGCAGAAGATGACTTTGGACATAACGCTGGATCATGAGGTCGCCCGCCAATCTCCGGACGAGGGGACCGTGTTCCTCAGCCAATAGCGGGCGAATGCCTCTCGCGAGAGCTCCGGAAGCCGGCGAAGGCAAAAGACGATCTTGATCATGGCCGTTTCACCGCGGCTGCCTGCCCACCTCTCAGCGTCGCGCCAGGGCCAGGTCGAGTATCGGCGGGCTCCCCTCGGAGCAGCAGGCGCCCGGCGCTGGCGTCCGTCAACCGTCCGTAGGGTGAGGACTGTCGCCGAGCTGTCGTAAAACGGCGCGAGACGCCCCGGAATGCGGTCTGCTAGGTGGACCCCAAAGCGGGAGGGCGAGAGTCTGATGCGGCGTTTCTTTACGGTTGCGGCGGTTGCCGCAGGACTGGTCCTGTCTCCCCTCGCCGCTCCGGCCGCGCCGACGGCCGGCCGCGAGGGCGTCCCGCACTATGACCATGTCTTCGTGATCCTTGAGGAGAACAAGGACTACGGCCAGATCATGAGCCCCGCGTCGGCCCCCAACATCGCGGGCCTGGCGGTGAAGTACGGCGACGCGGCCCAGTTCTTCGCCGAGGTGCATCCCAGCGAGGCCAACTATGTGGCCCTCCTGGGCGGCGACACCTTCGGTATCCACGACGACGACGCCTATTACTGCGATCCCGGCTCGACGCGCCCGTTCTGCGGCGGCGCCAAGGCGCCGGGCTATGCGACTCACCGGGTGCAGGTTCCGCACCTGGGCGACCAGCTTCTGGCGATCGGCCTGACCTGGAAAGGCTATTACGAGAACCTGCCGGAGCCCGGCTCCGGCGCGGTGATCGCCGGCGACCCGAAGGCGGCCAACGGGATGCGCACGGCGTCGCTTTACGCCTCCAAGCACTCGGGCTTCATGAATTTCGCCAGCGTGCAGGACGACCCGCATCGCGCCGAACGGATCGTGGGCTTCGACCAGCTCGACCGCGACCTGGCCAGCGGCCAGCTGCCCAACTTCGCCCTCATCGTGCCCAACCAGTGCAACGAGATGCATGGCCTGCACGGCGACGGCGTGCCGGCCGACTGCGACGGGAACACCGACCAGGACAAGTCGCTGATCCGCCGCGGCGACGCCTACACCGGCGAGCTGGTCCGCCGGCTGCAGGCCACGCCCGCCTGGGCCAGCAAGCAGAACATGGCGATCATCATCACCTTCGACGAAGGCTCCGGCGGCAGCGTCGGCGGCTGTTGCGGGATCGTTCCGGGCTCGGTCGCGAACTACGGCGGCGGCCATATCCCCACCGTGGTGATCACCAACCACGGCCCGCGCGGCGTGAAGGACGAAACGCCCTACAGCCACTATTCGCTGCTGCGGACCCTGGAGGACGCGTTCGGCGTGGACGGCTACCTCGGCCACGCCAAGGACACGGACGCCGGCGTCCGGCCGATGGTCAAGCTGTTCGCGGTCGGCCGCTAGGCCTTCGCCTGCGCGCCCGGAGTTCTAAGGCGTCCTTAAACAGCTGACGTCGCCCTCCTGGCAACCGACGGTCACGGCCGAAAGGCTCTTGATGCGCTCGCGGGTGAGCGTCGCCTGACAGCCTGCGAACACCATGGGCTGGGCGGAGCCGCCGGCCACGCTCTCGGCCCGGAACCTGCACTCGGCGTCGCGGAAGGAGATCCAGAGGCGCTGGGACGCGACCAGCTTCGCCTTCGCCCCGGCCGGCAGGTGATTGGTGACCCTCCGGTAGAGCGCGTTGAGTTGGGCGTCGGCCTTCCGGAAGTTCGCAGCGGCCAATTGGTTGAGTTCGATCTGGGTCTGCGCTGCGGCGGGCGCCGCGATTGCGAGCCCGACCAAGATCGTGAGGGCGAGAGGACTGCGCATCTGCGGAAGGTGCGCCGGATGGTCCGACTTGTCAGCATAGGTCGTATCGACATTCACCGGCGCCTCCGGTCTCCTCCTCCCCTTGTGGGAGGAGGTGGCCCGCGGAGCGGGTCGGACGTGGGGTTTCTCGACCTCGCGGCTCTATTCGAAGCTCAGTTCGCGCGGAGAGGTGAGCGCGACCCCACCTCCGTCGGCCATCCGGCCGCCGCCACCTCCCACAAGGGGAGGAGGGTCGCCACGCTATGGGCTCGCCCCAAAACGGATGCCGCCAGGTCAGACCAGCCGGCTGCGGTTGCGGGCGGCGCCGATGAAGCTGGCGAACAGCGGATGCGGGTCGAAGGGCCGGCTCTTCAGCTCCGGATGGTACTGCACGCCCACGAACCAGGGATGGTCGGTGCGCTCGCAGAGCTCCGGCAGGATGCCGTCCGGCGACAGGCCGGTGAACTTCAGCCCGGTGGCCTCGATCGCATCGCGGTAGGCGATGTTGACCTCGTAGCGGTGCCGGTGGCGCTCGAAGATCGCCTGGGTCCCGTAGATCGCCTCCACCTTGCTGCCTGGCGTCAGGAAGGCCTCATAGGCGCCGCAGCGCATGGTGCCGCCCATCTCGCCGCCCTCGGCGCGGGTTTCCTTCTGGTTGCCCTTCACCCATTCGGTCATCAGGCCGACGATGGGCTCCGACGTCGGTCCGAACTCGGTGGACGACGCCTGGTGGATGCCGGCCAGGTTCCGGGCCGCCTCGATCATCGCCATCTGCATGCCGAAGCAGATGCCGAAGTAGGGAATGGCGTGCTCGCGGGCGAACTTGACCGCGCGGATCATCCCCTCCGAGCCGCGCTCGCCGAAGGCGCCGGGCACCAGCACCCCGTGCACCCCGGTCAGGCGCTCGCCGATCATCGCTTCGTCGGCCTCGAAGGTCTCGCCCTCGATCCAGTCCAGCTTGATGCGGACATTGTTGGCCACGCCGCCGTGGGTCAGGGCCTCGATCAGGGATTTGTAGGCGTCGGTCAGCGCCGTGTACTTGCCGACGATGGCGATGTTCACCTCGCCGTCCGGATGGCTGAGGGTGTGGGAGATCGCCTCCCAGCGCGACAGGTCCGGCTTGGGCGCGGTCTCGGCTAGGCCGAAGACGTCCAGCACCTCGGCGTCCAGGCCCTGGACGTGATAGTCCAGCGGCACGGCGTAGATGTTGGCGCTGTCCATCGCCTGGATGACCGCGCTCGGCCGCACGTTGCAGAACAGGCCCAGCTTCTTCCGCTCGCCCTCGGGGATCGGCATCTCGCAACGGCAGAGCAGGATGTCCGGCTGGATGCCGATGGAGCGCAGCTCCTTCACCGAGTGCTGGGTGGGCTTGGTCTTCATCTCGCCGGCCGTCTTGATGAACGGCAGCAGCGTCAGGTGGATGTAGCAGGCGTGGCCGCGGGGCAGCTCCTGGCCCAGCTGGCGGATCGCCTCGAAGAACGGCAGGCCCTCGATGTCGCCCACCGTGCCGCCTACCTCGACCAGCACGAAGTCGACGCCCTCGCCCGGATCGGCCAGGACGAAGTCCTTGATCTCGCCGGTGACGTGCGGGATCACCTGCACCGTCGCGCCCAGGTAGTCGCCGCGGCGCTCCTTCTCGATGATGGTCTTGTAGATCTGGCCGGTGGTGATGTTGTCGGCCTTGGTGGCGTTCACCCCGGTGAAGCGCTCGTAGTGGCCGAGGTCCAGGTCGGTCTCGGCCCCGTCGTCGGTGACAAAGACCTCGCCGTGCTGATAGGGGCTCATCGTGCCCGGATCGACGTTCAGGTAGGGGTCCAGCTTGCGCAGGCGGACCTTGTAGCCGCGCGCCTGCAACAGCGCGCCGAGCGCGGCGGACGCGAGACCCTTACCCAAGGAGGAGACCACGCCGCCGGTGATGAAGATGTACCGGGCCATGGGCGTCCAGATTAGCAGCGATTCGAGCGTTCGCCGCCCGAATCGACCAGGGTCGTGCGGATTTCTAGGGAGACTACTTGGAAGGCGGCGCCGAAGGCCCGGCCGGCTGACCGAGGAACGGGTTGTTGATCTGCGGCGTCGGCGCCTGCAGCGGGACCGGCGCGCTCTGCGGACCGCCGGGCTGGGCGGTGCCGGCCGGCGGCCGGGCCGGCTGCGGATGGTTCAGGGTCGAGGGATCGATGTTGTCGATCTTCAGCCGGTCGACCACCGAGGCCGCGCCGCGCTCACGGCCGGACAGGATGGTCAGCAGCAGGCTGATGATGAAGAAGGCCGAACCCAGGATCCAGGTGGTGCGGGTCAAGAGGTCGCCCGCGCCGCGCACGGACATCACGCCGCCCGCGCTGCCGCCGCCCACGAAACCGCCGCCTTCCGACCGCTGCAGCAGCACCACGCCCACGAGCGCGATGCTGACGAGGATCTGGACGGTCAGCAGGATGCCGATCAGCATGGTCTTGTTTTCATCCGGTGCGTTCGGGCGGTCACACCCCCGCGCAAACGAGGACGGGTCCGCCGAAATGAAGCGCGGGCTCTATCACCGAGCACGCGCCAAGGCCATAGCTAGGGCGTCGCAGCCCCGACACAAGATTGGCCTCCGGACGTTCCGCGTAGCATGAGCCCCGATCCCAGCCATCCGCCGATCCTCGAGACGGAGAGGATAAGGCTGGCGCCCCTGGCGAACGAGGACGCGCGGCAGATCTTCCCCTTGATGGCCGACGCCGAGGTCATGGCCTTCTGGGACGTGGGCGAGATCGACGACCCCGACGTGATCGACGGCATCGTCGCGGGCCAGGTGGACGAGATGGCCTCCGGGCGGGCCTTCTACTGGTCGCTGCGGACGCTCTCGGACGGCCGGTTCCTGGGGACCTGCGACCTCTCCGAGATCGACCGGCGGCATCACCGCGCCGAGGTGGGCTTCATGCTGGGCCGCGAGGCCTGGGGCCAGGGCTATGCGCAGGAGGCCATGCAGGCGGTGCTGTCCTACGCGGCGTCCAGCGGCGTGCGCCGCCTGCTGGCCCGCACCCACCTGGGCAACCGCCGTTCGGAGGCCCTGCTGGAGAAGCTGGGCTTCGCGGAGGAAGGCATGCTGCGCGGCCACGTCCTGCGCGACGGCGAGCGACGCGACTGCCGGCTCTACGGGCTTTTGCTATAGGCGCCGGCTTCCCATCTCCGCCGAAGACGCCAGGGAGACGAGCGATGGCCCATCCGATCCGCGTGGACGGCTTCGATCACATCGTGCTGCGGGTGCGCGACAAGGCCGCCATGCTGGCCTTCTACGGCGAAGTGCTTGGGCTTTCGGTCGACCGCGACAGGCCCGAGCTCGGCCTGACCCACATCCGCGCCGGCCGGCAGATGATCGACCTAGTGACCCTCGACGGTCCGCTCGGCAAAGCGGGCGGCGCCGGCCCCGGCGCGAAGGGGCGCAACCTCGACCACTTCGCCCTGCAGGTGCGGCCTTTCGACGAGGCGGCGATCCGCGCCCACCTGGAGGCGCGCGGGGTCGCGGTGGTCGAAGAGGGCCCCCGCTATGGCGCCGACGGCGACGGCTTCTCTCTTTACATCCGCGACCCGGAGGGGAACACCGTCGAGCTGAAGGGGCCGTCCGCCTAGAGCGCGTTGATGATCCCAAGGAAGTCGTCAGCCTTCAGCGACGCGCCGCCGACCAGCGCGCCGCCGACCTCTGCCGCATGCAGGATCTCCGCGGCGTTGGAGGGCTTCACCGAGCCGCCGTAGAGGATCGGCGCGGAGTCGCTGGCCGCGCCGAACAGCTCGCGCAGGATGGCGCGGATGGCGGCGTGGACCTCTTCGATCTCGGCCACGGCGGGCGTCAGGCCCGAGCCGATCGCCCACACCGGCTCGTAGGCGACGGAAAAAGCCTGTCCGGCCACCTCGGGCGGCAGGGAGCCCCTCACCTGCCCGGTCACCACGGCCAGCGCCTCGCCGGCTTTGCGCTGGTCGATGGTCTCGCCGACGCAGACGATGGGCTCCAGGCCGGCACGCAGGGCGCCGGCGGTCTTCTTCGCGACCAGGGCGTCGGTTTCGCCGTAGCCGGCCCGGCGTTCGGAGTGACCGAGGATCACCAGCTTCGCGCCGGCGTCGGCCAGCATCTCGGCGGAGACGTCGCCGGTATAGGCCCCGGCCGACTCGCAATGGCAGTCCTGCGCCCCGACCAGAACCGCCGAGCCCTTCAGCGCCTCACTGAGCTGATGGATCAGGGTGGCGGGCGGACAGATCGCCACACGCGGGCTCGTCCCCTTCACCTGGGCGGCCACCTTGCGCGCCTCGTCTATCGTGGCCGCTGTGCCGTGCATCTTCCAATTGCCGGCGATCAGAGGGGTCGGAACGGTCATTCAGCCTCGCGAGATGCGCGGCGCGACGCCGCCTTGGCGCGGTTAAGGCAAGCGGCGGCGCATGTCACGCGCTTGCGGGGCGCAAGGGGCCTCCACTATACCGGCGCCCATGTCCTGCGCCCGGCGGGTTCCATCCGCCTGGCCCCTGAAAGGGTTTCAATGCTCTCCGCCATTCGCGTCTTCGCGAAATCCTGGGTCGCCACCCTGCTCTTCGGCCTTCTGATCGTCAGCTTCGTCGTCTTCGGGATCGGCAACCGCAACAACTTCTCGCCCAGGATCAGCAATTCGGTGATCACCGCTGGATCGCGCAGCATTGGCCCCGCGGAATTCAAGCGCGCCTTCGACGGCTTCAAGGGCAAGCTGGAGCAGCAGTACGGCCAGCAGATCAGCCCCGAGCTCGCCGCTCAGAACGGCCTGGACCGTCAGGTGCTGCAGGGGCTGGCCACCAGCGAGGCCTTCGCCGAGAAGCTGAACCGCATCGGTCTGCATCCGTCCGACAAGCTGGTCGCCGCCGAGCTGCGCAAGATCCCGGCCTTTTTCGATCAGGTCACCGGACGCTTCGACCAGCAGTCCTATCTGCGCCGCCTGGCCGACAACAACCTGACCGCGGCCAATTTCGAGGGCCAGTTGCGCGACCAGATAACCGAGCAGGAAGCCGCCTCCGGCCTGATCGCGGGCCTCACCGTGCCGCGCGCCTACGCCGCGCTGGCCGCGATCTACACCATGGAAAGCCGCGACTTCGGCTACTTCGCGATCGAGCCCGCCAGCGTGCCGCAGCCGCCCGCGCCCACCGACGCCCAGCTCGTCGAGCTGATGAACGAGAACAAGGCCCAGCTGACCCGGCCGGAGTTCCGCACGCTGACGGTGGTGAAGTTCTCGCCCAGCCAGGTGGCGGCCACCGCGCCCATCGATCCGGCGGAGCTGCAGAAGCGCTTCAACTTCCGCAAGGACACGCTCTCCTCGCCGGAGACCCGCACGGTCATCCAGATCCCGGCCAAGGACGCCGCAGCCGCGGCTCAGATCACCCAGGGCCTGGCCAAGGGGGCCGACCCGGCGCTGGTCGCCAAGCAGGCCGGCGTGGAGGCGATCACCTACGCCAACAAGCCGAAGACCGCGATTCCCGACGGCAAGGTGGCCACGGCCGCTTTCACCACCCCTGCCGGCCAGGTGGCCACCGTGAAGGGCGATCTCGGGATGGCCGTGGTCAAGGTGATGTCGGTGACGCCCGGGCGCGCGGTGACCCTGGACGAGGTCCGGCCGGCCCTGGAAGCCGAGATCCGCAAGGACCAGGCCGCCGAGAAGGTCTACGCCCTCACCCAGGCCTATGACGACGCCCACCAGGGCGGCGCGAACCTCGCCGCCTCCGCCGCCAAGGCCGGCGTGGCCACCGAGACCCTCGGCCCGCTCACCCAGGGCGGCCGCGATTCCACCGGCCAGCCGGTGCAGGGCCTCTCGCAGAAGCTGATGGAGACCGCCTGGTCGCTGCCGGCCGGCGGCGAGAGCGAGGTCGAGGACGCCGGCAACGGCGAGTACTTCGCCGTCCGCGTCGAGAAGATCACCCCGCCGGCCCTGCCGCCCCTGGAGGAGATCAAGCCGCAGCTCGCCCGCTTCTGGACCCAGCGCGAGCTGATGAAGGCCATGCAGGCCAAGGCCGAGGCCCTGGCGGCGCGGGTCACCAAAGGCGAGAGCCTGGATGCGGTGGCCAAGTCCGCCGGCGTCACCGTCAGCCAGGTCGCCGCCCTCGACCGCCGCAGCGCCGGCCAGAACCAGGCCCTGTCGCAGGACCTGCTCGGCAAGGCGTTCGGCTCGCGTCCCGGCGACGTCTTCACGGCCCAGGACAACCATCCGGGCTTCTTCGTCGGCAAGCTGGAGGCGGTCCACGTGGGCGATCCCACG
Organism: Phenylobacterium sp.; assembly: GCF_004799515.1. Classification (GTDB taxonomy): domain Bacteria; phylum Pseudomonadota; class Alphaproteobacteria; order Caulobacterales; family Caulobacteraceae; genus Phenylobacterium. The sequence continues at coordinate 135,184 of NZ_SSMX01000036.1, read as the reverse complement.
ACCCTCGCCCAGAACGAAGAGCAGCTGCGCCCGCAGATGACCCAGGGCTTCGTCCGCGAGATCGGCGAGTCCGCCCACGTCTACGCCCGTCAGACGGTCAAGGTGACCATGGACGCGAACCGCGCCCGCGAAGCCATCGGCCTGGAGCCCCTCGACGGCAAGGGGGCGCCCGCCGGCAAGGGCGGCGCGCCGGCCGGCAAGGCGCCGCTGGCGAAATGAAGATCGAGCCGGCGTTTACGGCCTTCGAGCAGACGTACGGGCAAGGCAATCCGCAGCTCGTCTGGACGCGGCTGATCGACGACCTGGAGACGCCGGTCTCGGCCTATCTGAAGATCGGCCACGGGCGGCCCTACGCCTTCCTGTTCGAAAGTGTCGAGGGCGGCGCTTTCCGCGCGCGCTATTCGATCATCACGCTCAATCCCGACCTCGTCTGGCGCTGCCGGGGCGACGCGGCCGAGGTGGCCGAGGGCGACGACATCGCCGCCGGCCGCTTCACCGCCCAGCCCGGCGGAGCGCTGGACAGCCTGCGCGACCTGGTGGCCGCCTCGCGGATCGAGCGGCCCGCCGGCCTGCCGCCGCCGTCCGCCGGCCTGTTCGGGGCCATGGGCTACGACATGGTGCGGCTGGCCGAGCGCCTGCCGAACGCCAATCCCGACCCGCTGGACCTGCCCGACGGGGTGATGACCCGGCCCTCCATCGTGGCGATCTTCGACGCCATCGCCCAGGAGATCATCCTGGTGACGCCTGTGCGTCCGGACACCGCCTCGGCCGAGGCGGCCTACGCCGCCGCCGAGGCCCGCATCGCCGCGGTGATGGCCGACCTGAAGCGCCCGGCCCCGCCGCTGAAGGGCGACGGCGTCCCGGAGCCGGACGCCTTCACCACCCCGGTCAGCCGCGAGCGCTACCGGGAGATCGTGGCCGCCGCGAAGGCCTATATCCACGCCGGCGACATCTTCCAGGTGGTGCCCAGCCACCGCTTCCGCGCGCCGTTCACGCGCGATCCGTTCGCCCTCTACCGCTCGCTCAGGCGCACCAATCCGTCACCCTTCCTGTTCTATCTGAACTTCGGCGACTTCCAGCTGGCCGGCTCCTCGCCGGAGATCCTGGTGCGGCTGCGCGACGGCAAGATCACCATCCGCCCGATCGCCGGCACCCGCCCGCGCGGCGCGACCCCGGCCGAGGACGCCGCGCTCGAGGCCGAGCTGGTCGCCGACCCCAAGGAGCGCGCCGAGCACCTGATGCTGCTCGACCTCGGCCGCAACGACGTGGGCCGGGTGGCCATGCTGAAGGACGCCGGCGCGAACGAGGCGCCGCAAAGCCCCCAGGCGCCCCGCGTGCGGGTCACCGACAGCTTCTTCGTCGAGCGCTACAGCCACGTCATGCACCTGGTCTCCAACGTCGAGGGCGACGCGCCGGAGGGCCTGGATCCCGTCGACGTGGTGATGGCCGCCCTGCCCGCCGGCACGCTGTCCGGCGCGCCCAAGGTCCGCGCCATGGAGATCATCGACGAGCTCGAGATCGAGAAGCGCGGCGTGGGCTATGCGGGCGCGGCGGGCTATTTCGGCTGCGACGGCTCGGTGGACACCTGCATCGTCCTGCGCACCGCCCTCTTCAAGGACGGGACCATGTACGTCCAGGCCGGCGGCGGCGTGGTGGCCGATTCAGACCCCGACGCCGAGTACGACGAGACCCTGCACAAGGCCCGCGCCCTGCGCCGCGCCGCCGAGGAGAGCTGGCGGTTCGTCTAGGCCTACTCCATGCTCCGCGCGATCACGTGTTCGCTGGTGAGCGGCGGCGCCGTCACCATGGCCGCGGCGAACAGCAGGGCCGACACCGCCAGCATGCCGGCCGCGCCCAGCACCGGCCATAGCTTCTGTGGCCGCTCACGGCGCATCAGAAGGCCCCGGGCCGTGGCCAGGGCGTCGGGGTCGAGGGCGGACGGGAGCTTCGCCATGAAGACAAGATCGGCGGAGTCGGCCCGCTCGCCAATCGGCGTGCTTGGCGCAGCGTCAGCCACGGCCTAGATAGGCGCCATGATCCTGGTGATCGATAACTACGACAGCTTCACCTACAACCTCGTCCATTACCTGAACGAGCTGGGGGCGCAGACCCATGTCGTGCGCAACGACGCCGTCTCGGCCGCCGAGGCCCTGGGGATGAAGCCGCAGGGCGTCCTGCTCTCGCCGGGGCCGAGGACCCCCAACGAGGCCGGCGTCTGCCTGGCGCTCCTGGCCGCCGCGCCGGACGACCTGCCGATCTTCGGCGTCTGCCTGGGCCACCAGGCCATCGGCCAGGCCTTCGGCGGCGAGGTGGTGCACGCCAAGGCCCTGATGCACGGCAAGGTCAGCGCCATCCACCACGACGGCAAGGGCGTGTTCGCCGGCCTGAAGAGCCCCTTCAACGCCACCCGCTACCACAGCCTGTCGGTGGAGAAGGACCAGCTGCCGCCCGAGCTGGAGGTCACAGCCTGGACCGAGGACGGCGAGATCATGGGCGTCCAGCACCGCACGCGGCCGATCCACGGCGTTCAGTTCCACCCGGAATCGATCGCCACAGAATGCGGCCACGACCTCCTGGCCAACTTCCTCGATCTGGCCGGCGTGAAGCGCCTGGCGCAGGCCTGATCCGACCCGATGTCCGACGCCTTCAAGCCGCTTCTCAGCCTGCTCGCCGACGGCGGCACGCTGTCCGAGGACAACGCCGGCGACTTCTTCGACGCCTGCCTGCGCGGCGAGCCCTCGCCCAGCCAGGTGGGCGCGGCGCTGACCGCCATGCGCATGCGCGGCGAGACCCTGGGCGAGATCGTCGCCTGCGCCCGGGCCATGCGGAAGGCCGCCGTCCATATCGAGCCGCCGTTCCCGACCATCGACGTCTGCGGCACCGGCGGCGACGGCCAGCACAGCCTCAACGTCTCCACCGCCGTCGGCTTCGTGGCGGCGGGCGGCGGGCTGAAGGTGGCCAAGCACGGCAACCGGGCGCTGTCGTCGAAGTCCGGCACCGCCGACGTGCTCTCCGAGCTGGGCGTCGACATCGCTATGCCCGCCGACCGCCAGATCGAGGCGCTGGAAACCGCCGGCATCTGCTTCATGTTCGCCCCGGCCCATCACGGCGCCATGCGCCACGTCTCGCCGATCCGCGCCGAGCTGGGCTTCCGCACCATCTTCAACCTGCTGGGGCCGTTGACCAATCCGGCAGGGGCCCAGCGCCAGGTGGTCGGCGTCTTCGCCGAGCGCTGGGTGGCGCCGGTGGCCGAGGCGCTGAAGGCCCTGGGCTCGCAGCGCGCCTGGGTGGTCCACGGCGGCGGCCTGGACGAGATGACCACCACCGGCGAGACCGCCGTGGCGGAGCTGCGCGACGGCCAGGTGCGGCTGTTCGTGGTGACGCCGGAAGCGGTGGGCCTGAGGCGCGTGGCGCTGGCCGACCTCACCGGCGGCTCGCCCGCTCAGAACGCCGTGGCCTTGCGCGGCCTGCTGGACGGCGAAAAGGGCCCTTACCGCGACATCGTGCTGCTGAACGCCGCCGCCGCCTTCCTGGTGGGCGAGAAGGTCGAGACCCTGCGCGAGGGCGTCGAACTGGCGGGCCAGGTGATCGACGACGGCCGCGCCCGAGCCACGCTCGAAAAGCTGGCGAGCCTGGCCGGCGCATGAGCGACATCCTCGAGCGGATCGCGGCCTACAAGCGCGAGGAGGTGGCCGAGCGCAAGGCCTTCCGCGACCGGGCCGAGATCGAGGCCGCGGCGCGGGCGGTTTCCCAGCCGCGCGGCTTCCGCGCCGCCCTGGAGCGGGCGCATGCGCCGGGCCGCCTGGCGCTGATCGCCGAGATCAAGAAGGCCTCGCCGTCGAGGGGCCTGATCCGCGCCGACTTCGACCCGCCCGCGCTCGCCCGCGCCTATGAGGCCGGCGGGGCGGCCTGCCTGTCGGTGCTCACCGACACCCCCAGCTTCCAGGGCGCGGACGAGTACCTGGTCGCCGCCCGCGAGGCGAGCGCCCTGCCCTGCATCCGCAAGGAGTTCCTCGTCGATCCCTGGCAGGTGGCGGAGAGCCGCGCCCTGGGCGCCGACGCGGTGCTGGTGATCCTGGCGATGGTCGACGACACCCTCGCCTCCGATCTGATGGAGACCGCGCGCGCCCACGGGATGGACGTGCTGGTGGAGACCCACGACGAAGCCGAGATGGTCCGCGCGGCGCGCCTCGGCGCCGACCTGATCGGGGTCAACAACCGCGACCTGCACACCTTCGAGGTCGATCTTTCGATCACCGAACGCCTGGCCGCCGCCGCGCCGCCGGGCGCCCTTCTGGTCACCGAGAGCGGCATCTTCGGGCCAGGCGACGCCGCGCGGCTGGAACAGTCCGGCGCGCAGGCCATGCTGGTCGGCGAAAGCCTGATGCGGCAGACGGATGTCGAGGCGGCGACCCGCGCTCTGCTGGGCGGCTGATTCCCCTCGGGCGACAGGCCCACGCCGGCGATTCCTATGAAATTACAGTGACGCTGGACGTAACTTGACATTAATGCGGAACACCTAGAGAACATTCTGCAAGTTGGCGGTTTGTTCTCCAGACGCCCAAAGTCGAGGTCGTTCCGATGCTCACGCGCAAGCAACATGAACTGCTCATGTTCATCCATGAACGGATCAAGGAGACCGGCGTGTCGCCCTCCTTCGACGAAATGAAGGAGGCCCTGGACCTGGCCTCGAAGTCCGGCATCCACCGGCTGATCACCGCCCTGGAAGAACGCGGCTTCCTGCGCCGCCTGCCGCACCGGGCGCGGGCGCTGGAGGTGGTGAAGCTGCCGCAGCAGGCGACCATGGCCGCTCCGCCCAAGGGCCGGGCGCCCTTCAAGCCCCAGCTGGTGGACGGCGGCCCGGCGATGCCGCCCGCGGCCAATGACACCCGCGACCTGCCGATCCTGGGCCGCATCGCCGCCGGCACGCCGATCGAGGCCATCCAGCAGGAGCGCGACCGCATCCCGGTGCCGGAGAGCATGCTGGGCGCAGGCGAGCACTTCGTCCTGGAGATCCAGGGCGACTCCATGATCAACGCCGGCATCCTCGACGGGGACTTCGTGGTCATCAAGCGCGGCGACACCGCGACCTCCGGCGACATCGTGGTCGCCCTGGTGATGGGCGAGGAAGCCACCCTGAAGCGCCTGCGCAAGAAGGGCGCCTCCATCGCGCTGGAAGCCGCCAACCCGGCCTATGAGACCCGCATCTTCGGGCCCGACCAGGTCGATGTGCAGGGCAAGCTGGTGGGGCTGATCCGCCGCTACCACTAGGCCTCGAACGGGTGCAAATTCCCGCCCGACGCCGTCCAGACCGGCGTTGATAGGGAGAGACTATCCAATGCGTGTCACCAACCTGGCGGCGCTCGCCGCCGTGAGCTTGGCGCTCTGCGCCTGCAACAAGCCGGCCGACAAGGCCGCGGTCGATGCGGGCGCGGCCAAGGCCGACGCCGCCGCGGCGGCCTCGGCCGCCGATACCGCCAAGACCGACGCCTCCGCCGCCGCGGCCGCGCCGACCCCCGCCGACGCCGCAGCCCCCGCCGCGGACGCCGCCGCCGCCGCCAAGTCGGCGGGCGACTCCGCCCAGAAGGCCGGCGCCGAAGCCAAGGGCGCGGCCGACGCCGCCTCAAAGGACGCGGCGGCCGCCAAGAAGTAGGCCGGGAACATCGGAGCCCTGGCCTCGCCGGGGCTCCGTCACCGCGCCTAGTCGGGCGCGTGGTAGACGAACTCCACCAGGAAGACCCGGTCGCCGGGGCCGTGCTTGGCGACCTTCAGAAGATCCACCACGCCCAGGAACCCCGAACGCCGCGCCAGCGCCGGGGTGATGTCCTCCAAGGCGATTTCCCGCAAGGCCGTGACCTCGATCTCGCCCGGCGCCAGCGGATAGCGCCCGCCGGCCTTCACGCGCGGCTTCTGCCAGATGCGCACGCTGCAGGTGACCTCGCCGCTGCGGACCGGCTCGCGCAGGCGCTGGGCGAACATCATCGGAGATCGGGCCCCCAGGTCCACGGCCGACGGCCGCGCACGGTCTGCGCCCAGACGATCCGCCACTTGCCGGGCCCGTCGCGGAACAGCTCCGCAGAGCCGCCCCGGGCGAAGTCCGCGCCGGTCAGCACCAGGGGCGCGGGACAGGCGTCCTGCGGCGCCTCGTTGCGCAGGATAACCAGTTCGGCGCCGGCGCAAAGCTGGGCGAACCGCTCGGGCTTGAGGGGGCGCTTGCCGTTCCAGGCCGAGGCGATCTTCAGCGGCGCGTCCGGCTTCGGCGAACAGCTCCAGTGGTCGCAGTCGTAGAGGGCGTCCCGCGACGCCTCGGTCTCCTGCGGGACGAGGCCGCGCCGCCGCGCCCAGAGCTCGGCGCCGAACAGCTTCACATCCGGCCGGAACAGGATGGCGTCACGGCCGTGGTGAATGGCCACCGCCGAGCCCGCGCCGTCCGCCCAGACGTCCGGGACCGGCGGCTTGGGCGCGATGTTCACCGCCAACGCCAAGGGCAGGCCCAGCCAGCGCAGCTTGCCGCGCCACAGGCACAGCCATAAGAGGCCCAGAAAGGCCGCCGCCAGCGACCAGTCCGGGCCGCTCGCCACATTGATCTGCGAGAACGGCGCGATAGCCGCCACGTGGGCGATGCGGTTCATCAGGTCGATGGCGAAGCCCGCCAGCTTCAGCGGCCATTCGCCGAGGCCGAAGGGCGCCAGCACCGCGCCGACCGCCAGGCCCGGCATCATCAGGAAGCCCGAGATCGGCTCGGTGGCGAGGTTCGACAGCAGGCCCCAGGTCGAGACCCGGTTGAAGTCCTGCATGCTGAAGGGCGCCGTCGCCGTGCCCGCCACGAAGCTCGCCATGGCCCCGGCGACAAGCCAGGTCCAGAAACCCTGCACGATGCGGATCGGCCAGGGGACGTCGATCTCGCGCACCGGCGCGCGCCACACCTCGGCCAGGGCCACCAGGGCGGCGGTGGCGGCGAAGGACATCTGGAATCCGGGCTGGGTCACCGCCTCCGGCTGCAGCAGGAGGACGACCATGGCCGCCAGCGCCAGCGCGTGCAGGCTTATCGCCTGCCGGTCCACCAGAATGGCTCCGAACGCCACGGCCGCCGTCACGGCCGACCGCTCGGCTGGCGGCGGATTGCCGGAGAGGATCAGGTAGGCCAGCACCGAGGCGAGCGCCAAGCCCGCCGCCAGCTTCTTGCCGGGAACCCTGAGCGCCAGCCAGGGCCAGGCGGCGATGGCGAACCGCAGGCAGGCGAAGACGAAGCCGCCCACGATGGCCATGTGCAGGCCGCTGATCGAGATGATGTGCGCCAGGCCGGCGGCGCGCAGGTCGTTGACCTCGTCCTTGGGGATGAAGGCGTCGTGGCCCGTGGTCATGGCCGCCGCCAACCCGCCACTGCCGACGCCCAGGGTGTCGACGATCCGTCGGGTCAGCGCCCAGCGCAGGGTGTTGATCTTCATGGTGACGCGCAGCCGCCAGGGCGCCTCTACCGGCGGATACCAAGACTGCACGGGCCCCAGCGCGAAGCCCACGCCGCCGACGCTCTGGAAATAGGCGTCGCGGGCGAAGTCGTAGGACCCGGGGCTGGCCGGCTGCGGCGGGGTGTTGATCACCGCCAGCACGCTGATCGGCTCGCCCGGCGCGGGCAGGTAGCCGCCGCGCAGGGTGACGCGCACCCGGATCGGCGTGGCCTGCGGCGTCCAGTTCCCGATGCGGTATGGCGCGATCAGAAGGCGCGGCCCGCCCTGCCCCGGGCTGACGATATCGATCACCCAGCCCTGCAGCCGCTGCGGCTTGGTGTCGACGCTGGCCACCGGCGCCTTGGCGCCCTCGGTGCGGAGCTTGGCCATGGAGAAGCCGGCGGCCAGGCAGGCGATCAGCACCAAGGCTGCGGTGACCACCCGGCTGCGGCTACAGCGGCTCACGCTCAGCAGCACCAGGGCGGCGAGCGCCACGCCCGCGATCCCCACCCAGGTCTGCGGCTCCCGGTCGAGGGAGAAGTAGATCCCCGCGCCGCCGCCGAAGGCCACCGGCGTCCACAGCATCCAGCGGTCGGTCTGACGTTCCAGCTCCTCGCGCAGCCAGGGCCAGAGGCGCGCGAGGCTAGGCCGCTTCTTAGCACGCGTGCTAAGAGGCGCCGCCCAGGCGTCCGACGCCGCAGCTTCCCCAGGTTCTTCAACTTCGATGTCCGACAAACCCGTCGTCACCCGGATCGCCCCCTCGCCGACCGGCGCCATGCACATTGGTACGGCGCGCACGGCGCTGTTCAACTGGCTTTACGCACGCCACACCGGCGGCAAGTTCCTGCTGCGCATCGAAGACACCGACCGTGAGCGCTCCACGGCCGAGGCGGTGCAGGTGATTTTCGACGGCCTGGCCTGGCTGGGGCTGGAAGCCGACGAGACGCCGGTGTTCCAGGCCGCGCGCGCCGACCGCCACGCCCGGGCGGTCGAGGAGATGCTGTCGCGCGGCTCAGCCTATCGCGACTACATGACCCCCGACGAGCTGGAGGCCGAACGCACCGCCGCCCGCGCGGAGGGCCGGGTGGTCCGCTCGCCCTGGCGCAACGCCTCGCCCAACGACGCCCCGGACCGCCCCTTCGTGGTGCGCCTGAAGGCGCCCGTCCTGGGTGAGACGGTGATCGACGACCAGGTGAAGGGCCGCGTGGTCTTCCACAACAAGGACCTCGACGACCTGATCCTGCTGCGCACCGACGGCACCCCGACCTACAACCTGGCCGTGGTCGCAGACGATCACGAGATGGGCGTGACCCACGTCATCCGCGGCGACGACCATCTGAACAACGCCGCGCGTCAGACCCTGATCTATGAAGGCCTGGGCTGGACGCCGCCGATCTGGGCGCACCTGCCGCTGATCCACGGGCCGGACGGGACCAAGCTCTCCAAGCGCCACGGCGCCCAGGCCGTCAGCGAGTTCGCCGACATGGGCTACCTGCCCGAGGCCATGCGCAACTACCTGGCCAAGCTGGGTTGGGGCCACGGCGACGACGAGATCTTCTCCGACGAGCAGGCGGTGGGCTGGTTCGACATCAAGGATGTGGTGGGGGCGCCCGCCCGCCTGGACTGGGCGAAGCTGAACCACCTCAACAACCACTATATCCGCGAGGCCGATCCGGCGCGGCTGGCCGGCCTCGTGACGGCGATCCACAGGAGCCGCGATTTTCCTCTGCACGATGACCACCTGGCGGTCCTGACCCAGGTGATCCCCTTCGTGCGCGACGGGGCCAAGACAACGCTGGAACTGGCCGACGCCACGGTCTTCGCCCTGCACCGCCGGCCGCTGCCGTTCACGGACAAGGCGCGCGAGCTGGCGTCGAATCCCGAGTTCCTGGACCGCCTCCGGCGCCTGCGTGAAGACCTGGCCGCGGCGCCCGCCTGGAACGTCCCGACCCTGGAGGGCGTCAACCGCGCGTTCGCCGAACGCGAGGGTGTGGGACTGGGGAAGATCGGCCCCGGATTGCGCGCCGCGCTCTCGGGCGGAGCGCCCGCGCCGGACCTCGCCGGCGCCCTTGTTTCACTCGGGAAAGACGAAAGCCTGGCGCGGCTTGACGAGGCGCTTTCGCTTGGCGGCTAACGCGCTATAAGCCGTCGAAACAGGCGTTTCATTCCCACATCTTGGAGGGGCGGCATGGCCGACACGGCGAAGATCAGCATCGGCGGCAAGACCATCGATCTGCCCATCCTGAAGGGCACCACCGGCCCCGACGTGGTCGACATCCGCAAGTACTATGCGGAGAGCGACACCTTCACCTACGACCCCGGCTTCACCTCCACGGCCAGCTGCGAAAGCAAGATCACCTACATCGACGGCGACGCCGGAATCCTGCTGCACCGCGGTTACAAGATCGGCGAGCTGGCCGAGCAGTCGACCTTCCTGGACGTCTGCTACCTGCTGCTGCACGGCGAGCTGCCGAACGCGGCCCAGTACGAAGAGTTCGAGCACACGATCACCTATCACACCATGCTGCATGAGCAGTTCGATAGGTTCTTCCAGGGCTTCCGTCGGGATGCTCACCCGATGGCGATCATGACCGGCGCGGTCGGCGCGCTTTCGGCCTTCTACCACGACAGCACCGACATCAACGATCCAGAGCAGCGGATGATCTCGGCGCATCGCCTGATCGCCAAGATGCCGACGATCGCCGCGCGCGCCTTCAAGTACTTCACCGGCCAGCCCTTCGTGCACCCGCGCAACGACCTCTCCTACGCGGAGAACTTCCTACGCATGTGCTTCTCGGTCCCGGCCGAGGACTGGAAGCCGAACCCGGTGCTGACGCGGGCCATGGACCGCATCTTCATCCTGCACGCCGACCACGAGCAGAACGCGTCGACCTCGACGGTCCGCCTGGCGGGCTCGTCGGGCGCCAACCCGTTCGCCTGCATCGCCGCCGGCATCGCCTGCCTCTGGGGTCCCGCGCATGGCGGGGCCAACGAGGAGGCGCTCAACATGCTCAAGGAGATCGGGACGGTCGATAAGATCCCCGAATACATCCAGGGCGTGAAGGACCGCCGCTACCGGCTGATGGGCTTTGGCCACCGCGTCTACAAGAACTACGACCCCCGCGCGACCGTGATGCAGAAGACCTGCCACGAGGTCCTGAAGGAGGTCGGCGACGAGAACGACCCGCTTCTGAAGGTCGCGCTCGAGCTGGAACGCATCGCGCTCTCGGACGAGTACTTCATCGAGCGCAAGCTCTACCCGAACGTCGACTTCTATTCGGGTATCACCCTGCGCGCCCTGGGCTTCCCGGCGGAGATGTTCACCGTGCTGTTCGCGGTGGCCCGCACCGTCGGCTGGATCAGCCAGTGGAAAGAGATGATCGAGGATCCGGCCTACAAGATCGGCCGCCCGCGCCAGCTCTACACCGGCGCCCTCGAGCGTCCCTACGTCCCGGTCGACAAGCGCCCCTAAACGCCGCCGAGTCCCAAGGCCTGGTGCAACCGCGCGCGGCAGCTTCGGCTGACGCGCAGGGTTTCGCCCGTCTTCAAGCATAGGACGGCGTCGCCGGCGGCGAGCGGCGTCACCGACTGCACCGCCTCCAGGGCGACGATGGCGCGGCGGTGGACGCGGACGAACCGGCTCGGGTCGAGCTCGGGCTCCAGGCTCTTGGCGGTCCGGCGCAGCAAGCTGACGCCCGTCGCGGCGTGCAGGGCCAGATAGTTCCCCTGGGTCTCGATCCAGGCCACCTGGGACAGGTCGAGCCGCGTGAACCGCCCGCGCTGTCGGACGGCCAGGTCGGTCGCCGCCGCCTCCCGGCGCCGATGGCGGGCGGCATGAGCCAGCGCCGTCAGCCCGCCGATCCAGGCGGCCACCAGGGGGCCGTTGGCGGTCAGCTCCTCGACGATTTCCCGGCCCATCGGACGATGACCGGCGTGCGGCAGCAGCCGTCCCAAAAGGCAGGACGCCACGATCAAGGCCAGGGTCGTGGCCGCACCGAATCCCAGATGGACAAGCCCGCGCCGCGCCACGGACGGGCCCTCGATGGGCAGGCGGCGGGTCAGCGCCAGGATCGCCGGCGTGGCGGCCGCGCCCAAGAGGCCCGCGCCCAGCAACCGCAGGATCTCATGGCTCCAGGCCGCGCCGTCCGGCGGGACCCAACGCATCAGGTTGCCGGGCTCCAGGATGAGGACAAGCCCGAGCCAATAGAGAAAGCCGAAGGACAGGTCCCGGGTGAGCTGGCGAAGATCGAAGACGGCGGTCTGGCGCATGGCGCCAGTGTGCGGGAGCGGCTCCGAACCGTCCATCGGCCGATTTGTGACGGCCCGTTCCCGCCCGGGGACGAACCGGCAGGTCCACGGCTTCCGGCGCGGTCCACGGATCGCCAACTTGGTGCGATGCAACGGAAGACAAGACCGACAATGACATCCGCGTTCCTGCTGGCGGCGGTGCTGACCGCCCTGCCGGCTTTGGCCTCGGCGGCGACCGCGCGGGTCGACACCGGGACCTTGCGCGGCCTGGACGCCGGCGGCGGCGTGACCGCCTACGAGGGCGTGCCCTACGCCGCCCCGCCGGTCGGGCCGCTGCGCTGGCGCGAGCCCCAGCCCGTGACGGCCTGGCGCGGCGTTCGGCCCGCGACGGCCTTCGCGCCCGCCTGCCCACAACACGGCGTCTCCATGCCCGGCGAGCCGCCGCCCCGGACGGAAGAGGACTGCCTCTACCTGAACGTCTGGACCCCGAAGGCCCACGCCGGGCCCGGCCGGCTCCCGGTCATGGTGTTCATCCCCGGCGGCGGCTACGAGAACGGCGCGACCTCCTTGCCGCTCTACTGGGGCGACCGGCTGGCGCGGCGGGGCGTGGTGGTGGTGACGCTGGCCTATCGCCTGGGCGTGCTGGGTTTCCTGGCCCATCCCGAACTCACCGCCGAGAGCCCGCACAAGGTCTCCGGCGACTACGGCCTGCTCGACCAGATCGGGGCCCTCAGTTGGGTGCGGCGGAACATCGCGGCCTTCGGCGGCGATCCGCGCAAGGTGACGATCTTCGGCCAGTCGGCGGGGGCCATGTCGGTGAGCATGCTGATGGCTTCGCCGCTGTCCCAAGGCCTGTTCCAGCGGGCCATCGGCGAAAGCGGCGGCCTGTTCGAGCCCGTGCAACTCGCGCCCAGCTATCAGCTGGCGACGGCGGAGACCGACGGCGTCGCCTTCGCGAAATCGCGCGGCGCGACGTCGCTGGCTGACCTGCGCAAGTTGCCGGCCGAGGCGCTGTTGGGGCATGGGGCGACCCGCGTGTCGCATCCGGTGATCCAGAGCTACGCCCTGCCGTTGTCGCCCTACGACGCCTTCGCCGCCGGCCGCCAGGCGCACGTCCCGGTGCTGACCGGCTGGAACGCGGAGGAGCCGCGGTCGCTCACCGATCTCAGCACGGTGAAGGCGGCCACCTTCGCCGCCGACATCACGAGCGCCTTCGGACCGCTGCCGCCGCCGCTGATCGAGGCCTATCCGCACGCCGACGACGCCCAGGCCCGCCAGGCCCGCGTCGATTTCGAGCGCGACCTGCGCTTCGCCTGGGACAACTGGGCCTGGGCGCGGCTGGCGGCCAAGGCGGGGCAGCCCGCCTACGCCTACCGCTTCGAGCAGAAGCCGCCCTTCCCGGCCGGATCGGTGCGCGCCGGCTGGGGCGCCTCGCACTATGCCGAGCTCTGGTACGTCTTCGACCACCTGGACCAGGAGACCTGGGCCTGGACGCCCGCCGACCGCCGTCTCGCCGACGCCATGACGAGCTACTGGGTGAATTTCGCCCGCGCCGGCGACCCCAACGGCTCGGGCCTGCCGGCCTGGCCGAGGTTGCAAGGCGTGGCGGGACCGGTGCTGCGCCTCGGCGATCCGATCGCCGCCGGACCGCCGCCGGAGCTTAAGACCCTGACCGTGTTCGATGCGACCTACACGGCCCTGCGCGGCGCGCCCTTCGGCGAGACCAAAGCGCCCTGAGCTAGGCCCGCCCCGCGCTCACGATCTTCAGCACGGCGTCGGCGGCGGCTTCGGACGGATCCGGACCGCCGCGGCCCATCTTGTCGAGGGCGGCGTACTGGGCGGCGACCTGGCGTGCGCGCAATTCCGGATCGTCGAGCCGCAGCGCCGCCTCCCGCGCGAGGTTCTCCCCCGTGCAGGCCTCCTGGATGAGTTCCGGGGCGACGAAATCCTGGGCGGCGATGTTGAACAGGGTGATGTACCGTGTACGGAGCAACCGGCGCAGGACGAAGGCGCCGATGGGGGCCAGACGGTAGCCCACCACCATAGGCGCGCCGGCCAGCGCCAGCTCTGTCGTCACCGTGCCCGAACAGGCGAGCGCCACCGTGGCCGCCTTCATGGCGTCGAGCTTGCCCGCCTCACCCTCGACCAGGTGCGCCCGGTGCGACCAGCCGGCGACGCGGGCCTTGAGGGTCTCGGCCACCGTCGGCGCGGCGACGATCACCACCTGGAGCTCCGACCGGTCGGCCTTCAGCCGGCGCACGGCGTCCTCGAAGGCCGGCAGGACGTGCTCGATCTCGCCGCGACGGCTGCCGGGCAGCACCAGCAGGATCGGATCGCCGGGCGCGGCCCCGATCTCCGCCCGCAACCGCTCCGGGCTTGCACCGGAGAAGTCGAGTGTGAGCGCCGAATTGCCGACGAACGTCACCGGCAGGCCCTCCGCCTCGAACCAGGGCGCGTCGAAAGCGTGGATGGAGAGCAGGTGGTCGACCGCGCCGGCCAGGGTCTTGGCCCGCCCCGGCCGGCTCGCCCAGACCTGCGGGCCGACGTATTTGATCAGCGGCAGCTTGGGGTCCAGCCGCCGCAGGCGCTGCGCCACGCGCAGGGTGAAGCCCCAGGAGTCGATCAGGACCGCCACGTCCGGCTTCTCGCGCGCGGCGATGGCGGCGGTCTCGTCGGCGCGGCGGACGATGCGCGGATAGGCCATCAGGCCTTCCCACAGGCCCAGGATGGAGATTTCGGCGATGTCGAAGGGGCTTTGCACGCCTTCGGCCGCCATGCGCTCGCCGCCAACGCCCACGAAGCGGACGCCCTCGCCCAGCCGGGCCTTCAGCGCCCGCGCCAGCCCTGCCCCGCGGTCGTCGCCTGAGGCTTCGGCGGCCACCAGCATGACGGTGAGCGGCCGGGTCACGGCGACGGCGGCTCGACGCCCAGGATGAAGACGCCGAGCTCGTTCGCGAGTTCGATCACCCGCTCGCGCTCCAGAACCAGGAGGCGGCCGGCCTCGCCGACGATCCCGGCCAGGCCGGCGCGCGCCACCGCTTCGACGGTGGCCGGGCCGATGGTCGGCAGGTCGACGCGGGTCTCCTGGATCGGCTTGGGCGCCTTGGCCAGCACGCCGGCGGGTTCGCCGGGCTGGCCGCGCAGGGCCTGCGGCAGGTCGGCCACCCTGGCCAACAGCGCGTCGGTGCCTTCGGCCGCCTCCAGCGCCAGCACCAGGCCGCGGCAGACCACGGCGGCCTGGCCGGCGTCCAGGCGCCCGACGGCGCGGGCGGCCGCCAGCGCCTGGGCGATGTCGGTCTGGGCCTCGGGCCCGGGCTCGATCCGGCCCAAGGCGCCTTCGCCCAGGCTGAGGTCGTCCATCACCTCGTGCGCGCCCTCGACCAGGAAGCCCTCCTTCTCGAACTCGCCCACCAGCATGCGCAGAAGGGCGTCGTCGCCCTTCCGCGCCGCGGCGATGGCCGCCGGCAGGATGGCGAGGCCGCGCAGGTCCGGCATCAGGGTGGCGAAGTCGGGCCGGGCCACCTGGCCGGCCAGGCAGACCGAGCGGCAGCCGGCGCGCTTCAGGGCCTTGATGCACTTACCCAGCTCCGCCAGGCCCACGTCGGCGCCGGCGAAGGGTTCCAGCCCCGCGCCGGCGAACCCCTTCAGGCGGACCACGAACAGCGGCCGGCCGGAGCGTTCGCAGTGCTCGGCGATCTCGACCGGCAGGCTTCCGCCGCCCGCGATCAGCCCGAGTTTGTGCATCACACCTCGCGTTCGGGCAGGCACAGCGGCCGGCCGGCGTCGGCGCGGATGAAGTCGATGATCTCCATCACCGGAGGGGACGAGCCGAAGGTCTCGGCGGTGTCGTCGATCCGTTCCTGGAAGGTGCCTTCCTCGGCGAACAGCAGACGGTATGCCGAGCGCAGCTCGCCGATGGTCTCGCGGCTGAAGTCGCGCCGTTTCAGCCCCACCAGGTTCAGGCCTTCCAGGTGGGCGTGGTTGCCCCAGACCAAGCCGTAGGGGATCACGTCCTTGGTCACCGCCGCCAGGCCGCCGATGAAGGAATAGCGGCCCACACGGCAATACTGGTGGACGGCGGCCAGGCCGCTCACCATCACGAAGTCGCCGATGTGCACATGGCCGCCCAGGGTGGCCGAGTGGGCCAGGATGACGTTGTCGCCCACCTGGCAGTCGTGACCCACGTGGCTGGTGGCCATGTACATGCCGTCGTCGCCGACCCGGGTCACGCCGCCGGCCTGGGGCGTGCCGATGTGCATGGTCACGTGTTCCCAGAGCTTGTTGCGGTCGCCGATCACCAGCTCGGTGGGTTCGCCGTTGTAGCCGGTGTGGTGCGGCGGGCCGCCGAGATTGGCGAAGTTGCGCACCGTGCAGTCCTCGCCGATCCGGGTATGCCCCTCGACAACCACATGGCTCGCCAGCGTGGTGCGGGCGCCGATGCGGACGTGCTCGCCCACGATGCAGTACGGGCCGATGCGCACCTCGTCGCCGAGTTCGGCGCCCGGCGCGATGATGGCGGTGGGATGGATCTCGACGCTCACCGGGTGGTGTCCACAACCATGGCCGCCCACTCCGCCTCGGCGGCGACCTTGTCGTCCACCAGGGCGCGGCCCTTGAACTTGAAGATGTCCCGGCGCGACTGGGTGACCTCGACGGCGAGGCGCAGGACCATGCCTGGACGCACCGGCGCCCGGAACCGGCAGTTATCGAGGGACATGAAGAAGATCGCCTTGCCCTTCGGGTCGACCTCCAGGGACTTCGACATCAGGACCGCGCTGGTCTGGGCCATGGCTTCGACGATCAGCACGCCGGGCATCACCGGATAGTCTGGGAAGTGCCCGGCGAAGAACGGCTCGTTGACCGTGACGCACTTGATCCCGACGATCGACTGGCTGGCGACGTAGTCTTCGCAGCGGTCCACCAGCAGGAAGGGAATCCGGTGCGGGATCCGCGCCATGATCTCACTGATGTCGATCACGCTGGGATCGACATTCACTGGCGCTTTCTGAGCCATCACCCCTCCTCTTTCGCGCCGCCGGACGCAGCCCCCCGCGGGTCACCGGACTGGCGCGCCACCCAGGCTTCCCGCCGCAGCCACTGGCGGATCGGCCGAGCCGGGAAGCCCCCCCAGGTCTCGCCGGCCGGTATATCCGAAATCACGCCCCCGCGGGCGCCGATCCGCGCCCCCGCGCCGATCGTCAGGTGGTCCGCGATCCCCACCGCGCCCCCGAGTTGGGCGCCGTCACCGATGGTGACGCTGCCGGAGATCCCCGTCATGGCGGCCATGACGCAGTTACGCCCAATGCGGCAATTGTGTCCAATCTGCACCAGGTTATCGATCTTGGTGTTCTCGCCGATGGAGGTGTCGTCGAAGGCGCCGCGGTCGATACAGCTGTTGGCGCCGACGCAAACGCCGTCCTGCAGGATGACCCGCCCGAGCTGAGGGACGCTGATCAGCCCCTGCGGTCCAGGCGTCGCGCCGAAACCGGCGTCGCCGATCCTGGCGCCCGACAGGATCTGCACCCGGTCGCCCAGCAGGGCGAAGCCGATGCTGACGCTGGCCTCGATCTGGCAATCGCGGCCGATGGCGACGCCGGGGCCGATGACGCTGTTGGGCCCAATATAGCTGCCGCGCCCGATCTGCGCGCCGGCGCCCACCACCACCCCGGGGCTCAGCCGCACGTCCGGCTCGATCTGCGCCAGGGGCGAGATCGGCTTGTCGCCCGAGCCCAGCACCCGGGGCCGGTGCAGGCGATGGGCGGCGGTGGAGTAGGCGAAGTGCGGCGCGGCCACGACCAGCGCCGCGCAATTCGCGGGCAGCGCGGCCACATGGCCGGGAATGACGAAGCAGGCGCCCGCGGCGGTCACCCGCGCGTCGTCCAGGCGCTTGCGGTCGCTCAGGAAGGTGATCGTCTCAGGCCCGGCGCCGTCGAGGATCGAGACAGCCCGCACCTGGCGTGCGCCCGTGGTCGGATCGGCCAATTCGGCGCCCGTCAGGGCCGTGAGTTCGGAAAGCGTGACGGGGCCGAGGTCTTCGAAGAAGCGCGGATCGGGCATGGTTGAGGTGCGGCGACCCGCGTCTTCCCTTAGGCCTTACTTCTTGGTCGGGGCGGCCGGGCGCGGCGTCGCGCCGCCGGGCGTCTGGACGATGGCCGGCGCGCCGCCCGGGGCCGTGGCGCCCGGCTGGTCGAGGCGTTCGCGGTCGAAGGCGAACTGGGTCATCTTGCCGTCGATGCCGGTGACGACCGCCTGGGTGATGTCCATGGCCGGGTTGCCGATGATCACCGAATTGCGCTGCAGGAGGATGCTGCACGTCTTCTGCTGATAGGCGGCGCGGATGTAGGGCTCCATCTCCTGGCTGATGCGCGAGACGGCCTTCTGTTCGGTAGCCTGGATCTCACGGTCGCGCAGCTGGGCCTTGCGCTGCAGGGCGTTGGCGCGGACCTGCAGCTGGGCGGCCTGCTGTTCCAGCGTGCCCTGGTCGAGGGTGGCCCGGCGCGCGTCGAGCGCCTTGGCGTCGGTGTCGATGGTGGTCTTCTCGCCCGTCAGCTCGGCGTTGGTCTGGCTGACGATCTGCTTCATGCGCCCGTCGACGTACTGACCGACCTTCGACATGGCGATGGCGTTCTCGAAGGAGAAGATGCAGACGCCCGTGAGCGGCGGTCCGTGGGTCACGGGCTGGGCGGCCGGCGCGGCCGCGGGGGCTTGGGCGAAGGCGCTGGAGCCCGAAACGGCGACGGCGGCGGCGCAGAGGCCGGCGGCGAAAGTCTTGGCGGTCATGTTCGTCCTAGAAACGTGTTGCGGTTGAGAACCGGAAGAGTTCGGTTTGGTCGTAGGGTTCTTTTTTCAGGATCTGGCTGAAGTCGAACTGGATCGGACCCATGGGCGACTTCCAGCGGACGCTCAAGCCGGCGGATGCGCGCAGGCCGAGGCCGTCCTGGATCTCCGGGTTCTTGACCGGCAGGCCCGTCGTGGGGTCCGTGGTCGACTTGTCGAAGTTGTCGAGCAGGCCGGCGGTGCCGACGTAGGTGAAGAGCGCGGCCTTGATGCCGTACTGTTCGGGCAGGAAGGTCGGAACGGTCAGTTCCGCCGAGGCGATGGCGTAGGCCTTGCCGCCCAGGGCGTTGTTCTGCGCGACGCCGCCGTTCTCCGCCTCGAGGGTCAGGTCGCGCGGGCCGATGCCGGCGACCTGGAAGCCCGGGAAGCTGTTGCCGCCCTTGTAGAAGCGGTCGTTGATCCGCACGTGGTCGCCGCCCCAGCCTTCCACGTCGCCGGCCGACCCGGTGATGCTGAGGATGTAGGTCTTGTTGAAGCCGTGATACCAGCCGAACTCGCCTTCGGACTTCACGTAGCGCACGTCGCCGCCCAGGCCGGCGATGTCCTGGTTGAGCTGGACGTAATAGCCGCGCGTCGGGTTCTGCGGATCGTTGCGGTGATCGAGGCGGTAGCCGTAGCCCACCGACGACGTCAGGAACGAGCCGCGCTGGTCGCAGAGCGCCACCGAGATGACCTGCACCGACGGGTCGCAGAACGACGGGTCGATCTGCACGTCGTCGTTCTTCAGGGTGTAGCGCAGGGTGCCGATCGAGTTCAGGCTGAGCGGGAAGTTGATGTGGTAACCCATGCCGATCGTCGCCTGCTTGTAGGCGGAGAACTGCGTCAGGTCGTACTTGTAGAGATAGAGATCGACGCCGGCCGAGAGATTGCGGCCCAGCCAGTGGGGTTCGGTGAAGCCGAGGTCGATCGACTGGCGGATCGAGCCGATGGAGATGCGCGCGCGCAGGTCTTCGCCGCGGCCGCGGAAGTTGCGCTCGGTGACGCCCAGGTCGACGACCAGTTGGTCGACGGAGGAATAGCCCGCGCTGAACGACAGCTCGCCGGTGGGCTGCTCGGTGACCTTCACCTGCAGGCCGGTGCGGTCCGGGGCCGAGCCGGGGATCTCGGTGATGTCGACGTCCTTGAAGTAACCCAGCGCCCGGATCTGGTTCTTCGAACGGTCGACCAGCACGCGGTTGTAGGCGTCGCCTTCTGAGACGTTCATCTCGCGGCGGATCACGTAGTCCAGGGTCCGCGTGTTGCCGACGATGTCGATGCGGTCCACGTAGACCCGCGGGCCTTCCTTCACGTCGAAGGTGACGTCCACCGTGCCCTTGGCGCGGTTGGCGGTGTAGCGCGGCCGCACGTCCACGAAGGCGAAGCCGGCCGCGCCGGCCGCGAAGGTCAGCGCGTCGGTGGCCTGCTCGATCTTCTCGTCCTGATAGATGTCGCCGCGGTGCACGGGCACCAGGGCTTCGAGGACGTTCTTGTCGAGTTTCTTCAGGTCCGTTTCGACGCTGATCTTGCCGAATTTGTACTCGGGCCCCTCCTCCACCGTATAGGTGAGGACGAAACCGTTCTTGTCGGGTGACAGCTCCGCCACCGCCGAGATCACGCGGAAGTCATAGAAGCCGCGGTTTCGGTAGTATTTGCGCAGTTGCTCCTTGTCGTACTCCAACCGATCCGGGTCGTAGTTGCTGTTCGACGAGAAGAACTTGTACCAGTGGCTCTGCTCGGTCACGACCACGCTGCGCAGGTCGTCGTCCGTGAAGGCGTGGTTGCCCAGGAAGTTGACCCGCAGCACGCCGCTCTTCGGACCTTCATCGATCTTGAAGATCAGGTCCACGCGCTTTTGCGGAAGCTCGACGATCTGCGGCGTCACATTGGCCGAGATGCGGCCGGCGCGGCGGTAGAGTTCGACGATGCGGCCCACGTCGGCCTGGGCCTTGGCGCGGGTGAAGATGCCGCGCGGACGGACCAGCACCTCGTCCTTCAGCTTGTCTTCCTTGATCGAGCTGTTCCCCTCGAACAGCACCCGGTTGATGATCGGGTTTTCCGCCACGGTGACGACCAGGTCGCCGCTGGTGTCGAGGGCGATCGACACGTCGGAGAACAGGTCCGTGCGGAACAGCGCCTTTTCCGCCGCGTCGATCTTGGCCGGGTCGATGGTCTCGCCCACCGTCATCGGCAGGTAGGAGATCACCGTGGTCGGCTCGATGCGCTCGTTGCCGCGCACCACGAAGCGCTGGACCACGCCGGTCTGGGTGTTGGCCGTCAGCCGCGGCCCGGGGGCCGGCGCGGGCGCCGCGGCCCCAGGCGCGGGCGCTCCAGGAGCCGGTGCGGCGGGCGCAGGGGCGCCGGACGCAGGCGCTGGCGGAGCTTGCGCAAACGCCAGGCCTGGCGTGGCCAGTGCGGTCGTCGCCATAAGACCGGCAAGACCGGAAACTAGCGCAGCGCTACGGGCGCGGTGTCTGTGCATCGAATCAGCCGTTGAGGAAAAGTCGGGGGTCAGGAGAATAGACCGCCGATGAAATTGAACACACGCAGGCGCTGCAGATCGTTCCAGGTCGCGAACAACATCAATCCGAGAACTAGCGCAAGGCCCACGCGATACCCTGCCGCCTGAACCTTGGCAGCAAGTGGGCGCCGCGCAACGGCTTCGTAGGCATAGAACAATAGATGGCCTCCATCCAACACCGGGATAGGCATCAGGTTGAGGAATCCGATGCCGACGGAGATGTTGGCCACCAGCAGGAGCGCGGTCAGCGCGGCGTTCACCGCGAAGCTGGCCGCGTCCTTGGAGACGTCGGCGGTCTGTTTGGCGAGGTCGCCGGATATCTGGGCCATACCCAGCGGGCCGGAGAGCTGGTCGGCGGTCTCGTGTCCCGAGACCATCCGGCCGATGTAATAGACCGTGGTCTGGACCACATCGAAGGTCTTGCCGACGCCAACCCCCAGGGCCTGCACGGGGCTGTAGCGGACAGTTTTGCGGTCCTGCGGCAGATCGGCGAAGGCGACGCCGATGGTGCCCAGGCGATGCACATGGCCCACCGCATCGGTGACGTCGCCGCGCACCGGCGTCACCGTCAGCACCGCCTGCCCCGCCCCGCGGTCGACCACGAAGGTGATCGGCACCCCGGAGCGCAGGATCACCAGCTGCTTGACGGCCTCGAACGACTTCACCGGCTTGCCGTCGGCCTGCACGATCACGTCGTTGGGCTCGAAGCCGCCGCGCGCCGCCGGCGTGTTGGGCAGCACCCTGGCGACCCGCGCCGCCGTGATCGGCTCGCCCAGGAGCATCGCGAGGCCGGCGAAGATGGCGATGGACAGCACGAAGTTCGCCACCGGCCCCGCCGCGCTGATCACCGCCCGCTGCCAGATCGGCTTGAAGTGATAGTACCGCGACAGCGCCTCCGGCCCCTCGCGGGCCAGCACCTCGCGGCGCAAGGAGTCCAGGTCGTCGGTGTCGGGGACGCTGGCGGCGTTGTCGTCGCCGGCGAAGCGGACGAAGCCGCCGATCGGCAGCCAGCCAAGGCGCCATTCCACTCCCGACTTGTCGGTCCAGTGAGCGATGGCCTTGCCGAAGCCGATGGAGAACTGGTCGATCTTGGTCCCGGTCGCCTTGCCGGCCAGGAAGTGGCCGAACTCATGCACCGTGACCACCACGCCCACCACGACCAGGAAGGGCACGATGTAGAACAGCAGGTTCGGCAGCAAACCGATCATCGGCCGTCCATCCCTCCCAGCGATTCCCCCGAGCGCGTCATGCGTGGGCCGGAGCCATAAGGCCGCTTACCACCTCGTCCGCCACGCGGCGCGCGGTCGCATCGGTGATGCGCGCGGCCTCGACCGGGTCGTTCTCGGGCGGCCGAAGCAGGTTCTGGCGATCCATCCGCGCCAGGGTTTCCTCGACAGTTGCGGCAACATCAAGGAACCCGATGCGCCCGGCCAGGAAGGCGGCCACGGCCACCTCGTCGGCCCCGTTCATGGCCGCCGGCGCGGCCCCGCCGGCGGTCAGGGCCTGCTTGGCGATTCGCAGGGCCGGGAAGCGCTCCGGATCGGGGTCCTCGAAGGTCAGCGGGCTGACGCGGGCCAGGTCCAGCTTCTGGGCCGGCCACGACAGCCGCTCAGGCCAGGCGAAGGCGCAGGCGATGGGCGCGCGCATGTCCGGCGGGCCGAGCTGGGCGAGCGTCGAGCCATCCGTGTACTCCACCAGGGAGTGGACGATGGACTGCGGGTGGATCACCACGTCGACCTTCTCGGGCGGCATGGCGAACAGGTAGGCCGCCTCGATGACCTCCAGGCCCTTGTTCATCATGGTGGCCGAATCGATGGTGATCTTGGCCCCCATGCTCCAGTTGGGGTGGTTGAGCGCCTGTTCGCGGGTGGCGCGGGCCATCTGCTCGCGGGTCCAGCCGCGGAACGGCCCGCCGGAGGCGGTGAGGATCAGCCGGGCCACCCGGCCGGCGTTGGCGGGCTCCAGCACCTGGAAGATCGCCGAATGCTCGGAGTCCACCGGGATCACCGTCCCGCCCGCCAGCTTGGCGGTGCGCAGGAGCTGCGGTCCGGCGCAGATCAGGCTTTCCTTGTTGGCCAAGGCGACGATGGTCCCGGCCCGCGCCGCGGCCAGGGTCGGAGCCAGGCCTGCGAAACCGACGATGGCCGACATCACCCACTGGGCGTCGAGGGCGGCGGCGTCGGTCACCGCCTGGACCCCGGCGGCCGTCGCCAGGCCGGATCCCGCGAGCCGCTCCCGCAGCTCCGGCAGCAAGGTCTCGTCCTGGATGACGGTGAGCTGCGGCCGCCAGCGCAGGGCCTGCTCGGCCAGCCGCGCGACGTTGCGCCCGGCGGCGAGCGCCACGACTTCGATATCGGCCTTGGCCTGATGCAGCACGTCGAGGGTCGAGACCCCGATCGAGCCGGTCGAGCCCAGGACGCTGACCTTACGCGGCAAACTCAATGTCCCCACCCCAGATGGTTGGCGAGACGCGCGGCGGCCATGGCCACGACGGCGAACATCAGTCCGTCGACCCGGTCCAGAAGGCCGCCGTGGCCCGGTATGATATCCCCCGAATCCTTAACCCCGAACCGGCGTTTCAGCGCCGATTCCCAAAGGTCGCCCGCCATGGTCGCCAGGCCCACCGCCAGGCCGATGAAGGCCGCGGCCCACAGGCTGAGCTGGAAATAGGGCAAGGAGGCCATCAGGGCGCCCGCGCCCATGGCGGTGATAAGGCCGCCGATGAACCCCGACCAGGTCTTGTTGGGCGAAAAACGCGGCCACAGCTTCGGTCCCTTCAGCGCGCTGCCCACCGCGAAGGCTCCGATGTCGGCGCCCCAGGTGCAGGCAAACAGCATCAGCGTCCACCAGACGCCCTGGTTGGTGGCTCTCAGCCACACCAGGCAGAGCGCCGCCGGCGCCACATAGAACACCCCGAAGGCCGCATCGGCCGGCCGCTCCGCCACGCCGCGCGCCACCAGGGCCGCGGCCAGCGCGCCCACCGGGATCGCCAGCCAGGCCAGCAGGAAGTGGTCCCGGTAGCCGAGGAAGACGGCGGCCAGGACCGCGGCGGTGACCGCGGCCGAGACCCGGATCGGCGCGTAGGGCGCGCTCATCCCGCCCCATTCGATGGCCAGGAGCGCCACGCCCACCGAGATCAGCAGCAGATAGGGCAAGGCCTCCTGGCGGCCCTGCAGGGCCGGCGCCCAATGCTGGTGCTGGCCCAGGGTGGCGTAGAGCGCCGTCGGGACCAGGACGAAGCCAGAGGCGACGCGCAGGCCCAGGTTCGACCAGTCGAAGCGCCTAGCCTGCGGCAAGGACATCATCGGCGATGACAGCGCCATACCGGCGATCCCGCGTGTGATACTCGGCGATGGCGGCCTTCAGGTGTTCCGGCGCATAGTCCGGCCACAGCACGTCCTGGAAGACGAACTCGGCGTAAGCCGCCTCCCAGAGCACGAAATTCGACAGCCGCTGCTCGCCGGAGGGCCGCACGATCAGGTCCGGCGGCGGCAGACCGGCGGTGGAGAGCCGCCCGGCGAAGGCCGCCTCGTCAAGGTCCGACGGCTTGGCGCGGCCGGCGGCGACCTCTTCGGCGAAGCGGCGCGCGGCGTCGGCGATATCGGCCTGTCCGCCGTAGTTGAAGGCGATGGTCAGGAACAGGGACTTGTTGTGCGCCGTGCGCGCCTCGGCTTCGCGGCACATGGCCAGGAGGTCGCGCGACAGCCCACCCTCGCGGCCGATCACCCGCACGCGGACGCCTTCGCGCTCCAGCCTCGGCAGGTCGCTGCGGAAATAACGCTGCGGCAGGGCCATCAGCTCGGCCACTTCGGCCACCGGCCGGCTCCAGTTCTCGGTCGAGAAGCCGAACACCGTCAGCCAACGGATGCCGAGGTCCGGCGCGGCCTGCACGATCCGCTTCAGCGCCTCGGCGCCGGCCTGGTGGCCCACGGTGCGCGGCAGGCCCCGGCGCTTGGCCCAGCGGCCGTTGCCGTCCATGACGATGGCCACGTGCAGTCCGGCCTGTCCGTCCGGATCAGGCGCCGACGTCGCTGACGTGGTCTCTGCAGCGGCCATGAAAGGGATATGCGTCCTTGCGGCGTCCAGGCGCCCGTTCAACCCGACCCCCGGGCTAAACGTGCATGATCTCTTGTTCTTTGATTTTCAAGGCTTCGTCCACGCGCTTGATTGCCTCATCGGTCAGCTTCTGGACCTCGGTCTCCATGCGCTTCTCCTCGTCCTGGCTGATGACGTTGGCCTTCTCGGCGGCGCGCAGGTCTTCGTTGGCGTCACGGCGGATGTTGCGCACGGCGATGCGCTGCTGCTCGGCGTACTTGCCGGCGATCTTCACCAGGTCCTTGCGGCGCTCTTCGGTGAGCGGCGGGATCGGGATGCGCAGGTTCTGGCCGTCGGTCACCGGATTGAGGCCCAGGCCGGCCGAGCGGATCGCCTTCTCCACGGCGATCACCAGGGCCTTGTCCCAGACGTTGACGGTGATCATCCGGGGCTCGGGCACCGAGATCGCGCCCACCTGGGTGATCGGCATGGTGGAGCCATAGGCGTCCACCGACACCTGGTCGAGCAGGCTGGCCGAGGCGCGGCCCGTGCGCAGGCTGCCGAATTCCTCCTTCAAGGCGGCGACCGCCTTGTCCATTCGGTCGCGGTACTTGGCCAGCACCGGCTTTTCCACAGTCGCCATGTCGTTTCCTCCTCGTCGCGGCCGGCGGGCGCTAGGCGATCGTTGTGAAGACACCCTCGCCCTTCACCACCCGCAGCAGATTGCCCCGCTCGCGGATCGAAAACACCACGATCGGGATGTGATTGTCGCGCATCAGACTCACCGCTGAGGCGTCCATGACCCGCAGGTCCTTGGCCAGCACGTCCTGGTAGGAGAGGGTCTCATAGCGCTGGGCGGTCGAGTCCTTCTTGGGGTCGGCGGTGTAGACGCCGTCGACGCTGGTGCCCTTCAGGAGGGCGTCGCAGCCCATCTCGGTGGCGCGCAGGGCCGCGGGCGTATCGGTGGTGAAGTAGGGCGCGCCCAGGCCGGCGGCGAAGATCACCACCCGCCCCTTCTCCAGGTGCCGCAGGGCGCGGCGGCGAATGTAGGGCTCGCAGACCGAGTCCATCGGGATGGCCGACTGGACGCGGGTGTAGACGCCGATCTTCTCAAGGCTGGCCTGCAGGGCGAGCGCGTTCATGACGGTCGCCAGCATGCCCACATAGTCGGCGCTGGCCCGCTCCATGCCGCTCTCGGCCAAAGCGGCCCCGCGGAAGATGTTGCCGCCACCCACCACCAGGCAGACCTGGACGCCGGCGTGCACCACCTGGGCGATGTCCTCGCAGACCGCCTGGATGGTCTTGGGATCGATGCCGAACCCGTCGCCGCCGACACCCGCTTCTCCCGAAAGCTTCAGAAGGATGCGTTTGTAGCGCGGCTGGCCATCCGGCATGGGGAATCCCTGGAAATTGAAGTCGCCGATGCAACTTACACTGAGGGCGCGGCGCGCGTCGAACGCACCGCGCCCCCAAAAGCTAGAGTCGCGTGGAAGTTTAGCGTCCGCCGGTCATGGAGGCCACTTCGGCGGCGAAGTCCGGGCCTTCGGTCTTCTCCACGCCCTCGCCCAGCTGGAAGCGGACGAAGCCCTTCAGCACGACGGGCGAGCCCACCTGCTTGGCGGTGTCCTCGACCAGCTGCTCGATGGTCTGGTCCGGGTTCATGACGAAGGGCTGCTTCAGGAGGACGACCTCCTCCTGCCACTTGCGGATGCGGCCCACGATCATCTTCTCGGCGATCTCGCGCGGCTTGCCGGATTCCATGGCCTGGTCGGTCAGGAACTTCTTTTCCTTCTCGACCGCCGCGGGATCCAGGTCGGCCTCGGTCAGCGCCAGCGGCGGGGTCGGCGTGCCGGCCACATGCAGGGCGATCTTCCGGCCGACCTCCTTCAGCACGGCCTGGTCGCCGGTGCCTTCCAGCGCCACGAGCACGCCCAGCTTGCCGACGCCCTCGCCCTGCGCGTTGTGCAGGTAGAGGGAGACAGCGCCTTGGCTCACCGTCAGCTTGGCCGATCGGCGCAGACGCATGTTCTCGCCGATGGTGGCGATCATGTTGGTGACCACGTCGGCCACGGTCTCGCCCTTGGCGGTCTTGGCCGCGGAGATGGCGTCCACGCCGCCGTCCACACCCAGGGCCACGCCGGCGATGTCACGCGCGGCGGCCTGGAAGGTGTCGTTCTTGGCGACGAAGTCGGTCTCGGCGTTCAGCTCGACCAGCACGCCGGTCTTGCCGTCGTCGCTGATGCGGCCGGCCACCAGGCCTTCGGCCGCGGCGCGGTCGGCCTTCTTGGCGGCCTTGGACAGGCCCTTGGCGCGCAGCCAGTCGATGGAGGCGTCCACGTCGCCGCCGTTCTCGGTCAGCGCCGCCTTGCAATCCATCATGCCGGCGCCGGTTCGTTCGCGCAGGTCCTTGACCAGCGCAGCGGTGATCTCCGCCATGGTCAGCTCCTTCTTGTAACTATGGATGTCGGACGCAGCCCTTGCGGACTGCGCCCCCAGTACGGGTTTTAGTCGGCCAATGAGACGCTTTGTTCGCGTCCCTTAGCCGGCCTGTTCTTCGCTCGTGACCTCGGCCGTGGCCTCGGCCTCGCCTTCCGCCGCAGCGGGAGCCTCGGCGGCCGTTTCCGGCGCGGCGTCGGCGGCGGCTTCGGCCGGAGCCTCAGCAGCGGCGGGCGCTTCGGCGGCAGGCGCCTCAGCCGCCGGAGCGGCTTCGACGGCCGGAGCCTCGGCCACCGGGGCGGCTTCGGCCTTCGGCTTGCGCGGCGCGGCGTCGGCGCGGGCCAGCGCCGGCTCCATCGGCTGCTCCGAGGCGCCCAGGTCGACGCCCGCGGCCGATTGGCCGGCGGCCAGGCCGTCCAGGATCGAATCGGCCATCAGGTCGCAATAGAGCTGGATGGCGCGCGCGGCGTCGTCGTTGCCGGGGATCGGGAAGGTGATGCCGTCCGGGTTGCAGTTGGTGTCCAGGATGGCGATCACCGGGATGTTCAGCTTGCGGGCTTCCTGGATCGCGATCGCTTCCTTGTTGGTGTCGATCACGAACATCAGGTCGGGGATGCCGCCCATGTCCTTGATGCCGCCCAGGGACAGTTCCAGCTTGTCGCGCTCGCGGGTGAGTTGCAGCAGTTCCTTCTTGGTGCGGCCGCTCTCGCCTTCCAGCACGCCTTCCAGTTCGCGCAGGCGCGCGATGGAGCCCGAGACGGTGCGCCAGTTGGTGAGCGTGCCGCCCAGCCAGCGGTGGTTCACATAGTACTGGGCGCAGCGGCGCGCGGCGGTGGCGATCGGCTCGGACGCCTGGCGCTTGGTGCCGACGAACAGGATGCGGCCGCCGCCCGCGGCAACCTCGCGCACCTTCACCAGGGCCTGGTGCAGCAGCGGCATGGTCTGCGACAGGTCGATGATATGGATGTTGGAGCGGCTGCCAAAGATGTAGCGCTCCATCTTCGGGTTCCAGCGGTGGGTCTGGTGGCCGAAGTGGGCGCCGGCTTCCAGGAGCTGACGCATGGAGAATTCGGGCAACGCCATAGGTATCTAGTCCTTCTTCCGGTTGACCGCCGCAGGCAAGCCCTCCGCGGAAAAGCCGTTGGAGGGACCGGAATGGAAGCGGGCGGGATGTCTCCCCGCCGCGTCGCCAAACACCTGCGTGTGGATTTGGAGGTGCGCAAATAGGCGCATGAGCCGGAAAAATCAACCGCTTGCGCGCGGCGGCCGGGCGAGGTTCTCACTCCCGCTCGTCCCGGCGAAGGCCGGGACCCAGATGGAATGGCTCAGATGTGGGCTCCATGAACCCAGAGTCCGTCCAATTGCTCGCTGAGATTCTAGACCTGAATCCCGGCCTTCGCCGGGATGAGCGGCGGAGGGTTAGAGGTCTTCCACGAAGGTGACGCCCGGCGCGGTCTTGATCGCGCCGCGCACCGCCCCGTCCAGGGTGAAGCGGCCGGGCAGCTTCACCTCGACCTCGCGGCCCGCGCTGAGCGCCGCCACCAGCACGATCTCGCCGCCGCGCGGGTTGGTGACGCCCTCCAGGCGCTTCTTCAGGGCCTCGATCTCGGCGCTGCGCGGGGCCAGGTGGACCCGCAGGCCCGCGACCACATTCTCCACCGCCTTGGCCACCGGTTCGGCCGAGTCGCCGAAGAAGCGCACCTCTCCGTCCTTGGCCCGCGCCCGCACGGTGATCGAGACCGCCGCCCCGGGCTCCAGCAGGTCGCGGCAGCGCCGCCAGCTTTCCGGCGGGAACAGCACTTCATATTCGCCGGTGGGGTCGGAGAAGTTCACGAAGGCGAACTTCTCGCCGGAACCCTGCGCCGCGCGCTCCTGGCGGCGGCGCACCACGCCGGCCATGCGCAGGGCCTCCGCCCCCGCCTCGGCCTTGGCGATGGCGTCGGTGAGCAGGTCGGTGCGCCGGCGGCGCAGGGCCTCCACCATGTCGTCCAGGGGGTGGCCGGACAGATAGAAGCCGACGGCGGCCAGCTCCTGGTCGAGCCGCTCGGTGGGCGTCCAAGGATCCTTCCGCGGCATCCGCTTCTCGACAGCGTTGCGGGCGTCGCCACGGTCCGCGGAGAAGAAGTCCTGCTGATCGGACGTCTCGCGCGCGTTCACGCCCTGGCCATGGCCGATCAGGAACTCCGCGGCCTCGACGAGTTGCGCGCGGTTCGGATGGATCGAATCGAACGCCCCGGCCCGCGCCAGGGTCTCGAAGGTGCGCCGGTTGATCAGCTTCGGATCGACCCGCTCCACGAAGTCGAAGATGTCGGTGAAGGGCCCGCCCTCGCTGCGCACCGCGACCACATGTTCCATGGCCTGCAGGCCGACATTGCGGATGGCGCCCAGGGCGTAGAGCACCTCGCCGTTCTCGACGTCGAAGTCGGCGCTGGAACGGTTTACGTCCGGGCTGCGGACCTTAACGCCACTGCGTTTCGCGTCCTGATAGAAGACCGAGAGTTTATCCGTGTTGGCGAGGTCCAGGCTCATCGAACCCGCGAAGAACTCCACCGGGGTGTTCGCCTTCAGCCAGGCGGTCTGGTAGGCGATCAGCGCATAGGGCGCGGCGTGCGACTTGTTGAAGCCGTAGCCGGAGAACTTCTCCATCAGGCCGAACAAGAGGTCGGCGAGGTCGGGGGAGACGTCGCGCTGGGCGGCGCCGGACATGAAGCGCGCCCGCTGCTTGTCCATCTCCTCCTTCTTCTTCTTGCCCATGGCGCGGCGCAGCAGGTCCGCCTCGCCGAAGGAATAGCCGGCCAGGATCTGGGCGATCTGCATCACCTGTTCCTGGTAGACGATGACGCCGTAGGTGGGCGTCAGCACCGGCGCCAGCAGCGGATGCAGGACGTCCAGGGGCTTGCGCCCCATCTTGCAGTCCACATAGGCGGGGATCGAATCCATCGGCCCCGGCCGGTAGAGCGAGATCAGGGCGGTGACCTCTTCCAGGGACTGCGGGCGCAGCTGGCGCAGGGTGTCGCGCATGCCCTGCCCTTCCATCTGGAACACCCCCACCGTCTGACCGGACGCCATGACCTCGTAGGCGGGGGCGTCATCCAGCGGCAGGGTCTCCAGCGGGAAGCCCGCGCCGCGCCGCTCCAGGTGCTTCATGGCCCGGTCGACGACGGTGAGCGTCTTCAGGCCCAGGAAGTCGAACTTCACCAGGCCGGCGCTTTCCACCCACTTCATGTTGAACTGGGTGGCCGGCAGCTCCGAGCGCGGATCGCGGTAGAGCGGCGCGAGCTGCGTCAACGGCCGGTCGGAGATCACGATGCCGGCGGCGTGGGTCGAGGCGTTGCGGTAGAGGCCCTCGAGCTGCAGCGCGATATCCAGCAGGCGCGCCACCGCCTCGTCCTCGTCCCTCGCCTGCTGCAGGCGCGGCTCGATCTCGATGGCCTTGGCGAGGGTCACCGGATTGGCCGGGTTGGCCGGCACCATCTTGGCCAGTCGGTCCACCTGACCCAGCGGCAGCTGCAGCACCCGGCCCACATCGCGCAGCACCGCGCGGGCCTGCAGGGTGCCGAAGGTGATGATCTGGGCCACCCGGTCGCGGCCATAGCGCTGCTGGACGTAGGTGATCACCTCGTCGCGGCGCTCCTGGCAGAAGTCGATGTCGAAGTCGGGCATCGACACCCGCTCGGGGTTCAGGAAGCGCTCGAAGATCAGGCCGTACTTCAGGGGATCGAGGCCGGTGATCATCAGCGACCAGGCCACCAGCGAACCCGCGCCGGAGCCGCGGCCCGGCCCCACCGGCACCCCGTGCGCCACCGCCCACTTCATGAAGTCAGAGACGATCAGGAAGTAGCCGGAGAAGCCCATCGAGGTGATCACCCCGATCTCCTTTTCCAGCCGCTCCTCATAGGCCTCGATCGGCAGGGCGGCGCCGTTGATCCGCAGCCGCGCCTTCAGGCCCTCGCGCGCCTGGTGGGTCAGTTCCTCGTCCTCCGAGCGGCCGCCCTCGGTGGGGAAGCGCGGCAGGATCGGGTCGCGCTTGGGCACGGCGAAGGCGCAGCGCCGGGCGATGTCGAGGGTGTTGTCGCAGGCCTCCGGCAGGTCGGCGAAGAGGGCGCGCATGTCCGCCGCCGACTTGAAGCCATGCTCGGCCGTCACGCGCCGCCGCTCGTCCTGACCGATGAAGGCGCCGTCGGCGATGCACAGCAGGGCGTCGTGCGCCAGGTGCATGGCGGCGGTCTTGAAGTAGACGTCGTTGGTGGCCACCAGCGGCACGTCGGCCTCGTAAGCGAAGGCCACCAGCTCCGGCTCGGCCGCCGCCTCGCCCGCCATCCCGTGCCGTTGCAGCTCGACATAGAACCGGTCGCCGAACACCCGGTGCATCTCGGCCAGCGCCGCGCGGCCTTCCTTGGCCTTGCCGGCGGTGAGCAGCGGATCGACCGGCCCGTCCGGCCCCCCGGAGAGCAGGATCAGGCCCTCGGCATGGGCGCAGACCTTGTCCCAGGCGACGTTCGGCTCCTCGGAGGGATCCACCTCCAGGAAGGCCGCCGAGGACAGCTCGCTCAGGTTGGCGTAGCCGGTCTCGTCCTGCGCCAGGAGGACGATGGTCGGCGTCTTGGCCCAGCGTTCGGATTGCCCCTCGCCGATGCCGGTGACCGGCAGGGCGCAACCTATGATCGGCTGGACGCCAGCGTCCTTGGCGGTGACGGAGAATTCCAGGGCCCCGAACAGGTTGGCCCGGTCGGTGAGCGCCACGGCCGGCATCCCGGCCTCGGCGGCCATGGCGCCGATCTTGTCGGCCTTGATGGCGCCTTCCAGCAGCGAATAGGCCGAGCGGACCCGCAGGTGGACGAAGCCGAGGGCCCCATCCTTGGCGGAAACGTCTTTCGCCCCGTCCGCCCCCACGCCTGCCGCCTCTCCCATCCGCATGGCGGTCAGCCCATGTGCGCCGCCACCGAGCACATCATCCAGACAAAACTCGCCACCGACACAAAGGCCAGTGATTCTCGGGCCAGACGAACCATCGGTCGCATCCTCCTGTGGGCCGGCTGTGGACAGCCGCGATCACGTTCCGGGTTCGTTCTTATTCTCCTTTTGTTCTGGTCGTCAAGCCCGCGTCGCGCGCGAGGCCGCCGTCCCTCACCGGTCGATCAGTTCACGGATCTTCGCGCCCAGGGTGGCGATGGCGAAGGGCTTGGTGACGATCTCCATGCCGGCGTCGAGGTGGCCGTTGCCGACCGCGGCGTTCTCCGCATAGCCGGTGATGAACAGCACCTTGAGGTTCGGCCGGGTCTGGCGGGCCGCGTCGGCGATCTGGCGGCCGTTGAGGCCGCCGGGCAGGCCGACATCGCTGATCAGGAGGTCGATACGCGCATCGGACTGCAGGACGCGCAGGCCCGAGGGCCCGTCCGCCGCCTCGATGGCCGAATAGCCGTTCTCTTCCAGCACCTCGACGATCAGCATCCGCACCGTGGGCTCGTCGTCGATCACCAGCACGGTCTCGCCGTCGCCCCGATCCACGGCGGCCGCGGGCTCGCTCTCGTCAGCCTCGTCCATCGCGCCGGCATAGCGCGGCAGGTAGAGGCACATGGTCGTGCCCTTGCCGATCTCCGAATAGATCCGCACCTGGCCGCCCGACTGGCGCACGAAGCCGTAGGTCATGGAGAGGCCAAGCCCCGTGCCCTGCCCCAGCGGCTTGGTGGTGAAGAAGGGATCGAAGGCCCGCGCCATGGTCTCGGCGTCCATGCCCGTGCCGGTGTCGGTGACGCAGAGCGACACGTACTGGCCGGGCGGCAATTCGCGCTCGCGGGCGGCGCGCTCGTCCAGCCACTTGTTGGCGGTCTCGATGGTCAGCCGGCCGCCGTCCGGGGCCATGGCGTCGCGGCCGTTCAGGCAGAGGTTCAAGAGCGAGCTTTCCAGCTGCGAGGCGTCGACCCGGGTCATCCAGAGGCCGCCCGCGCCCACCACCTCCAGCTCCACCGTGGGGCCGACGGTGCGGCGGATCAGGTCCTCCATGCCGCCGATCAGCCGGTTGATGTCGGTGGGCTTGGGATCGAGCGTCTGGCGGCGCGCGAAGGCCAGCAGGCGCTGGGTCAGGGCCGCGGCCCGGCGCGCGCCCGACTGCGCGGCGGTGATGTAGCGTTCGGCGCCGCTCAGCCGCCCCTCGCCGATGCGCTTCTCCAGCATCTCCAGGCTGCCGCTGATGCCGGCCAGGAGGTTGTTGAAGTCGTGCGCCAGGCCGCCGGTGAGCTGGCCCACCGCCTCCATCTTCTGCGCCTGGCGCAACGCTTCCTGGGCGGCGGCCAGTTCAACCTCCGCCGCCTTCTCCTCGGTGATGTCGCGGCCGGTGCAGTAGACCATCCCCTCTTCCGGCACGCCCACCCAGGAGATCCAGCGGTAGCTTCCGTCCTTGCAGCGGTAGCGGTTCGGGAAGCGGATCGCCGGCTGGCCGATCTGGGTCAGCGCGAACCCCTCGCGGGTGCGCTCCAGGTCGTCGGGGTGCAGCAGTTCGAAGATCGACGTGCTGGCCACCTCAGCCTCGCTCCATCCGAGGATGGTCTGCCAGGCGGGGTTGGAGGTCTCGAAATAGCCTTGCGAGTTCAGCGCGCCCATCAGGTCGGGGCTCACCTGCCAGGTCAGGGCGCGGGCCTGGGTCCTCTCGACGACCTTGCGTTCAAGGTCGGTGTTCAGCTCCCGCAAGGCCACGTTGGCCTTGTGCGCCTCGGTGACGTCGAAGCCCTCGCAGAACACGCCAGAGACCACGCCGGTCACGTCGAGGATCGGGGCATAGACGAAGGTCAGGTGACGCGTCTCTTCCGGCCCATCGCGGACGCGGCGGTAGCGGACCTCCGCCGCCTCGAACTCGACGGCTTCCCCCGTCGCATAGACCTGGTCGAGGATCTCGTAGAAGCCCTGGTCCGCGATGCTGGGGAAGGCTTCCCGGATGGTCATGCCCTCCCAGCCGTCGCTGGCGAACACCCGGCGGTGGGCGTTGTTGACGAAGGCGACCACATGCTCGGGGCCCTCCATCACGATGATGAAGCCGGGCGCCTGTTCGAACTGTTGGCGCTGCCGCTCGGTGGCCTCGAGCTGGCGGCGCTCGGCCGGCACCCGCTCCGTCGTCTCGACGACGATGGCGATCACTCCGCCTGGCGCGCCGGTCTCGTCGATGACCGGCGAGTAGTCCAAGTTCATCCAGGCCTGCTCGGCCTTGCCGGTGCGGTTGAGGACCAGCACCTGGTCCTTGTAGGCCAGGGTCCCGCCGGCCAGGCCGACCCGCATGACGTTGTCGTTGAACGCAGCTACTTCCGGCCAGCCCTCGCGCACCTTGCTGCCCAGGAGTTCCGGGTGCCGGCCGCCGGCGAACACCGAGTAGGCGTCGTTGTAGATCATGACCCCGTCTTCGCCCCACAGGAGAACGATCGGGACGCTCGAATGCAGCAGGAGGCCGACGGTGGTCCTCAGGCTGCCGGGCCAGGTCTCGATCGCGCCCAGGGAGCCGGACCAGTCATAGGCCGCGATGCGCGCGCCCATCTCGCCGCCGCTCCGCAGGAATCCTGGCGGGATGTCCGGACCAGATGCGTCGCCCGCCCTCAAGGAATCCCCCCAATCCAGCCCGCCGGCCACGCAGAAAGCCGTTGAGACGCAATGCCTGAAATGGACCTTGGGTTCCGTGGCCGCGGCGTCAGGTCCCGGAGCGTGGAGGCGGCGATGCATTCCCAGATGCGCGGCCCCATGTAATATTGTGCGGCTTGGGGGATTTACGTGAAGGTTTTACGAGATGCGTCGGATTATGCTTGGATTTTGTCTAGTCATGGCGATGTCGGCCAGCGCGGCGCGGGCCGCACAGGCGGTGAACGCCGATCTGATCCGGCTGCACGATGAGCTGCATCTGACCGAGACCCAGGAGCCGGCCTGGCGCGACTACACCAACGCCATCGCTCCCGATCCGCAGACCGAGGCGCGCCACAGGGCGACCGAGGAATTGCTGCCCATGGTGCCGACCCCGCGCCGCATCGCGCTGATCGAGGCGACCATGGCGCAGGACGACCTGGCGTTCCGCAAACAGGGCGAGGCCGTGAAGGCCTTCTACGCCCTGCTCACCCCGGAACAGCAGAAGGTGTTCGATCGCGAGACCCTGCCCTCGGAGGGCGACGACCCGCGGCGCTAGCCGCGGGCCTTATCCCATCGGCTTGGCGGCGGCCCTAGGCCCCGCCGCAGGGCACCCAGTTGTAAGCCTGTTTGCCGGCGTCCCAGGACCAGGAGCCGCAGGCCGCCGGCGCCGAGGCGCTGGGCGCGTTCTGCGGGCCCGCCACCGGCGGCGCGCCCTGAGGCGGAGCCGCGCCATAGGGCGGCGGGTAGTAGCCGCCGGGCGGCGGAGGCGGATAGGCCCCGTAGGGCGGATAGGGCCCGTAAGCGCCATAGCCGTAGTAGCCATAGTAGGGGCTATCGAACCACCAGGGGTCGTAGGCGGCAAAGCCCAACCCCAGCCCGAGGCCAAAGCCGAAGAACGGCCCGCCGTAGCAGCAGAAACGGCCGCCGCCCCGGAACCCGTAGCCATAGTGGCCAAAGCCGCCACGGCCGCCGCCGAAACCGGGCGCGCCCGCCGCGCTGCTCCGGCCGCCGAAGCCGCCGTGATGCGATGACTCCGCGGCCGCCGGGAGGGCGGCGGTCAAAAGAGAAGCGCCCGCAAGCGCCGCGACAATCGTCTTCAACAAGACCTCCAACAGAGGCCGAGGCCTTACGGCCAACGGTTAGCGTCCCAAGCCTAGGATAGGCTCTACCGGAGGGCGCGGAAAGAGCTCTCCTTACAACAGGTTCGCTTCTTTTTTGGCCTTACGCCGTCACCCGCGGGTCGCGTTCTTCCAAATGGCCGTCGCGCAGGGCGAAAACCCGGTCCATGTGGCGTGCCAGTTCGAGGTTGTGGGTGGCCACCAGGGCCGCGACTCCGGTGCGCCGCGCGAGCTGATAGAGGTTCTCGAACACCGCGGTGGAGGTGTGTGGATCGAGGTTGCCGGTGGGTTCGTCGGCCAGCAGCAGGCGCGGCGAATTGGCCAAAGCACGGGCCACGGCCACCCGCTGCTGCTCGCCGCCGGACATCTGCGCCGGCTGGTGGTGCGTGCGTTCGGCGAGGCCGAGCTCGCTCAGCAGCTGGCCGGCCCGGGTCTGCGCCTGGGCCCGCGCGACACCGGCGATCATCAGCGGCAGGGCGACGTTGTCGAGGGCGGTGAACTCCGGCAGCAGATGGTGGAACTGGTAGACGAAGCCGATGGTCGCCAGCCGCACCCGGGTGCGGTCGCGGTCCGGCAGGTCGGAGCAGTCGCGCCCCTCGATGGTGATGCGCCCGGCGTTGGGATGCTCCAAGAGGCCCGCGGCGTGCAGCAGGGACGACTTGCCGGAGCCCGACGGCCCGATCAGGCCGACGATCTCGCCGGGCTGCACGTCCAGGTCGACGCCGCGCAGGACGGTCAGCGCGCCCGCGCCGGTGACATAGCTGCGCTCCAGGCCGCGGATGGTGAGGACCGGCTCACTCATAGCGAAGCGCCTCCACCGGATCGAGGCGCGAGGCCCGCCAGGCCGGCGGCAGGGTGCAGAGCAGCGAGGCGGCCAGCGAGAAGCTGACGATGATGGTCACCTCCAGCCAGTCGACCTTGGCCGGCAAGCGGCTCAGGAAATAGACGTCGGACGAGAACACCGCCTGGCCGGTCACCGCCTCGACGACCCGTTGGATCGGGTCGATGTAGATCGAGACCAGCGCCCCCAGCGCCAGCCCCGCCGCCGTGCCCAGCGCCCCGATCGCGCCCCCGGCCATGACGAAGATCCGCAGGATCGAGCCCTGCCCCGCGCCCATGGTGCGCAGGATGGCGATGTCGCGGCCCTTGTTCTTAACGAGCATGACCAGGCTGGAGATGATGTTCAGCGCCGCGATCACCACCAGCAGCATCAGGATCAGCCGCATGACGTTGCGCTCGACCTTCAGCGCGCCCCAATAGGAGGCGTCGCGCTGGGTCCAGTCGGCGACCAGGGCCGTGGGGCCGGCGGCGCGCTGGATGGCGGGCTTGAGCTGCGGGGCCTTGTCCGGGTCGGACACGCGGATCTCGATGGCGTCCACCGTGCCCTCGCGCCCGAAGAACAGCTGGGCCTGCTCCAGCGGCATGAAGATGTAGGCCTGGTCGTACTGGCTCATGCCGGCGCTGAAGAGCGCGCCTACGACGTAGGACTTCTGCAGCGGCGTGCCGCCGAAGGCCGTGGCGCCGCCGGAGGGCGAGATCAGGGTGACGTCGTCGCCCACCTTGACCCCTAGCTGCTCGGCGAGCCGCTCGCCCACCACCACGGTGTTGCCACCGAAGTCGCCCTCGCCGAAGCCGCGCAGGCTGCCCTTGGTGATGTTGCCCGCGACGATGCGCGTGGCGTTGAGATCCTTAGGCGTCAGGCCGCGGACCATGGCGCCGGTGACCTGGTTCGGCCCCATGGCGATGGCCTGGGCGTCGACGACCGGGAAGGCCTGGGTGACGCCGGGGACCTTGGCGATCTGCTGGACCGCGGTCTCCCGCATCGCGGCGTTGTCCAAGAGGCCGCCGGTGACGAAGGCGTGGCCGTTGAAACCCAGGATCTTGCCCAGCAGCTCGGAGCGGAACCCGTTCATCACCGACATGACGATGATCAGCACGGCCACGGCCAGGGTGATGCCGGTGAAGGAGATGATCGAGATCAGCGCCACCCCGCCCTCGCTGCGCTTGGCGCGCAGGTAGCGGCCAGCCAGCATCCGCTCCCAGAGGCCGAACGGCGCGGCGCGCGTCGAGGCGAGGTCGCTCATGCCGGCGTGCTCGTCTGATCGCTCACTCGGCGATCACCTTCAGCGCGGCTTCGAGCGGCAGGGTCTGGCGTTCGCCGGTGGCGCGGCGCTTGATCTCGACGACGCCTTCCGCGACGCCCTTGGGGCCAACGATCAGCTGCCAGGGGATACCGACCAGGTCGAGGCTGGCGAACTTCGCGCCGGGCCGGTCGTCGCGGTCGTCGTAGAGCGGCTCCTTGCCGAACTCGCCCAGGGCCTTGTAGGCCCGCTCGGAGACTTCGTCGCAAGCCGCGTCGCCGACCCGCAGGTTGACGACCGCCACACCGAAGGGCGCGACGGCGTCCGGCCAGATGATGCCGGCGTCATCGTGACTGGCCTCGATGATCCCCCCCACCAGGCGCGAGACACCGACGCCATAGGACCCGCCATGGATCGGGGCGTCCTTGCCGTCCGGGCCCGTGACCAGCGCCTTCATGGGCTTGGAGTACTTCTCACCGAAGTAGAAAATGTGGCCGACCTCGATGCCGCGCGCGGTCATCCGCTTGGCCTCGGGAACCTCGGCCTCGAAGCGGGCGGCGTCATGCATCTCGTCGGAGGCGGCGTAGAGGCGCGAGCGCTGGGTCACCAAGGGCTCCAGGTCGCCGTCCCAGTCGATGTCGGGGCCTGGCGCGCCCATTTCGACGAGGTCGCCGTGGGCGAAGACCTCGCTCTCGCCGGTGTCGGCCAGGATGATGAACTCGTGGGAGAGGTCGCCGCCGATCGGGCCGGGGTCGGCCTTCACCGGGATCGCCTTCAATCCCAGCCGCGCATAGATGTTCAGATAGGCCAGGAACATGCGGTTGTAGGACTTGCGCGCCGCCGCCTCGTCGATATCGAAGCTGTAGGCGTCCTTCATCAGGAACTCGCGGCCGCGCATCACCCCGAAGCGGGGCCGGCGCTCGTCGCGGAACTTCCACTGGATGTTGTAAAGGTTCTTCGGCAAGTCCTTGTAGGACTTCACAAACGCCCGGAAGATCTCGGTGATCACCTCTTCCGCCGTGGGGCCGTAGAGCAGGTCGCGGTCGTGGCGGTCCTTGATGCGCAGCATCTCATCGCCGTAGTCGTCGTAGCGGCCGCTCTCGCGCCACAGGTCGGCGAGCTGCAGGGTGGGCAGCAGGACCTCGATGGCGCCGGCCCGGTCCATTTCCTCGCGGACGATCTGCTCGATCTTCTTCAGCACCTTCAGGCCCAGCGGCAGCCAGGCGTAGATGCCGGCCGCTTCCTGCCGGATCAGGCCGGCGCGCAGCATCAGCTGGTGGGAGACGATCTGGGCGTCGGCGGGCGCCTCGCGCAGGGTGGGCATGAAGTAGCGCGACAGGCGCATGATCTTAGGCTTTCGACAGAACCGTGAGCGGACGGCCCTGATAGCCTTCGCCCGCTAGCCTTGGCAACGCGTCAGCCGTGCGGCAGGCGCGACAGGTCGATGAGCCTGAAGTGGATCACCAGCCACAGGATGGCGAAGACGATGGCCGAGACCCAGGTGGTGGTGATGAATTTCTTCTTCAGCTTGGGGTCTACCGGCGCGCCGGGGTCGGAGCCGTCGTTGGGCAGGCCGGCGTCGGCGCGGCTCACCACGCCCAGCGGCAGGACGACGAACAGCACCGTCCACCAGATGGTCAGGTAGATGGCGATGAGGGTGATCGGGCCGCCCATCAGTGCGCGCCCTTCGGTTCGGCCATCAGTTCGACGAGCACCCCGCCCATGTCCTTCGGGTGGACGAAGATCACCGGCACGCCGTGGGCGCCGATGCGCGGCTCGCCGGTTCCCAGCACCGTCGCGCCCTTGGCCCGCATGGCGTCGCGGGCCTCCAGGATGTCCGGCACCTCGAAGCAGACGTGGTGCTGGCCGCCTTTGGGATTCTTCTCCAGGAAGGCCGCGATCGGGGACGCATCCCCGTAAGGCTCGATCAGTTCGATCTGGCTGTTGGGCAGGTTGACGAAGCAGACCCAGACACCCTGCTCGGGCAGGGCGAAGCGCTCGCCGATGTCGCTGACGCCCAGCACCTCACGGTACATCTTCACCGAGGCTTCGATGGAGGGCGTGGCGACGCCCACATGGTTCAATTTGCCGATCATGCAGGCGGTATAGCCGCACCGGCCAGCCGGCGCGAGACCGGCTTACGGTCGCATGGCCGCAATGACGTCAGCCATCGGCGTCTGCGGCACCTGGATCATCCCGCTGCGCGCCCGGTCCAGGTCGAGGATCAGGCAGATCGCCAGGGTCAGCAGCATGAACAGCAGGGTCGAGGTGACGCGTGAGCGCCGGCCGGCGCCGGCCGCAGTGTAGCCCAGCATGCCCGCCGCGATCAGCGAATAGAGCGCCAGGGTCCCCACCACGGCGGTCGGCAGACGCGCGGCCAAGGCGGATTTGCGCTTGGAGGCGGTGTCGAAGGCCTCGTTGATCGGCGCCAGGACCAGGCCCGATACGGGCGTGGTGCGCAACGACGCCAGAGCCGCCGTCGCGTCGCGCCAGACCGTGGCTTGCAAGGCGTCCGCCCGCGCGGCGGCGGCGTCTTGCGCTGGCCCGGCCGCGGCCAGACCGTAGCTCAGCCGCGCCTGTGCGTAAGCCCGAAGGTCCTGACGCAACGCCGCCGGATCATCCAGCAAAGCTGTGCGGAGATAGGCGGTGCCCAGGTCATTGGCTTCGGCGACCACCAGCGCGCGCCGGGTTTCGTGCCGGTCCAGGGCGAGGTTGAAGGTGAACGCCAAGAGCAGCCCGAGAAGCCCCAGGACGGCGGCCAGGATATTCCCATCGTCCGCGACGCCATGTTCACCCGGCGCGGCCGGACCCCTACGGCGCGCCGCCGCACCCAGCTCGCAGGCGAGAACCAGGGCGATCAGGCCACCGCCCCCCACCAGGGGCAGCGGCGCTTCGCGCGCGACAAGATCGATCAAGTCCACGGTTCAGGACCCCGGCGCTGGTCAGCGTTACCGTTCCTATTGCACCGAAAGCGCAGCGTTGTCGTTGCCGGCGCGGGCCGACTTGGCGCGGGCGGGATCGATGTGAACCGGCTCGAAGATCGCCCCGGTCGCCAGGAGGCCTGCGATGCGGTCCTCGGCCACGCCCAGCTCGCGCAGGATGGCCGAAGACTGCTCGCCCAGGTCCGGCGTCGGCCGCCGGAAGCCGGCGGGCGTGCGGGAAAAGTCGGCGTAGCTGCGCACGCCACAGACGTCGCCCAGCCGCGGGTGGCGCCAGATCTCCAGCGCCCGGTTCTCCCACAGCCAGTCGCTCTCCATGGCCTCGGCGGCGCGGAGGGCCGGCGCGGCGGCGACGCCGGCGGCCAGCAAGGCCTGCACCGCCGCGTCGCGCGGGCGGACGATCAGGGCGCGGGCGATCGCGCCGGCCAGCGGCCCATCGCGAGGCGCGGCCAGCGGAGCGTCGCCGACCTCCAGACCCAGCACCCCGGCCAGGCCCCGGGCGGCTTCAGGCGTATCGCAGACCAGGGCCAGCCAACCGTCGGCGCACTGGTAGAAGCGGTGCAGCGCCCGCGGTCCCAGGCAGTCGCGGCCGCCGAGATCGTTGGGCGGCCGTCCGGCGTAGTCGACCACCTCGGCCAACTGGAAGGTCAGGCTCTGGGCCATCAGGCTGGTGACGATCTCCTGGCCCTCGCCGGTGCGCATCCGGGCGTTCAACGCCGCCACCACGGCCATGGAGACCACGGCCGCCGTCGCCACGTCGTTCACCGGGATGGTGTGCAGGATCGGCTCGTCGTCTCCGCCCTGCCCCTGCTGCATGCCGCCCTCCGCCTGCAGCAGCGGATCGAACCCCGGCAGGGCCGCGCGCGGGCCCTTGTCGCCATAGGCGTTGATCGAGCAGGAGACGATGCGCGGATTGATGGCCTTCAGCGTCGCATAATCGATGCCCAGCCGCGCCCGCACCCCGAACCGGTAGTTGTCCAGCACCACATCGGCCTGGCGCACGACATCGTAGAACAGCTCCCGGCCCGCCGGCTGCTTCAGGTCGAGACCCAGGCCCCGCTTGCCGCGGTTGTAGGCCAGGAAGCCGCCGCCGTCGGAGCGGAACGGATCGCCCTCCACCGGTTCGATCTTGACGACATCGGCGCCGAGATTGGCCAGCACCCCGCCCGCATGGGCTCCGGCGATCACCGTGCCCAGGTCGAGGACGCGGATTCCGTCCAGGGGCGCGGCGGCCTCAGCCTCCCCGCTCGCGGCCGGCGGGGGGCGCGACGCCCAGGCGGGCGGCGCGGCGATGGGCTGGGCGAGATGGCGGATCGAGGCCGGGGTCCCGCTGAGCCGCGCGGGCGGCGCGGGGACGGCGACATCACCCAGCCTCGGATGAATGAGCGTCGTGCGCAAATCGCCATTGGCCACCGCCTCGCCGGCGAACCAGGCCTCGCGCGGCCCCACCGGCGCGCACGGCACGCCGTGGTCCTGCAGCACCTGCAGCCACTCGGTGCGCGGGCGCGCGCGGAAGAGGCTCATCAGGGTGTCGCGAGCAAGCAAGGGGTCCAGCGCCAGCTCGTCCCAGCGGTCGGCGATGCCCACCGCTTCGAAGCACTTCAGATAGAAGTTGGCGAACAGACAGCCCAGGAAGAACCACTGGCCGTCGCCGCACTGGTAGAGCCGGTAGCTGGGCGATGCGCCCAGCGGCTGGCCCCGCGGCAGGGGCGGCGCGGCCAGCACCCGCACCGGGCCGGACACCTCCGAAAGCGCGTTGAGGCCGCTCACCACCACCGCCTGGCCCTGGCCGCTGCGTTGGCGCTCCAAGAGGGCCGCGCCGATGGCCGAGGCGCCCAGCACGCCCTGCCCGTACCAGATCAGCGGCAGGACCAGATGGATCGGCTGGTCGCCGTAGGCGCCCTGCCGGAAGGCGACGCCGGAGAGCGCGCTCAGCAGGCTGTGGTGCGGCGGCAGCTGGCTCCAGGCGCCGGTGACGCCGTAGGGCGGCATCCAGGCGTGGATCAGGCCCGGCTGGTCGGCCCGCAAGCTCGTCGCATCGAGGCCCAACGCTTCGAGGCGGCCCGGCGGCTCGCTGAACAGGGCGACGTCGGCGCCGGCGATCAGCTCACGGGCGGCGGCCAGGCCGGCGGGCGTCCCAAGGTCCAGGGTCAGGACCCGCTTGTTGCGGTTGAAGGCGTGATAGCCGGGATGATCGCGGCCCCGCTCACCGCCGGTTGGCTCGACCTTGATCACTTCGGCCTCGAAGTCGCCCAGGAACATCGCCGCCATCGGGCCGGCGGTTCCCTGGCTGAAGTCGGCGATGCGGACGCCCCGATAGGCGGACACGGCATGGGCCTCCCTGCCCGGCGGCGCGCTGTTGCACATCTCGCCGCCGGCATGAAAGCCGTCTCGCCGCCGTTCGGCAAGCGCTGCTGACTACCGACCCTTGCGGACGAAGTCGGCGATCAGCTTAGCGACCTCCTTGGGGTGCTCCAGCTGCATCAGGTGGCCGGCGTCATCGACGACGATACGCCGGGAGCCGGGGATCAGGGCCTGGGCCGCGCCGGATTCCGCCTGGTTGTCGGCGATGTCGTGGTCGGCGATCAGGATCAGGGTCGGCGCCTTGATCTCCCCCATGCGGGGCAGGTCGGACGGCCAGGCCTTGATGGGATCGCGCATCTGGTGACTCAGGTCCTTCGGGCTGGCCTTCAGGATGGCCAACGCCTCCG
This sequence comes from Phenylobacterium sp., assembly GCF_004799515.1. Lineage (GTDB taxonomy): Bacteria > Pseudomonadota > Alphaproteobacteria > Caulobacterales > Caulobacteraceae > Phenylobacterium. The sequence continues at coordinate 91,232 of NZ_SSMX01000036.1, read as the reverse complement.
CCTTCGCTGCGTCGTGGCCTGGCGCCATGACCCAGCCGGACCTGGCGGCGTTGTCGACCACGGCGTCGAAGTTCCCGATGATCATCGGCGCCATGATGCGGGTGATGTGATCGCGGAAGTGCTTGGTCTGCTCGAACCCGTTGAGCGCAGCGCCGGAGATCACGAGCCGGTCGATCTGTTCGGGATGCCGGATCGCATAGCTCACCGCCAAACCGCCGCCGAAGGAGAAGCCCACCAGGCTCGCATGGTCGAACTTCGCCGCGCGTATCACCGCGGCCAGGTCCTCCTGCGGCGCGTACGGCGCTTTGGCCGCCGGCGACTTGCCGTAGCCGCGCCGGTCATAGCGGACCACGCGGAAGTCCTTGCAGAGGATCGGCCACATGTCGTCGAAGCTGGCGGAGTTGATCACCCCGTCGTGGATCAGGACAATGGCCTGCGGGCCCTTCTCCGAAGCTTGGGGCCCGCAGGTCTCGTAGTAGATCTGGCCGCCGTCCACATCGACCATCTCCGCCCGCGCCGCGCCGGCCAGGGCCAGCGCCAAGCCGCAGGCAAGCGCCATCGTTCGCCCGATCATCGGTCCTCCTCCATCTGGTCAGCCTTGGGTGGGATCAGCTCGCCTGGCGGAAGGCCTCGACGCCCTCGTCCGGCACGAATTCCAGGATGTCGCCCGGCTGGCAGTCCAGCGCCCGGCAGATCGCTTCGAGCGTCGAGAAGCGCAGCCCCTTCACCTTGCCGGACTTCAGCAGCGACAGGTTGGCCTCGGTGATGCCGATGGCGCGGGCCAGCACGTTGGAGCGCACCTTGCGCCTGGCCATCATCACATCGAGGCGGATCACGATGGCCATCAGATGAATCCCTCGCGGTCCTGCTCGATCTCGTGGCCGGCCTGCATGACGAGCGCGATGACGAAGACCACGGCGCCCAGGACCGCCTCCTGCACGCTCGTCATGTGGGCCCAGGCCTTGTCGATCTCGTAGCCGGTGGCGCTGAGCGCGAGGTGGCACAACAGCGGCGCGACCGCGTCGGCGACGAGCCAGATACCCATCCACCTGATCAGACGCGCCGTGCGTTCCGTGAACACCTCGGCGTCGCCATAGAGCCGGAAAAGCCCCCGCAGGCAGCTGAACAGCCCGATCGTCGGGAAGGACCTGGCGATCCAAACGGGTGCATAGGCGAGCCGTTGGTCGAACCGCCAGTCGCGCAGCGCGAGGTAGCCGGTGGGAACCGGTCCCGTGCTGATGACGCCACCCTTCGGCCCGAACGCGATCATCGTGCCGTGGTAGAAGAACAGCACCCCGAAGCCGACCGCGGTCAGCGTTATGAAGGCGGCGAGTAGGCCCGTGAACAGCCATTCCAGACCGCGACTGGCGATGCGGATCTTGCGCACGCTGGGAGGCGCGACGGACTGCGGCGGGCTGATGTCGACGATGGACGCCATGGCGGTCTCCCTGAGGGATGGCCCTAACGTCTTGCATCAAATACTTTCTGTCAAACGATAATATTAGAGACTGCCTCGCGGAAGGCGTTCGGATCGGCCCCGGTCTCCGACGCCGCGGCGATCGCCTGGTCGGCCTGGCGGATGTCGGACAGGCCGACCACCATGGCGGCGGTCGCCGGATGCAGCAGGGGAAAGCTGAGGGCCGCATCGACGCCGCCTGGATCGCGGGCCAACTGTCCCGCGAACAGCGGGCGCATGGCGACGAACCCCTGCCCGCGCGCCCGCAACCGGTCCAGCCAGTCCGCCGCCTCCAGCTCGCCGGCGTTCAGGTAGTCGACAAGGCCGTCGACGAACGGCTCGGCCAGGACCGCGCGGCGGAAGGGCTCGCTGTAAGGGAAGACCGCGAAAGCGCCGATCCTGCCCTCCGCCTTCAGCCGTCCAGCCGCCTCGCCGATCAGGTCCCGGTCCCGCTCCAGCACCGCCAGGCGCGGTGCGTCCTCGTTGGGTGTGTGGCGCGCCATCCATTGCACCACGTCGACGCGTTCGGCCGGCAGGCCTTGCAGCAACGCCTCGACGCGCTCGCGCAGGCGTTGCGCGGAGAAGCCGTCCTCGTCGAAGTGCGGCGCGGCGAGCTTGGCGATGATCTCGATCGGCGCTGACGGCCGCGCACGGCGCAGCGCCGCCAGGGCGTCGCTGACGAACGGATGGCTGTCGTACTCCGCCGAGACATGGAAGCTGGTCACGCCGTGGTCGGACAGGTGCGTGAGCAAGGCCATCGCGCTGTCGGCGTCGAATTTCGGCGGCATGAGCCGCATGGTCCCCAGCGCCAGCGCGCTCAGCTCGACGCCGCAGCCGCCGAACGCCCGGCGCGGAACGCGCAACCTAGGCCGCCCGGGCGGTCGGCGAGAAATAGGTCTTCCACAGCAGCCGGTCGCCGCTCTGCTCGGCGGCGAAGTCGCGCCGGCCGTGCAGCACCTGGTCGTCGCGGAAGAAGACGGCGTCGCCCTCGTCCAATCGGAAGCTCTCCACCGCCCGGTCCTCGATCATCCGCTCCAGGAACTGCCGGAAGTCTTCGCGCAGGGCGTCGACCGCGGCGCCCTGGCCCGGCAGCACGCGGAAGTAGTTCCAGTTGATCTTCAGCCGGCCATCCTGCTCGAACAGGATGGTGCTGGTGTGGCCCGAGCCGGCGGCCTTGCCGAAGCGCACCGGCAAGGTGGTCAGGGCCTCATAGAGCGCCGGGGCCAACCTGCGCGCCCGCGCGCCCACGGCCGGAACGTCGACGAACAGGCTTTCACCGCCCGTCCGCGCTTGGCGCTCGAGATAGAACAGGGCGATCTCGCAGAAGTGGGCGCGCGCCACATAGGCGCCGTCGGAGTGCAGGGGCTGGCCGACCTTGTGGTGGCGGTAGGTGTCGGGCCGGTCCGGCTCGAAGCGCACATCCATCAGGCGCCCGGCGCGGGTTTCAGCTCGCCCGTCACGCTATCCTCCGCAACATCCGCGGAGACGCCGACCGCCTCGCCGACGTCGCGCCAGAACGCCAGGGCCTCGCCGCTGGGCGCGGCATTGCGCAGCCGCAGGACGTAGGTCTCCGCCAGTTCGGCGCGGACCAGGGCGCGCAGGGTTTTCCCGTCCAATCCGGAAGCGTCGACGATCCTCAGCCACGTCTTGCCAGTCATGCGCCCCTCCACGTGCGCCGCGCAGTTTGGGCAAACGTGGTTAACCAGGGCCTAAGGTGAATCGACCAGCTTCGGCGCATGCGCCAGGAAACCGTGACGATCGAGGGGCCCCGCGATTTCGAGCTCGACGAGGACCGTGCCCACGCCGTGATCTACACCGTCACTTGGCCCGACAGCCTGCCGGCGGCGGGGCTTGCGCTGGTCATCGGCGGGTGTGGCGGCGAGGCCGAAACCGCCGAAGGCAAGAGCCGCAACATCCGCGAATATATCGCGGCCAGCTGCAGCCTGGCGGCCGTGACCGTCGACTACCACTGCATCCAGACCCGCACCTGGAACGGCGGTTCGATCAACATCGACGCGTCAGAGCACTACAAGCTCATCGGCATGGCCTCCGTGGCCGGCGTGGCGGTCCAGGACGTCACCGACATCGGCGCGCTCACCCACGCGCTGGGCCAGGCCGGCCAGCGGGTCACCGCCTACGCCAAGATCAAGCCAGGCCGCGAGGAGTACCAGGATTTCGGTGTCCTCCAGGCGATGGACCACCTGGCCGTTATCGGCCACCTGAGGGAGCGCGGCGCCCCATTCGACACGACCCAGATCTTCGCGCTCGGCGGCTCGCACGGCGGTTACATCGCCCATATGATGGCCAAGATGGCCCCGGCGTCCTGGCCGGCATCGTCGACAACTCCGGCTATGTCCAGCCGCCGATCAGCTACCTCGGCATCGGGAGTCGCGCCGAATACCTGCACAACCACAATGGCGTGGTGCTGATGTGCCATGTGGACGGCGCTTGGTCGTACAACCATCGACGGGACCGGAACTTCTATGACCGCAACCGCGACCTGATCCGCGACACCGGCTATGTGCGGCATCTGCAGATCATGGCCGCCAACGCCCAGGACTCCCAGCTGGCGATCACCATGGTCAACGCCACCAACGACGAAGTGACGGCTCCGGACGAGAAGGAGCGGCAGGCGGCCCGGCTCAACGCGGCCGGCGTGCCGACCAAGCTGCAGCTGGTCCAGGCGCAGGACATCGATGGCGTGCTGTTCAGGGAGCACGCCCATTCTCTGGGGCTCTCCCTCAAGCGCCTCTTCACCCGCGACATCGTCTGGCTTCGCGAGGCAGGGGCGCGCGGCAGCAGCCGTTGGGGCGGGTCGGTCGACTATCCCTGCGTCGATACCGGCTACAGGTTCGGCCTGACCTCCGCCGCGCCCTATGTGACCGGCGAAGTCTTCGAGCTCTTCTAAGTCAGAGCCGCAGCACCGTGGTTTCCACGACCGGCCGGCGGCCCCAAATGCGCTGACTGGCCTTCTTCACGGCGCGGGAGATGGCGTTTTCGATCTCGTCGTCCAACTCACGCTGCTCGCCTCTCAAGCGGCCGAGCGCCTGTTCGGCCTCGTCGGCCAGGTCGTCGAGGATGTCGTCCAGCGAATAGTCGTCCTCCGACGGCAGGCCCATGGCGCGGACCTGCGGCCCGGAGACGATCTTGTTCTTGCCATCGAGCACGACCGAGACCGCCAGCATGCCGTTCGACGCGGCGTGGCGGCGCTCGCGCAGCGCATCGCCATTCTCCGACGTGACCATGCCGCCGTCGACGTAGAGCCGACCAGCCGGCACCTCGTCGATGATCCTGGCGCGGCCCGGAGCCAGCAGGACCATGTCGCCATTGCGCGGGGTGACCTGCTGGGGGACTTGCAGGTCGCGGGCGAAGGCGGCGTGCTCCAGGAGGTGGCGGCGCTCGCCGTGGGTCGGGACGGAGATCTCCGGCCGCGCCCAGCGGTACATCTCCGCCAGCTCGTCGCGGCAGGGGTGGCCGCTGACGTGGATACCGGGGTGATCGCGGTCGGTGTAGAGCCGCACGCCGCGGTCGGCGAGCCGGTCCTGCAGGTTGCGGATCGGGATCTCGTTGCCGGGGATCACGCGGCTGGAGAAGATGCAGGCGTCGCCGCCGCCCAGGCTGACGTGCGGATGGGTGCCCTCGGCGATCCGCGACAGGGCCGCCCGGCCCTCGCCCTGGCTGCCCGTGCAGAGGTAGAGGATCTTGTCCGGCGGGAAGCGTTTGGCCTCGTTGTCGTCGAGGAAGGGCTGCAGGCCCTGCATCAGCCCCACGGTCTTGGCCGCCGCCGACATGCGGTGCATGGAGCGGCCCGCCAGGCAGACGCGGCGCCCGGCGGCTTCGGCGGCGCGGCAGACACTGTCCATCCGCGCCACGTTGGAGGCGAAGCAGGCCACGGCCACCTTGCCCTTTAAGCCCGCGATCAGCGGCGTCAGCGCCGCGCGGACGTCGGCCTCCGAGCCCGCGTGGCCATCGACGAAGACGTTGGTGGAATCGCAGACCATGGCCAGCACGCCCTCGTCGCCGAGGCGGCGGATGGCGTCCTGGTCGGTGACCGCGCCCAGCAGCGGGTCCGGGTCGATCTTCCAGTCGCCGGTGTGCAGGATGGTCCCGAGCGGGGTGCGGATCGCCAGGCCGTTCGGCTCCGGGATCGAGTGGGTGAGCGTGATCAGCTCCAGCTCGAAAGGCCCGAGCGTGATCGCGCCGCTCAGCGCCACCTCGGTGATGTCCACCTCGTCCAGGATGCCGGCCTCACGCAGCTTCTCGCGCAGGATGAAGGCGGTGAAGGGCGTGGCGTAGACGGGCGCCTTCAGCCGCGGCCACAGCCAGGCCACCGCGCCAATGTGGTCCTCGTGGGCGTGGGTCAGCACGATGCCCAGGATGCGGTCGGCGTGCTCCTCGATGAAGCTCGGGTCCGGCAGGATGATCTCGACGCCGGGTGTGGTCTGGTCGCCGAAGGTCACGCCCAGGTCGACCACGATCCACTGCCGGTCGTGCGCCGGGCCGAAGCCGTAGAGGTTGAAGTTCATGCCGATCTCGTTCGACCCGCCGAGCGGCAGGAAGACGAGCTCGTCGCCCTTGGAGGATTTCGCCATTTAAGCCTTTGCCGTGTTCCGGCGGTAGATCTCGAGCATGCCGCGGATCGTCAGATCCGGGTCGAAGGTGTCGATCGCCGCGGTCGCCCCGTGGAAGAGCGAGGCCACGCCGCCGGTTCCGATCACCGTCATGGGTTTGCCCCACTCGGCCTTGATGCGGGTCACCAGGCCTTCGATGAGGGCGATATAGCCCCAATAAACCCCCGACTGCATGGCCGCCACCGTGTCCTTGCCGATGGCGGTGTTGCCGCGCGGCCGCTGGATGGCCACGCGGGGCAGCTTGGCGGCGGCCTGATGCAGGGCCTCCATGGAGAGGTTGATGCCGGGCGCGATGGCGCAGCCTTCCATGGCCCCGTCGGCGGCGATGACGTCGAAGGTGGTGGCCGTGCCGCTGTCGATGACGATCAGGTCGCCGGGATAGACCATGTGCGCGCCCACGGCGTTGACCAGCCGGTCGGCGCCCGCCTCGCTAGGTTTCTCGATGCGCACCTCTATCCCCAGGTCGACGTTCTCGCCGATCACCAGCGGTTCGACCTTCAGGTAGCGGCGCGCCAGGTTGCGCAGGTTGAAGATCGACTGCGGGACCACGCTGGAGATGATGCAGCCCGAGAACACCCCCAGCTGCAGCCCGGCCATGGCCAGGAGCTGCGACAGCCAGACGGCGTATTCGTCGGCCGTGCGGTTGGAGTGGGTCTCCGAGCGCCACTGGGCGATCCAGCGCTCGCCGTCATGCACGGCGAAGAGCGTGTTGGTGTTGCCCTGTTCGATGGCCAGCAGCATCCCTCAAGCTCCTCCGAAGAAGACGTCGCCGGCGGTTATCCGCTCCAGCGCCCCGTCGTCCAGCCGCAGGCGCAGGGCGCCGTCGGTATCCATGCCCTCGGCGACGCCGGCCAGGGTGCGGTTGGGCAGGCGCGCCTCGCAACGTTCGCCCAGGCCCTGGGCGCGGGCCGTCCAGCCCCGCGCGATCGGCGCGAAGCCCTGGGTCGCCCAGAGCGTGCGCCAGGCCTCAAAGCGCGTCGCCAGGACCTCCAGGGCGTCGAGCGGCCTGGGCGGCGGGCCGCCCATGTGCTCGGCGAAGGACGTGGCCGGGCGCTCGGTGTCGGTGGGCGCATGCGCCAGGTTCACGCCGATGCCCACCGCCAGCCACAGCCGTCCGTCGCCCCGCGCGCCGGACTCCACCAGGATGCCGACGGCCTTGCGGCCAAACACCAGGACGTCGTTCGGCCACTTCAGCCGCGCCGCGCCGGGCCCCAGGCAGGTGTCGGCCACGTCGCAGGCGGCGAGCGCGGCCACGAAGGACAGCTGCGCGGCCTCGGCGGCGGGGACGTCGGTGGTGGTCAGCAGCGTCGCGGCCAGGTTGCCGGTCTCGGTGGACCAGGCCCGCCCGCGGCGGCCGCGTCCGGCGGTCTGGCGTCCGGCGGCGATCCACACCGGACCGCCCTGACCGGCCTCGGCCCGGCGGCGCGCCTCGGCATTGGTGGAGTCCAGCTCGGCGTAGGCCTCGATCGGCGGGTGGCCGGTCACCTCAGCCCAGGCCGAAGGCGTGGGCCGCCTGCGCCGCGGACCCGTCGAGCCAGTGCAGCGCCACCAGCACCACGGGGAAGGTGAACAGCGCCAGGCCAATGCCGATGGTCTTCGCCTCGATGGGCGGGGTATCGGTCGCGGCCTTGGGATCGTCGAACCACATCACCTTGATCAGGCGCAGGTAGTAGAAGGCGGCCACGACCGAACCGACCAAGCCGACGACCGCGGCGACCTCGTCCAGCGGGCCGGCGTCCAGCGCCGCCTTGAAGACGTAGAACTTGCCCCAGAAGCCCGAGAACGGCGGCAGGCCGAGCGCCGACAGCGAAAAAGCGGTCATGGCCAGCGCGATGCCCGGCTGTTCCTTGAAGAGACCGGCCATGTCGTCGATCGTCTCCATGTCACGGCCCTGCCGGCGCAGGGCGGCCAGGCAGGCGAAGAAGCCGGTCACGTCGACCATGTAGAGGACCATGAAGATCAGCATGGACTGCACGCCCTCGGCGCTGCCGGCCGAGAGCCCAATGATCGCATAGCCGACGTTGGCGATGGAGGAATAGGCCCACAGGCGCTTCAGGTTCCGCTGCGCCAGGCCCGCAAAGGCGCCGACGGCGACGGAGATCAGGCCCAGCGCCACCAACACCTGCTGCCACTGGCCGACGGCCTCGCCGAACGCCTGGCCGAGCAGGCGGGCGAAGAGCACCATGGCGGCCAGCTTCGGCGCGGCGGCGAAGAAGGCCACGACCGGGGTCGGCGCGCCCTCATAGACGTCCGGGGTCCACATGTGAAACGGCGCGGCGGAGACCTTGAAGCCCAGGCCGCAGATCAGGAACACCAGGCCGAACAAGACGCCGGTGGAGGCGCCGCTGTGGACGGCCAGCGCGATGTCGCTGAACACCGTCGAGCCCGCGAAACCGTAGACCAGGCTCGCCCCGTAGAGCAGCAGGCCCGAGGAGAGCGCGCCCAGCACGAAATACTTCAGGCCGGCTTCCGAGGCCTTGGCGTTGTCGCGGTGCATAGCGGCCAGGACGTAGAGGGCGAGCGAATGCAGCTCGACGCCGACGTAGAGCGAGATCAGGTCGCCGGCCGAGACCATCATGCTCATGCCGAGCGCGGCCAGCACGATCAGCACCGGGAATTCGAAGTTGTCGACCCCGCGGCGCTGGAACCAGCGCTGGCCCAGCGGGATGGAGACGGCGCTTGAGGCCAAGATCGCCACCTGGGCGAAGGCCGAGCCCGCGTCGGAGATCAGGCCGCCGGCGAAGGCCTTGCCGAACGGGCCGGTGGCGGCCTCGAAGGCGGCGGCGGCCAGGACGAGGACGCCGCCCCAGCCCACCAGGCTGCTGGCCTTGGGCGCGAAGGCGCCGAACACCAGCAGCACCAGCGCGCCGATGCCCAGGATCAGTTCCGGATAGGCCAAGCCGAGATCGGCGGAAAAGCTCATGTCGCGGTCAGCCCCCGATGGCCGATTGATAGGCCGAGACGAGGTGGTCCACGGAGGCCTGGGTCAGGTTGAAAACGGCGCCCGGCTGCACGCCCAGCACCAGGGTGGCGGCGATCAGCGGCGCGAAGATCGCCACCTCGCGCCAGTCGAGGTCGCCGATGCCGTCCAGCTTCGGATTGGTGATCGTGCCGAACACCACGCGCCGGTAGAGGCTGAGCGCATAGACCGCCGAGAAGATCACTCCGGTGGCCGCGACGATCGCCGTCCAGGTGGAGACCCCGTAGGTCCCGGTCATGGTGAGGATCTCGCCGATGAAGCCGGAGGTGCCCGGCAGGCCGACGTTGCCCATGGTGAACAGCATGAAGGTCGCCGCGTACCAGGGCATGCGGGTCACCAGGCCGCCATAGAAGGCGATCTCGCGGGTGTGCATGCGGTCGTAGACCACGCCGACGCAGAGGAAGAGCGCCCCGGAGATCACCCCGTGGCTCAGCATCTGGAACAGCGCGCCCTGCTCGCCCACCGCATTGCCGGAGAAGATGCCCATGGTCACGAAGCCCATGTGCGCCACCGACGAATAGGCGATCAGCTTCTTGATATCGAGCTGCCGGAACGCGACCAGCGAGGTGTAGACGACCGCGATCACCGACAGCGAGAAGATCAGCGGCGTGAACATGTGCGACGCCGCCGGGAACATCGGCAGGGAAAAGCGCATGAAGCCGTAGCCGCCGAGCTTCAGCAGGATGCCGGCCAGGATCACCGAGCCCGCGGTCGGCGCCTCCACGTGGGCGTCGGGCAGCCAGGTGTGCACCGGCCACATCGGCATCTTCACCGCGAAGGACGCGAAGAAGGCCAGCCACAGCCAGGTCTGCACCGCCGGGTCGAAGTGATAGGTGAGCAGCGCCGGAATCGAGCTCGTGTGGCTGATGCCGATCATCGCCAGGATGGCGGCCAGCATCAGCACCGAGCCCAGGAGCGTGTAGAGGAAGAACTTGAAGGCCGCGTAGACCCGCCGCTGGCCTCCCCAGATGCCGATGATCAGGAACATCGGCACCAGGCTGAATTCGAAGAAGACGTAGAACAGCACGATGTCGAGGGCGCAGAAGACGCCGATCACCAGGGTTTCCAGGATCAGGAAGGCGATCATGTACTCGAGCACGCGCTTCTCGATCGACTTCCAGGAGGCGGCGATACAGAGCGGCATCAGGAAGGCGGTGAGCAGGACGAAGAGGACGGAGATGCCGTCCACGCCCATGCGGTAGTGCAGCCCGCCGAACCAGGGGGCGTCCTCGACGAACTGGAAGCCGGCCTCGTGCGGGCTGAACTGCACGACCAGCAGCACCGACAGCGCAAAGGTCGCGAGGGTTGTGACGAGCGCGATCCACTTCGAGGCCGCGACGGTCTTCGGATCGTCCGCCTTGCCGAGGAGCCGCAGCGCCAGGATGCCGGCGACGCCGAGCAGCGGGGCGTAGGTGATGAGGGAGAGGATGGGCATGGCGCGGCGCTCCCTTACGCGTTCCAGGCCCAGAGGGCGTAGGAGAGGATGGCCGCGACGCCCAACAGCATCACGAAGGCGTAGTGGTAAAGGAAGCCGCTTTGCAGGCGCCCTGCCCCCTTGCCGATCTCCATGGAGACCGCCGAGACCCCGTCCGGGCCCAGCCCGTCGATGAGCTTCTGGTCGCCGCCCTTCCAGAACAGGTCGCCAAGGAACTTGGCCGCGCGCACGAAGGTCGCGTCATAGAGCTCGTCGAAAAACCACTTGTTGTAGAAGAACAGGTAGAGCGGCCCCTTGTTGGCGGCCCACTTCGCACCCAGCCCTTCGTGCAGGATGTAGACGTAAGCCGCGACCGCCAGGCCGATCACGGCGGCGATCAGCGGCGACTGGTCGAGCCACCAGGGCGCCTCGACCTCGGCCAGGACGTGGTTGCCGGGGGCGGTGAAGATCGCGCCCTTCCAGAAGGCCAGGTGCTCGGCGCCGATGAACTTGCCCGCGAACAGGAAGCCTGCGGCGATGGCGCCGATGGCCAGCAGGATCAGCGGCAGGCGCATGGTCCAGGGGCTCTCGTGCGGCAGGACCGGGCCATGGCCACGCCCGTGGGCGTGGTCATCGTCGGCGAGCGGCTCGTCGTGGCTCTCGTCCTCGGCGTGGCTGGCGTGGTCGTCGCCATGCGCATGGTCGCGGTTGTGCCAGTGGTGCTCCAGGTCCTCCGACGTCCAGCGGGCGTGGCCGTTGAAGGTGAAGAACGCGACCCGCCAGGAATAGAAGGCGGTGAGGCCCGCCACGAACACCCCGATCACGAAGGCGAAGTAGCCCATCGGATTGCCGGCCGAACCGGCGGCGTAGGCGGCGTGGATGATCGAGTCCTTGGAGTAGAAGCCCGCGAAGCCCCACTCCAGGCCGGGAATGCCCAGGCCGGTGATGGCGATGGTGCCGATGGTCATCACCGCGAAGGTGACCGGCAGGTACTTCGCCAGATTGCCGTAGCGGCGCATGTCCTGCTCGTGCGCCATGGCGTGGATCACCGAGCCCGCGCCCAGGAACAGCAGCGCCTTGAAGAAGGCGTGGGTGAACAGATGGAACATCGAGGCCTGGTAGGCGCCGACGCCCGCGGCCATGAACATGTAGCCGAGCTGCGAACAGGTCGAATAGGCGATCACCCGCTTGATGTCGTTCTGCACCAGGCCGACGGTGGCGGCGAACAGCGCGGTGATCGCGCCGATGCCGACCACGATGTCCTTGGCCACCGGCGCGTACTCGAACATCGGCGACAAGAGGCAGACCATGTAGACGCCCGCCGTCACCATGGTGGCGGCGTGGATCAGGGCGGAGACCGGCGTCGGGCCCTCCATGGCGTCCGGCAGCCAGGTGTGCAGGAAGAACTGCGCCGACTTGCCCATGGCGCCGACGAACAGGAGCGCACAGGCCAGGTCCATCAGCCGCCAGCCCTGGCCCGCAAACATCCAGGTGTCGCCCGCATGGGCCGCGACCTTCGGGAAGATCTCGGCGAACTGGATGGAGCCCAGCGACCAGAACACCGTCATGATGCCCAGCGCGAAGCCGAAGTCGCCGACCCGGTTGACCACGAAGGCCTTGATCGCCGCGGCGTTGGCGGTGGGCTTGTGGTACCAGAAGCCGATCAGCAGATAGCTCGCCAGGCCCACGCCTTCCCAGCCGAAGAACAGCTGCATGAAGTCGGCCGCGCTGATCAGGCTCAGCATGGCGAAGGTGAACAGCGACAGGTAGGCGAAGAACCGCGGCTTCGACGGATCGTCCGCCATGTAGCCCCAGCTGTAGAGGTGCACGAGGCTGGAGACCGTGGTCACCACCACCAGCATCACCGCCGACAGGCCGTCCAGGCGGAAGGACCAGTTGGAGATGAAATTGCCCACGTGGATGAAGGGCGCATAGACGTTGGTGAAGGGCTCGAGCCCACCCCAGGTCCACTGGCTGAACACCACCCAGGACAGCACGGCCGACAGCATCAGGAAGCCGGTGGTCACCGTCTGCGAGGCGACGTTGCCGATGCGGCGGCCGAACAGGCCAGCCATGACCGCGCCCAGCAGCGGACCGTAGAGGATGATCGTGACGAGGAGCTTGGCGTCCATGCTCAGCCCTTCATCATCGAGGCGTCGTCCACGGCGATGTCGCCGCGGTTGCGGAAGAAGGTGACCAGGATCGCCAGGCCCACCGCGGCCTCGGCGGCCGCGACGGTCAGCACGAGCATGGCGAAGATCTGGCCCGTCACGTTGCCCAGGTAGGCCGAGAAGGCCACCAGGTTGATGTTCACGGCGAGCAGGATCAGCTCCACCGACATCAGGATGACGATGATGTTCTTGCGGTTCACGAAGATGCCGAAGACCCCGATGGTGAACAGGATCGCGGCGACCGCGAGGTAGTGGGCAAGCCCGATGCTCATCAGTCGATCCCTTCGCCGGGCTTGGGCGAAACCATGCGCATGCCGCTCTCGGGCGTGCGCAGCACCTGGTCCATGATCACCTGGCGCTTGACGCCCGGCTTGTGGCGCAGGGTGAGCACGATGGCGCCGATCATCGCCACCAGGAGCACCATCCCCGCCGCCTGGAAGAGGTAGACGTAGTCGGTGTAGAGCACCCCGCCGATCGCCTCGGCGTTGGTGACGCCGGGACCGGACGACCCCGAGGCCATCGGCGCCTCCGAAAGCCGCGCCGCGCCGTGCGTGGCCACAGTGGTGGAGACCACCACCATCTCGATGGCGAGGCCGCCTGCGATCAGTCCGCCCAGCGGCATGTAGCGGGCGAAGCCCTGCCGCAGCTCGGCGAAGTCCACGTCCAGCATCATGACGACGAACAGGAACAGCACCGCCACGGCGCCCACGTAGACGACCACCAGCAGCATGGCGAGGAACTCCGCCCCCAGGAGCACGAACAGCCCCGCCGCCGAGAAGAAGCTCGCGATCAGGAACAGCACCGAGTGCACGGGGTTGCGTGACGAGACCACGGCGATCGCGCTGGCGATCGTCGCGGCGGCCATCAGGTAAAATGCGATCGCCTGCAGGGCCATCGGCTGGTGCTAGCTCCCGTCCAAAACGCCTAGGGATTCGCTCTTCGGAAAGACCCCGCGGGGGTCTTAGCGATAGGGCGCGTCCAGTTCCAGATTCTTCGCGATCTCGCGTTCCCAGCGGTCGCCGTTATCCAGCAGCTTCTGCTTGTCGTAGTAGAGTTCCTCGCGCGTCTCGACCGCGAATTCGATGTTCGGCCCCTCGACGATGGCGTCCACCGGGCAGGCCTCCTGGCACAGGCCGCAGTAGATGCACTTCACCATGTCGATGTCGTAACGGGTGGTGCGCCGGCTGCCGTCGTCGCGCGGTTCGGCCTCGATGGTGATCGCCTGGGCGGGGCAGATCGCCTCGCACAGCTTGCACGCGATGCAGCGCTCCTCGCCGTTGGGATAGCGGCGCAGCGCGTGCTCCCCGCGGAAGCGCGGGCTCTGCGGGTTGCGCTCGTGGGGGTACATGACGGTGGCCTTGGGCCGGGACATGTACTTGAGGCCAAGGCCGATGGCGCCGGCGAAGTCCATCAACGCCGCGCCCTTCATCGCCTGGCCGATCCGGTTGAACATCAGGTCCCCTTGCAGGTGTAGTCTTGCATGTACTGAGCATCGCCCCCGTCCTTGAGGACGAGCTTGCCGCCCTGGGCGGTGCAGGCCTCCTGCGCGCGCTTCAGCGAATCGTAGTCGGCCGTGCCCGAGACGTTGTTGCCGGTCTGCTCGCAGGCGGCCAGGCCGAGCGCCAGGGCGACGGCCAGGAGGGGCAGGACGCGCCTCATCCCGCCACCGTCGGGAAATAGACCCGCCAGCCGGCCACCACGGCCACGGCCACCAGCGAGGTCGGCAGGAACACCTTCCAGCCCAGCCGCATCAGCTGGTCGTAGCGGTAGCGCGGCACGACGGAGCGGACCATGGCGTTCATGAAGAAGACGAAGAAGGTCTTCACCGCCAGCCAGAAGAGGCCGATCAGGCTGAGCACCGTGCCCGGCCAGGTCGCCGTGAAGGCCGGCATCGGGAACGGCGATTGCCAGCCGCCCAGGAACAGCACGGCCAGGAGGCCGCTCATCAGGATGATGTTCGAGGTTTCGGCCAGATAGAACAGCATGTAGGGCGTCGAGCCGTATTCGATGGCATAGCCCGCCACGAGCTCGCTCTCGGCCTCCGGCAGGTCGAAGGGCGGCCGGTTGGTCTCGGCCAGGCCAGAGATGAAGAAGATCACGCACATCGGGATCATCACCAGGGCCAGCGGCAGGTTGTGCAGGCCCGCCCCGCCCAGGATGTTCCAGTTCCAGAAGCCGCCCCCTTGCATCTCGGTGATGCGGGTCAGGTTGAGGGTGCCGGACAACAGGATGACCGTGATGATCACGAAGCCGATGGAGACCTCGTAGCTCACCATCTGCGCCGCCGAGCGCAGGGCGCCCAGGAAGGGATACTTCGAGTTCGACGCCCAGCCGCCCATGATGATGCCGTAGACGCCCATGGACGAGACGGCGAACAGGTAGAGTATCCCGACGTTGATGTTGGAGATCACCCAGCCCGGCGCGAGCGGGATCGCCGCCCAGGAGCCGAGCGCCAGGGTCACGCTGATCAGGGGCGCCAGCAGGAAGACGAACTTGTCGGCGCCCGCCGGGACCACCAGCTCCTTGATCAGGAACTTGCCCAGGTCGGCGAAGGACTGCAGCAGGCCGAACGGGCCCACCACATTGGGGCCTTTGCGCATCTGGACGCCGGCGAAGATCTTGCGGTCGGCGTAGATCAGGAAGGCCACGGTGAGCAGCAGCACGACCGTCACCAGCAGGATCTGGCCCACGGTCAGCAGCGTCCAGATCACCGGATTGTCGGACGAGATGGCGGCGTGAACGGGCATGGCTACTCCGCCGCGATCTTGGCCGCGCCAGCCGCCTGAGCGGCGCATTCGGCCATGGTCACGCTGGCGCGCGCGACGGGGTTGGTGAGGTAGAAGTTGGCCACCGGGCTGGCGAACGGCGCGTCGGAGAGCTCGCCCTTCCCGCCGAGCGCCGCGAGATCGAGGCCGGCAGCGGCTTCAGGGCCGTCCACGTGGTCGATGCGGCCGAAGCTCGGGTGGTCGGCGAACAGCTTGGCGCGCAGCTGGTCCAGGTTGTCGTAGGGCAGCTTGGCGCCCAGGCGCTCGGACAGCGCCCGCAGGATCGACCAATCCTCCTTGGCCTCGCCCTTCGGGAAGACGGCGCGGAAGCCGCGCTGCACCCGGCCCTCGGTGTTGACGTAGAGGGCGTCCTTCTCGGTATAGGCCGCGCCCGGCAGGATCACGTCGGCCTTGTGCGCCCCGCGGTCGCCGTGCGTGCCCAGGTAGACGGTGAAGGCCTTCGAGGCCGAGGTGTCGATCTCGTCGGCGCCCAGCAGGAAGAGCACATCCGCCCCGCCCTTGGCCACGAGTTCGCCGGCGGTCTTGCCGCCCGCGCCGGGGATGAAGCCGAGGTCGAGGCCGCCGACGCGGGACGCGGCGCTGTGCAGCACGTTCCAGCTCATGCCGAAGGTCTTGGCCACCGCCCCCGCCGCCTTGAGCACCGCGTCGCTGTCGGGCCGGGTGAGCGCGCCCGCGCCCACGATGATCGCGGCCGACTTCGCGCCGCGGAGGGCGTGGACGAAGTCGTTGCGCGCCTTGCCGAGGCCGGCGAGCGTCTGCGGCCCGGCGCCCAGGTATTCATAGGGGTAGGTCAGGTCGGTCTGCTCGCCGATCACGCCCACCTTCAGCGCGCCGGCCAGCCAGCGCTTGCGCAGCCGCGCGTTCAGCACCGGGGCTTCCAGGCGCAGGTTCGCGCCGACCACCAGCACCACGTCGGCGTGCTCGATCCCGGCGATGGTCGAGTTGAACAGCCAGCTCTGGCGCGGGCCCGCGCCCAACTGCATGCCGTCCTGCCGGCAGTCGGTCGACGGCACGCCGAGCGACCGGAACAGGTCGAGCGCGGCCTTCATGGATTCCGCGTCCTGCAGGTCGCCGGCGATGACGCCGACGCGGTCCGGCGGGGTGGCCTTCAGCTTCGCGGCCACCGTATCGAGCGCCTCGCTCCAGGTCGCCGCGCGCAGCTTGCCGCCCTCGCGGATGAACGGCCGGTCCAGGCGCTGGCGGGCCAGACCGTCGACGGCGTAGCGGGTCTTGTCGGAGATCCACTCCTCGTTGATGTCCTCGTTGACCCGGGGCAGCACCCGCAGCACCGCGGCGCCGCGCGCATCCACCCGGATCGCCGAGCCGAGTGCGTCCATCACGTCGACGCTCTCGGTCTTCTTCAGTTCCCAGGGCCGGGCGTTGAAGGCGTAGGGCTTGGAGGTCAGCGCGCCCACCGGGCACAGGTCGATGATGTTGGCCGACAGCTCCGAGGTCACGGCCTTGTCGAGATAGGTCGTGATTTCAACGTCTTCGCCGCGAGAGATCAGACCGATCTCCGGCACGCCGGCCACTTCGGTGATGAAGCGGACGCAGCGCGTGCACTGGATGCACCGGGTCATCACCGTCTTGATCAGCGGACCCATGAACTTCTCTTCGACGGCCCGCTTGTTGTCGGCGTAGCGGCTGTCGTCGCGGCCATAGCCCATGGCCTGGTCCTGCAGGTCGCACTCGCCGCCCTGGTCGCAGATCGGGCAGTCCAGAGGGTGGTTGATGAGCAGGAACTCCATCACCCCGTGACGGGCCTTCTTCACCATCGGCGTGTCGGTGAAGATCTCCATGTTCTCGGCGGCCGGCAGCGCGCAGGAGGCCTGCGGCTTCGGCGGCCCGGGTTTCACCTCGACCAGGCACATGCGGCAGTTGCCGGCGATGGAGAGGCGTTCGTGGTAGCAGAAGCGCGGGATCTCCTTGCCGGCCAGTTCGGCGACCTGCAGGACGTTCATCCCGGGCTCGAACTCGGTCTCGACGCCGTCGACCTTGCAAATCGGCATGCGCCCTACTCCGCCGCGATGGACGCGCCGGCGTAGGAGCCTTTGCGCGCGCGATAGGTGTTGATGCGGTCCTCCACCTCGTGGCGGAAGTGGCGGAAGAGGCCCTGGATCGGCCAGGCCGCCGCGTCGCCGAGGCCGCAGATGGTGTGGCCCTCGACCTGGCTGGCGACGTCGAGCAAGAGGTCGATCTCGGCCATCTCGGCCTCGCCGGTGACCATCCGCTCCATCACCCGCCACATCCAGCCGGTGCCTTCGCGGCAGGGCGTGCACTGGCCGCAGCTCTCGTGCTTGTAGAAATAGGCCGCCCGGGCGATCGCCTTCACGAGGTCCGCGTCCTTGTCGAAGACGATCATGGTGCCGGTGCCGAGGCCGGAGCCGCGGGCCTGCAGGTCCTCGTAGGTCATGATGGCTTCGTCGCACTGGTCGGCCGGGATCATCCGCACCGAGATGCCGCCGGGGATCACCGCCTTCAAGTTGGACCAGCCGCCCCGCACGCCGCCGAAGTGGTCCTCGATCAGCTGCTTCACCGAGATGCCCACCGCATCCTCGACCACGCAGGGCTTGTTCAGGTGGCCGGAGCCCGCGAACAGCTTGGTGCCGGTGGACTTCTCGGTGCCGAAGCCCGCGAACCAGGCCGCGCCGCGGCGCAGGATGGCGCCGACGACGGCGATGGTCTCGACGTTGTTGACCGTGGTCGGGCAGCCGTAGATGCCGGCGCCGGCCGGGAACGGCGGCTTCAGCCGTGGCTGGCCCTTCTTGCCCTCGAAGCTCTCCATCAGCGCGGTCTCGTCGCCGCAGATGTAGGCCCCGCCGCCGTGCGTCACGCGCACGTCGCAGTCCCAGCCGTGGATGTTGCCCACGCCGATCAGCTTGGCGTCGTAGGCCTGCTTGATGGCCGCCAGCAGCCGCTCGCGTTCGTGGACGTATTCGCCGCGCACGTAGATGTAGGCGGTGTGGGCGCGCATGGCCTTGCAGGCGATCAGGCAGCCCTCGATCAAGAGGTGCGGGTCGTTGCGCAGGATCTCGCGGTCCTTGCAGGCGCCCGGCTCGCTCTCGTCGGCGTTGACCAGCAGGTAGTGCGGCCGCTCGCTCTCCTGCTTGGGCATGAAGGTCCACTTCAGACCCGTGGCGAAGCCCGCCCCGCCGCGGCCGCGCAGGCCCGAGGCCTTCATCTGGTCGCAGATCCACTCCGGCGTCTGGGCCACGATGTCGCCCGTGCCGTTCCAGCAGCCGCGCGCCTTCGCTCCCTCCAGGCCCCAGTCATGGACGCCATAGATGTTGAGGAAGATGCGGTCCTTGTCGGCCAGGATGCCAACCACGCCTATTCCCCCTTGGCCAGATGGCGCACGCTGGCGATGAACCAGACCTGCGCGCCGCAGCAGACGACCAGGGCGGCGGCGGCGGTGAACCGCGCCCAGCCCTGACCGAATTCAAAATAGATGACGAAGCTCGCCAGGGCCGCCAGCAGGAAGGTCCCGCTGAGGGCCATCATCAGGTTGCGGCGCCGCTTCAGGCTGACGAGATCCAGGCTCATGCGCTGGCCTTTGCGGCCTTCGGCGGCTTGCCGGGCAGGTTGGGGATCTTGATCTTCTTGGCCAGCGAGCCGTCGTAGAGCTTGGGATCGGTCAGCGTCAGTGGCCCGCCGTCCGGCGCCGCGCCCTGCCGCTTGATCGCCGACCCCGGCTTCGGCTTCTTGCCCGCCGCGAAGTCGTCGAGGATCTTCTCGAAGCTCTCCGCCGTCAGGTCCTCGTAGTAATAGTCGTTGATGGCGGCCATCGGCGCGTTGGCGCAGGCGCCCATGCATTCCACTTCCTGCCAGTAGAACTTGCCGTCGGCGCTCCGGTGGTTGGAGGGGCCGAACTTGCGCTGGCAGACGGCCAGCAGGTCTTCCGAGCCGCGGGTCTGGCAGGGCGTGGTGCCGCAGACCTGCACCAGGGCCACCTCGCCCACCGGCTCCAGCATGAACATCGTGTAGAAGGTGGCGATCTCCAGCACCCGGATCACCGGCATGCCGAGTAGCTCGGCCACCGCGCGGATGGCGGGTTCGGAGACCCAGCCCTCCTGCTTCTGCACCAGCCACAGGATCTGGATCACCGCCGACTGCTGGCGGCCGGCCGGGAAGTGGGTCATCAGCTCGCGCGCGCGCTTCAGCGTCGCCGGCGAAAAGGCGAAGCTGGCGGGCTGGACCTGGGCCAGGCGGCGGACGCTCAACGGTCGATCTCCCCGAACACGATATCCAGCGATCCCAGGATGGCGGACACGTCGGCCAGCATGTGGCCACGGCTCATCCAGTCCATCGCCTGCAGGAAGGCGAAGCTCGGCGCGCGGATCTTGCAGCGGTACGGGCGGTTCGTCCCGTCGGAGACCAGATAGACCCCGAATTCGCCCTTGGGCGCCTCGACGGCGGCATAGACTTCGCCCGGCGGCGTCCGATAACCCTCGGTGAACAGCTTGAAGTGGTGGATCAGGGATTCCATCGACCGCTTCATCTCGCCCCGCTTCGGCGCGGCGATCTTGTTGTCCGTATTGATCGCCGGGCCCGGCGTCTTCATCAGCCGCTCGCAGCACTGGGCCATGATCTTCACCGACTGGCGCATCTCTTCCATGCGGCACAGGTAGCGGTCGTAGCAGTCGCCGTGCACGCCCAGCGGCACGTCGAACTCCATGTCGTCATAGCAGGCGTAAGGCTGGCTGCGGCGCAGGTCCCAGGCGATGCCGGAGCCGCGCACCATGACCCCGGAGAAGCCCCAGGCCTGGGCCTCCTCCTTGGTCACCTTGCCGATGTCGACGTTGCGCTGCTTGAAGATGCGGTTGCCGGTGATCAGCTTTTCAATGTCGTCGAACACCCGCGGCACCTTGGTGCACCAGTAGGCGATGTCCTCGACCAATTCCGGCGGCAGATCCTGCCGCACGCCGCCGACGCGATAGTAGTTGGCGTGCATCCGCGCGCCGGAGGCCCGCTCGTAGAACCCCATCAGCTTCTCGCGCTCTTCGAAGCCCCACAGCGGAGGCGTAAGCGCGCCGACATCCATGGCCTGGGTGGTGACGTTGAGGATGTGGTTCAGGATGCGGCCGATCTCGTCGTAGAGCACCCGGATCAGCTGGCCGCGGATCGGCACCTCCACGCCCATCAGCCGCTCCAGGGCCAGCACATAGGCGTGCTCCTGGTTCATCGGGCAGACGTAGTCGAGGCGGTCGAAATAGGGGATCGTCTGCTGATAGGGCCTGGCCTCCATCAGCTTCTCGGTGCCGCGGTGCAGGAGGCCGATGTGCGGGTCGACGCGCTCGACCACCTCGCCGTCCAGCTCCAGCACCATGCGCAGCACGCCGTGCGCGGCCGGGTGCTGCGGGCCGAAGTTGATGTTGAACTTGCGGACCTTGGTCTCACCCTGGACTTCGGGGGCGAAGAAGTCGGTGTCCTCGGCGGGAGAGGCGGCGCCGGTCATGGCTTGCTCCCTGCGGCGGCGGACGGCGGGCCGGCCGCCGGGATGGCCTTCTCGTCGCCTGGGACCAGCGGCGCATAGCCGGGCTCGGCGCCTTCCCAGGGGCTGAGGAAGTCCCAATTGCGCCATTCGACCGACTTCACCGGCTCATAGACCACCCGCTTCAGCTCGTCGTCGTAGCGGACCTCGACGTAGCCGGTCATCGGGAAGTCCTTGCGCAGCGGATGGCCGTGGAAGCCGTAGTCGGTGAGGATGCGGCGCAGGTCCGGGTGGCCCTCGAAGAAGACCCCGTACATGTCGAAGGTCTCGCGCTCGTACCAGTCGGCGCTCGGGTAGACGCTGGTGACCGAAGCGACGGCGGTGTCCTCGTCGGCCTGGATCTTCACCCGGCAGCGCAGGTTCCTGGTCATCGAAAGCAGGTGGTAGACCACGTCGAAGCGCCGCTCGCGCTCCGGATAGTCGGCGCCGCAGATGTCGATCAGGATCGAGAACCGGAAGTCCGGATGGTCGCGTAGGTTGGTCAGCGCCTCGACGATCCGGTTCGGCTGGGCGGTCAGGTTGACCTCGCCGTACATCACCTCATAGCCGGTGATCGCGCCGGCGGCGTTCGCGACGATCTCCTGGCCGAGCTTCTCCAGCATCGGGAGCGGTTGTGGCCAGCTCATCGCATGATCGTCCCGGTGCGGCGGATCTTCTTCTGCAGCTGCAGCACGCCGTAGACCAGCGCCTCGGCGGTGGGCGGGCAGCCGGGCACATAGACGTCCACCGGCACGATCCGGTCGCAGCCGCGCACCGTCGAATAGCTGAAGTAGTAGTAGCCGCCGCCGTTGGCGCAGGAGCCCATGGAGATCACGTAGCGCGGCTCGGGCATCTGGTCGTAGACCTTGCGCAGCGCCGGAGCCATCTTGTTCACCAGGGTGCCGGCGACGATCATCACGTCGCTCTGCCGCGGCGAGCCGCGCGGGGCGAAGCCGTAGCGCTCCAGGTCGTAGCGCGGCATCGAGGCCTGCATCATCTCGACCGCGCAGCACGCCAGGCCGAAGGTCATCCACATCAGCGAGCCGGTGCGCGCCCAGGTGATCAGGTCGTCGACGCCGGCGGTGATGAACCCCTTGTCGGCGAGCTGCTGGGAGACGCCGTCGAAGAAGGGATCGTGGGCCTTGGGGTTGTAGCCCTCTACGGTGGTGCGGCCGCCCTCGCCGGCTGGAACGATCACTCCCATTCCAGGGCTCCCTTCTTCCACTCGTAGATGAAGCCCACCGTCAGCACGCCCAGGAAGCTCATCATCGACCAGAAGGCGAAGTGGCCCACCGTGGCCGGCAGCTTCATCAGCGCCACGGCCCAGGGGAACAGGAAGGCCACTTCCAGGTCGAAGATGATGAACAGGATCGAGACCAGGTAGAAGCGCACGTCGAACTTCATCCGCGCGTCGTCGAAGGCGTTGAAGCCGCACTCGTAGCTGGAGAGCTTCTCCGGATCGGGCGCCTTGGGCGCGAGCGTGCCGGCGAAGACGATGAAGATGATCCCCAGCGCCGCCGCGATCCCGAGGAAGATCACGATGGGCAGGTACTGGAGGAGGAACGCGTTCATGGCAGCCTTTGGGAGTCCCGTGGGCGGGAGTCGCGGGCCGTTCTAGACCACACCTCGGGCGGTTTCAAACAGGGCCTTGTTGCAACGCGGAAAGCTCACGAACCGCGGGCGTCCAGCTCACAGGAAATGCCTGTCAGATGGCCTGCGACCGCTTCTTCCGTTGACACGATTCCCCCTCGGACCTATCAGACGCCCCTCGCGTTTTTCGCGACCAAGTGCGGATGTAGCTCAGTTGGTTAGAGCGCCGGCCTGTCACGCCGGAGGTCGCGGGTTCAAGTCCCGTCATTCGCGCCATCTTCACCCCGATCCCGCCTCAAGCGCCTGACCGCGACGATGGACCCTCATGTCCGGGCGCCGACCTTTTACGGGTGGTGACGCATCATACAACCTTGAGTGTTCAATTTCTGTCGCGCAACGGCGGTAGCGTTCGGCTTCGCACGAACGCCAGGAGGCGCAGATGGATGATGCAACCACCGCCAACGCCCACCCGTCGGGACATCACCGCGTAACGGTCGCCGCCCGCCGCGGCGCGTACAACAGCTACGTCCAGGATCAGCTGCGCCAGGAGCGCGCCACGTCCGAGCAGGCCCAGACCCTGCATGCCCAGGCGCCAAAACGTATCAGGGCGATGACCGACGCCCGCACCGCGGCCGGCCTGCCGGCGCAGCCTTCGAAGGACGACGATTCCACGAGCCACTATCACGTCGTGGAACGCATGCTCGACGAGCAGGCCTACTACCCGCCGCACGACAAACGCACCGAGTCACCCGCCTACGCCAAGGTGCATCATCTGATGACCGTGGTGGACGACCAGCCATGCCTGGTCTGCGGGGTCAAGCATTCGACCTTGGCGAACACGGCGCAGAACCCGTTCGGCGCGGTGCAGATGGAGACCCATCACCATTCCATCGAATGGGCGCTGGCCAACGGCATCGACGCGGCCAAGTTCAACGCCCGCATGCGCCCGGGCCTGGCGCGGCACGCGCAGGGCCGCCGCCTCGACCACCCGGAATATGGCGAGTTCGACGCGGCTTACGGCGCCGACATGACCGACGACCAGATCCACCAGTGGGTCGACCACGCCTACGACAACCTGTGGGTGCTCTGCGACGTGCATCACCGCCACAAGTTCGTCGGCATCCACGGCATCACCTACCCGATCTGGGGGCCGCAGGACGTGGTCAACTCCGACATGCTGGATCACGCCCTGGAAGAGGCGAAGAGCACCAAGTCCGACGTCTAGCCGCCGACCGCCGGACCGTAGGGCCCGAGCGCATCGGCCAGGGGCCGCAGGCGTTCGGCGTGCCGGCGCCAATGCCCGACCGATCCGCCGTGGATCGGCCGGCGCACCTGGCTGGCGCTGGCGGTCTGGACGGCGGCGCCGCGCTCGTGGAAGCGCAGCACCGCGGGATCCCAGCTCAGGCCGGCGACCTCCGTGACCAGCCGGCGGATCTGCGGCTCCGGCTCGGCGACCAGGGCCTCGTAGGAGACCTCGGCGACGCGCCCGCCCATCAGAGCGCGCCAATGGTCCATCAGACCCCGGTAGCGGACGTACTCCGCGCCGATGTCGGCCAGATCGTAGAGGGTCTCGTTGCCGCTGGCGAACAGCTGGCGCCAGCAGGCGAAGCCGGTGTCCATGGGATCGCGCACGGCGTTGAGGATGAGCGCGTTCGGGAACAGGGCGGCGATCAGGCCGGCGTGCAGGTAGTTCTCCAGGGTCTTGTCGACGAACCGCGACCGGCCGTCCCAGCCATGCTGGCGCATGGCGTCGAGGTAGGCCTTGGCCAGCGTCCGGAAGCCGGCGGCGGTGTCGGGATAGCCGCGCTCCGCCAGCCTCGGCAGGACGCCGGTCTCGCCCAGGCCCTGGACCTGTGGATGGCTGGCCAGGATCTGCTCGATCAGGGTCGAGCCGGTGCGCGGCAGGCCGATGACGAAGATCGGCGCGGCGGTCTTGTCGCCCTGCCCCGCTCGCGCAGCCAGGACCTGCGGGGTCACGGCCGCCGTCACGTAGCGGGCGGCCGCGGCATTGGCGGCGGCGGCGGCGGCCACATCGAGGCTCGCCCGCTTCAGCCGGTTGCCGACGTCCCAGGCGGCAAAGGCCTCGGCGTCGCGCCCGCGGTGGTCCAGCGCCTCGCCGAGTGCGAAGCAGAGGCCGATGCGGGCCTCGCCCCTAAATTCACCCGACGCCGCGCCGCCCTCCTCCGCCGCCGAGCCCATGGCGGCCACATCCTCATCGGTGATCGCGCCGGCGTCGATCAAGGCGATGCGGGTCAGCGCCGGCCAGCGCTGCGCCGGGTCCTGCGCCAGGATCCGGTTCTGTCCGATGGCCTCGCCGGGACGCCCCAGAGCGGCTAGAGCCATGGCCAGGCCGACCCGGCTCTCGCCCGCCTGTGGCCGCAGGTCCGCGGCCTGGCCATAGGCCTCCGCTGCGCCCGCCCAGTCGCCGAGCGCCTGACAGACCGCGCCGAGATTGTGCTGCGCCTCCGCCAGGTCCGGCGCGAGGGCCACGACGGCCTCGAGCCGCTCGCGGGCGCGGGCGGGCCGACCCTGGCGGATGTCGATGACCGAGAGGGAATAGGCCGCCCGGACGTCGCCCGGCGCCTGGCGCTCGAGCCGGCGGTAGACCTGGGCCGCGGCCTCCAGCCGGCCGGCCCGGAAGTGGGCGGCGGCCTCGTCGAGGGCGCGCAAAAAAGCGGCCGGATCCGCGGGCTCCAGCGACGTTACCCGCCGCGCTCGCCGCAAACCCGGCCGTGGGGAGGACTTCATGGGCGGGCGGTCCGGAAGGTCACGCGGTCATGCTACCGAGCGCTCTCCCGCATCGCCAGCCCGCGAGGGACGCGTCCGTGACCGGACACGCCCCCGCCTGGGTTACTGGAAGCGGTATTGGAACTGGATGCCGTAGGTGCGAGGCGGCGCGAGGCCGATGTTCTCGCCGATGGTCTCGGCCTGGCCCAGCCCGGTGATGGTGTTCAGCAAGCTGCCGTACTGGCGATCGTAGGCCGTCGTGTCGAAGGCGTTGTTGACGAAGGCGATCACCGTGTAGCGGTTCTTGATGTCGTTCCAGGTCAGCCGGAAGTCGGCTTCGCCATAGGACGGCGCCAGCGCGTAGGGCCTGTTGAACACGCTGCCGTAGGTCGAGTCCTTCCAGATGTAGGTCGCCGACAGGGTCAGCTTCCCGGGATCGAACTCCCAGGTATAGAGGCCATCCACCGAGATCTTGTTCGGCGGCGCTTCCGGCAGCTGGTTGCCCTTCAGGTTCTGGGTCGCGGGCGTGAAGACGCCGCCGTTGTTGTTGGCGGCGATACAGCCGGACGTGTTCGCCCCGGGCTGGGCGCCCAGCGGATCGACGACGTCCTCGAAGCAGCCGCCGGGATTCTCCACCGTCGCGTCCAGGTGCGAGTACTGCAGGTTGATCGTCAGCGGGTCGATCGGATGCCAGGTGCCTTCCAGCTCGATGCCGCTGATGTGCACATCGTTCAGGTTGAACAGCTGGGAGGCGATCAGGCCCTGGGCGTTCTGCACCGACAGCGGGATCTGGTCGTTCTGGTAGTCCTCGTAGAAGATCGCGACGTTCGCCTGAATGGTGCGGTTGAACGTCTTCTTGGCGCCGATCTCGAAGGAATCGACGAACTCGGACTTGGTCTCCGGGTTGGGCGCGATCGTGAAGGTGCTGAAACCGCCGGCCTTGTAGCCGCGGGCATAGCGGCCATAGACCAGGGTGTCGTGGTCCGGCGTCCAGTCGAGATCGAAGTCCCCGGTCCAGGCGCCCCAGGTCTTCTTCAACTGGCGGCTATAGAAGCCGGTGGCCGGGTTGAGAACGGCGAGCCCGGCGCCATCGTATTTCGTGGTCGTGGTCGCCCCGACGGCGACGGAGGTGAAGTCCAGAGCCGGCGTGTTGGCGCCGAAGCCCGACGGCTCGAAGCCGGGCGTGATGCCGAACTCCTCGAACCGCCAGATCTGGTGGCCGCTCTTCTCGTCATCCGTGTACCGGATGCCGCCAGTGGCCTTCCATTCGTCGTTGAACTTGTAGGTCCCCTGATAGAAGGCCGCGTAGGAATCGTACTTCAGGAAGGTGTCGGAGGTCGACACCGCGCTCTCCGGGTTGGCGGGCGCCGGCGTGAGCGCGCCGGTCACGAAGTTCAGGTAGAACGGATTGGCCAACTGGGTCTGGTTGGGCTGCACGCCGGCCGACACCGGCTGCTCGTAGTTCTCATGATACCAGTAGAGGCCGCCGATCCACTGGAACGCGCCGTTGCCCTTCGAGGTGATGTCGATCTCGTGGCTGAAGAACTCGTCCTTCTCGACGAAGTTCGTGAGGCTCGGTCCAGGGTTGATCGACAGCGGCGAGAAGCAATTCGCCGGGTTCTGGCCAGCGCCGGAGGCGTCGAACAGGCAGAGCCCGGCGCCCGCCGTGGTCGTCGGCCCGGCCAGCTGGTAGGACGACAGCCCCGCATCCGCCGGCCCCACGAAGTTCAGCACGTAGTCGAACTTCTGGTACCCGCCGAGATAGGTCAGGTCGAAGTTGTCGGCGTGATAGGTGACGTTGGTGGCGACCGCGATGTCGGACTTCAGCTTGTTCGTGGAGTCACCTGACTGCAGGTACGTCCGCGGATTCTGGTTGGACGGATCGAGGCCGGGGAAGTTCGCGCCCGTCACCGTGCCGCGCGGCTGCAGGCCAACGACCGTCTGGCCGCCGGCGCAGCCCGCGTTACCCGCCGCGACGGTGGGGATGCCGCAAAGACCATAGAAGCTGTTCGGCGTGAACCCGCCGTTGGCCACATAGCTGATCGGGATGTTGCCCTGGATCGCCGTCGGCAGGAGGTAGTTCGTGTAGAACTGGCCGCTGGAGACCATGGCCCAGGCGTCGATGTGATCGCCGAGGTTGGCGTCGAGCTGCCCCTCCAGGTACTGCGACTGGCCGCTGCCGGCCTGGGCGACGTCGCCGCCGACATGCTGGCCAGTGGCCAGGTTGGTCGAATAGCCGCCGGACTCGGTCGTGTAGTTGCCGCCTAGGCGGAAGCGCAGCCAGTCGTTGATCGGGCCCGAGACGACCGCCTCGCCGAACACCTTGCCGAAGTTCTCCACCCCGACGCGGCCTTCCGCATAGAAGTCCTTGGTGGGCTTCTTGGAGATGTAGTCGATGGTGCCGCCGTCGGAGTTGGCGCCGTGCAGGGTGTTCTGCGGCCCGCGGTCAACCTCGATGGTGTCGATGAACAGGTCGGAGTGCTGCAGGATCGTGTTGGCGTTCGCCCCGTCGTAGATGCCGTTGTAGTAGGTGGCCACGGCGGAGGCGACGGCCAGGTTGTCGGTGTTACGGCCAACGCCGCGCAGATAGGGCCGGTTGTCGATCGAGCTGTAGTGCAGGCCCGGCGTGAAATTCGTCAGGTCCTGGACGGACTGGATCCCCAGCAGTGAGCGTTGCTCGGCGCTGAAGGCGGTGATGGCCACCGGCACGTCCTGCAGCCGCTGCTCCCGCTTCTCGGCGGTGACGATCAGTTCCGAAATGGTGCTTCCGGCGTCCGCGCTGGCCGTTCCGCTCGCCGGCGGAGCCGCTGCGGCGTCCGCCGCCTGGGCCTGAAATGCGGCCAAGCTCAGCGCCACAGCCATAGCTGTGCCGCCGTAGAGATATCTACGATCGCTCACTCCAGTATCCTCCCTTTGGCGTTCCGGCTCAGCTCTGAGGCCAAGTCCTGATGGAACAGTAGGCAATGGCGCCTAAAGGGAAGGTAGGCGCCTAAGCTGAGGCTTGGCAAGAACGGTGTTTCTCAGTGGAAACCTTTCTTGTCGTCCCCGTGTCACAAAGGCCCCAGCCCGAGCGCCACGGGCGGCGTTTCACATCGCAGGTCCGCCATTTTGTGACGGCTGGACGTCACTTTGGGACGGACACGGACCCCAGAGACTCGTCGAACAGGTCGAGCATGGCGGCCCAGGATCGGCGGTCCGTCTCGGCGTGGTAGCCGAAGCCCGGCATGCCCAGCGCACCGGAATTCGGGTTGGTGAAGCTGTGGCCCGCGCCGCCGTAAAGGTTCATTTGCCAGTCGACGCCGCCCTCGGTCATCTCGCGCTCGAAGGCCAGGCGCTGCTCGGCCGGAATGATCGGATCGAGCGCGCCGATGCAAGTCAGGACCTTGGCCTTGATCTGCGCCGCGTCCTGCGGCCGGGCCGTGGCGAGGCCGGAGTGGAAGCCCACGACCGCCTTCAGGTCCGCGCCGCTGCGCGCTAGCTCCAGCACGGTCGTGCCGCCGAAGCAGTAGCCGATGGCGGCCAGACGGCTGGGGTCGCATTGCGGCTGGCGCGCCAGCACCGCCAGGGCCTCGGCGGCCCGGGCGCGGATCGCCGAGGGCTCGGCCATGAAGGCCTCGATCTTCGGCATGATCGCATTGCGGTCGGTGAGCGGCTTTCCATCGCCGTAGTAGTCCATGGCGAAGGCCACATAGCCGGCCTCGGCCAGGCGGCGCGCGATGGTCTTGGTCAGGTCGACCAGGCCGCCGCCCTCGGGCGCCACCAGCACGCCGGGCCGCCGGCTGGCGCCCTCGTCGCCGGCGAACAGGGTCCCGACCAGGCGCGCGCCGTCGGCATGGTACTCG
Source organism: Phenylobacterium sp. (assembly GCF_004799515.1). Classification (GTDB taxonomy): domain Bacteria; phylum Pseudomonadota; class Alphaproteobacteria; order Caulobacterales; family Caulobacteraceae; genus Phenylobacterium. The sequence goes on along the minus strand of NZ_SSMX01000036.1, from coordinate 62,165 downwards.
ATGTCCTCGGTCTTCATGGAGCGGCTCCGGTCAGGCGACGGATTCGGGCTGGCGGGTCAGCACGAAGTCGTCCGGGTCAGGCGCGAGCGTCGCGCGCCAATAGTCGATCAGGCCGAAGGGCCAGTTTTGGCTCACCCGGCCGAACTGGTTCTTGTACCAGCTCGACACGCCCTCCGAGCCCCAGGCCCAGCCCTTGTTGGCCGCGTCGACCCGGACGTTGAAGTCATCGTGCACGCCGCGCTTCACCTCGACCGCCCGCGCGCCCGTCTCGGCCAGCAGCTTCAGGCAGCCCACGATGTAGCGGACCGAGCATTCCGAGAAGAAGATGATCGAGCCGTTCACCACGATGTTGGTGTTGGGCCCGTAAATCATGAAGAAGTTCGGGAAACCCGGGACCGTCATGCCCAGATAGGCCCGCGCGTCGCCTGCCCAGACGTCGTGCAGCTCTCGGCCGCCGCGTCCGGTGACCTTCAGTCCGGACAGGAAGTTCGAGGCGGTGAAGCCGGTGCCGTAGATCAGGACGTCGGCGGGATGTTCGACCCCGTCGGCGGTGACCACGCCCTTGGGCGCGATGCGGGCGACAGGCTCGGTCACTAGGTCGACGTTGGGCCGCTTCAGGGCGCCCAGCCAGACGCCGTTGTCCAGCACCGCCCTTTTGCCGCCTACGGGATAGGTCGGCACCACATGAGGCAGCAGGTCGGGGCGATCCTCCACCTGCGCCGCCAGCGCCGCGGCGGCCATTTCGCGCAAGCCCAGGTTCATCGCCCCAACGGCCGTGGACGGGCCGTTCCAGCCCTCGTCGGCCTTGACCATCGGCAGGAAGCCCTCGGTGGTCATCCAGAACAACCAGAAGCGGTACCACTTGTCGTAGAACGGCACGTGCTCCAGCAGCCACGGCATGCCGGGCGGCACATCCTCGTGGTAGTGCGGCACGGGCAGGCCCCAGGGCGGGGTGCGTTGGAAGACGGTCAGGCGCTCGGTCTTCGGCGCGATCTCCGGCACGAACTGATACGCCGAGGCGCCGGTGCCGATCACCGCCACGCGCTTGCCGGAGAGCTCCGCGTCGTGGCGCCACTGGGCGGAGTGGAAGGCCGGGCCCTCGAAGCTGTCGGCGCCATCGATCGCCGGGATACGCGGCTTGTTGAGCTGGCCCACGGCGGTGATGACGGCGTTGGCCTCCAGGGTCTCGGCGCGGCCGTCCTGGCCGCGCAGTTGCGCCCGCCAGACCGCCCGCCCCTCGTCCCAGGTCAGGCTCTCGACCGTCGTCTCGAACCGGATGTGCTTCCTGAGCTCATACTTCGCGGCGATCCCGCGGAAGTACTTCAGCAGCTCCGGCTGTGGCGAGAAGTGCTGCGGCCAATCGTGGTTCGGCTCGAAGGAGTAGCTGTACATGTGGTTGGAGTTGTCCACCCGGCAACCCGGATAGGTGTTCACCAGCCAGGTCCCGCCCACGTCGGGGTTGGACTCCACGATCTCGAAGCCGACGCCGGCCTGCGACAACCGGATGCCGGCCAGAAGCCCCGACATGCCGGCGCCGATGACGAGGACGTTCAGCTTGCGCGCGGCGTCCTTAAGGCGCGGCTGCTCGAATTGCGGGTCCTTGCTGGAGCGGCCGGAGATGGCGAGCTCGTCCAGCAGGAAGTCGGCATAGGTCTCCGGGATCGGCGCGCCGGCCACGAAGTCCATCATCTTGCGCAGGGTCGGCGCGTCGGGGGTCGGCGCCTGGATTGGCGCGCCGGCCAGATAGGCCTGGATGGCGGCCTTGGCCTGGCGGCGGATGTCGTCCTGCGTCTCCAGCGGCAGGCCCGTGTCGCCGCGCGACAGGGGCTGATAGACCGGCGTCCACTCCGGCTTCAGCCAGCCCGCGTCGCCCGTGAGATGGACCAAGGCCGCCAGCAGGGCCGGCAGGTGGGCGGTCTCCAGGCCCCGGTCGAGCGCGCTCAGGTCATCGGACATGGTCGTTTCCCGCCAGGTTATCGTTGATCAGCACCATGACTCCGGCCGCGGGCGGCTGTCATCCGGAAAGGCCGGCCCCGCTTCAGCGCGCCTGGGCGGCGCGGATCTGGGCCAGGGTCTCCACAGGCAGGCTGAGCTCCGAGGCGGCGAGGTTCTCCGTCAGGTGTCCCATCCGGGTGGTGCCCATCACCGCGCAGGCGACGTCGCGGTTGGCGAGCACATAGGCCAAGGCCGCCTGAGCGCCGGTCATCCCCGGCAGCCGGTTCAGGAAGCCGAAGCGCGCGCCGGACGTCACCTCGCGCCGGTGCCGCAGCAGGCCGCGCGCGGCGTACCAGAGGTCCTGCGGCCCGCGCAGCCGGGTCACCTGCCCGCCGGTGTGCCCCATGGCCAGCGGCATGCCGGCCAGCACGCCCTTGGCCGCCGCCGCGGCCCGGGCGATCAGCGGCTCGCGCTCGGGCCGCAGGACGTTGTAGTCGACCATCACCACGTCGATCGTGGGCAGGCCGAGGGCGTATCCGATCACCGCCGGATCGAAGCTGTTGACCCCCAGGGCCCGGACCAGCCCCCTCGCCTTCAGGCCCTCCAACGCCGCCAGCAACTCATCGGTGAGCTCGGCGATCGCCGGACCGTGCAGCTGCAGCAGCGGCAGCGCCTCCAGGCCCAGGTTCGCAAGACTGCGCTCTGCGCTGGCGACGATGGCGGCGGGCGTGAAATCGCGGCCGATCCGCCGGCCTTCGGCGAAGGTGCCGGCCTTGGTGGCCACCAGCAGGTTGGACGTGTCGCGGCCCCTCAGCGCCCGGCCCAGCCGGGGCTCGGCTTGGCCAGCGGAATAGCTGGCGCCGGTGTCGAAGACGGTGACGCCGCCGTCAAGCGCGGCATGCACCAGGGCCAGCGCCGACCGCTCAGGGAACCGGGGCTTGCCCCACCAGCTCGCCGCCCCGAAGCCGATCTCGGAGACGGTGAAGCCCGTGCGGCCGAGCGGGCGCAGGCGCACGGGCGGCGCCTTAAGGCGTCTCGCCGGCGTCGGCGGCGGCGATGGTGATGATGTCGGGGAACGCGGGCTCCCCGCGCAGCCAGCGGCCGAACAGCAGCTTGACCACGATGAAGCCGACGCAGGCCGCGCCCACAATGGTCGCGTGCATCATCCAGAAGGCGACACCGTCCATCTTGTCCAACCGCCCGCCCAGGATGCCGACCAGGTTGTTCCCCAGCCACATGTGCAGGTAGTAAACCGCCACGATGAAGCCGGTCATCGACCGCGGCGCCGCCCGCGAATAGAGGGCGAGCCCCACCGGGAAGACGTTGGCGAATCCGATGTCGTTCAGCAGGTGGAACAGCAGCAGCCAGCTGAACGCCACCTTGTGCCCGCCCGCCTCCGCCAGGCTCTGGCCTAGCGCCAGGCAGGCCGCGCCGGCCGCGGAAAAGGCGCAGCCGATGGCGATCTTGCCGAGTTCGTCGGGCTCCGGCAGGCGCTTCGCCCAGACCCGCCAGAACCAGACCATCAGCGCCATGGTCACCACAGAGACGAAGGAATCCACCGACAGGAGCTGGCTGGACAGTATGGACAGGCCGAAGACATGGAGGTCGGCGTTGCTGTCCGCCCACAGCGGGTAGACGTTCTGGATCTGGTTGTTGGCGACCACGGAAAGGGCCAACACCGGCAACAGCGCGACCAGCAAGAGCACGACCCGCCATTCGCGCGGCGTGATCGCGACGCGCGCTCCGGCGGCGCGAGCCTTCGCGCCCACCGGCGGATCGGGCGGCAACCGTCGCCGCCCGCTCAGGTAGATGACCAGGGACAGCAGCATGCCGATCCCGGCGACACCGAAGCCGTAATGCCACGCGATGCCCTGGCCGAGCGCGCCGGTGACCATCGGGCCGAAGATCACGCCGATGTTGATGGCGATCAGATAGATCTGGAAGGCGTCGGCGCGGCGTTTGTCCGTGGGGCCGTAGAGGCCGCCGACCTGCGCCGCCAGATTGCCCTTCAGGCAGCCCGCGCCCAGCACGAGGCAGGCCAGAGCCAGCAGGAAGCTCACCTCGAAGGCCATCAGGAAATGGCCGAGCGCCATCAGGCATGCGCCCAGGACCACAGTGCGCGTGCGGCCCAGCACCCGGTCGGCGAGCAGGCCGCCCAGCAGCGGGGTCAGGTAGACGGTGCTCGAATAGAAGGCCCAGATCGACGAGGCGAGGGCCACGACCGTGAGCGTGCGGCCGCCGCCATACACGCGATCGAAGAAGGCGCGCGCCACCTCGATCCCGGCGATGTGCTCCATATGCCCCGGCAGCAGGAGCTGCTTGGTCATGTAGAGCGTCAGCAGCGCCAGCATGCCGTAGTAGGAGAAGCGCTCCCAGGCCTCGGTGAAAGCCAGGTAGGCAAGGCCCTTCGGATGGCCGAAGAACCAGCGATCGTCCGTTACCTGAGGAACCGTCGACATAGAATCTCCGCGAGGCGTCCGCGAGTTAGGCACGAAAGCTGATGCGCGCGGAAGTCGTCGTGTCGCTCAAGGCGACAGGGCTTTCATTTCGCGGTCGAGGACCGCGGCGACCTCGCCCCATGCGGCCGTCGTGGGGATCACCAGGTCGAAGTGGCCGGCGTCGGGGATGGTCACCACGTCGGCGTGGTCGCCGGCCCGGCGGACCTTCTCGGCGTAGTCGAGGCCGGTGTAGGGTGGCATCACCGCGTCATAGACCCCGTGGACCATCACCACCTTGGCGCCCGTCGGCAGGAGCTCGGCCGGCGAGGTGTCGGCGAAGGGCTGATTGCGGTGGGCCGTGTCGACCAGGCGGTCGATGGTGTCGTCGCCGCATGGCAGGGCGAAGGCCCGCCCCTGCCCTTGCAGGTCGCCGATCCCGGCCAGGCTGATCACCGCGCGGATCTTCACCGGGTCGGCCGTATGCAGCGGGCTCGACGCCGGCAGCCGGCCGCGAGCGGCGGCCCACAGCGCCAGGTGCCCACCCGCCGAATGGCCGACGGCGATGACGCGGCCCAGGTCGAGACCGTACTTCGGCGCCTCGGCTCGCAAGCGGTCGATGCCCGTCGCCACGTCCTGGAAGGTGCCCGGATAGCCCGCCCCGGCCTCGCCCAGCTTGCGGTACTCCAGGTTCCAGACCGCGTATCCCCGCGCGGCCAGGTCGGCGGCGATGGCGCTCACCTGGGCGAAACCCTCGTATTCCTTCAGGAAGCAGCCGCCGTGCAGCAGAACCACCACCGGATGCGGGGAGAGCTTGCTCTTCGGCAGGTAGAGCTCGGCGACCTGCGCCGGCGCGGGGCCATAGCGGACCTCGGCGTCCGGCCGATGGCGCGGCTGGCTCTGGTAGGCGGAGATCGGCGCGGGTCCGGCAAAGGCCATGGTCGTGCTCATCACCACCCCCAGAACCATCACCCAGCGGAGCATGATCGGGGGCCTTTCGGAAGATTGGTGGGCGGCGAGGGGTTCGAACCCCCGACCTCCTGGGTGTAAACCAGGCGCTCTAACCAGCTGAGCTAGCCGCCCTTGGACCTTCAGCGGCTTCTAGACCAGGCCGCCCTTCGTGCGGAACCAAGAAAAGGAGGGGCGCGGAACCACGAAAAAGGCGGCCGCCCGTGGGACAGCCGCCGTTTCAGGGCATTGCGACGCTCAGCTGTTCAGGACGTCCTTCAGCGCATCGCCGACGCGGAAGCGGCAGGTCGCTTGGGCCTTGCGCTTCACGGTTTCCCCCGTGCGCGGATTGCGCGCGGTCCCCGCCGGCCGCTTGATCGGCACGAAGCTGCCGAATCCCACCAGACGCACTTCCTTGCCCGCCTTGAGCGACGTCGACACCGACGAGATGAAGGCGTCCAGGGCCACCTTGGCCTGCGCCTTGTTCAAGCCCGCCTTGTCCGCCATCTCCGCGACGAGTTCGGCCTTGGTCATGTCGTTCTCCCACCCTGTTCTTGTTATCGGCGGAAGCCCCCCCAGCCAGGCCCCCACCTGGCCGAATCAAGGCATGTCCAAGCGTAGCCGTCAAACGACAGCGGCGCGGGAATCGCTCCCGCGCCGCCCGATGACATAAGATGTGATCGGTTCCTAGTGTGTCAGGACTGTTTCAACATCAGCGTCGTCTGCAACAGAGACCGGCGGCGCGTCAGCCTCGGACCACTCGATCGCCACCGGCTGGCGGGTCAGCGCGTGGCTGAGCACCTCGTCCATCGTCGAGACCGGGATGATCTTCATGCCGACCTTCACGTTTTCCGGGATGTCGGCCAGGTCCTTCTCGTTCTCCGTCGGGATCAGCACGGTCTTGACGCCGGAGCGCAGGGCCGCGAGCAGCTTCTCCTTCAGGCCGCCGATGGCGGTGACCCGGCCCCGCAGAGTGACCTCGCCGGTCATGGCGATTTCCTTCTTGATCGGGATCCCGGTCAGAACTGAGACGATGGCCGTGGCCATGGCCGCGCCGGCGGACGGGCCGTCCTTGGGCGTGGCGCCGTCCGGCACGTGGATGTGGACGTCGGTCCGCTCGAAGCTTGGCGGTTCGAGGCCGAACTTGGTGGCCCGGCTGCGCACGAACGAGTTCGCCGCCGAGATCGACTCCTTCATCACGTCCTTCAGATTGCCGGTGACCGTCATGCGGCCCTTGCCCGGCATCTTGACGGCCTCGATGGTCAGGATGTCGCCGCCGAAGTCGGTGTAGGCCAGGCCGGTGATGATCCCGACCTGATCCTCGGCGTCCATTTCGCCGTACTTGTACTTCCGAATGCCGGCGTACTTGGCCAACCGGTCCTGGTCGATGGTCACGGTGAGCAGGTTCTCACGCGCCAGGTCGCGGACCGTCTTGCGGGCCAGGTTGCCCAGTTCCCGCTCCAGCGACCGCACGCCGCTCTCGCGGGTGTAGTAGCGGATCAGGTCGCGGACCGCCTGGTCCGGCACGATGAACTCTTCCGGCTTCAGCCCGTGGTCCTTGGTCACCTTCGGCAGGATGTGCCGCTTGGCGATCTCGACCTTCTCGTCCTCGGTGTAGCCGGGGATGCGGATGATCTCCATGCGGTCCAGCAGCGGCTGAGGCATGTTCAGGCTGTTGGCCGTGGTGACGAACATCACCGGCGACAGGTCGTAGTCGACTTCCAGGTAGTGGTCGGCGAAGGTGGAGTTCTGCGCCGGGTCCAGCACCTCGAGCAGGGCCGAGGACGGGTCGCCCCGCCAGTCGGCGCCCATCTTGTCGATCTCGTCCAGCAGGAAGAAGGCGTTGGTCGACTTGGCCTTCTTCATCGACTGGATGATCTTGCCGGGCATGGAGCCGATGTAGGTCCGGCGGTGGCCGCGGATCTCGGCCTCGTCCCGCACGCCGCCCAGGGAGACGCGCACGAACTCGCGGCCGGTGGCCTTGGCGATCGAGCGGCCGAGCGAGGTCTTGCCGACCCCGGGGGGACCGACGAGGCACAGGATCGGGCCCTTCAGCGAGCCCACGCGGCTCTGCACCGCCAGGTACTCCAGGATCCGTTCCTTGACCTTCTCCAGGCCGTAGTGGTCGGCTTCCAGGATGTCCTCGGCCTTCTGCAGGTCGATGGGCTTCACCTTGGCCTTGCCCCACGGGATCGACAGCAGCCAGTCGAGGTAGTTCCGCACGACGGTGGATTCCGCCGACATCGGGCTCATGTTGCGCAGCTTCTTCAGCTCGCTGTCGGCCTTGGCGCGGGCTTCCTTGGAGAGCTTGGTCTTCTTGATGCGCTTTTCGAGCTCGAGCAGCTCGTCGCGCTGATCGTCCTGCTCGCCCAGCTCGCGCTGGATCGCCTTCATCTGCTCGTTCAGATAGTACTCGCGCTGGGTCTTCTCCATCTGCCGCTTCACGCGGTTGCGGATCTTCTTCTCGGTCTGCATGACCGAGATTTCGCCCTCCATCAGGGCGTAGACCTTCTCCAGGCGCTTGACGACGTTGAAGATTTCCAGAAGCTGCTGCTTCTCGGCGATCTTCACCGACAGGTGGGACGCGATGCGGTCGGCCAGTTCCCCGGGGTTGTCGATCTGCGGGATGGCGGCCAGCGCCTCGGGCGGCACCTTCTTGTTCAGCTTCACATAATTTTCGAACTGCTCGACGACCGCGCGGCTGAGCGCCTCGGCCTCGGCCGAGCCGGCGCCGTCTTCCGCCACATAGGCGATCTCGGCTTCATAGAACTCGCTCTCGGCGGTGAAGCGCGAGACGCCGGCGCGCGCCTTGCCCTCGACCAGCACCTTGACGGTGCCGTCGGGCAGCTTGAGCAGTTGCAGGACGGTGGCGACCACGCCGACGTCATAGATGCCGTCGGGCGCCGGATCGTCGTCGTCCTTGTCCTTCTGGGTGGCCAGCAGGATCTGCTTGCCTTCGTTCTTCATCGCCTCTTCCAACGCCCGAACGGACTTCTCGCGGCCGACGAACAGCGGCACCGGCTGGTGGGGGAAAACGACGATGTCCCGCAATGGCAGGATCGGTAGGATCTTGATCTCGGACATGATGCCTCAAACTCCTGACCGGCCGCGTTGACGTCGCAGCCCGGTCTATAGGATCGCGGTCACTCAGACGATGCGTTTGAGTCGGACGATCCGTCCGTCCCCGTAGGCGACGGCTTTCGGTGATTTATGTGGACCGTTTGGCCCACGGTTCAAGCGGAGCAATGCCTTTGCGCGACACTGGGTCCCAGCGCGATCCGCACCTCAGCTGAGCGGTGAAGTCGCGTCGGTTTGCGCAAAACTATGCCCCGACCCTTGCCATGAGATGTAGGTTTGCGGTGAAAGCGGAACAAGATGCGGCCCCGACGGGCAGCTCGCGTCAGGCCGCTAGAGCCGCCTCCACGAAGTCCATCCGGTCCTGGCCGAAGAACATCTCCTCGCCCACGAAGAAGGTCGGGGCGCCGAAGACGCCGCGCTCGACCGCCTGCTCCGTGACCGCCTTCAGCCGCGCCTTCACATCTTCGCGTTCGACCAGGGTCTTGAAGTCCTGGGCGTCCAGCCCCGCACGGCGCAGCACAGGGGCGAGCTCGGCCGGATCGCCTAGGTTCTTCGGCTCGCACCACATGGCGTCGAACACCGCGTCGCAATAGCTGAGGAAGCGGGTGTCCTCCGCCAGGCCCGCGGCGCCGCGCATCAGGTGCAGGGTGTTGATCGGGAAGAAGGGGTTCTGGTGGAACTCGGTGCCATGCCGGTCGGCCCAGCGGCGCAGGTCGGCGTTCATCCAGCGGCCCTTGGCGGGGATCGCGGCGGGCGAGGCGTTGCCGGTGGCCTTGAACACCCCGCCCAGCAGCATGGGGACATAGTCGATGCGCGCCCCGGTGCGGGACCTGAGCTCCGGCAGCCGCTTGTAGGCCAGGTAGCTGGCCGGGCTGCCGAAATCGAACAGGAACTCCACGGTCTTGGCCATTCACCAGGCCTCCATCCAGGGTCTGAGATCGAGTTCGTGGGTCCAGGCGTCGCGGGGCTGGACGTGCAACGTCCAGTAGGCCTCGGCGATGTGGTCGGGATTGAGGATGCCATCCTCGGCCTTCAGCGCGTAGCGGTCGGGGAAGTTTTCGGCGATCCAGGCGGTGTCGATGGCCCCGTCAATGATGGTGTGGGCCACGTGCACGCCCCGCGGCCCTAGTTCGCGCGCCATGCTCTGGGCCACGGCCCGCAGGCCGTGCTTGGCCGCGGCAAAGGCGGCGAAGCCCTCGCGGCCGCGTACGCTGGCGGTGGCGCCGGTGAAGAGGATGGTGCCCCGTCCGCGCGGCGTCATCCGTTTGGCGGCCTCGCGTCCGGCCAGGAAGCCGGAGAAGCAGGCCATCTCCCAGACCTTGGTGAACACCCGCGCCGTGGTCTCGGCGATCGGGAAGCGGACGTTGGCTCCGATGTTGAAGACGCAGACCTCGACCGGCGCGATCTCCGCCTCGACCTTCTCGAACAGGGCCACCATCTGGTCTTCCTGGCGGGCATCGACGCCGAAGGGGTGCGCCTCGCCGCCGGCCGCGCGGATGGCCTCCGTCAGGGTCTCCAGCTGGTCGGCATGGCGGCGGACGATGACGGCGGCCAAGCCCTCGCGGGCGAACCGCCGGGCGATGGCCCCGCCCAGGGCGTCTCCCGCGCCGATGACGATGACTGCCCGTTCCGCCATGGGCGCATTAGATGACGATGGTCATACCCTGGCAAGCAACCTGGGCGCCCTCGCGGGCAACCTAGGCGGGCTTCGCAACCCGATTTGGGGACCCGCGCACCGTCAGCGCCGCGATTCCCGCCGCCAAGGCGCAGGCGACCGCCGCGGCGATCATCGCCTCGCGGTAGCCCGCCGAGACCGAGGCCGCGTCGGCGCCGCCCACCACGAACCCCACCAGGGCCACCGCCAGCAGGCCCGCGACCCGGGCCACGGCGTTGTTGATGCCGGCGGCGGCGCCCTCGTACTCGTCCGGCACCGCAGTCAGGACGGCGTCGGTGAGTGGGGCCACGGATATCCCCATGCCCAGCGCCAGCACGGCGAGGCCCGGGAAGACGCCCGTCCAATAGCTGCGGATCGCGCTGCTCAGGGCCAGCGTCAGGAAGCCCGCGCCCACCAGCAGCGGCCCGACGATCAGCATCCGCCGCGCCCCGATCCTCGAAGCGAGCCGCCCGGCGAGCGGCGACAGCACTCCCAGTCCGATCGAGAGCGGCAGCAGGGCCGCGCCGGCCATGGACGGCGGATAACCGTGAGCACGGATCAGCTCGAACGGCAGCAGGAAGAGCGCGCCGCCCAAGGCCGCGTAGAGCGCCAGCGTCAGGGCGTTGACGCCCGAGAAGGTCGCGGACTTGAAGAGCTTCAGCGGCATCATCGGATTCTCCGCCCGCCGCTCGATGACCAGGAAGGCCGCGAGCGCCGCCACGCCCAGCCCGCCGGCGGCCAGGACCCAGACGTCCGGTCCCTGCTTCGGCGCCACGGTCAAAGCCCAGGTGATCGCCGCCAGGCCCGCGGTCACCGCCGCCGCGCCGGCGACGTCCACCGGCCCGGATCGCGCGCCCTTGCTCTCCTTGGCGTTGGCCAGCACCAGCCAGACCGCGACGGCGGCCACCGGCACGTTGATGAAGAACACCGCCCGCCAGCTGATCGCCTGGGTCAACCAGCCGCCCAGCACCGGGCCCACGGCGCTGGTCAGGCCGCTGGCCCCGGCCCAGACCCCGACCGCCTGGCCACGGCCCTTGGCGTCATAGGCCGCGCCCAACAGGGCCAGGCTGGCCGGCGTCAGCAGGGCCGCGCCGGCGCCCTGCAAGGCCCGCGCGGCGATCAGCGCCGGCAGACTGGGCGCCAGGCCGCACGCCGCCGAGGCGAAGGTGAACACCCCCACGCCCACCACGAACACCCGCTTGCGGCCGTAGCGGTCGGCCGCCGCCCCACCGGCCAGCACCAGGGCGCTGAGGAACAGCGCGTAGGCGTTCATGATCCACTGGGCCGCTTCGACCCCGCCGCCCAGCTGCTGCTGGATCACCGGCAGGGTCAGGTTGACCGCAGAGCTGTCGATGAAGGCCATGGCCGAGCCCAGCACCGTGCCCGCCAGCACCCAGGCCGCGCGCGACGGGCGGCCCTCGCCGCTCACGGCCGGGCCGGTTCGCGGCAGTTCAGCTCGATGGTCACGCCGTTCAACTCGGTGACGAACAGTTGCCGGATGCCGCCGTTCGGCGCCTCGCCGGCCTCGTAGCTCAGGCCGGCGGCGTCCAGGCGGCGCTTGGCCTCGTCATAGTCATCGATGGCGAAGGCGAAGTGGTCGAGGGCCGATCCGCGCGACGCCACGCCCGCCCGGCTCACCTCCACGAGGTGAACCACGTCCTTGTCGCCGGCGTAGAGCCAGGCCCCGCCGAAGGAAAAGTCCGGCCGCCAGCCGACGGTCAAGCCCAGGACCTCGGTGAAGAAGGCCCGCGTCCGCGCAAGCTCCATCGTGCGGATGTTGATGTGGTCGAGGTCGAGGATCGCCATGGCCGATTTCGCGCACGAAAAAGCCCCGCCGTCACCAGCGGGGCCTTCGTTGTCTGTCCGGCGTAGTGGCTAGGCCGCGCCGCCCTTGTCGCGGCGTTCGGCGTAGATGATCAGCGGCTGGGCGCGGCCTTCCACGACCTCGGCGTTGACCACCACCTCTTCGACCCCGTCGTAGGTGGGCAGCTCGTACATGGTGTCGAGCAGGATGGCCTCCAGGATCGAGCGCAGGCCCCGCGCGCCGGTCTTGCGCGCGATGGCCTTGCGGGCCACGGCGTTCAGGGCGTCGTCGGTGAAGGTGAGGCCGACGTTCTCCATGTCGAACAGGCGCACGTACTGCTTGACGAAGGCGTTCTTCGGCTCGGTGAGGATCTTCACCAGGGCCTTCTCGTCCAGGTCGTCCAGGGTGGCGATCACCGGCAGGCGGCCGACGAACTCCGGGATCAGGCCGAAGCGCAGCAGATCGTCGGGTTCCACCTGACGGAAGATCTCGCCCGTGCGGCGCTCGTCCGGGTCGGAGACCTTGGCGCCGAAGCCGATGGAGGTGCCCTGGCCGCGTGCGGAGATGATCTTCTCCAGGCCCGCGAAAGCGCCGCCGCAGATGAACAGGATGTTGGTGGTGTCGACCTGCAGGAACTCCTGCTGCGGATGCTTGCGCCCGCCCTGCGGCGGCACGGAGGCGACGGTGCCTTCCATGATCTTCAGCAACGCCTGCTGCACGCCCTCGCCCGACACGTCGCGGGTGATGGACGGGTTGTCGGACTTGCGGCTGATCTTGTCGACCTCGTCGATGTAGACGATGCCGCGCTGCGCGCGCTCGACGTTGTAGTCGGCGGACTGCAGCAGCTTCAGGATGATATTTTCGACGTCCTCGCCGACATAACCGGCTTCGGTGAGCGTCGTGGCGTCGGCGACGGTGAACGGCACGTCGATGATTCGAGCCAGAGTCTGCGCCAGCAGCGTCTTGCCGGTGCCCGTCGGGCCGATCAGCAGGATGTTGGCCTTGCCCAGCTCGACGTCGTTATTCTTCGTCGCGTGGTTCAGGCGCTTGTAGTGGTTGTGCACCGCAACCGACAGCACCTTCTTGGCGTGGTCCTGCCCGATCACGTAATCGTCGAGGACTTCGCGGATTTCCTTCGGAGTCGGGACGCCGTCCTTCGACTTAACGAAGGAGATCTTGTGTTCTTCGCGGATGATATCCATGCACAGCTCGACGCATTCATCACAGATGAACACGGTCGGGCCCGCGATAAGCTTGCGGACCTCATGCTGGCTCTTGCCGCAGAAAGAGCAATACAGTGTGCTCTTGGAGTCCCCGCTTGCGGCCTTTGTCATGGTCGGTTCTCACTCTCTAGGCGATCCGACGGCGCCTTAGCCCAGATCGCCCCGCGGACATCGCCGCACAATCAAATGCAAACTACGCGCCGCGGGTTGTCTAAGTCTTGACATTCCTCGATCCCGCCCCGGATCACAAGCCTTGGCGCGGTATCGCGACAATCGGCGGCGCATCGCCCGACTCTCGGGCACGATAACATCTTAGATGGGAAACAGGCCGAAATGGGACAAGACCAGCCCCTCACAGAGGCCGGCTCCGCCCTCGGCGAAGAACCCATCGCGCTCCGCCCGATCGTGGCCTTCGATTTCGACGGCACACTGACGGTCAAGGACAGCTTCACCGCCTTCCTGAAATGGCGCGCCGGACAGAGGCGCTATGCCGCGGGGATGATCCGGCTGATCCCGGCCGCCCTCGCCTACCTGGTCCACCGCGACCGCGGGCGGATCAAGGCCGCGGCGACGCGGGAGTTCCTGCGCGGCGTGCCGCGCGCCGTGCTGGAGGCCGACGCCCGCGCCTTCGCCGGCCAGGTCTCCCGCAGCCTGTTCCGGCCGGACGCCGTGGCCGCCTGGAAGCGCTGGCGCACCCAGCCTGTGCGGCTGGTCATCGTCACCGCCTCGCCGGACCTCGTCGTGGGGCCCTTCGCCCGAGGGCTGGGCGCCGACGCCCTCCTGGGCACCGAACTGGCCTTCGACGCGCAGGACCGGGTCACCGGCGGCTTCGCCACACCCAACTGCCGCGGCCCCGAAAAGGTCATCCGCCTGAGGGCGGCCTTCGGCGACGTGGAGATCCGCGCCGCCTACGGCGACACGGCCGGCGACAAGGAGATGCTCGCCATCGCCGGGATCCAGGGCTACCGGGTGTTCCAGGGCACGCCATGAGGGCCAACGTCACGTGAGGCACGCCCGCGACCAGGACCTGGACCGGATCGAGGACCTCTTGGTCCAGCTCCGCACCCTGCCCGGCCTCGTGGAGAAGAAGCGCGGGGTCTTCTACCGCAAGTCCCGCGCCTTCCTGCATTTCCACGAAGACCCCAGGGGAATGTTCGCCGATATCAGCGATCCGGACGAGCGCCTGGACGTCACCGAGCCATCGGGACAGGCGGCGCTGATGGCCGCCGCCCGCGCCCGGCTGGAGCCTTGAGGCCTACTCGCTCTCGCGCTTTTCCCAGACGTGGTCGACGATGCCCCAGTCTTTGGCTTCCTCGGCGCTCATGAAGTAGTCGCGGTCGAGCGTCTCCTCGACCTCCTCGACGCTCTTGCCGGTGTGCTTGGCGTAGAGTTCGTTCAGGCGCCGCTTGGTCTTGATGATGTCCTCGGCATGGCGTTCGATGTCGCTGGCCTTGCCGGAGAAGCCGCCCGAGGGCTGGTGCACCATGATCCGCGAGTTCGGCAGGGCGATCCGCTGGCCGGGCTCGCCGGCCATCAGCAGGAACGAGCCCATGGAGGCCGCCATGCCCAGGCACAGGGTGATCACCGGGCTCTTGATGTACTGCATGGTGTCGTAGATCGCGAGGCCGGAGGTCACCACGCCGCCCGGCGAGTTGATGTACATCTGGATCTCTTTCTTCGGGTTCTCGGCCTCCAGGTGGAGCAGCTGGGCGCAGATCAGCGCCGCCATGCCGTCCTCGACCGGGCCGGCCAGGAAGACGATCCGGTCCTTCAGGAGGCGGGAGAAGATGTCGTAGGCGCGCTCGCCACGGCTCGTCTGTTCGACGACCATCGGCACGAGGCCCAGCGCGGTGGTGACAGGGTCACGCATAGGGGGAAGTCCTTCTTGGAAGCTCAAGGGCAGGCCTGCCGATGGCCCGCTCAACCCCTAGGATATCGCGTGCCGCGCCCTGGGGCGCAAGGCGGCGTGAGCGCGCGGACACATTGGCCCCTTGATCCGTGCGCTGAGCCCGCCATGGTGACGGCCGTTCAGTTGCGGGGGACCTCATGCGTTTGAAGACCATCATGCTCGCCGGCGCCGCCGGCCTCCTGGCCCTGCCCGCCTTCGCGGCGCCGGCCGCCGCGCCCAAGGACGCCAAGGTCTGGGCCGCCGTCGAGGCCGCCAAGCCGGGTGAGCTGAAGCTGTTGGAGCAGGTGGTCGACATCGATTCCGGCACCGGCGATGTGGCCGGCGGGCGCAAGATCGCCGCCATCCTCTCCGAGCGGCTGAAGGCGCTGGGCTTCTCCATCGAGAGCGTGAAGGCCGAGGCTGACGGCCTGCCGGAGAACACCGTCGCCACCCTGACCGGGACCGGCAAGGGCCGCGTCCTCCTGATCGGCCACATCGACACCGTCTTCGAGCCGGGCACGGCAGCCAAGCGTCCCTTCCGCATGGACGCCGATAAGGCCTACGGCCCCGGCGTCTCCGACGAAAAGGGCGGCGTCGTGGAAGGCGTCACGGCGCTCACGATCCTGCACGATCAGGGCTTCAAGGACTTCAAGCAGATCGTCTTCCTGATCGAGACGTCGGAGGAGCGGGGCTCGCCCGGGACGCGCCAGCTGATCGACAAGCTGGTCAAGGACGCCGACGTCGAGCTGAACATGGAGCCCGGCGACACGCCCGACGTGATGACCGTCTGGCGCAAGGGTTCGGCCAGCTTCCAGATCAGCGTCGCCGGCCGCGCCGCCCACGCCGGCATCGCGCCGCAGGAAGGCCGCAACGCCGCCGAGGAGCTGATCCACCAGCTCAAGGCCGACGAGGTGTTCCCGAAGACCGGCGACGGCCTGACCGTCAACCTGACCCTGATGCAGGCCGGCACGCGCGCCAACATCATCCCCGACGTCGCCTCGGCCACCCTGAACGTGAGGGTGCGCGACAAAGCCGACCTCGAGAACGTCTTCGCGACCCTGCAGAAGAACGCGGCGACCACGCTGATCCCCGACACCAAGGTCACGGTCAGCCGCGAGCCGTCCTTCCCGCCGCTCGCGGAGAATCCCGGCACCCAGGCGCTGGCCGCCAAGGCCGAGGCGATCTACGCCGGGATCGGCAAGACCATCACCCGCGGCGGCAACGGCGGCGCCTCGGAGAGCGCGCTGGCCTACGAGTCCGGCATCCCGGCCCTCGACGGCCTGGGCCCGGCGGCGGGCGGCTTCCACTCGGCCAGCGAGTACCTGCTGCTCGATTCCGTGGCGCCGCGGCTCTATCTGCTGACCAAGCTGATCCAGGACCTCGGCCATCAGCCGCCGCCGCGCTTGAAATGAGCCCATGGCCTACGTCTGCGACCTCGGCGGAACGCGCCACAGCTTCGCGGACCTGAAGGCCCTGCTGGCGGCGGCGGCGCCGTTCCGCTCCGGCGACCAGCTCGCAGGCCTGGCCGCCGCGAGCGCCGAGCAGCGGGTGGCGGCGCGCTACGCCCTGGCGGACCTGCCGCTGAAGGCCCTGCTCGAAGACCTGGTCGTTCCCTACGAGGCCGACGAGGTCACGCGGCTGATCGTCGACAGCCACGATGCGCAGGCCTTCGCGCCCATCGCCCACCTGACCGTCGGCGGCTTTCGCGACTGGCTGCTTTCCAACGACACGACCGGCGAGCGGCTGGCCGCCCTCGCCCCCGGCGTCACCCCGGAGATGGCCGCGGCGGTCAGCAAGCTGATGCGCAACCAGGACCTGATCGCCGTGGCGCGCAAGATCAGGGTCGTGAGCGCCTTCCGCGCCACCCTCGGCTTGCCCGGCCGCCTGGCCGTGCGCCTGCAGCCGAACCACGCCACCGACGACCCGCGCGGCGTCGCCGCCTCGATCCTGGACGGCCTCCTGATGGGCTGTGGCGACGCGGTGATCGGGATCAACCCCGCCACCGACAATATCGAAACCGCCCGCACCCTCCTGGAGCTGATCGACGACCTGCGCCAGCGGCTGGAGATCCCGACCCAGAGCTGCGTCCTGACCCACGTCACCAACACGCTGGAGCTGATCGCGCTGGGCGCGCCGGTCGACCTGACCTTCCAGTCGATCGCCGGCACGGAGGCCGCCAACCGGGGCTTCGGCGTCGACCTGGCCCTGCTGCGCGAGGCGCACGACGCAACCCTGGCGCTCGGCCGCAACCCGCTGGGCGACAACGTCATGTACTTCGAGACCGGCCAGGGCTCGGCGTTCTCCGCTGGGGCGCACCATGGCGTCGACCAGCAGACCCTGGAGGCCCGCGCCTACGCGGTGGCCCGCCCGTTCCGCCCGCTGCTGGTCAACACCGTCGTGGGCTTCATCGGGCCGGAGTACCTGTTCGACGGCAAGCAGATCGCCCGCGCCGGGCTGGAGGACCACTTCTGCGGCAAGCTGCTCGGTCTGCCGATGGGCGTGGACGTCTGCTACACCAACCATGCCGCCGCCGATCAGGACGACATGGACGATCTCCTGACCCTGCTGGGCGTCGCCGGCGTCAACTTCGTCATGGGGGTGCCTGGCGCCGACGACGTGATGCTGAACTACCAGAGCACCAGCTTCCACGACGCCCTCTATGTGCGCGAGGTGCTGGGCCTGCGCTCCGCGCCGGAGTTCGAGGCCTGGCTCGAACGGATGGGGTTGCTGGATGCGGCCGGCCGCATCGCCGAGACGCCGCAGGCCCGGCTGGCCCAAGGGCGGCTGCTGGAGCACCTCGGCGATGGCTGATGCGCCGGTCCCACGCGACCCGTTCGCCCCCTTGCGCGCGGCGACGCCGGCCCGCGTCGGCCTGGGCCGCGCCGGCCAGGGCCTGCCGACCGCGCCCATGCTGGCCTTTCAGCTCGCCCACGCCCGCGCCCGCGACGCCGTCCATGCCGCCCTGGATGTCGAGGCCCTGGCCGCGCGGATCGAGGGGCCGGTGCTGCGGGTCGCCTCCGCCGCCGCGGACCGCGCGGCCTACCTCGCCGATCCGGGGCTCGGCCGGCGGCTGGATGACGCCACGCCCGGCCTGCCGCACGGCGACTGGGACCTGGCCATCGTCGCCGCTGACGGGCTTTCGGCCACCGCCGTCCAGGCCCATGCGGCGCCGGTGATCGCCGTGCTCCAATCGCGCCTGATGGGCTGGAGGATCGCGCCCGTGGTCATCGCCCGGCAGGGCCGCGTGGCGATCGGCGACCCCATCGGCGAAGCGCTGGGCGCGCGGCTGGTCGTGGTGCTGATCGGCGAGCGTCCGGGCCTGAGCGCCGCCGACAGCTTGGGCGCCTACATCACCTTCGATCCGCGACCAGGGCGGTTGGACAGCGAACGCAACTGCGTCTCGAACATCCGCAGCCCCGGCGGGCTGGCGCCCGGCGAGGCGGCCGAGACCATCGCCTGGCTGTTGGGTGAAGCCCGGCGGCTGGGCTTCACCGGCGTCGACCTCAAGGACCGTCAGGTCGCCGGCGAGGAGACGGGGCCTCGGCTAAGCTAGGGTTCTTGCTCATAAACCTGACGAGGTCATTCGTCGGCGCAACGCCGATGTCGGCTTACGACCCATTGTAGACTTTTGGGAGAGTCCGCCTACCGTGAGGCGCCCGGGGGCGTCGAAGCATGGATCTGAAGCTGATTGGCTGCGCGCTGTGCGTGTTGTCCTTGGCCAACCTGCAAGGTCTGTCGGCCGCCGCCGCCGCCGAGCGCCAAGCCTATCGCAGCCCTCGAAATGTCTACGGCGCGCCCGACCTGAATGGGGTGTGGAACAACAATGCGCTCACGCGGCTGCAACGCCCGGCAGGGCTATTGCCCCTCGTGGTCCGGCCCGCGGATGTGGCGGAAGCGGAGCGCAAGCTGACGACCGGATACTCGCCGCCAAGCACAGCGGCGAACGTCGGCGGAACAGAGAGCGAGTGGTGGGACGGGGCGCACTTGGCCCGAGTGGGCGGCGAGTTTCGGAGCTCGTGGCTGGTCGACCCGGACGACGGCCAGTTGCCCTACGCAGCCGAGGGCAAACGCCGACGCGCCGTGTTCGACAAAGCCCAGATCGACTCCTTCGACGGGCCTGAGTCGCGGCCGGTGGCGGGAGACCGCTGCCTGTTGCCCAGCTGGGGCGCCATGGGACCGGTGATGCTGAACGCCCCCTACAACGCGAACTATCGATTTGTGCAGACCCGCGACCAGATCGCGATCATGGCGGAGAACAACAGCGAATTGCGGATCATCCGGATCGGCGCGGCGCATCTGCCTGCCCAGATCAGGTCCTGGTCTGGCGACTCCATCGGTCATTGGGAGAAGGAAACCCTGGTGGTGGAAACCACCAACCTGCGAGCTGATGCACCGTTGAGCCAGGCGCCGTTTTTCTTCACGGCTGGGGCGAGGGTCGTCGAGCGATTCACGCGTGTCGCGCCCGGCGCGCTGAAATATGAATTCACCGTGGACGACCCCACGATCTTCGCCCGCCCCTGGCGGGCGGAGATGGCGTTCGTCGCGAGCGATGCGGCGCTCTACGAGTTCGCCTGTCATGAGGGAAACTACGCCATGACCAACGTCCTGGCCGGAGCGCGCGCCGTCGAGCGGGCGCAGAAGAGTTCGTCCAGGTGACGCCCCTGAGCGGCGGCGCCTGGGGCGGGACACGAATGGAAACCCGCAGATCGGCCCCGAAAGCGGAGGCCCTGCTGCTGCGGCTCCTGCTCGGCGGCTTGTTCGTCGCACATCTCTACTGGAAGGTCGCCATCTTGCCTGGCGGGATCGCGGCCTGGTGGAACAATCTTCAAAGTGCGGGCTACCCGCCCATCGTCCCAGCCTATGTGCTCTCGGCCGAGGTCGCAGGCGCTCTGCTGCTGATTCCCGGCGTTCTGACCCGCTATGTCGCGCTCTACGCCATGCCCATGATGGCCGGGGCGGCGCAGTTCTGGATGGCGCGCAAGGGCTTCTATTTCACCGCGGCGGGCTCGGAACTTCCGTTCGTCTGGCTTGCGCTGCTCGGCATCCAGGCCGTCGCCGGCGATGGGCCGGGCGCGCTGGCGCCGTCGCCTAACTGGCGCGCCGTGGCGGACCGGCTGCGGAATCGGTCTCGGATCGTCTAGGCCCGCTTTCCACCCATTGCGGACGTTCACAGCCTACGCTTGCGGCGCCCGCGCGCGTTCAGGCCGCGATCCGCTCCAGCCATTCCTTGAGGATGCCGATCACCTGATCGCCGGGCGCGAAGCCGCGGGTCACCACGCCGTAGACGCCGGCCTCGTTCGGCCCAGCCACCAGGGTCGGGAAACCGGTGACCCCGGCGCGCTGGGAGATGGCGTAGTCGCGCCAGGTCTCCTGCTTGGCCTCCTCGCTGGCCCAGGCGGCCAGGAAGGGCTCGCGGTCGAGGCCCAGTTCCTCGGCGATCTCCGCCAGCACCGCGGGCGTCGTGACGTCACGGCCCTCGGCGTAGAAGGCGCGCTGGGTGCGGGCGAGGAACGCCCCGGCCATCTCCTCGCCGTCGCGGCGGGCCACCACCACGGCGCGCGCCGCCGGGTCGGTGTCGTAGATGAAGCCGGGCGCGGACATGCCCGAGCCGTCGAACGGCAGGCCGGTCGCCTCGTGCACATGGGTCCAATGGTCGGCGATCTCCAGCTTCGCCTCATCGGTCATCGGGGTTTCCGTGCCGGGGCGCAGGCCGCCCATCACCACCCGGACCGGCAGGACCCGGCCGAAGGTGCGGCGGATCTCCTCGATCACCGGCGAAAAGCCGTAGCACCACGAGCACATGGGATCGGAGAAGTAGATCAGGTGCGGCGTCGGCATGGCGGAATACCTCCAGCTTCGAAAAAGCATCGCAGGTGATCGGGTTCAGGTCACGCCTCGGGCTTTCCCTTTCGCGGCGTCTCGGCCAGTTTGCCCAAATGGCGCACGACCATCCCCACGACCATGATCACGCTCACCAGCATGGCCACGAACACGGGCAGGAGCCGCCGTCGGACATGGCCCTGCGGGTCAAGGCGCTGGAATCGTTGATGGTTGAAAAGGGCCTCGTGGACCCCGCGGCCCTCGACGCCCTGGTCGACCACTTCGAGCACAAGGTCGGCCCGCGCAATGGCGCACGCGTCGTGGCCCGCGCCTGGAGCGATCCGGCCTACCGGACGCGCCTCCTGGCCGACGCCACCGTGGCCATCGCCGAGCTGGGCTACGCCGGCGGCCAGGGCGAGCACGTGGTCGCGGTGGAGAACACGCCGTCCGTGCACAACCTCGTCGTCTGCACCCTGTGCTCCTGCTACCCCTGGCCGGTGCTGGGCCTGCCGCCGGTCTGGTACAAGTCCGCGCCCTATCGCGCCCGCGCGGTGATCGACCCGCGCGGCGTGATCGCCGAATTCGGGACCGACCTGCCTGAGGACGTCGAGGTCCGCGTCTGGGATTCCACCGCCGAGATCCGCTACCTGGTCATCCCGCGACGGCCGGCGGGAACCGAGGGCCTGGACGAAGCCGCCCTCGCCGCCCTCGTCACCCGCGACGGCATGATCGGGACGGCCTTGCTGTGAACGGCGTCCACGACATGGGCGGCCTGGAGAACCTGGGCCCGATCGCTCCCGAGCCGGACGAGCCGGTGTTCCACACGGCCTGGGAGGCCCGCGTCCACGCCCTGACCGTCGCCTCGCCCACGCGGCGCAACATCGACGAGGGCCGCCACCAGCGCGAGCTGATCCCCGGGCCGCAGTACCTGGCCATGAGCTACTACGAGAAGTGGTTCACCGCCCTCTGCGCTCTCTTGGTCAAGCACGGCCACGCCACACCGCACGAAATCGCCGCCGGCAAGGCCGCGCCGGATTCGCCGAAGGCCGAGCCCCTGCTCACCGCCGCCGTGGTGGCCGAGCGCATGGGCCGCGCCGGCTCCTATGTCCGCGAGGCCGCCGCGCCACAATTCGCGGTCGGCGATACGGTGAAGACCCGCCAGCTCAACCCCCACGGCCACACCCGCCTGCCCCGCTACGCCCGTGGCCGCCAGGGCGTCATCGTCGCCACCCACGGCGCGCACGTTTTCCCGGACAGCCACGCCCATGGCCAGGGCGAGGATCCGCGGCCGCTCTATACCGTGCGCTTCCCCGCCCGCGAGCTCTGGGGCGAGGCGGCCAATCCCAAGGACAGCGTCCGCCTCGACCTTTGGGAGCCCTATCTTGAACGTAGCTGATCCCCCCGGCCTGTCCCGCGACACCGAGCAGGTGTTCGCCGAGCCCTGGCAGGCGCAGGCCTTCGCCCTGGTGTTGGCCCTGCACGCGCGGGACGCCTTCACCTGGCGCGAGTGGGCCGACGAGCTGTCGCGGGAGCTGGCGGCAGCGGGGCCCGACGACGATGGATCGCGCTACTACGACCATCTTCTGGCGACTCTGGAGCTGCTGGCGGTGCGCAAACGCCTCGCGGCGGCGGCGGAGCTTTCGGCCCGCAAGGCCGCCTGGGCCGACGCCTATCGTCGAACCGCACACGGACGACCCGTGGAGCTCACGGGGGAACCTTCGCCGTAGTTCGGCGCTCATGCGTGGACGGAGGACCTCGCCGGCATGGTGCAATATGCGGTGACGCTGAAGGACGGCGACTGGACCGTCTTTTCCGACGGCCAGGCCGTCGAACACGGCCTCAGCCGGTCCGCCGCCGTGCAGATGGCCAAGGAGCTGGCCTTCGCCGCCGAGGAGCGCGGCGACACCGTCGAACTCCTGATCCAGGGCTACTACGGCGACCTGTCCCGAAGGCTCACCGGCGGCGCCGACGACTAGGCCAGATAACCAGGGCCTCGGGAGGCCTTGGGATCAGTTCCGGCGAGCGGCCGACTTGGCTTCGCGCTTGGCGCGGGCCTCGGCCTTGGCGGCGGCCTTGCGGTCCTTCCGCTCCTGGCGCTTCAGCTCCAGCTGCAGCTCCTCGTCGTTAGCCATGGCGTCCTGGCGCGCCTTCTCGTCGGATTCCGCCTTCAGGCGGGCGGCCTCCTTCTCGGCGGCGCGCTTGGCGCGCACTTCTTCCAGCTCACGCGCCTTGCGCTCGGCGCGGGTTTCCAGGACTTCGGCCTGGACCATGGGCTTGGGCTTGAACTTCTCGAGCAGGGCCTTGCGGGCTTCCGCCTGGGACGCCAGGCGTTCGTTGAAGCTACCGATCTTGTCTTCTCTCATTGCGACTTTCAAACAGGGGTGGACAAAGGGGTGGACGGCTCAGGCGGAACCCCCGCCTGCGGATTGGGTTGCGCCGGCTCCAGCATTTCGCAAACGACTGTGAAACGCTGAAGACACCGGCGGCGATCTCAGCCGACGATATCGGCCTCGGTGAAGAACTGGGCGATCTCGAGCGCGGCGTTCTCCTGGCTGTCGGAGCCGTGCACCGAGTTCTCGCCGACGCTTTCGGCGTAGAGCTTGCGGATGGTGCCGTCGGCAGCCTGGGCCGGGTTGGTGGCGCCCATGACTTCACGATATTTGGCGACGGCGTTCGGACCTTCAAGGACCTGCACCACCACGGGCGCGGACATCATGAACTCTACCAGCTCGCCGTAGAACGGACGCTCGGCGTGGACTTCGTAGAACTTCTTCGCCTGGGCCTCGGTCATCTGGATGCGGCGCTGGGCGACGATGCGCAGGCCGGCGTCCTCGATCACCGCATTGATCTTGCCGGTCAGGTTGCGACGCGTCGCGTCCGGCTTGATGATCGAGAAGGTGCGTTCGGTCATGGGCTCTTCGGCTCGTTTCAATCTTCAGGACAGATGGGAAGTCCGCGGGCGCGCCGCGAGGTGGCGGGCTCTATAGCCGCACCCACCGCGCGCCTCAAGGCGTCTAGCGCCACAGTCGTACGGGATCGGCATGACGCGGGCGTGTCGGTCTGCTATGCACCCGCCCGGTCAGGCGCAGGCGCGGCTCTTGAAACCCCTGACCCTTCCCTTGTCCCCGCAGGTCCGGCGCGCGCTGGTCCGCGCCCCTATGCCGTTCGTGTTCCGATGCTGCAGATCAAAGACCTCGTTTTCGACGCCTGGGGCCGCCGCTTCTTCGACGGCGCCACCGTGTCCCTGCCCAAGGACGCCAAGGTGGGCCTGGTGGGGCGCAACGGGGTGGGCAAGTCCACCCTGTTCAAGCTGGTCCTGGGCCAGCTCATCCATGGCTCCGGCGAGATCGGCCTACCGAAGGCCGCGCGAATCGGCTCGGTGGACCAGGAGCATCCGGCCACGCCGGTCCCGCTGCTCGACACCGTCCTCGCCGCCGACGTGGAACGCGCCAGCCTGCTGGCGCGGCTCGACACCGCCGAGCCGGAGGACCTGGGCGACATCTACACCCGCCTGATCGAGATCGACGCCGACCGCGCGCCCAGCCGCGCCGCCGAGATCCTGGCGGGCCTGGGCTTCTCCAACGCCGACCTGGCCCGGCCGATGGCGGAGTTCTCCGGCGGCTGGCGGATGCGCGTGGCCCTGGCTGCGGCCCTGTTCGCCGCGCCCGACCTCCTGCTGCTCGACGAGCCCACCAACTATCTGGACCTGGAAGGCGCGCTGTGGCTGGAGGCGCGGCTGAAGAAATACCCGCACTCAGCCATCGTCATCAGCCACGACCGCGAGCTGCTCAACAACTCCGTCGACCACATCCTGCACCTCAAGGACGGCCGCCTCGACCTCTACGTCGGCGGCTACGACAGCTTCGAGACCCAGGTCACCGAGAAACTGCGCCTGCAGGAGGCCATGCGGGTGAAGATCGAGGCCAAGCGCGCCCACATGCAGTCCTTCGTCGACCGCTTCCGCGCCAAGGCGTCGAAGGCGACCCAGGCCCAGTCGCGCCTGAAGATGATCGCCAAGCTGCCGCCGGTCTCGAACATCATCGAGGACCGGGTCGCGCCGTTCACTCTGCCCTCGCCCGAACGGCCGCTGCAGCCGCCGCTGATCCGGCTGGAGGACGCCTCGGTGGGCTATGGCGGCCCGCCGATCCTGAAGCGGCTGAACCTGCGCCTCGACATCGACGACCGTATCGGTCTGCTGGGCGTCAACGGGGCGGGCAAATCGACCTTCGCCAAGCTGGTGGCCGGCGCCCTGGACGTCCAGGCCGGGACCCTGCTGCGCTCGAGCCGCCTGAAGGTCGGCTGGTTCCACCAGCACCAGATCGAGGCGATGGATCCCACGGACACCCCGCTGGAGATCATCCGCCGCGCCTTGCCAGGCGCCTCGGAGAGCCAGCGCCGCTCGAAGCTCGCCCAGTTCGGCCTGGGGTTCGAGAAGGTGGAAACCACCGTCTCCAATCTCTCCGGCGGCGAGCGCGCGCGCCTGCTGCTCAACATGGTGGCCATGGAAGCGCCGCACCTCCTGATCCTCGACGAGCCCACCAACCACCTGGACATCGACTCGCGTCGCGCCCTGTTGGATGCGCTCAACGACTACGAGGGCGCGGTGATCCTGATCACCCACGACCGCTCGCTGATGGAGTTGGTGGCCGACCGGCTGTGGCTGGCGGCGGACGGCGGCATCGAGCCCTTCGACGGCGACATGGAGGACTACGCCAAGTTCGTCCTCGACCGCGCCCGGGTCGCGGCGCGGGCGCCGACCCAGGTGGCCGAAGCGCCGGTGGCCGCGCCGCCGCCGCCGCCGCCGCCGAAGACCAAGGTCCCCACCGGCACGGCGCGCCGCCGCGCCGAGGCGGCCGAAGCGGCCCTGGCGCGGGCCGCCGCCGCCCTGGCCGAGATCGACGCCAGGCTCACCGACCCAACCGTCTTCGCCAAGGACCCCGCCAAGGCCGCGGACCTCGGCCGCAAGCGCGAGGCCGCCCAGGCCATGGTCGAGACCGCCGAGGCCGAATGGCTAGCGGCGCAGGAAGCCTACGAGGCCTTGACCACGGACTCCTGAATTTCGAGGTCGCGCACCTCCTTGAGCACCGTCACCGGACGCGTGTCGTGGATGTGGGTGAGGTCCAGCTCGACCATGCCGTCCGGCAGATCGCGCAGCACGTCGACGAACACGTGGCCGAAGCGGATGTTCTCCCGGCGATAGGTCTGCCGGTCGTTCACCGGCGAGGAGATCGCCTCGTCGAAGCCGCTGATCGACAGCATGATGGCCGGCTGCTCGGCCGCCATGCGCTCGTCGGTCATGCCGAACAGTGGGCTGTCTTCGTCGATGACGTGGATGACGGTCCACGACAGGGTGAGCACTGGAATGCTGACGCGCACAAGCTTGAGCTCGTCGAACCGGCGGAAGCGGCCCTCGCCGTAGGGCTCGTTGCGGTAATAGTTGAGCCGCGCCCTGGCCTCGCTGATCCCCTGCAGGCGGCGGCTCGCCACACGCATCATCAGGGCCTGGCCGCCGGCGTAGGGCGCCACGACCGCGGTTTCGCTGAACACCATCCGCGCCGAGGGCCGGGCGAACCGGGCGAAGAAGGCGCCGGTGGTCAGCGCCGTCAGGAACATGCCGACGAATATCTCCGTCGACGCCACTATGTGGCCGTAGAGGGTAGTCGGCGTCATGACGCCGTAGCCCACCGTCGCCAGGGTCTCAATGCTGAAGAAGAAGGCGTCGCCGAACGCCCGGTCACGGGCGTTGGCGACCGATCCCGGCACGGCCCAGTAGAGGGCGGCGAACACCAGGTTGATCGCCAGGAAGATCGCCAGCACGACCGCCAGGAAGGTCGACCAGCGCATGGCCAGGATGAAGTAGTAGGGATCGGCAAGGCTGAAGCGGCGGACCCCCAGCTTGACGGCGGTGAATCCCCGAAGGTCGATGCGCGGTGGCGGCAGCCTCATGCGCCCTGCGTAACACGAGGCGGCGGACCCGTCGAAGGACCCGCCGCCCCGGCCGTCACAAATTGTCCGGTCTGATCAGGTGATGTGCTTCGGGCTGATCGGGTCGCTGCCCGGGAAGGTCTCTTCGATAGCTTCGTCGAGCAGCGCTTCCTGCCGGTCGCCGGAGCTCTTCTCGCGGGCGGCCATGTGGTCGTGCTTCTCGCCTTCCTTGAGGGGTTCGACCTCGCGGTGGTGCGGGACCTCGACATGACGGTCCTCGTGGATCGGGGCGGCCTCCACGGCCATGTCCGCGTTGGCGCCGCCCGACCCGTGGGTGAAGGCGCGTTGCTCGTCGCCCTGGGTCTGTTTGTTCGGCATTCGGATGTCTCCTCGACACGGGGTTACGGGTAGAGAACCCGCCAGCCCGATTCGGGTTGCCCGTTTGAGGCAAAGCTTTCCGACGCGGGGCGAGGATCCCTAGAGGAAGGTCCAGTGCGTGTGCTGGTGGCCCCGGACGCGCAGGTTGTTCTGCACGTGCCGCACGCCTTCGATGTCGGCCACGTCCTCGATGCGGCGCTTGTCGCCCTTGTGGCGGACCGTGCCGTTCAGGGTGACCTCGCGGTCCTCGACGATCACTTCCAGGTCGCGCAGGTCCAGGCCCCGCTCGTCGTGCAAGCGCTCCACGATCACCGCCCAGAGCACCCGGTCCGAGGGTCCGCGGCGACGGGCGGGCGGGCGGGCTTCCACCGCGCGTTCGGCGGGACGCTCGCGCGGATGACCGCCGAAGGCGTCGCCGACCCGGTCCATGAACGACCGCGGCTGCTCGACCCGCCGATAGTCACCGTTGTCCATCCGCCGGCCATAGTCGCGGTCGGCTTCGGAGTTGCGGCGGTAGGCGTGGCCATCGTCGATGTCGTAGGCGTAGTCGCTGGAATAGTCCGCCTGCCCAAAGTCGTCGACGCTCGGGCGGACGTCCCGCTCGGCCCGATAGCCGCTGCGGCTGGCGGGATCGTAGAGATAGTCGTCGGAATAATCGGCCTGGCCGAAATCGTCCCGGCCGCGGCCCCGCAGCGCCAGGCGACGGCGCTCGTCCTCGCGGTCCTGCCAGTCTTCCCGGGCCATGACACGTCTCCTTGGTTGTAAAAGTCCTTCGGCAGAACCGGCGCCGTGGCGATCGGTTCCCGATTTGGCTGGGAACCGTGGGGCCGATCGCGGCCTGAATCGCCAACACGGACTCGCCATTGCGGCTCCGCCGCCCTAACGCCACCTCCTGACGTCCCCGGCCGACTCAACGGAAACTGCCTTCGCCGTGACAGCCCCCGACGCGACCCGCCCCGCAGCGCCACCGCCGGTCGAGCCGAAACTCGGCGAGGTTGCGCCCGCGTCGCATCCCCGGCTGCGGCGCGCGGTGAACCTGGGCCTGAAGATCGTACCGCCGGTCATGCTGCTGGCGGCGGCCTGGGTGTTGTGGCGCGAGTTCCACAAGCTGAGCCTCGCCGCGGTGGGCCACGCCATCGCCGGCTGGGGCGTGGTGGCCGTCACCCTGACCCTGGTGCTGTCAGCGACGAGCTTCGTCCTGATGGCGGTGATCGAGTGGACGGGCCTGCGCTGGACCGGGGCCCGGGTGCCGCTGCGCACCGTCGCCCTGGGGTCGTTCCTGGCCAACGCCATCGCCCACGCCATCGGCGCGAACCTCTTGATTTCCAGCGCGATCCGCGCCCGCACCTACGACCGGCACGGCGTGACCCTTGCCCAGGTCGCCGGAGCCACGGCCTTCGACGCCACCGCGTTCGGCATCGGGCTGGCGGCGCTCTCGGGCAGCGGCCTGCTGCTGGCGTCCAGCGCCGAACTGGATGCGACCGCCATCACGCCCCTGGTGGCCCGCTGCCTGGGCGCGGCGCTGGTGACGGGCGCGGTGGGCTATGTGGCGCTCTGCGCCATGGTGCGGCGCTCTTTCAAGGTCTTCGGCCGCAGCATCACCCTGCCCGACGTCTGGGACGCCCTGGCGCAGCTGGTGCTGGGGGTCGTCGACAACGGCGTCGCGGCCGCCATCCTTTGGGTGCTGCTGCCCAAAGGCGACCCCAGCTACGTCACCTTCGTGGGGGCTTTCGCCGTCGCGGCCATCGTCGGCCTGCTGTCCGCCGTGCCGGGCGGCGCCGGGGTGTTCGAAAGCGCCATGATGACACTGCTGCCGCAGGTGAACACCGCGGCCCTGGCGGCGGCCTTCCTGGGCTATCGGCTGGCCTTCTACATCCTGCCGCTGATCATCGCCGCGGCGGCGCTGGCCATCGACGCCATCCGGCACCGGAACCGCTAGTCGAAGCTCGCTGGCGCGATGGTGACACTCTCGCCACAGCCGCAGGCGTCGGTCTCATTGGGGTTCTTGAAGGTGAACTTGGCCGAGAGCTTGGTGACGTCGTAGTCGATCACCGTGCCGATCAGGAACAGGACCGCCTTGGGCTCGACCAGGATGGTCACGCCCTTGTCCTCGACCACCTCGTCCAGCGGGTTCGCCGCCTCGGCGTATTCCAGGACGTACTCCTGGCCCGCGCAGCCGCCGTTCTTCACGCCCACCCGCAAGCCCGCATAGGGCTTCTCGGCCCGGCCCATGATCTCGCGAACCCGCTCGGCGGCGGCCTCGGTCAGGCTGACCACCTTGGGCCGTTCGCGGCGGGCGCGGGGAGCGGGCGTGAGGGAAAGGTCGTTCATGGCGGTCAGAACATGTTCAGTTGCAGCTTGGCCTCGTCGCTCATCCGCGACGGGTCCCACGGCGGATCGAACACCAGCTCGACCTTGCAGGACTTGACCTCGGGGATCTCGCGGACCGCGTCCTCGACCCAGCCCGGCATATCGCCGGCCACCGGGCAGCCCGGGGCGGTGAGCGTCATGTCGATGACCACGTCCTTGGCGTCGGAGACGTCGACCTTGTAGATCAGGCCGAGCTCGTAGATGTCGACCGGGATCTCCGGATCGTAGACGGTCTTCAGCTTCTCGATCAGCTGATCGGTCAGCTTGTCGAGCTCCGCCTGCGGCAGCGGCGCGGTCGTCTGACTGTCGAGGCTGGCGGCGTCGTCCATCGGGTCCACTTAGGCAAAAAAGGCTTGAGTCTTGGTGAGCGCGTCCACGAAGGCGTCGGCCTCCGCGTGGGTGTTATATAGGGCGAAGGAGGCGCGTGCGCTCGATGTCACGCCGAAACGCCGCATCAGGGGCTCGGCGCAGTGCGTGCCGGCGCGCACCGCCACGCCATAACGGTCCAGGATCTGGGCGACGTCGTGGGCGTGGGCCCCGTCGACGGTGAAGCTGAGGATCGCGCCCTTGCCCGGCGCCTCGCCCAGCACCCGCAGCCAGTTGGCGCCGCTGAGCCGTTCGCGCACGTGATCGTAGAGGGCGTGTTCATGCGCCGCCGCCGCGGCCCGGTCGACGCCGTCCAGCCAGCCGATCGCCGCGCCCAGGCCGATGGCCTCGATGATCGGCGGCGTGCCCGCTTCGAAGCGGTGCGGCGGGTCGGCGTAGCTGATCGCCTCCAGGCTGACATTGCCGATCATCTCGCCGCCGCCCTGGTACGGCGGCAACGCCGCCAGCCGCTCGGCCTTGCCGTAGAGGATGCCGATGCCGGTCGGCCCATAGAGCTTGTGGCCGGAGAAGACGTAGAAATCGGCGTCCAGGGCCTTCACGTCCACCGGCTGGTGGACGATGGCCTGGCAGCCGTCGAGCAGCACCAGCGCGCCGGCCTCGTGCGCCAGCCGCGTCAGCTCCGCCACCGGGTTCACGGTGCCCAGCACGTTGGACATATGGGTCAGGCCCACGACGCGGGTGCGCTCGCTGAGCAGGTCCTTGAAGGCGTCCAGGTCCAGCCGCCCGTCGTCGGTCACCGGGGTGAACTTCAGGACCACGCCCAGCCGCTCGCGCAGGAAATGCCAGGGCACGATGTTCGCGTGGTGCTCCATCTCCGAGAGCAGGATCTCGTCGCCGGCCTTCAGCCCCGCGCCAATCCCGGCGGCCAGCAGGTTGATGGCTTCCGTCGCGCCCTTGGTGAACACGATCTCGGAGACATCGGCGTTGATGAACCGCGCCACGGCGCTGCGCGCGGCCTCGTAGGCCTCGGTGGTCTCGTTGGCCAGCGTGTGCAGGCCGCGGTGGACGTTGGCGTAGCTGTGCTCCATCGCGCGCGTCATGGCCTCGATCACCGCCCGCGGCTTCTGGGCCGATGCGGCGCTATCCAGATAGACCAACGGGTGGCCGTTCACCTGGCGGCCCAGGATCGGGAACTCGGCGCGGATCGCTTCAGCGTCGAAGGGGGCGTCGAAAGCCATCCTCAGTCCCTCAAGCCTTGCGCCACCCAGGCGCGGACGATCTCGCGGGCGCCCTCGTGGCCAATCCGGTCGACCACCTCGCCCACGAAGGCCTCGGTCAGCAGGGCGCGGGCCTCGTCCTCGGGGATGCCGCGCTGGCGGGCGTAGAACAGGGCGTCCTCGTCCAGCGCGCCCACCGTATTGCCGTGCGCGCAGGCCACGTCGTCGGCGTAGATCTCGAGCTCCGGCTTGGCGTCCACCTCGGCGCGGTCGGAGAGGATCAGGGCGTGGTGGCCCATGCGCGCGTCGGTGCGGTCGGCGCCTTCCTCCACCACGATCCGGCCCTGGAAGACCCCGCGCGCCTGATCGCGCACCACGCCCTTGGCGAGTTGGACGGTCAGGCCGTCGGTCCCGGCGTGGGTGACGATGCTGGTCTGGTCGGAGTGACGCTTGCCGGCCAGCAGGTAGATCCCGTCCAGCCGCAGCTCGGCGCTGCCGCCGGGATGCAGGACGCGGGTCTCCAGCCGCTGGCGGCGCGCGCCGCCGGCCACCAGGGTTTGGCTGAAGCCGGCGGTGGGCGACAGCGTCACCTCGGCCTGGCTGACCGAGACGGCGTCTTCGTGGTCGGCGGTGAGCACGATCCGCTCGACAACCGCGCCGGGCTCCAGCGCGAGCGTCAGGCTGGCCAGCGCCAGCGAGGCCCCGTCGCTCTCATAGCTTTCCAGCAGCAACAGCCGGGCGTTGGCGCCGACCCGGATGGTCGCCGAGGCCACGTGCGAGCCCGCGCCGCGCGCCACGAAGCGCAGGGCCTCCACGGCCTCGGTCCTGGCCGGCACGTCGACCGTCGCCTCGCCGCCATTGATCAACACCCGCCAGTCCTCAGCCAGCGCATCGAACGGCCCTGGCGGCAGCTGCCCGGTGAAGGGCTGGGACGGCTCCGGCGCCGTGCGGATCAGGCCGCGCAGGTCCGTCCAGCGCCAGTCCTCGTCGCGCTTGGAGGGGAGCTCGGCGGCGTTGCGCTCGCGTATGGCGGCGGCCAGGTTCAAGCGGCGGCCTCGTAGCGTTCGTAGCCCTCGCGCTCCAGTTCGTGCGCCAGTTCCGGGCCGCCGGAGGCGACGATCCGGCCGCCGGCCAGGACGTGGACCCGGTCGGGTTTGATATAGTCCAGGAGCCGCTGGTAGTGGGTGATCATCAGCATGGCCCGCTCGGGGCTGCGCAGCGCATTGACGCCCTCCGAGACGATCCGCAGCGCATCGATGTCCAGGCCGCTGTCGGTCTCGTCGAGGATGAGGAAGCGGGGCGAAAGCATCGCCATTTGAAGGATTTCCATCCGCTTCTTCTCACCGCCCGAGAAGCCGACGTTCAGCGCGCGCTTCAGCATGTCGAAGTCGATCTTCAGCGCGGCGGCCTTGGCGCGGGCCAGCTTCAGGAACTCCGGCGCGGTGATCTCGGCCTCGCCGCGGGCGCGGCGCTGGGCATTCAGCGCCGTGCGCAGGAAGGTCAGCGCCGGCACGCCGGGGATCTCCAGCGGATACTGGAAGGACAAGAAGACGCCGCGCGCGGCGCGCTCGTCGGGCGCCAGGGCCAGCAGGTCCTCGCCGTCCAGGGTCGCCGTCCCCGCCGTCACCTCGTAGCCGGCGCGGCCGGTCAGGACGTAGGACAGAGTCGACTTGCCCGCCCCGTTCGGCCCCATGATGGCGTGCACCTCGCCGGCCGGGACCTCCAGGCTCAAGCCCTTCAGGATCTCCTTGCCGTCGACGGAGGCGCGCAGGTTTTCAATTCTAAGCATGCTTTTCAAAACTCAGCGGAATTCGTCGGCCAGGAACTGGGCCATGATACGGAGCGCGTCCGCGACGGTGTCGACCTGCTCGCGCTTGCGCGGCGCCGACGCGCCCGGCAGCGTCGTGCGCTTGTCGGCGGCGGTGATGCTCGCCTGGCCGGCCTCGAAGTAAGCGGCGATGCGGAAGTCGGTGTGGTCCAGCGAGACCGTGTAGCGGCGGCGGTCCAGCACCAGCTGGCGCTCGGCCAGGAACATGGCGTCGGCGCGGATCGCCGCCTCCAGCTCCTCGGCGCGGGCCAGGTCCTGTTCCTGCTGGCGGCGCTCGGCCTCGTCCTTCTCGCGGCGCGCGGCCTCGCGGGCGGCCTGCTCGGCCTCGAAGGCGTCCTTCAGCGACAGGCGGGCGAGCTTGGGCTTGCTCATCCGACGCTGCCCTCCAGGCTGATCGCCACCAGCTTCTGGGCCTCCACGGCGAATTCCATGGGCAGCTCCTGCAGCACGTCCTTGACGAAGCCGTTGACCAGAAGCTGCACCGCCTCTTCCTGCGAAAGCCCGCGCTGCATCACATAGAACAGTTGGTCTTCCGACAGGCGCGTGGTGGTGGCCTCGTGCTCGAACTTGGCCTGGCCGTTGCGCGCCTCGATGTAGGGCACGGTGTGGGCGGCGCACCGCTTGCCGATCAGGAGGCTGTCGCACTGGGTGAAGTTGCGCGCGCCCTTGGCCTTGGGATGCGCCGAGACCAGGCCGCGGTAGGTGTTGGAGCTCTTCCCGGCGCTGATCCCCTTGGAGATGATCCGCGAGCGGGTGTTGGCGCCCAGGTGGATCATCTTGGTGCCGGTGTCGGCCTGCTGGCGGCCGTTGGTGATGGCGATGGAGTAGAACTCGCCGGACGAGCCCTCGCCGCGCAGGACGCAGGACGGATACTTCCAGGTGATCGCCGAACCGGTCTCGACCTGGGTCCAGGAGACCTTCGAACGGTCTCCCCGGCAGTCGGCGCGCTTCGTGACGAAGTTGTAGATGCCGCCCTTGCCGGTTTCCGGATCGCCCGGATACCAGTTCTGGACGGTGGAATATTTGATCTCCGCGTCGTCCAGCACCACCAGCTCGACGACCGCCGCATGCAGCTGGTTCTCGTCGCGCATAGGGGCGGTGCAGCCCTCCAGGTAGGAGACGTAGGCCCCCTTGTCGGCGATGATCAGGGTGCGCTCGAACTGGCCGGAGTTCTCGGCGTTGATCCGGAAATAGGTGGACAGCTCCATCGGGCAGCGCACGCCTGGCGGCACATAGACGAAGCTGCCGTCGGAGAAGACCGCCGCGTTCAGGCAGGCGAAATAGTTGTCGCTGACCGGCACGACCGAGCCGAGGTACTGCTTCACTAGCTCCGGGTGCTCGCGGATCGCCTCGCTCATCGAGCAGAAGATCACCCCGACCTGCGCCAGCTCCTTCTTGAAGGTGGTGACCACGCTGACGCTGTCGAACACCGCGTCCACGGCGTAGCGCGGCGCGCCCTCGACGCCGGCCAAAACCTCCTGCTCGCGCAGCGGGATGCCCAGCTTCTTGTAGGTCTCCAGGATGTCCGGATCGACCTCGTCGAGGCTCTTCGGCCCCGCCTTCGCCCGGGGCGCGGCGTAGTAGTAGCTGTCCTGGTAGTCGATGCGCGGGAAGTTGACCTTGGCCCACGACGGCTCGTCCATGGCCAGCCAGCGCTCGAAGGCCTCCAGCCGCCATTGCAGCATCCACTCCGGCTCGTCCTTCTTGGCCGAGATGAAGCGGACGATGTCGGCGTTCAGGCCCTTCGGCGCGAAGTCCTGCTCGATGTCCGTGGAGAAACCGTGCTGGTACTTCTCCAGCGCCTGGACATGCTCGACGGTCTGGCGAACGGCGGCCATCAGGCGGCTCCCACGGTTTGAGGATGCCGCTGTCCGTGGCGGGCGTGGGCCGAAGTCCAGGCTTCGACGAAACGGGACCAATCGGCCTCGGTCGAGTTCCAGCCGCCGCTGACGCGGATGGCGCAACCGGCGAGATCGCCCTGCCCCATCGCGGCCAGGACCGGCGAGGCCTTCACCTTGCCCGACGAGCAGGCGGAGCCCGCGCTGACCATCACCTGCGCCAGGTCCAGGCCCATGACCTGCAGGTCGGCGGTGAAGCCCGGCGCGGCGACGCACAGCGTGTTGGGCAGGCGCGGCGCGGCCTCGCCCATGATCACCGCGCCCAGGCCCTTCAGCCGGGCGGCGGCGGCGTCGCGCCAGGCGGCCTTGGCCTGATAGTCCGTCAGGTCGCGCAGGGCCGCCTCGGCGGCCGCGCCGAAGCCCGCGATGCCGGGAACGTTCTCCGTGCCGCCGCGCCGGCCGCGTTCCTGGCCGCCGCCGTGCTGGCGGCGCGAGAGCATGGCCCGCGGACCGAAGGTCAGGGCGCCCGCGCCCTGCGGCCCGCCGATCTTGTGGGCGGAGATGGAGAGGGTGTCGGCGCCAAGCGCGCGGCTGTCGACGGCGATCTTGCCGGCCGCCTGGATGGCGTCGACGTGCAGCCAGCCGTCGGCGGCCCGCACGATCTCAGAAGCTTCCAGGACCGGCTGGATGACGCCCGTCTCGTTGTTGGCCAGCATCAGGGCCACGAAGGGCTTGCCGTCGGCGGCGTCCCAGCGACCGAGGCGCTCGGCCAGCCAGCCCAAATCGGCGGTCCCGTCGCGGGTCACCGGCAGGGTCTCGACCGGGACGCCCTGCACGCGGGCGGTCTCCTGGATGCTGTCGTGCTCGATGGCCGAGACGATCAGCCGGCGCGCGCCGGCGGCCACGGCGCTTTCGAGGGCCAGCGCATTGGCCTCGGTGCCGCCGGAGGTGAACACTACCGTGGAGGCCGGCGCGGCGATGAGCCGGGCCACATGCTCGCGCGCAGCCTCCATCACGGCCCGCGCGGCGCGCCCGGCGGCGTGGATCGAGGACGGGTTGCCGCCCAGGTCCAGCGCCCGCGCCATGGCCGCCTTGGCCTCCGGCCGGACCACGGCGGTGGCGTTGTGGTCGAGGTAGACGGGCGCGGTCATGCGGCGGCCTTGGCGCGGAGGCGCCCGGAGATCACGTCGGCCAGGCTGACCGAGGCCAGGTAGTCCTCGATCCGGTCGCCCAGGTGCTCCCATAGGTCGTGGGTCAGGCAGCGCTCACCCTTGGCCATGCAGCCCTTGCCCAGGGCGGCGCAGCGGACGGCGCGGATAGGCTCGTCCACTGCGTGGACGATGTCGGCGATGGACGTCTCTTCGGCGGTGCGCGTGAGACGGTAGCCGCCGCCGGGACCGCGGGCGCTCTGGACCAGCCCCTTGCGGCGCAGGCGCGCGAAGAGCTGCTCGAGATAGGACAGCGAGATTTCCTGCCGTGCGGCGATGTCCGACAGCGACACGGCGCGGCAGGGCTCGTCCTGGCGGCGCGCCAGGTCGGCCATGGCCATCACGGCATAGCGGCCTTTTGTGGAGAGACGCATCTGATCCGTTCCCGGGATTTCTGGCCCGTTCAGTTTTCTCGCGTTTCACAGCCGCCCTATGTTATGGGCGACGGCTCGCGCGGGACCGGTCTCGCCGGTGGCTCGCGACTTAGGAAGACCGAGCGCGTTAGTCAAGTATTCCAGACAGCTATCCCCAGTCGGGACCGGCCGTCTGAACGGAAAGGGTTCGAATGCCAGAAGTGGTTCTGACCGGCGCCGCCGGGCGGATCGAAGGCCGCTATTCCCAGGGCAAGACCGAGACCGCGCCGGTCGCCCTGATCCTGCACCCGCACCCCAAGGCGGGCGGCCAGATGAACAATCCGGTGACCGTTCAGCTCTTCCACCTGTTCATGAAGCGCGGGTTTTCGGTGCTGCGGTTCAACTTCCGCGGCGTGGGCCGCAGCCAAGGCGAGTTCGATTCGGGCATCGGCGAGCTGGCCGACGCGGCGACCGCGCTGGACTGGCTGCAGACCACCAACCCGGCTGCGTCGCAGTGCTGGGTCGCCGGCTACTCCTTCGGCGCCTGGGTGGGCATGCAGCTCCTGATGCGCCGGCCGGAGACGGACGGCTTCATCTCGGTCTCGCCGCCCACCAACGCCTACGACTTCTCCTTCCTGGCGCCCTGCCCGGCCTCGGGCCTGATCCTGCACGGCGGGGCCGACAGCGTTGTGCCGCCCATCGAGGTGGAGCGCGTGGTCTCCAAGCTACGCACCCAGAAGGGCATCGTCATCGACTACGACGTGGTCGACGGCGCGAGCCACTTCTGGATGGAGAACCTGCCGGACGTGGAAAGCCGCGTAGGCGCCTATCTCGACAAGCGCCTGGCCGCCGATCCGGCTTAAGCCGCCGTGACCGCCGCCGAGGACGCCATCCGCGCCCGGCGGCGCCTCACCAACAAGCTGATCGCGGCCAAGGAAGCTTCGCGCCTGCGGCCCTTCTTCACCGCCGACGCGCGCCTGATCCCGGGGGGCGGCGGGCTGATCCTGGGCGCGACCGCCATCGTCGAGGCCTTCGCCGCCCAATTCCTTGACCCGGGCTTCGTCGCCTATGTCCGCACGCCGGAAACGGTGGAGATCGACACCGATGGCGACGTCGCCGCCGAGACCGGCCGCTGGACGGGCAATGGCCAGACCGGCGCCTATATGGCCGCCTGGCGCAAGCAGACCGGCCAGTGGGTGATCGAGAGCGAGCTGTTCGTCACCCTCGGCTAGCGGCGCCTACTCCGCCTTCGTCCAGGTCTGGGCCTGGCAGAACACCATCACGCAGCCGGCGACCTTCAGCACCCCGTTCGGCCCGAGCGCCATCTTGGCCTTGTAGGTCTTGCCGCTTTTGGGGTCGTAGATCTGGCCATCCGCCCACTGGCCGACGGCTTCGCGGTGGAAGCCGCTGATCAGGGTTAGGCCGATCAAGGCGCGGCTGCGCAGCGCCGGATCGGGATTGTTGGCGTCCCGCATGGCCTGCATCTCGACGCCCGGCGGCGGCTTCAGCCACAGCACCACCCCGCAGGCCTGGGCCGCGTCGGCGGCGCACGGCCCTACCCGCACCTTGCCGTCGCCGGTCTGGGTCAGCCAGTCGCCGAACACCGGATCGCCGGCGGCCTGGGCCTGTTGGGCTATCGCGAGGACCGCGGCGGCCAGGCCCGCCACCCAGACGGCTCCTCGCATCACGTTCGGCCTATTCATAGCGCAGCGCTCCCACCGGCCGGGCCCGGGCGACCCGCAGGGCGTGGACGAAGACCGTGCCCCAGGCGATCAGGATACCCGCCGCCGCAGCCGCGGCAAATGTCCAGGGCGCCAGGTCGACGCGGTAGGCGAAACCCTGCAGCCACCAGTTCATCGCCAACCATGCCAAGGGCAGCGCCAGGAGGTTCGCCCACAGCACCGGCTGGGTGAACTGCCAGAGCAGCAGCCGCAGGATGTCGCCGGAGCTTGCCCCCATGGCCTTGCGGATGCCGATCTCCTTGGTCCGTTGCTCAGCCGTGAAGGCGGAGAGCGCGAAAAGGCCCAGGCAGGCGATGGTCACCGCCACCAGGGCGCAGACCGCGACGAAGCCGCCCTGGATCACATTGTCGATGTAGAGCCGTAGCAGGAACTGGTCGGCGAAATACTGCTGCAGCGGCTTGCCGTAACTGATCCTTGTCCAAAGCTGGTCGATACGCCTCAGGGTGTCGGCCGCGTGGGCGGGATCGAGCCTGATGTTCAAGGCTACGGAATTCATCATGTCGGTCTTGGGACCGACGAAATAGAAGCTGGCCAGCACCTTCTGGCGAATCGAATTGAAGGTGAAATCGGGCACGACGCCGATCACCTCTGACGCCCGGGCTGGCGGCATCTGAGTCAGAGTGATCAGCATGGCGTGCGCATTGTAGTGCCAGGTCACCAAGCGCCCGATCGCGGCCTGCGGCGACTTGAACCCCAGCTCGCGGGCGGCCGACTCGTTCAGCACGATCGGCGGCGGCGTTTCCCCCAGCCGGGCGCCGTCGTCCCCCGGTCGGTTCTCGTCCGGGAGACGGCCCGCGACCGGACGGATGCCGTAGACTTCGAAGAATCCGAAGTCGACCGATCCATTGTTGAGCAGGGCGTGGCGGCCGTTGGCGAAGCTCATGTCGTTGGCGAAGCTCAGAGCGATCGCCCCGGGCGACGCACAGGCTGCGGCCTTCACCCCCGGCACGGCGCGGATGTGGTCACGCAGGGCGTTGGTGCAGGGTGAGGCGAACAGCATCACCACACCGTCCTTGTTGGTGTGGGTGGCGTCCTTCAGGGCGAAGGTCGTCTGGCGATAGATGGTGAGGGCGGCGACCAGCAGGATCACCAGCACGGCGAACTGGGTCACCACCAGGGCCTGGCGGATACCGCCGCCACCGGCCGCCGCGATCGGACCACCCTTCAGCACCGATACGGGGCGGAACGACGAGAGCACCAGGGCTGGATAGATCCCCGCGACGAGGCCTGTCGCCAGGGTCACCCCCAGCATCGTGGCCAGAACCAGCGGGTCCGTCATGTAGTCGAAGACCAGTTTACGCTGCAGGGCAGCGCTGGCGACCGGCAGCAGCAGCTCGGCCAGCGCGACCGCCAGGACAAGGGCCAGGGTCACATAGATCACCGCCTCGCCCATGAACTGGATCACCAGGTCCCTGCGCTGGGCGCCCAGGGCCTTGCGGACGCCGACCTCGGTCGCCCGGCGCGAAGCGCGAGCGGTCATCAGCGTCACGAAATTGATCGCCGCCACGACCACGATCAGCACGCCGATAATGCCGATTCCCGCGAGCACCTTCACATCCGCTCCGGGCTTGGGATCGCCGCCGTCGGCCGGCTGCAGATGGATCGAGGTGAGCGGTTTGAGACGCATGATGTAGCCGTCGAGCTTCTGGTCCGGATTCTGCGCTTGGGCCGCCGGCAGGATGCGCCGCGCCACAAAGCCGACCAGCCCCGCGTCCATAGCCGCGGCCGACGCGCCCGGCTTGAGCCGCACGTAGGTCAGGTTCGAGTTTGACGAATAGCCGGCGTCGTAGAGGGTCGGGAAGATCGAGCCGGGGGCCTTCGACGATATGAAGACCTCCGTGTTGAGGTGGCTGTTGGTGGGCAGGTCCTCGATCACCGCCGCCACCCGCGCGGGCCGGCCGTCGATCAGCAGTTGCTCGCCCAGGGGCGCATCCTTGGCGAAGAACTTCCGGGCCGCCGAGCGGGTGAGGACCACGGCGTCCGACGCCTCCAGGGCCGTGGCGGGATCGCCGGCGACCGTCGGCATCGGCATGACCTTGAAGAAGTCCGGGTCGGCGAAGGCGAAGGCCTGCTCGCTCACGCTGACGTCGCCGCGCCGGATGGCGGGCGGGTAGCTGGCGCTGCTGAGGCGCGCCACATACTGGATTTGCGGAAAGTCGAGCTTCAGGTCATCGGCCAGCCGCGCGGCCGTGTAGTCGATCTCCATCTTCGGCTTGTCATGCGGAAGAATGCTCTGACTCACCAGGAACACCCGGTCGTGCCCCGGCACGAACCGGTCGTAGGTCAGCTCGTGGCGCAGGTAGAGGCCGATCAGGATGGCGGAGGCGAACCCGATCGCCAGACCCGCCACGGTCAACCCCGCATAGACGCCGTTGCGCGACAGGTTGCGCAGCGCCGCGGCCAGATAGTTGCGGAACATGGGAACCGCCCTCCTCAGGCCGCCAGCAGGGTTTCGGAGACCACCCGGCCGTCGAGCAGCTTGATCGTGCGCTGGGCGACAGCGGCGTGGGCCAGCGAGTGGGTGACCATGATCACCGTCACCCCGGCCTTCGCGGCTTCGGTGAGCAGCTGCATCACGGCTTCGCCGTTGACGGTGTCGAGATTGCCGGTGGGCTCATCGGCCAGGATCAGGCTGGGGTTGGAGACCAGGGCGCGGGCCACGGCGACGCGTTGCTGCTGGCCGCCGGAAAGCTGTTGCGGCCGGTGGCGGGCGCGGTGGCCGATGCCGACCCGCTCCAGGGCCTCTGCAACGCGACGACGACGATCGGCGCCCTGCACCCGGCGGTAGAGCAGCGCCACCTCGACGTTCTCGGCCACCGTCAGGTCATCGATCAGGTTGAAGCTCTGGAAGACGAAACCGATGCGGTCGCGGCGCAACGCCGTGAGTTCCCGCTCAGACTTCTGCGCCACCTCCTGGCCGAAGAACTCGAACGACCCGCTGGAGGGCGTGTCGAGCAAGCCAAGCGTGTTGAGCAGGGTGGACTTGCCGCAGCCGGATGGGCCCATCACGGCGACGAACTCGCCGTCGCGGACCTCCATGTTGATGTCGTTGAGCGCCAGGGTCTCGACCTCGGCGGTGCGGTAGACCTTGCTGACATTGCTGAGCTTGAGCATCCCTGCCCTCCCGTTGCCCTCGTTGATCCGCGCTACTTCGACAGCATGACGCGGTCGACCTTCTCGAAACCGGCGTAGTCGGAGGTGATCACCCGCTCGCCCGCCTTCAGCCCGCCCAGCACTTCCACCTGCTCGGGGCTGCGCCGCCCGATGCGGATGTGCCGCCGGTCGGCCCGCGTCCCGCTGGCGTCCAGCACCATCGCCCAGTCGCCGCCACTGCGCTCCAGGAACGGACCGGCGGGCAAAATGAGGGCCGACCGATCGCCGCCAAGCGTCAGTCGGCCCTCCAGGGCTTGGCCGGGAAGCAGGCCGCGCGGCATGGCGCCTTCGAAGGCGAAATCCACCTGGAAGGTCGCGTTCTTCACCTGCGGGTCGACGCGGGTCACCCGCACCGGGACCTCGCGGTTGTCGATCGTCACCGAGCCGGCCTCGCCCACCAGCACGCGGCCCAGGTAGTATTCGTCGATCAGCGCCTGCAGCTTGAAGCCGGTGTCGGCGACGATCTGGCCCAGGCGCTGGCCGCGGTTGCGGATTTCGCCGGGCTTGATGTCCATGTCGGTGAGCCGGCCCGCCACCGGCGCCCGCACGGTCAGGTTCTCCAGCTTGGCCCGGGTCACCCGCAGGCTTTCCTGCAGCGTGGCGATCTCCCCCTGGATCTGCGGCAGCTGGCGTTTGCGCAAGGTCTCCTGCTCGGCGTTGGTCGCCAGCTGCAGGGGCAGGAGCTTCCTGTTGTGGTCCAGTTCGTCATGGACCTGTTCGTGGAGATCCTGGGTCACGTAGCCCTTGGCC
This sequence comes from Phenylobacterium sp., assembly GCF_004799515.1. Classification (GTDB taxonomy): domain Bacteria; phylum Pseudomonadota; class Alphaproteobacteria; order Caulobacterales; family Caulobacteraceae; genus Phenylobacterium. Next base: position 20,291 of record NZ_SSMX01000036.1, on the reverse strand, counting down.
AGCAGGCTGTCGCGCCGCTCGGCGGTGCGCTGCAGGCGGGTGATGTCGTACTCGATCTGAGCAGCGGCCTTCTCGTTGGCGACGCGGGCGTCCTCCAGCTGCTTCTCATAGGTCTGGAGCTGGGTGATGGATTCCACGAGGCGGCCCTCGCGGTCGAGGACGTCGAGCTCCAACTCGGTGTTGCGGAAGGTCAGCAGCGGCTGGCCCGCCTTCACCAGATCGCCGGCCTGGGCCAGCACCTGCTGCACCTGGCCGCCCTCCAGCGCGTCGAGGTAGATGACGTCCTTCGGCTGGGCCGTGGCGCGCAGGGCCACGAAGTCGTGGAACACGCCGGGCGTGACGGCGCTGAGGGTCACGTTCTGGGCCGGCACGCGGACCGAGGACCTGGCGTCGGCGACCATCGCCAGGCCGGCGCCGCTCAGGACCACCACGGCGCCCGCCACGCCGGCCGCCGCCAGCATGTGCTTGCGCCGCCACAAGGGGGTCGCGATCGGCCTGTCCATCACCGCGCTCATGACCCAGAGTGTCGCCCCGCGGCGCCCTGGAACGAAACGACGCCAGATCAAGGTGTTGGCTGGAATTCCGAGCCCACCGCCCGCCGCCGCTGTCCGGAAATGGACAGCGGCCGGCGGCCGCCGCGCGACCACCATGCCTAAGGCCTTGACGCGCCTGGCTTTGCCCCAGGGCGACCGGGACCCTAGAGTCAGTCCATGCCGAGCGCCCTGCTCATCGTCGACGACGACCCGGACGTGCTGAAGGCCGCCGCCACGGCCCTGGCGCGCGCCGCGGACCGCGTGGACACCGCCCTGGGCCCCGAGGGCCTGGCGGAGAAGGCCGACCTCTACGACGCCATCCTGCTGGACATGAACTTCGTCGCCGGCGACCGCGATGGCGCCGCGGGGCTCGACACCCTCGACCGGCTGCAGGCGGCGGATCCGGCGCTGTCGGTGGTGTTGATGACCACCTATGGCGGGGTGGTCCTGGCGGTGCAGGCCCTGAAACGGGGCGCGGTGGATTTCGTGCTCAAGCCCTGGCGCAACGAGCCCCTGGTCCAGGCGCTGGGCGCCGCCATGGCGCTGACCGCCGAGCGGCGGGCCTCCGGCAAGGCGCTGAATCTCGACGAGCTGGAGAAGCGCGCCATCGCCCGCGCGCTGAAGCTCTATGAGGGCAACGTCAGCCATGCGGCGGCGGCGCTCGGCCTCACCCGCCCGGCGCTCTATCGGCGAATGGAGCGGCATGGCCTCTAGGCTCTTCTCCGGCGCGGCTGGCTTCGCCCTGGGCGCGGCCCTGCGCGCGGCGGCGATCAGCGTCCTGGCCTTCGCGATCCTGGCGGCGCTGGAACGTCACCTCTGGGCCTCGGCGGCGGTGGCGGGCGGCGTCCTGGGGTTGGTCCTACTCGACCTGATGCGGTCCGTCTTCGCCGCCGACCGGACGCTGGCCCAGTTCGTGGAAGGCCTCACCGCCGAGGGCTATGAGCGGCCGACGACGCCGGTGGGCTTAAGGGCGCTGGGCGAGGCGATCGGCGTGGCGCTCGACCGGTTGGCGCACATCCGAGCCGAGCGCCAACAACGCACCGACTTCCTGGAAGCCCTGGCCGACACCGTCAGCGCAGCCCTGCTGGTGGTCGACGACAAGGGCGTGGTCGCCGCCGCCAACCGCGCCGCGCGCACCAGCTTGCGCGCCGGCGTCGGTCCCATCTCGGCCATCCCGATGCTCGATCCCGACACCGCCCAGCGGCTTTTGGCCCTGCCCGTTGGCGCGCGGGAGATCATGCGCCTGGCGGACAAGCGGGTGATGCTGGCCACGGTCTCCGGCTTCACCGCCGCTGGCGGCGCGCGGCGGCTGATCGCCCTGCAGAGCGTGGCCGGCGACCTGGACGCCGTGGAGCTCAAGGCCTGGCAGGACCTCGTCCGGGTGCTCGCCCACGAGATGATGAACTCGCTGACGCCGATCTGCTCACTCTCGGAAAGCATCGCTGCGAAGCTCGCCGACCCGGCCGCCCCGCGCGCGGACGTCATCGACGCCGCCGAGGTGATCTCCCGGCGCGGCCACGGCCTGATGACCTTCGTCGAGCGCTACCGCCAGCTCACCGACACGCCCCTGGTGGTCAAGGCGCGGATCACCGGCGCGGACCTGCTGCGCGACCTGGACCGGTTGGCCGGGGCGATGATCGGCGCCGATCCCATCGCCTGGTCCAGCGCCGTGCAGCCCGCCTGGCTCACCCTTGAGGCCGACCCCGACCTTCTGGAGCAGGCGGCGATCAACCTGGTGAAGAACGCCATCGATGCGGTGCGCGGCCAGCCCGGCGCCCAGGTTCGCCTGACCCTGACGCTGGAGGAGGAGCAGATCGCCCTCAGCGTCGCCGACAATGGTCCCGGCCTGCCGACCGCCGATCCCGAAGGCGTCTTCGTGCCCTTCTTCACCACCAAGCCAGGCGGCTCGGGGATCGGCCTGGCGCTGGCGCGACAGATCGCGCTCGGCCACGGCGGGCGGCTGGAGCACCAGGCGCGGAGTGCGGGCGGCGCGCTCTTCCGACTGACCCTGCCCGCGGCTTAGCCGGCGATCAGGGCCGCGCGCTCAGCGTCGCCCAGCACCCGCCACTTGCCTTCCGGCAGGTCGCCCAGCGTCAGCGAGCCGATGCGGATGCGCACCAGGTCCATGACGTGCAGGCCCACCAGCTCGCACATCCGGCGGATCTGGCGGTTGCGGCCCTCCTTCAGGATGAAGCGCAGCTCCTGGCCCTGGACCACGTTGACCTTGGCGGGCTTGAGCTGGCGGCCGTCCATCGTCAGGCCGTGGCGGAGGCGGGCGATCTTCTCCGGCGTGATCCGACCGGTGACCGTCACCAGATATTCCTTCTCCAGATCGGAGTCGGGGCCGATCACCGCCTTGGCCAGGACGCCGTCCTCGGAGAGCAGCAGGAGACCGCGGCTGTCCATGTCGAGGCGTCCCAGCGGCGCAAGGCGCGCATCGCGATCCGGGATGGACGGGCTCTCGCCCACCAGGGCCGCCAGGGTCAAGAGACGCGCGGCCGGCGTCTGACCGGGCTCCGGCTGGGCGGAAACGATCCCCATGGGCTTGTGCAGCATGGCGCTCAGCGGCGGGGCCGCGCCTTCGCCGTCCGAGAGGGTGAGCGTCTGGCCGGGCAGGATCTTGCGGCCTGAGTCGCGCACCACCTCGCCGTCGATGGTCACCAGGCCGCGCTCGATGAAGCTCTCGGCCTCGCGGCGCGAGCAGACGCCGCTCTGACCCAGCCACTTGTTGACCCGCTGTGGCTCGGCCTCGTCGTAGCGTCCCGTCCAGGCCATCAGCAGCCGCCTCCGCCGCAGTCGCTGGGCGGATAGGCGTGGCGCCGGCCCGCCGGGTCCTCCACCCGTCCGTCCGCCAGATAGTCCGGGCCGACCGGGACCTTCCCATGGCCGCCGGGGATGTCGAGGATGTAGGTCGGCTGGCAGAGCCCGCTCACCGTCCCGCGGATCGCCCGCATCAGCGCCTGGCCGTCCTCGATCGCGACCCGCAGGTGGGCGGTGCCGGGCGCCAGGTCCGGGTGATGCAGGTAGTAGGGCTTGATCCGGGTCTCGACCATGGCGCGGAACAGGGCCGCCAGGGTCTCGGGATCGTCGTTGACGCCCTTCAACAGCACGCTCTGGCCCAGCATCGGCAGGCCGGCGTCCACGATCCGCGCGCAGGCCGCCCGCGCCGCCGGCGTCAGCTCGCGGGCATGGTTGGCGTGCAGGGCGACGTAGGCGGTCTTGCCGGACGCCTGGAGGGCCGCGACCAGCTCGCCGGTGATCATCTCCGGCGCCACCGCCGGCACGCGGGTGTGGAAGCGCACGATCTTCACGTGCGGCATGGCCGCCAGCCGCGCCATCGCCTCGCGCAGGCGGCGCGGCGACAGGATGAAGGGATCGCCGCCGGTGACGATCACCTCCCAGATGGCCGGGCGCTCGGCGATATAGTCCATCGCCGCGTCGAGGGCCGCTGGCGACAGCGGCCGCAGGCCGTCCGGCCCGACCATCTCGCGACGGAAGCAGAAGCGGCAGTACACCGCGCAGGCGTGGTTGAGCTTCAGGAGGCAGCGGTCGGGATAGCGGTGGACGATCCCCTCCACCAGCGAATGCGCCAGGTCGCCGATGGGATCGGCGGACTCTTCGGGCAGGATTTGGAGCTCCGCCTCGGTCGGCACGAACTGCCGCCCGATCGGGTCGTCCGCCGCCTCGATCAACTCGGCCATCGCCGGCGTGATCGCGACGGCGTACCGCGCCGCGATTTTCTCCAGCATCGGCAAACCATCGGTTGGGACCAGGCCCGCATTGGCGAGATGTTTCGGGCTGCGGAGAGTCCTGGCGCTCATTCCGCGGGCTTATGGGCCGCCACGCCCGTCAGGTCAAAAATGTGCAGGTTCGGGCGGAGCCGAATTCTGCATAGCTCCCGGCGCGGGATTGGGGGCATCGGCATGACGGACGCTTTGGACAGGGTCGCGGACGGCTTCGTCCCTCGCGGGCTCGCGCCGTTCTGGTATTTCGTTCTCTACCTGCCGGTCGGCCTGGCCAACGGCTTTGTCACCGTCACCCTGGGCTATCTGATGGTCCACCACGGCGTCAGCGTCGCCGCCGTCGCCGCCCTGGTGGCGCTGTACAACCTGCCGACCACCTGGAAATTCGCTATCGGCCCAGTGCTGGACACCAGCCTGTCGCCACCTCGCTGGTTCCTGATCAACCAGGCGATGGCGATCGGAGCGATGGCGGCCCTGGCGCTGACGCCGCTCAGCATGGCCGACATGCCGCTCCTGAGCGGTCTGGCCCCGGCGCTCGGCGTCGCGATCAACGCCGGAGGCTCCGCCGTCACCGCGGCCATGGCGCTGACCACCCCCAACGAACGGCGCGGCGCCGTCGCCGGCTGGATGCAGTGCGGCCAGCTTGGCGGCGTGGGCCTGGGCGGCGGCCTTGGCCTGTGGCTGGCGGAGCATGCGGGCGGCCAGCTCACCGCCGCGCTGGCGCTGGCGGGCCTGTCGGCGGCCTGCTGCCTGCCGATCTTCTGGCTGCGCGTGCCGCCCCGCCTGGCCGGGCTCGCGGTCAGCCGCCGCCTGTTGAACGTGCTGGAGGCGCTGTGGGACCTGGCGAAGACCCGCGGCGGCGTCCTGGCGATCCTCGCCAATGTCCTGCCCGCCTCCCTGGGCGCGGCTGGCCAGCTCTTGTCCACCGTCGCGGGCGACTGGCACGCCTCCGCCGACTTGGTGGCCCTGGTGCTGGGGGCGGTGACCGGGATCGCCAACCTGCCGGGCTGCGTCCTCGGCGGCTACCTCTGCGATCTCTTTCCCAGGCGCACGGTCTACATCCTGTCGGCCCTGGCCTGCGCCCTGGGCGAGGCGGCCATGGCCTTCGGCCCGCACACGCCGTCGTTCTTCGCGGTGTTCGTAGTGTTGAACGCCGTCCTGCTGGGCCTGTCCTGGGCCGCCGTCGCCGCCGTCATCTTCGAGCAGTTGGGCGCCAAGGCGGCAGCCACTGTGGCGGCGGTGCTGAGCAGCATCTCCAACCTGCCCGTGGTGGTCATGGTGGCCATCCTCGGCGGCGTGCAGCCCAAGCACGGCTCCAGCGGCATGCTGCTGACCGAGGCGGCCTTCGGGGTCGCCTCCGTCGTGGTCTATGTCGCCATCGCCTGGCTCTGGAAGCCCGGCGCGGCCGTCAACCTGCAAGCCGCGCCGGCCGCGGCCTAGGTCTCCGCCACCGGCGCCCAGAGCACCTGCTCGATGCGGCTCGCCCCCGTCGCCAGCATCACGAGACGGTCGAAACCCAGCGCGCCGCCGCTGGCTTCAGTCATGATCGCCAGCGCCGCCAGGAAATCCTCGTCGATGGGATAGCGCTCGCCGTAGACCCGGGCCTTCTCCGCCATCTCCGCCTCGAAACGCCGCCGCTGTTCGGCCGGGTCGGTGAGCTCGCCGAAGCAGTTGGCCAGCTCGACCCCACAGGCATAGAGCTCGAAGCGCTCCGCCACCCGCGGATCGGCCGCCTTGGGCCGCGCCAGGGCCGCTTCGCTGACCGGATATTCGCAGAGGATGGTGGCGCGCCCGCGTCCCAGGTGCGGCTCGACCTTCTCCACCAGCACCCGGCTGAAGATGTCCGCCCAGGTGTCGTCGGACGCCACACGGACATCGCGTGCGCGCGCATCGGCCGCCAGGGCGTCGCGGTCCGTCGCCCGATCCGCCTGCACGGTCGCCAGGAGGTCGATACCGGCGAACCGATCAAAGGCCTCGGCCAGGGTCAGGCGCTCCGGTTCAGCGAAGGGATCGGCCGTCTGGCCGCGGAAGCTGAATTGCTTCGCGCCCGCCGTCTCCGCCGCCAGCGCCAGCAGGCCGGCGCAATCGGCCATCAGCACCTCATAGGCCTCGCCCGCCCGGTACCATTCCAGCAGCGTGAACTCCGGGTGGTGCAGCGGCCCGCGTTCGCGGTTGCGCCAGACCCGCGCCAGCTCGAAGGTCCTGGCCTCGCCCGCCGCCAGCAGCTTCTTGGCGGCGAACTCCGGCGAGGTGCGCAGGTAGAGCGTCGACCGTTCGCCCGCGATCCCCACCGCCTCGGTCGCGAAGGCGTGCAGGTGCGCCTCGTTGCCGGGCGAGACCTGCAGGCCCGGCGTCTCCACCTCGATGAAATCCCGCGCGCCGAACCATCCACGCACCGCCGCCGTGATCCGGTTGCGGACAACCAGGAAAGGACGCTTGTCGGCGTGGCGCTCAGGCGTCCACCAGGGCGATGGGATCGGTTCGGACAAGGCTGCGCCCCGTGCTGCGGCTGCGAGGGGGGTGGAGATTTCGCCGCCAATCGCTATAGGGGCGCGTCAAGAAATTCATCAGCGGAATTCGCGCGACCCTCAGATCGCCGCCGCCGTCATCGAGGAAGACCGTTTTGAAAGTGATCGCCAGCTCGCTGCGCAAGGGTTCCGTCGTCGACCTGGAAGGCAAGCTCTACGTCGTGCTCAGCGCCGAGAACATCCATCCTGGCAAGGGCACGCCGGTGACCCAGCTCAACATGCGGCGCATCAGCGACGGGGTGAAGATCTCCGAGCGCTACCGCACCACCGAGCAGGTCGAGCGCGCCATCGTCGACGACCGCAACTACACCTTCCTGTACCAAGACGGCGACGGCTTCCACTTCATGAACCCGGAAAGCTACGATCAGGTCGCCGCCCCGCAGGATGTGATCGGCGACGCCGCGCCCTATCTGCAGGACGGCATGACCGTCACCCTGTCGACCCACGAGGGCGTGCCGATCGCCATCGAGCTGCCGCGCCTGGCCACCTTCGAGGTGGTCGAGACCGAGCCGGCGGTGAAGAACCAGACAGCTTCGTCATCCTACAAGCCCGCGATCCTCTCCAACGGCCTGCGCACCATGGTGCCGCCCTACATCGCCACCGGAACGCGGATCGTGGTGCTGACCGAGGACGGCTCCTACCAGGAGCGCGCCAAGGACTGACCGGCGGGCGCCATCTATAGGCATCTTGGGGGGCGTCTGGTTCATGGCCGCGCGCGGCCCCATCTAGGTCTCTAGAGTTGGAGTAACCCCATGCGGACCACCCTCCTCGACATCCGGAAGATGAAGGCGGCCGGCCGGCGCATCGCCATGCTGACCGCCTATGACTACGCCGCCGCCCGGCTCGCCGACCGGGCCGGCGTGCCGCTGGTCCTGGTGGGCGATTCTCTGGGCATGGTGATGCAGGGTCATGGGACGACCCTGCCGGTCACCGTGGACGACATGGTCCGCCATGCCGCCGCTGTGGTGCGGGGCTCCGAAAAGGCCCTGGTGATCGCCGACCTGCCGTTCCTGACCTATGCCGACAAGCCGTCGGCCGTCGCCGCCGCGCGTCGGCTGATGCAGGAGGCCCAGGTCCAAGCGGTTAAGTTGGAAGGCGGCCGCCACGTCGCGCCGATCGTCGAGCACCTGGTCCAGCACGGCGTGCCCGTGATGGGCCATCTCGGCTTCACGCCTCAGTCACAGCACACCCTGGGCGTCCGGGTGCAGGCTAAGGAAGCCGCCTGCGCCAAACGCCTGATCGAGGACGCGCTAGCCCTTGAGGCCGCCGGGGTCTTCGCCCTGGTGCTGGAGCTGGTTCCGGCTCCGCTCGCCGCCGAGATCAGCAAGCGTCTTTCCATCCCGACCATCGGCATCGGCGCCGGCGCCGGCTGCGACGGCCAGGTGCAGGTCTGGCATGACCTACTCGGCCTGTTCGAGACCTCGCCGCGCCACGCCAGGCGCTACGCCGAGATCGGCGCCGCCATTGAGGACGCCTTGCGCGAATACGTCGCCGACGTGCAAGGCGAGCGCTTTCCGACCGCCGCGCAGAGCGCCGGCATGGACGAGGCGGAACTGGCCAAGGCGCTCGCCTGAAGACCTGACGGCAAGCCCATGAAAATCCTGAAGACCATCGCCGAGATGCGCGCGGCGCGTGCGGGCGTCGGCGAACTCGGCCTCGTGCCCACCATGGGCTATCTGCATGAAGGGCACTTGAGCCTCGCGGCCCGCGCCCGGGCGGAGAACCCGACGGTGGCGGCTAGCATCTTCGTCAACCCGACCCAGTTCGGGCCGAACGAGGACCTCGCCCGCTATCCCCGCGACCTGCCGCGCGATCTGTCCCTGCTGGAGGCCGCCGGCGTCGACCTGGTGTTCACGCCGGAGCCTGCGGAGATGTACCCGGCGGGATTCGACACCGTGATCGAGGTGCGCGGCGTGACTGACGGGTTGGAAGGCGCGGTGCGCCCCGGCCACTTCGCTGGCGTCGCCACCGTGGTCGCCAAGCTGTTCAACATCGTCCAACCGACGCGGGCCTACTTCGGGCAGAAGGACGCCCAGCAAAGCGTGGTGATCCGCAAGATGGTGCGCGACCTGGACCTGCCGGTGCAGGTTGTCGTTGCGCCCACGGTGCGGGAATCCGACGGCTTGGCGCTCTCGAGCCGCAACAGCTACCTGACGCCTGAGCAGCGCGCCCAGGCCACCGTGCTCTACCGCGCGCTCTCATCCGCCAAGGCGCGGTTCGACGCCGGCGAACGGGACGCGGAGACGCTTCGCCACGCCATGCGCGAGGCGCTGACGGGCTTCACGGCTGACTATGTGAGCGTGGCGGACGCTGAAACCTTACAGGAGCTGGATCGGCTGGATGGGCCGGCCATCGCGTCCCTCGCGGTCCGCCTGGGCTCGACCCGTCTGATCGACAACCTGTTGCTGGGTTAGGCGCGGGTCACCGACCCGCGCAGCCGAACCTAGCCGTGGTTGTAGTGCCGGCGATGGTGACGGTAGTGACGCGCGTGATGGCGGTCGCCGATGACCGCGCCGGCGACGCCGCCCACAACCGCGCCAGGCGGTCCCGCGATAACCGCGCCCGTGCCCGCGCCGATAGCAGCGCCCGCCAGGGGGCCGGCGGCGGCGTAGGTCGCAGGCAGGGCGACGGCTGTCGCTATCGCCAGCGACAGGATGATCTTGTTCATGTCCAGGAGCTTTCTGTATCGGGCCGAGATCGGCGCGGAGCCCTAACGCGCGGCGACCGAAAAGGCGCCAAGGCTCCGCTTAGGGCTGCACGATCCGCCCGCCGGTCATCGGCCTCGGGACCCCGGTCGTCTTCGGGAAGCTGATCGGCAGGCCGCGGGCCGTGCGCGCGGCCAGGTAGGCGAAGGCCTCGGCCTCGATGGAATCGCCGCGCCAGCCATGGGCCTCGGCGGTCTTCACCGGCATGGGCAGGCGGGCCTGCAGCGCCCGCATGATCTGTGGGTTGTGGCGGCCGCCGCCGCATACGATCAGTTCCGTGGGCGTCTGGCCCATCATCTGGAAGCCCAGCCGCACCGCCTCGGCCATGAAGGCCACCAGGGTCGCTGCGGCGTCCTCCAGCTCCAGCGGCTCAAGCGGCTCCAGGGAGAAGTCGAAGCGATCGAGGCTCTTCGGCGGCGGCGCCTGGAAGTAGGGATGGCCCAAGAGGCCGGCCAGCACGCCCTCGTGCGCGCGGCCCACGCTGGCGTACTTGCCGCCGTCGTCGAAGCGCCCGGCGCCCCGCGCCTGCACCATCAGGTCGATCATCCCGTTGCCCGGGCCGGTGTCGAAGGCCGCGATGTCCTCGCCACCCGACCAGAAGGTCACGTTGGCGACCCCGCCGATGTTCAGCACCGCCAGCGGCGGCGCCAGCCCTGAGGCCTTGGCCCGCGCCAGATGGTAGATCGGCGCCAGGGGCGCGCCCTCGCCGCCCGCCGCCACGTCGGCCGTGCGGAAGTCGTGGGCCACCGGCACGCCGGCCTTGCGCGCCAGGAACCCCGCGTCGCCCAGCTGCGCCGTGCGGCCCACGCGGCCCGCCTGCGGCCGCTCGTGCAGCACCGTCTGGCCGTGCATGCCGATCAGGTCGAGGTCCGACCACTTCAGCCCATTGGCGGCCAGGAATTCCTCGGCGGCGGCGAAGTGCTCCTCCGCGCCGGCGCGGGCGGCCTGGGCGAAGATCGCCGGCTCCGGCGCGCCGCGCGGCCAGGCCAACGCCGCCTTGGTCGCCGCCAGCATGATGTCCCGCGTGGGGTCGCTGAGCTTGCGCTCGCCTGCCGGCCCGAAGGCCGAGATCGTCTCGCCGTCGGTCTCCAGCACCGCCATGTCGACGGCGTCGAGGGAGGTTCCGGTCATGAATCCGAGCACGCGCATGGCGATTGACTGCCACGGCCTACGTCCGCTAGCTAGCCCGCCATGATCGGACGGCTCGCCCTTATCGGCCGCTATTACCGCCTGCCCCGTTAGCAGGCGACCGATCCGACGCGCCTGCCCTTCCCGGCCGGCGCGCACCCCGATCCCTCTCAAACCAAGCGCCGGTCCTCACCACCAGAGGAGCCAGCCATGCCGCTCGATACTTCCGACGCCGCCGTGCTAGAGCCCGGCCACCGACCGCTTGAGATTCTCCGAATGCCCGAACAGCCGTTCCAGTCCGAGTTCCTGCGGGTGATGCAGGATCGCGGCTACATCCATCAGATCTCCCACCCGGAGGAGTTGGACGAGGCGGCGTCGAAGGGCGTGGTCACCGGCTACATCGGCTATGACGCCACCGCGCCATCGCTGCACGTCGGCAACCTGATCACGATCATGATGCTGCGCCGCCTGCAGCAGACCGGCCACAAGCCGATCGTCATCGTCGGCGGCGGCACGACCAAGGTCGGCGATCCCTCCGGCAAGGACGAGACGCGCCAGCTGCGCACCCACGACGAGATCCAGGCGAACATCGCCAGCCAGAAGCAGGCCTTCGCCAGGTTCCTGAACTTCGGCGACGGACCGACCGATGCGGTCATGGTCGACAACGACGAGTGGCTGTCGAAGCTGGGCTACATCGACTTCCTGCGCGAGTACGGCGTCCATTTCACGATCAACCGCATGCTGGCGTTCGACTCCGTGAAGCTGCGGCTCGACCGCGAGCAGCCGCTGACCTTCATCGAGTTCAACTACATGCTCATGCAGGCGACGGACTTCCTGGAGCTCAACCGCCGCTATGGCTGCGTGCTGCAGATGGGCGGCTCCGACCAGTGGGGGAACATCCTGAACGGGGTGGAGCTGATCCGCCGCGTGGACCAGAAGCCTGCGTTCGCGCTCACCACCCCCCTGCTGGCGACCGCGTCCGGCGCGAAGATGGGCAAGACGGCTCAGGGCGCGGTGTGGCTGAACGCGGACCTGCTCAGCGCCTATGACTACTGGCAGTTCTGGCGGAACACCGAGGACGGCGACGTGGGCCGGTTCCTCAAACTCTACACTGACCTGCCGCTCGACGAGATCGCCCGGCTGGAGGCCCTCCCTGGCGCCGAGATCAACGACGCCAAGAAGGTGCTGGCCAACGAGGCGACGACCCTGCTCCACGGTGCGGAAGAAGCCGCCAAGGCCGCCGCGGCGGCGGAAGCGGCCTTCGAGCGCGGGACGTTGAGCGCCGACCTGCCGACCCATGAGGTGCCGGCGGCGGAGCTTGAGGCCGGGATCGTGCTGGCGGCGCTGTTCGAAGCGGCGGGCCTCGCGGCGTCGCGGGGCGAGGCGCGCCGGCTGGCCCAGGGCGGCGGCCTGCGGGTCAACGACAAGGCCGAATCCGACGCCAACCGGCTGGTGACCGAAGCCGACGTCGTGGACGGCGTTGTCAAGCTGGCGGCCGGCAAGAAGAAGATCGTCCTGGTGAAGCCGGTCTGAGGAGCTTGGAAATGGCGAAGATCGTTGAAGGCGCCGAGGCGCCAGCCTGGGAGATGGAGAGCGCGGGCGGACCGATCCGCTCGGCGGACTACGCCGGCAAGACCCTGGCGCTCTATTTCTATCCCAAGGACGACACCACCGGCTGCACCAACGAGGCCAAGGACTTCAGCGCCCTCGCGCCGGAGTTCGCCAAGGCCGGCGTCGCGGTTGTGGGCGCCTCGAAGGACAGCGTGAAGAGCCACGAGAAGTTCACGGCCAAGTACGGCCTGACGGTCCCGCTCGGCTCCGACCCCGACGGCAAGGCGATCGAGGCCTTCGAGAGCTGGGTGGAGAAGAAGCTCTACGGCCGCGAGTACATGGGCATCGACCGCTCGACCTTCCTGATCCAGGACGGCGTCATCAAGCGCATCTGGCGCAAGGTGAAAGTCGCTGGCCACGCCCAGGCGGTGCTGGACGCGGCCAAGGCGCTCTGACCTCCGGCGCGGCCTGGCGTCGCATCGGCGCGGGGCGTCCAAACCCGCCTAAATAGGCCATGTGGCCGGATTGCCGCGCTTTGTTCCCATCGCGTCCGAGGGGCTGGACCCAGGCCCGGTACGCCACCAAATTCAGCGAACCGCGATCATGATTCGCGTCAGAGTTAAGGTTGCGCCGCTTGTCGGCGTAAACCGTCTTGCGCGCTCCGAAATTCTCATTGCATATCGCCGGAGTTCCATGGGGATGGGGACTTCAGCGATCGCATGACACGCTTGGCGCGCCTTCGACGCTCGCTCATTGAGCTATTTCCGGAACGTCATCTCTACGTCCGTTCGGGCGGCGAGATGAAGGGCTACGTCCTTTCCCCGAAGACCCAGATGATCGCCGCCGCCGGGGTTTCCGCGGCCGCCCTCTGGATGGGGGTCTGCAGTGCGGCCATGTTGGTCAATGTGCTGTCGGTCTCCTCCGCCGACCGCGAGGTCGCCCGCACCCAGGCCAAGTACGAACGCTGGATCGCCGACCGCCAGGCGCGGCTGAACTCGGCGATGGCGCAGCTGAACGCCGGCGGGTCGGGCGCGACCGCGGGCGTGGCCGCCGACATCGAGAAGCGCCACGCGGCGCTGGCCATGCTGCTCACCGACATGAAGGGCACGCCCGGTGCGGCCCAGGCGCTGACGCCGGTGATCGACAAGGCCGTCGCCTCCAGCGACGCCAACCCAGCCCAGATTGTCGACACCGTGCGCGTCAGCCAGGAACAACTGCTCGACGCCGCGGACACCTTCGCGAAGAGCCGCGCCGACCGCCTGCGGCTGGCCTTCCGCCTCGCCGGCCTGACGCCCGCCGCCTACATGCCCAAAGGCAACGCCCTGGGCGGACCGTTGATCGAGTCCAAGGACCCCCGCGCGCTGGCCGCCGTCCTCGACGTGGACGAAAGCTTCGCCGACCGCATCCAGCACGCCGCCGCCGACATGAACGAGGCCAAGGGACTGGAAGAGGCCGCCCACGACCTGCCCTTCGCCAAGCCGACGCCGGAGGCCGAGCGGTCATCCAGCTTCGGGGTGCGGGTGGATCCCTTCACCGGCCGCCCGGCCTTCCACTCCGGCCAGGATTTCTCCGGTTCGCGCATGGAGGCGATCCATGCGACGGGTCCGGGCGTCGTCTCCTTCACCGGCGTCCGCTCTGGCTACGGCAACACCGTCGAGATCGACCACGGCCGCGGCTTGAAGACCCGCTACGCCCACCTGGCGGTGATCGCCGTCAGCGTCGGCCAGCAGGTGGCGCTGGGCCAGCGCCTGGGCGGCATGGGATCGACCGGCCGTTCGACGGGCACCCACCTGCACTACGAAGTGTGGCTGAACGGCCGCGCGATGAACCCCGACCGTTTCCTGAAGGCAGGCGACTATGTTCAGCAAGCCGAATAAGCCCAGCTCCGCCGCCGTCCGGCTGGAGAGCCCCGAGGCCGCGCGCAAGGTCCTCGCCTGCTCGCTGATCGCCGAGAACGTCCGCGTCGACGGCGACCTCGCCAGCGACGGCGACGTGCAACTGGACGGCGCGCTCAACGGCGACCTGAAGGTGGCGCACCTCTCCATCGGCGAGACCGGCCAGGTGGAGGGCGCGATCACCGCCGAGGCGGTGGAGATCCGCGGCCGGGTGGCCGGGACCATCGTCGCCAAGACGGTCCGGCTCTATTCGACCGCCCGGGTCGACGGGGACATCACCCACGAGCAACTGGCCGTCGAGGCCGGCGCCCACTTCGCCGGCCGCAGCCTCAGGCTGGGTCAGCCGGCGCAGGAACAGCTCAGCCTGCCGATCGCCGCGGAATAGGCCTCAAGCCTCCCGCGTCACGCCCACCCGCTGGGCGAGCGCCGCGCCCATGAAGGCGTCGAGGTCGCCGTCCAGCACGCCCTGGCTGTCGGAGGTCTCGACCTCGGTGCGCAGGTCCTTGACCATCTGATAGGGCTGCAGGACGTAGCTGCGGATCTGGTGGCCCCAGCCGATGTCGGTCTTCTGGTCCTCCAGCGCCTGCTTGTCGGCCTCGCGCTTCTGCAGCTCCGCCTCGTAGAGCCGCGCGCGCAGCATCTTCCAGGCCTCCTCGCGGTTCTGGTGCTGCGAGCGGCCGGCCTGGCAGGCCACCGCGATGCCGGTCGGGATGTGCGTCAGGCGCACGGCGCTATCGGTCTTGTTGATGTGCTGGCCGCCGGCGCCGGAGGCCCGGTAGGTGTCGGTGCGCACGTCGGCCGGGTTGATGTCGATGACGATGTTGTCGTCCACCACCGGATAGACCCAGACCGAGGCGAAGCTGGTGTGCCGCTTGGCGGCGGCGTCGAAGGGCGAGATGCGCACCAGCCGGTGGACGCCGGCCTCGGTCTTCAGCCAGCCATAGGCGTTGGGGCCCTTGACCTGCAGGGTCGCCGACTTGATCCCGGCCTGGTCGCCGGAGGTCTCTTCCAGGAAGTCGACGCTCATGCCATGGGCGTTGGCCCAGCGGGTGTACATGCGCATCAGCATGCCGGCCCAGTCGCAGGACTCTGTGCCGCCGGCGCCCGAATTGATTTCCACGAAGGCGTCGTTGCCGTCGGCCTCGCCGCTCAGCAGGGCCTCCAGCTCGGCGCGGCCGGCGCGCTCCTTGATCCCCTTCAGCTGGACGCGGGCCTCTTCCAGGGAGGCCTCGTCGCCCTCCTCGTCGGCCATTTCGGCGTAACCCAGGGCGTCGGCGAGATCGCGCTCGAGCCCCTTCACCGCCTCCACGGCGCTGGCCAGGCGCGTACGTTCGCGCATCAGGGCCTGGGCGGCCTCGGCATTGTCCCAAAGGGTCGGGTCCTCGACCCGGGCGTTCAGCTCGTCGAGCTTGCGGAGCGCAGGCTCCCAGTCAAAGACGCCTCCTGAGCAGTTCGATCGACTGCTCGATGTCAGCCTTGGCGGCCTCGACATCCAATCTCATGGGGACACTCCAGTAGCGGACGCGCCAGATAGGCTGACACGATCATTCGTACAAGCCGTTGACCTCGTCCTTCTTGACCGGCGGCTTCGGCGGAACCGGCGCTTGCGGGTTCGCGGCGGCCGCGGCGTTGGGCGCTCCGGTCAGCCCGCCGCCGAACACCTTGTCGTAGGGCTGCGGACCGGTGAGCTCGTCGTCGCTGACCTTGGGCTCGGTGCCGGGCCGGAAGGCCTCGCGGATGCCGTGGACCATGGCGAAGTGGGCCGTGGCCGGCGGCTTGAAGTCGTCGGGCGGGAAGTACTTGTTGGCCTGCTGCATGAAGTCGATGAAGATCGGCAGGGCCGCGCGCGCGCCCTGCTCGCCCTCGCCCAGGCTGTGGTTGTCGTCGAAGCCGATATAGGTGCCGACCACGATGTGCGGCGTGAAGCCGACGAACCAGGCGGAGCGGAACTCGCTGGTGGTGCCGGTCTTGCCGCCGGTGGGCCGGCCCAGGACCGAGGCCGCCGCGCCAGTGCCGCGCTGGACGACGCCCTGCAGCATGGAGGTGATCTGATAGGCGGTGATCGGGTCCCAGACCTGAGCGCCGACCATGGGGATTCGGGGGCTTTCATCGCCGTTGAAGCCGGCGTCGCATCGGTCGCAATCGCGCGCATCGGCCCGGAAGATGGTCTTGCCTTCGCGGTCCTGCACAAGTTCGATCAGGTGCGGCTCGACCTTGTGGCCGCCGTTGACGAAGGCGGCGTAGGCGCTGGTCAGGCGGAACACGGTAGTCTCGCCGGCGCCCAGCGCCATGGCCAGGACGTTCTCCATCTTGGTGACCACGCCCAGGCGAATGGCCGAGGCGCTGATCTTCGGCATGCCGACGCCCTGGGCCAGGCGCACGGTCATGGTGTTGAGCGATAGCTCCAGGCCTTTGCGCAACGGCAAGGGCCCCAGATATTCGTGCTCGTAGTTCTCGGGCTGCCAGAGTTTGCCATTGCCGCCGGGCAGGCTGATCGGGCCGTCGACCACGATACTGGCCGGAGTGTAGCCGTTCTCCAGCGCCGTGGCGTAGACGATCGGCTTGAACGCCGAGCCCGGCTGGCGCAGCGCCTGGGTGGCGCGGTTGAAGCTGGAGAGCGAGAAGGAATAGCCGCCGACCATGGCCAGCACCCGGCCGGAGTCCGGGTCCATGGCCACGAGGGCCCCGTTGACCTCCGGCACCTGCTTCAGGCGGAAGTCCGGTCCGCCCTTGTCGTCCGGCGCGACGAAGATCAGATCGCCGGACCCGATGCCCTTGCCGGCGCGCGCCCAGGCGACATCCTCGGCGGCGAGCGCGCCCGTCTGGCCCTCGATGGTCTTGATCCGCACCCCGCCTTTGACGTCGGTGACGACGGCGGCGCGCCAGGTCCGCCGTTCGGCCGGGGTGACAGTCTTCTTGGCGACGTCTTCCCAGCCGGAGAGCGTGGTCACCCGGCCCCAGGCGCCGCGCCAGCCGTGGCGGTGGTCATAGCGCTCCAGCCCGTCCATCAGCGCCGTGCGCGCCGCGCTCTGCAGGCGCGGGTCCAGCGTGGTGCGCATGTAGTAGCCGCCCTCGGTCAGCTTGGGCCCCAGCGTCGCCAGGCCGCGGCGGCGGACCTCTTCGACGAAGTAGTCGGCGTCGCGGTACTTGGCGCGGCTGGGCTCGGGCTGGACCACCAGGTCCTCGTGCTTGGCGGCGTCGGCCTGCGCGCGGGTCGCCCAGCCGGCCTCGACCATCTGGTCCAGCACCCAGTTGCGCCGCTGCATCGCCTGGGTCTTGCGGCGGATCGGATGGTAGTTGTCCGGCCCTTTGGGCAGGGAGGCGAGGTAGGCGCACTCGGCCAGGTCCAGATCGGTGATCGACTTGCCGAAATAGTTGTAGGCCGCCGCGCCCACGCCATAGGACCGGTAGCCCAGCCAGATCTCGTTCAGATAGAGCTCGAGGATCCGCTCCTTGGACAACGAGCCTTCCAACTGCTGGGCGATCATCGCCTCCTTCAGCTTGCGGCCGATGGTGGCGTCGTTGGTCAGCAGGATGTTCTTGGCCACCTGCTGGGTGATGGTCGAGCCGCTCTCCAGCCGCCGGCCTTGCGCGATGTTGATGATGTCCTTGGCGCTGGCGCGGATGATGCCGGTGTAGTCGAGGCCGGCGTGCTTGAAGAAGTTGCGGTCCTCGGCGGCCAGGAAGGCCTGGGCCAGCTGCGGCGGGATATTGTCGTACGGCACGAAGATGCGCCGCTCGCGGCTGAACTCGCCGATCAGGGTGCCGTCCCAGGCATAGGCGCGCGTCGCGGTCGGCGGGTGGTAGTCCGCCAGGTCGCTGGCGTCGGGCATGTCGTGGAACAGCCACGCCGCCCAGATCGCCACCGCGATCCCCGCCGCGGCGATCAGCCCCAGCACGGCCACGCCGGCGATCGCGACCCATCTTTCGCGGGGTAGATCCAACGGAACAACGGCCTCCAGAGGCGCCCCGCCCCTTATCCGGCCCGGTCTAAACGGCTTCGATTGCGGCGCCAACGGGGCGTGGTCGGCGGGCGCGTCAGCCCGCCGCGGTCAGCGCGAGGCGAGCCGGGTGGTCTCGGCGAAATAGTCGTCGATGGAATCGCCCACCGCGTTCATCAGCCGCTTGCGCTGGCTGGGGTCACGCAGAAACTGCTCGTCGTCGGTGTTGGTGACGAAGCCCATCTCCAGCAGCACGGCCGGCACGTCGGGGGCCAGCAGCACCATGAAGCCGGCGTCGCGCTGACTGCGGCGCAGCAGGGGCGCCTTGCCGTCGATGTGGCTGACCAGGGTGTTGGCGAAGGCCGCCGAGCGGTTCTTGGTCGCCCTCTGGGTCAGGTCGAGCAGGATGTCGCTGACGCCGCGGTCGCCGGTGAGGCTGGCCTTCATGAACCAGTCGTCGCGGTTCACGAAGCGCGCGGCCCGGTTCGAGGCCTTGTCGGAGAGGGTGTAGACGCTGGCGCCGCGCACCCCGGGATCGCCGCCGGAATCGGAGTGCAGAGAGATGAACAGGTCCGCGCCCGCGCGCTGGGCGATCCGCACCCGCTCGTCGAGGGGCACATAGGTGTCGTCCTCGCGGGTCAGCACCACGCGGTACTTGGAGGACCGCTCCAGCCGCTCTTTCAGCGTGAGCGCCGCGGCGAGGTTCACGTCCTTCTCATAGCCCTGGGCGCCGAGCGCGCCGGGGTCGTGGCCGCCGTGGCCGGGATCGATGACGATCACCTTCTTCAGCGAGAGCGGCGCGACATGGACCGCAGGCACGATCTGCGGGCGCAGCTTCAGCGAGACCGGCGTCAGGATGGCCGGCTTGGCGCTGGTCAGCCGCACCTGGCCCGGGTCGGAGATCACGTCGATCACATAGCGGTAGTGGTCGATGCCGTCGGCGGGCGGCAGCAGGAAGCGGCCCTTGATCCGGGCGTCGGGCGCGAGGTCGATCTGCAGGCGCGCGCCGCCGGAGGTCTGGTCGATGGTCCAGGCCTTCACCAGCCCCTGGCCCGCGCCCTGCAGGCCGCCGGTCGCCGAGACATTGGGCAGCAGGATCACCGCGCGCCCGTCGGCGGCGCCGTCGGACACCAGCTTGCCGCTGGCGGCCTGGTCGAGGTCCATGACGAGGCGCGTCGCCTGGGCGTCGCCGCCCAGCCGCACCTTCAGGAGACCGCCGACGGAGGCCGCGGCATGCGAGGCCATGGCGACAGCCAGGCCCACGGCGGCGGCGGCCGCCACGGCCAGCGCCGCGCGTCCCCGGTTCCGCATCAGGACCCCTGCCCCAAACCGCATCGAAAGCCCGACCCCCAAGGAAGGGCCTTAAACCCTTCGATTTAAAAGCCATATACGCCGTGAGCCGGTGGATAAATGGTTAACCGGACGTTGCGGGGTGCGACCTTTGCGGTTCGGCTTTCCTTTTGCCCGCCGGTATTGCTAATGTCCCGCCGCGCGCCAAGCCGCCTCTCGCGTTATGCGGGGCGAAGGGTTGCGCGAACAAACCCCGCGTCAGCTGACCTTATTCGGCGAGCGACGCTCTATCCGATCCGCGCCTTCCCGGCGCGCCTAGGAACACACCCGATGGGCAGCGCTGCTCACGCCACATTTCGGCTTTCCGCTCCCGGGGACGCGTTCAGCGCCCCGCGGTCCGGCGCGCGCGCCCATCCCACAAACAGCCGGCTGCGCCCGGACCTCCGGTCCCGCGCGCGCCGTGGAGATGATCTGAATGTCCAAGAACATGTTGATCGACGCTGCCCACGCCGAAGAGACGCGTGTGGTGGTGGTCGACGGAAGCCGCGTTGAAGAGTTCGATTTCGAGAGTTCAAACCGGAAGCAGCTCAGAGGGAATATCTACCTCGCCAAGGTGACGCGGGTTGAACCGTCGCTGCAGGCGGCCTTCATCGAGTACGGCGGTAACCGCCACGGCTTCCTGGCCTTCAACGAAATCCACCCCGACTACTACCAGATCCCCGTCGCCGACCGAGAAGCGCTGATGCGCGAGGAGGCCGAGGAGGAAGACGACCACCACGAGCCTCGCAGCCGCCGGGGCCGCCCCAGCGGCGACGCCGACGCCGAGGGCGAGGACGCCGACGAGGAAGCCGACGCCGTCTCCGACGACGAAGACGACGTCATGGAGGAAGAGGTCGCCCGGCGCCGCCGGCGGCTGATGCGCAAGTACAAGATCCAGGAAGTGATCCGCCGCCGGCAGATCATGCTGGTGCAGGTCG
>NZ_SSMX01000035.1 GCF_004799515.1 Phenylobacterium sp. | reverse complement strand
GTCCTTGAGAAGCCGAGGACCCAAGGCTCGCATCTGCCGTGAGATTTAAGGCGGAGTGCGTCCGCTGGACGCTTCCTTGAGCAAGGCGGGACGCCGCACCACATCCTTCATTTCGCCCCGCCTTGCCACCTGCCGCCGTTCGCGGTCATCTGCACCCCGACCATCCCGCCGCCAGACGCGGGGCGCGCGTATCGGGAGGGCGAGCTTGAGCACCGCGACCACCAGGACGACTCCGGCCGCGCCGTCGCTCGCTTCGCCCGCGACCCTGCGCAAGGTCGTGCTGGCCTCGATGATCGGCACCACCATCGAGTGGTACGACTTCTTCCTCTACGGCTCGGCCTCGGTCCTGGTGTTCAACAAGCTGTTCTTCCCGAAGTCCGATCCCCACGTCGGCACGCTGCTGGCCTTGACCACCTACGCGCTGGGATTTGTGGCGCGGCCGCTGGGCGGGCTGGTGTTCGGCCATTTCGGCGACCGGATGGGGCGCAAGCAACTCCTGATGCTCAGCCTGATGATGATGGGCGGCTCGACGGTGCTGATCGGCATCCTGCCGACCTTCCACCAGGTGGGCGTGTTCGCGCCGCTGATGCTGGTGCTGCTGCGCCTGGTGCAGGGCTTCGCGGTGGGCGGCGAGTGGGGCGGCGCGGTGCTGATGGTCACCGAATACGGCGAGGCCAAGCGGCGCGGCTTCTGGGCCGGCTGGCCGCAGGCGGGCGTGCCGGCGGGCAACCTGCTGGCCGCCGCGGTGCTGGCGGTGATGTCGGCGGTGCAGTCGAACGCCGACTTCCTGGCCTGGGGCTGGCGCGTGCCGTTCCTGCTGTCGGCGGTGCTGGTGGCTGTGGGCTACTGGGTGCGCACGACGCTCGCCGAAAGCCCGCTCTTCCAGCAGGCGCTGGACGACGCCGGCGCCCCGCCGCGCGCGCCGATGGTCGACGCGATCCGCGAGCGGCCGGGCGGCATCGCCATCGGCGCGGGCCTCAGGGTGGCGGAGAACATCTGCTTCTACGTCATCACCACCTTCGGCCTGACCTACATGGTCGACCACGCCCACCTGACCCGCAGCCTGGCGCTGAACGCCATGCTGATCGGCACGGCGGTGGAGGTGGTGGCGATCCCGATCTTCGCGGCCCTGTCCGACCGCATCGGCCGCCGCCCGGTCTATTTCCTGGGCGCGGCCGGTATCGCGGCGTGGGGCTTTGTCTTCTTCCGGCTGATCGACACGGGGCAGACGCCCCTGATCGTGCTGGCCATCGTCGGCGGCCTGATCTGCCACGCCCTGATGTACGGCCCGCAAGCGGCCTTCATCGCCGAGCTGTTCCCGACGCGGATGCGCTATTCCGGCGCGTCACTGGCCTATCAGGCCACTTCGATCTTCGCGGGCTCGCTGGCGCCGATCATCGCGGTCTTCCTGCTGGATCGCTACAAGTCGTGGCTCCCGATCGCCCTCTACCTGGCCGTCGCCGGGGCGATCAGCGCCTTCTCCGCCTGGAAGGCGCGGGAGACCAAGGGCCTGAGCTTCGCCGAGATCGACGCCATCCGATGAGCGCCGCCATTGCAGACTCCGGCGGACCCCTGGCCGCCGCCGAGCCGACGCCGGCCCTGCGCCGCCGGGCCGTCTTCGCCAGCGCCATCGGCACCACCATCGAGTGGTACGACTTCCTGCTCTACGGCACCGCCGCGGCCCTGGTGTTCAACAAGGTCTTCTTCCCGTCGGCCGACCCGCTGACCGGCGCGATGCTGGCGTTCTCGACCTATGCGGTGGGCTTCATGGCCCGGCCGTTCGGAGGGGTGATCTTCGGCCATTTCGGCGACCGGATCGGACGGCGCCAGCTCCTGATCCTGACCCTGATGGTGATGGGCGCGACCACCTTCCTGATCGGCCTCCTGCCCACCTTCGACCAGGTGGGCGTCGCCGCCCCGATCCTGCTGATCGCCCTGCGCCTGATCCAGGGTTTTGGCCTGGGCGGCGAGTGGGGCGCGGCGATCCTGATGGCGACAGAGTATTCCGAGCCCGCCAAGCGCGGCCTCTGGGGCGGGCTGATGCAGGCGGGCGGCGGCCTGGGCAATGTGCTGGCCACCGCGATCCTGGCGATCCTGGCGGCGGTGCAGACCCCGCACGACTTCCTGGCCTGGGGCTGGCGCGTGCCGTTCCTCTTGTCGGCCGTGCTGATCGGTATCGGCTGGTGGGTGCGCCTGTCCCTGGCCGAGAGCCCGGTGTTCGAGGCCGCCGTGAAACAAGCCGACGAGGGCGCCCACAAGGCCCCGGTGGCGCAGGCGATCAAGGCCCGGCCCCGCGAGGTCCTGCTGGGCGGCGGCCTGAAGCTGGGGGAGAACGTCAGCTTCTACCTGATGACCACCTTCGGCATCACCTACCTGACCAATGTGCTGGGCATCACGCGCAGCGCGACGCTGAACAGCATCCTGGCCGGATCGATCGCGGCGACGCTCTCCATGCCGCTCTGGTCGGCGCTGTCGGACCGGATCGGACGCAAGCCGGTCTACGCCTTCGGCGCGGCGGGCGTCGGCTTCTGGGCCTTCGCCTTCTATCCCCTGCTGGCGACGAAACAGCCGGTGTTGATCACCGCCGCCCTGGTCGCCGGCCTGATCATGCACAGCGCCATGAACGGCCCGCAGGGCGCGATGATCGCCGAGCTGTTCCCCACCCGCATCCGCTACTCCGGCGCCTCGCTCGCCTATCAGGTCACCCCGATCATCGGCGGCTCCTGGGCCCCGGTGATCTCGCTGGCGATCTTCAAGGCCACCAAGTCCACCGGCCCGATCTCGCTCTACCTCGCGGCCACCTGCGCGGTGAGCTTCGTCTGCGCGCTCCTGGCGAAGGAGACGAAGGGGCTGAGCTGGGCGGAGATCGATCGGGAGGCGTGATCTGCTCCATCGGTGAGAAGCCGTCCGTCGGACGGACCGAGCCATGGATCTCATGGCGGCGAGTTTGCCTTCCGGTCTCGGCAACTCAAGGACTGGCGAAGCCAGCCGCTTCGCGGCGCGCCTTTGGCGCGTCCTTGACTTGACGAGGCCGGAAGGCTCGCATCTGCCGTGAGATTTAAGGCGGGGTGCGCCCGGGACGGCGCATCACCCACACACCCGTCGTCATCCTCCGGTCAGCCGCAGGCTGATCCGGGGGACCCAAGCTGAGGTGTTGAAGGTGGCGACGCCGTTTAGGTCCCCCGGATCGCCTCTTCGGGCGACCGGAGGATGACGGTGTTTGTCCACAGCAGAAGGGGGTCATCAACGACCGTTGATGACCCCTCAGTCAGCTTCGCTGACAGCTCCCCCGAAGGGGAGCCAGTTCGGCCGAGACCTAGAAAATCTCGAACAATCCCGCCGCGCCCATCCCGCCGCCGATGCACATGGTGACGACGCCGTACTTCGCGC
>NZ_SSMX01000034.1 GCF_004799515.1 Phenylobacterium sp. | reverse complement strand
CGGCGGAGACGCCGGCCGAGGCCGACAAGCTGGCCCTGGCGTTCCAGCGGGTCTCGCGCGGCGTGCGCCAGACCTTCGCCCTGGAGCTGAAGATCGAACGCGCCCGGCGCAAGGCCGAGCGGGAGGACCGCGACGCCTCGCGCCAATCCCACGACGATGACGAAGACGACGAACCGGCCGATCCGCAGATCGCCGCGCGTCAACGCCAGGTCGGCGAGCGCTGCCGGCGCGTGCGCGGCGCGCTCAACCGCCTGATCTGGGACGAGGCCGAGAACGACGAGGAAGAGTTCGAGGTCCTGATCGAGGACCTGGAGGCTCGCCTGGGTGAAGCCGCCCGTCGTGAAGATTTCCTCGACCTGCCCTTCGAGCCCCTGGTCCGCCAGATCAAGTCCGACATGGCGCTCTCCGGCGCCCTGCGCCTGACGGCTTGCGAGCCGCCGGCGCTGGCGGCCTCTAGAGCCCTCGAATACGACGCCGCGCCGCCGAACACCGGCTAACCCACCCCCACAAGGGCAAGGACTCCTAGGGGGCTGACCCAATCGGACGCGCCGGATATCTGATAGATATCAGCCGCTCAAAAAGCTCCGTCATCCCGGACGGCCTGCAAGGCCGAGCCAGGACCCAGGGGTAACCGCACAGCCTGAACCCCCTTGGCTCCCGGCTCTCCGCCTCGCTACGGCCGGGATGACGGGCTTTTTAGGACAATCCCATCGCGTGCGGACCCTATGCCGCCTTCTTCGGCATCGGCCCCACGTAGCGCGAGGCGGGGCGGATCAGGCGGCCGCCCATGACCTGCTCGCGGGCGTGGGCGACCCAGCCGGCGACCCGGCCGGTGGCGAAGACGCAGGTGAAGGCGCTGGGCGGGTAGGCCAGCGCTTCGAGCAACAGTGCGGTGTAGAACTCGACATTGGTCTGCAGCGACCGGTCGGGCTTGCGTTCCTTCAGGATCGCCAGGGCCGCGGCCTCCACCGCCTCGGCGAAGGCCAGGCGGCCGGGCGTGGCGCCCGCGCCCTCGGTCAGCTTGCGCACCGCGGCCTTCAGGGCGTCGGCGCGCGGGTCGCGCACGCGGTAGACCCGGTGGCCGAAGCCCATCAACCGGTCGCCGCGGGCCAGGGCCGCCTCGATCCAGGCGCGCGCGTTCGCAGGGGTTCCGATGCCGTCCAGCATCTCGATGACCGGCCCGGGCGCGCCGCCGTGCAAAGGGCCCTTGAGCGCGCTGATCCCGCCCAGCACCGCCGAGGTCAGGCCCGCCTGGGTCGAGGCGATCACCCGGGCGGTGAAGGTCGACGCGTTCAGCCCATGGTCGCTGACCGTGACGAGGTAGGTGTCCAGAGCCTCGACCTCGGCCTGGCTCGCCGGCTTGCCGCGCAGCATGCGCAGGGCGTCGGCGGCGTGGCCCAGCGACAGGTCCGGGCGCACCGGGGCCTCGCCCGCCTGGGCGCGCACCATGGCGGCGGTGAACACCGCGGGCGCGGCGATGAGGCGGAGGGCTGCCTGCAGGCTGTCGCCGTCGGCCAGCCGTGCGGTCAGCGCCCGCATCCCCTCGATCGGCGTGCGGTCGAGGAGGCCGGTGTCCAGCGCCGAGACCTCGGAGAACACCTCCACGCGGGCGGCGGCCAGCGCCGGGCCGAGGTCGGCGGGCAGGCCGTCGAAGAACCCGTCCCAGAGCAGGCGGGTGACCTGCTCGAAGCTGGTGCGGCCGGCCAGTTCGTCCAGGTCGTGGCCGCGGATGATCAGCCGCCCGGCCTGGCCGTCGACCTCCGACAGCACGGTGTTGGCGGCGACGACGCCCTCAAGGCCATCGGGATTGGCCAGCCCGTCAAACCCATCCGACATGACGATCTCCAGTTCTTGCTTGCTGGCCGTCAGAAATGCCTCCAAGCTGACATCGTCAATCTTGATCAACATAATCAATATATGAACCCGCCAGGGAAAGCCGCCGCCAAGGGCGCCGTTGACTGGATCGCCGCCGAGGAGGCCCGCGACCGCCTGGGTGTGCGCCCACAGACCCTCTATGCCTATGTCAGCCGCGGCCGGGTGCAGGTGCGCCCCGATCCCGCCGACCCCCGCCGCAGCCTCTACCGGGCCGCCGACATCAGCGCCCTGACCCAGCGCAAGTCGCGCAGCCGCAAGGTCTCCGAGGTGGCGGCCGGGGCCATCGCCTGGGGCGAGCCGGTGCTGGCCTCGGAGATCACCACCGTGGCCGGCGGGCGGCTCTTCTATCGCGGCCGCGACGCCATCCGCCTGGCGGAGACCGAGACCCTGGAATCGGTGGCCCGCCTGCTGCGCGGCGGCCACGGGGCGGCGCTCAAGCGCACCGAGCGGCCCGATCCGCCGAAGCATCCCGACATGCGCACCCGCGCCTACCTGGCGCTGGCGGCCCGGGCCGGGTCCGATCCGCCGGCGCGCGGACGCCATCCGCTGGTGCTGGCGGTGGAGGCCGCGACGCTGCTGGACGTGCTCACCGATGCGGTGGCCGGCGAGGCCTGGGGCGGGGCGATCCACAACCGCCTGGCGCTGGCCTGGGGCCAGGGTCCCGGCGGCCCAGGGGCGGACCTGATCCGCCGCATCCTGGTGCTGGTGGCCGACCACGAGCTGAACCCCTCGGCCTTCGCGGCCCGGGTGGCGGCCTCGACGGGCGCCTCGCTGTCGGCCAGCGCGCTGGCGGGGCTGGCGACGCTGTCGGGCCCACGGCACGGCGGCGCGACCCAGGCGGTGCGCACCTTCGCCGCGGAGGCCGCCCAGCACGGGCCGCGCCAGGCCATCGCCAACCGGCTGACCGAGGACCGCGCCCTGCCGGGCTTCGGCCACATGCTCTATCCGGACGACGACCCGCGCGCCGCGGCGTTGCTGGAACGGTTCACGCCGCCGCCGGACCTTCTGGCCCTGCAGCAGGCGGTGAAGGCGGTCACCGGCCTGGCCCCCAACGTCGACTTCACCCTTATGGCCGGCTGCGAGGCGCTGAAGCTGCCGCCCGACGCGCCCTTCGCCCTGTTCGCCGTGGCCCGCTGCGCCGGCTGGATCGCCCACGCCATCGAGCAGGGCCAGTCCGGCGCCCAGATCCGCCCGCGCGCCCGCTATGTGGGGCCGGACCCGGAGTTCAGCTAGCCTCGTAGAACCCCTTGCGCGCCACCAGAAGCTCGCTGACCAGCTCGCGCTCGGCGGGCTCCAGCAGCGGGTTCCAGACGTCGAGGATCAAGATCACCCGCAGCTCGTCGGCGTCGTTCCAGGCCTCGTGCTCGATGGTGTCGTCGAACACCCAGGCCTCGCCCATCTTCCAGTCGCGGGTCTCATTGCCGACCCGGAAACGCGCGGGGCCGGGCAGGATCAGCGGCAGGTGGCAGAGCAGGCGCACATTGGTCGAGCCGGTGTGCGGCGGGATGTGGGTGTGGGCCTCCAGCGCCGAGAACATCGCCGTGGGCGCATAGCCCGGCGTCGCCGCCAGCGGCAGGCGCTCAAGCAGGGCCGCGGTCTTCGGGCACAGCCTGCAGGCGCCGTCCTGCCGCGCGCCGTCCTTCCACAGGAAGAAGGAGCTCCAGCGCGGGGAGTGGTTGAGCTCGCCCCACTGGTTGACCGGCGTGCCCTTGGGATAGGCGATGTAGGGGGCGAAGTCGCCCTTGGCGGCGGCCAGCGCGCCCTGCAGCTCCTCGACGATCAGGCCGCTGGCCGCTTCCAGATCGGGCAGCCAGGGGAAGAGCGCGCGGTCGTAGAAGGGGATGGCCGGCAGGCGCGGATAGTGCAGCAGCAGGGGCTCGTGGACGTAGGCCTTCAGCCGTCCGGAGAAGATGCCGACGCTCTCGGCGAAGCGCCGGCGGGCCTCGCCGGAGAGTTCGGAATCGGCCGCCGCGGTCTTGGCCAGCAGATGCGCCTCCAGGGCCTCGCGGGTCTGGGCCACCACCTGGCGGGCGCGCTCGGTGGGCGCGCGCAACTGGGCCGGGAGTTCGTCCTCCGGCGGGGCGATGGCCAGGGCGTTGCGGTAAAGGGCCGCGGCCGCCCGCTCGCCATCCAGCCGCTCGATCAGCGCGGCCTTGGAAAGCAGGGCCACGAAGTCGTAGGGGTCGAGGCTGAGCGCATCGTCCAGCGCCGCCAGCGCCGCCGTCAGGTTGCCGGACGCCCGGTGCACCATGGCCCGCTGCATCTTCAGCGCCTTGTCGCCCGGCGCGGCCTGCTCGGCCTGGGACAGGAGCGCCAGCGCGCCCATCCGGTCGCCGCGCTGCAGGGCCGCCTGGATGGCGCCGCTGAAGTCCGTCTGGCGGCCATCCGCCGAGCCCATGCCTGTCGATCCCCGTATCCGGTCGCCTGCGCCCCGATATACCCCGAGATTCGGCTCCGGCGAGGGGAAAGGCCGGTAAACGGCTTCTTCACCCTAGGCGACCATTGCTTAGCTTAAGCGGCCAGAGGAGCAGAATCGGCCGCGCGCGGGGAGCGCCATGACCGACTGGATCTACGCCGTCATCCTGGGCGTCATCGAGGGTCTCACCGAATTCATCCCGGTCTCCTCCACGGGCATGCTGCTGCTGGCCAAGCAGGCCATGGGGCTCAAGGAGCCCTTCTGGGACACCTTCTGCGTGTTGATCCAGCTAGGGGCGATCCTGGCCGTGGTCGTGCTCTATTTCCGCCGCCTGTGGAGCATCGCCGTCCTGGTCCCGACCGTGCCCCGGGCGCGGGGTTTCGTCCTGTCGATCCTGGTGGCCTTCCTGCCGGCGGCGGTGGCGGGCCTGCTTCTGCACGACGTGATCAAGCAGATCCTGTTCGAGAGCCCCAAGCTGATCTGCTCGACCCTGATCGTCGGCGGCGTGGTGCTGCTGCTGATCGACCGTTTCGCGCCCTATCCGACCCGCCGCGACGTCATGGCCATACCGCTCGGCACCTCCTTCGTCATCGGCGTCTTCCAGTGCCTGGCGCTGGTCCCCGGCGTCTCGCGCTCCGGCGCCACCATCGTGGGCTCGATGCTGATGGGGGTGGAGAAGCGCGCCGCCGCCGAGTTCTCCTTCCTGCTGGCGATCCCGGTGATGGCCGGCGCCTTCACCGTCGACGCCTGGAAGAATCGCCACGAGCTCAACACCGGCCACACGGGCCTGGTGGCCATCGGCTTCGTGGTCTCCTTCGTCGTCGCCCTGTTCGTGATCCGCGCCATGCTGGCGGTCATCACGCGGCGCGGCTACGCGCCCTTCGGCTGGCTCAGGATACTGATCGGCGGCATCGGTCTGGGACTGCTGTTCGCGCCGCGCTAGCGCCTAGACCGCAGCGTATTCGCGGTCTTCCTGGTCGGCGTACTGGCCGCCTTTGCGGTAGCGGTAGAGGTAGCTCGGCAGCACCGCCTCCAGGGTCGTGGGCGTGATGCCGAGGTCCGTGAGGCCCAGGTGGGCGCCGCTGACCACGTTGTCGGCCTTCAGCAGGGTCACCTGGTCGGCGGTCACCGGCGGGACGATCAGGCTGTCGCCCAGCAGGCCCAGCATCAGGTCGCCGCCCGCGCCGGCCAGGCTGGCCGCGGGCCAGGGCAGCGGCAGCAGGATCCGGCGCTTGCCGATCTCGGCCAGCATCATCTCCATCAGCTGGCGGAAGCTGAACTCGGCCGGGCCGCCCAGCTCATAGGTGCGGCCGGCGC
The DNA here is from genome assembly GCF_004799515.1 of Phenylobacterium sp. Classification (GTDB taxonomy): domain Bacteria; phylum Pseudomonadota; class Alphaproteobacteria; order Caulobacterales; family Caulobacteraceae; genus Phenylobacterium. Next base: position 18,155 of record NZ_SSMX01000034.1, on the reverse strand, counting down.
AGTCCGGGTCGGCGACGGCGCGGGCGATCGCCTTGGCCACGTCGCCCACGAACACCGGCTGGAAGCGGGTATGGCCGCCGCCGACCAGCGGCAGGACCGGCGAGATCTGCGCCATGGCGGCGAAGCGGTTGAAGAAGTTGTCTTCCGGCCCAAAGACGATGGACGGGCGCAGGACCACGGCGTCGGGGTAGATCGCGCGCGCGGCCTCCTCGCCATCGGCCTTGGTGCGGGCGTACTTGGAGCCCGACAGGGCGTCCGCGCCCAGGGCCGACATCTGCACCAACCGGCTCACGCCCTCGGCGCGGGCGGCGGTGGCGACGTTCTTGGCGCCCATGACGTGCAGGGCCTGGAAGCCCTGGCGGCCGGTCTCGTAGGCCACCGCCACCAGGTTCACCGCCGCCGTCGCGCCCGAGAGCGCCCGGCGCAGGGACGCCTCGTTGCGGACATTGGCCTGGACGATGTCGATCTGGCCCACGTCGCCGTGCAGCCGCATGGCGTAGGCGGCGCCGGGATTGCGCACGGCGACCCTGATCCGCCAACCGGCCTTGGCGAGCTGGCGCACGGCCTGGGCGCCGATGAAGCCGGATCCGCCGAAGACGGTGACGAGGTTCTGCATGGCCATGCCGATAGACGATGCCGCGCCCTGCTGCAATCCGCCGCCCGTCATCGCCGCGGCGGGAGGCGTTGACCGCCGCAGGGCGGAGCTATAAGGAAGCCGGCTCGCGCGATCCGACGGATCGGGCCCAGGTGGCGGAATTGGTAGACGCGCTGGCTTCAGGTGCCAGTGGCTTAACGGCCGTGAAGGTTCGAGTCCTTTCCTGGGCACCATCCTTACGCAAGGCGACGCCGCCCTTCGGGGCGGCGCTTCCGCCCGCGTCGAAGGACCGCCTCTACCCTCGCGCGCGCCATCCCTATATTGGTGACGGTGTCAGACAGCCGGAGCGCGCGTGAAAAAGGCCGACACCTTCCTGCATCAGGGCGATCTGCCGGACGGCGTCCTGGCCGGCGCACGCGTGGTGGCCATCGATTCGGAGACCATGGGCCTGCGCTTGGGCCGAGATCCGCTCTGCGTGGTGCAGCTCTCCGACGGCGAGGGCGAGGCTCATGTGGTGCAGCTGGACCGGGCCACCTACGACGCACCGAACCTCAAGCGGCTGCTGACCGACCCCGATGTGCTGAAGATCTTCCACTTCGGACGCTTTGATATCGCCATGTTCTGGCTGCATCTGCGGGTGGTGACCGCCCCCGTCTACTGCACCAAGATCGCGTCCAAGCTGGCGCGCACCTACACCGACCGCCACGGGCTGAAGGACGTGACCAAGGAGCTGCTGGGGATCGACATCTCCAAGGCCCAGCAGAGCTCCGACTGGGGTCAGGCCAAGCTCAGCGAGGACCAGGTGGCCTACGCCGCCTCCGACGTCCTGCACCTGCATGCGCTGCGCACGCGGCTGGACGAAATGCTGGTCCGCGAGGGCCGCGACGGCCTGGCCCGGGCCTGTTTCGGCTTCCTGCCGCACCGCGCCCTGCTGGACGTGGCCGGCTGGGAGGACATGGACATCTTCGCGCACAGCTGACATGGCCGCCGTCTCCGACATTCCCGTTCCGGTCGTTCCCGCAGAGGGCGCCTCGCGCCGGGCGACCGCCCTGCAATGGCGCCGCCGCTCGCGGATGATCCATGGACTGCGCGTGCTGCTGCCGGTTCTGATCGCCGCGATCTTGGGCGGCCTCACCAGCCTGGTGGCCTACAACGCCTTCACCACCCAGCGCACCTCGTCGCGGGATTCCAACGACCCGATCCGCCTTATCAAGCCGCACTTCGTCGGCCGCGACAAACGGGGCCGGCCCTTCATCCTGACCTCGGTCACCGCGACCCGCGACCCGCAGAACTATCAGCGGGTGTTCCTGGACAAGCCCGTGCTGGTGCTGGACTCCGACGGGGCCAATCCGCAGCACGTCTCCGGCGACAACGGCCTCTATCACGAGGACACCGGCATGCTGGAGGTGAGCCACCACGTCCACATGTTCGACGCCCGCGGCGCCTTCGACACCGAGTTCTCGCTGTTCAACACCAAGACCGGCGAACTGGTCGGCTCCGTGCCCGTCCAGGGCGCAGGGCCGCTTGGAGAAATCCAATCGAGGTCCTATGGCGTCTATGATCAGGGCGCGCGCGCGGTCTTCACGGGCGCGGTGCACACGCGCCTGCAACCGAAGTGAGGCTGATCCCGCCGATGAAGAGCCTGATCGCAATCGCGGCGACAGCGGCGGCCAGCCTGCTGGCGGGCGGCTCGCTCGCCGCGGCGCCCGCCAAGCCGGCGGCGGCGGCTCCAGCTCCGGCCCAGACGCCGCCTGCGGCGGACGCGCCCGCCAACGGCAAGCCGCGCCCCAAAAAATCACCCATCGACATCACAGCCGATCAGCTGGAAACCCACAACGCCGACTGCGTCTCGATCTGGACCGGCTCGGCCGAGGCCCTGCAGGACACCTCGCGCCTGCGCTCGGACATCATGATCGCCCACCTGGAGGTGAAGAAGGGCCAGAAGCCCGCAACCACCACCTCGGGCGGCAGCACCGACAGCGACTGCGGCGAGATGACCACGCTCGAGGCCAAGGGCAACGTCTACTACGCCACCGCCGACGGCAAACGGGTGCATGGCGACAACGGCTTCTACGACGCGGCGACCACCACCCTCACCGTCACCGGCGACGTGACCTCCGTCGAGGGCCAGAACGTGATGCGCGGCACCAAGATGGTCTACAACACCCAGACCGGCGAGGGCCATGTGGAGGGCCAGGCCGTCGGGCCCGGCGCCAAGAATCGGCCGCGTGGGGTGTTCTATCCGAAGGACGCCGACGCTACCGCCGCCGAGAACGGAACGCCGGCCCCGGCCCCAACCAAGACCAAGAAGAAAGTCGCCAAGTGAGCGGCGCGGTGAACGCTTGAAGATCGAACGCTTCGAATCGCCCCCCGGCCTAGCCGGCGAAGGCCTGGTCGTGGACAACATCGGCAAGTCGTTCCGCGGCCGTCCGGTGGTCAAGGGCGTCAGCCTGCGCCTGGCGCGCGGCGAGGTCGCGGGGCTGCTTGGCCCCAACGGCGCCGGCAAGACCACCTGCTTCTACATGATCACCGGCCTGATCGCCGCCGACTATGGCGCGATCTACCTGGACGGCGAGAACATCACCGCCCAGCCCATGTACCAGCGCGCCCGCATGGGCGTGGGCTACCTGCCGCAGGAAACCTCGATCTTCCGCGGCATGAGCGTGGGCGAGAACGTCATGGCGGTGGTGGAACTGCGCGAGCGCGACAAGAAGCGCGCGCGGGAGCTGGTCACCGAACTCCTGGAAGAGCTGCACATCGAGCACCTGCGCAACGCGCCGGCCATCTCGCTCTCCGGCGGCGAGCGGCGGCGCGTGGAGATCGCCCGCGCGCTGGCCTCGGAGCCCTCGTTCATGCTGCTGGACGAACCCTTCGCCGGCATCGACCCCCTGGCGATCGCCGACATCCGCGAGGTGGTGGCCTATCTGAAGCGCCGCGGCATCGGCATCCTGATCACCGACCACAACGTCCGCGAGACCCTGGACATCATCGACCGCGCCTCGATCATCCACGCTGGCGAGGTGTTGTTCGAGGGCGCCCCCAGCGAGATCGTCGACGACCCGGAAGTGCGCCGCGTCTACCTGGGCGACACCTTCGCCGAGCCCGGGCGGCCGCCGATCTAGCGCACCATCCGGACGAGCTGCACGTCCGTCAGGCCCGGCGCCCTGGAGAGCGCCGCCATGGCTTCGTCAACCACACGCGGCGGCGCGCTCCCGAGCGTGATGCTGACCTCGTCGCGGTCCGCCGCGTCGCCGGGCCGGACGATGAGCTGGGTCACATTGGCCGCGTGGCGGCCCAAGGTCTCTTCGAGCAGACCCACGGACATCAGGCCGCGCGGGGCGGAGAGCGCGATCTCGGCGGCATGGCGCTTCGGCTTGAAGCGCGCCTCGATGGGCTTGAGGCCGGCCAGGATGATCAGCACGATCACCGTGCCCGCCACGGCCGGCGCATAGAGGCCGCAGCCGACCGCCAGACCGATGGCGGCGACGGTCCACAGGCTGGCCGCCGTGGTCAGGCCCTTCACCACCTCGTTGCGCAGGATGATCGAGCCCGCGCCCAGGAAGCCCACGCCGCTCACCACCTGCGCCGCCACCCGCGAGGGGTCCAGGACGATCCTCTGCGTGACCAGGACGTCGTTGAAGCCGTAGGCCGAGACGATCATCGCCAGGCAGGCGCCGACGCAGACCAGCATGTGGGTGCGCAGGCCGGCCGCCCACTGCAGGCGCTCGCGGTCGAGGCCGATAAGACTGCCGAGGACGGCCGCGACCGCCAGGCGCACGACGAAATCGACGTCCGGAGGCATTGGCCCACTCTCCGCCTCCAGGTCCGGCAAGGTCAACCGCCGGGCGCCTTCGCCCTCCCGGATCCGGATGCGCCGAAGGTCATCGGCTCGAAATAGGCCGGGATGATCACCCGGGTCCTAGGCGACGCCGCCTTGATCTCCGCGGCGAACAGGTCCGCACCATGCCGGGCCGCCTCCGCCGTCATGTTGGCGTAGGAATCCCAATGGGTCGGGAAGACGGCCGGCGGGTCGCCCAGCGCTCGCATCAGCCGGCCCGCGTAGTCGTGGACCTCCCGGTGCGAGGCGCCGGCGCCGATCAGGGCGATGTCGGGGCGCAAGCCCTCCATCTCGCGCTCGATGAAGTTCATGCCGCCCATGATCAGCACCTGGTGGCCGGCGATGCGCAGCAGGTAAGCGAACGTGCCGCCCTCGTGATAGGCGGACTCACGCAGCGGCGGCTTGAGATCGTCGGCCACCGGCCCGGCGAACGGCGAGTTGTTGTAGTGCTTGCCGGCAAGTTCGGAGTGCAGGCTTGGGATGACCCGCAGGCTGAACGCGCCGAACTCGAGATCCTCGCCGCCCTTGACGATGATGAGCTGTTTCTCCGGAACGCCCTCGGCGCGGGCGATCTTGCCGGCGCCTTCTGACCCGATCACCGTCGCGCCGGTATGCTTGGCCACCGTGGGTACGTCCAGCATGTGATCCTGGTGCGCATGGGTGACCAGCACGAAGTCCGCCCGCGGGACATGGGCGTCGATCTGGGCTTCGTCCGGAACCAGCACGTCGTCCGTTCCATCGTCTTCGGAGGCGCTGCGGTAGAAGGCGCGCGGCAGGTGGAACTGGCTCAGGAACGGGTCGACGATCACCACCGTGCGGCCGTCCTCGATGCGCCACCCCGCGTTGCCGAGATAGGTCAGGATCACGCCCTGGGGTGGCTTGGCCGCCGCGAGGATCGGTCCGGGCGCCGCGGCGGCGAGTCCCGCGAGCAGGGCGAAACGGCGGTTGATCATCGTGGGCGTCCTCTGACGAAGGCCTCACAGGGTATTGCCCGCCGCGCTGGGCGCCAGAGCGAAGTCGTGGCCGCCACGTTGCGTAAAACGCAACGCCACCTTAGTCGAAAGCCACAAATCTGGGACGCGCATCGGAGTGTGGCGGCATGTTCTCTGGAAGCCTGCGGGCGTTCGACGCCGCCGTCCGCACGGGATCCATCCGCAAGGCCAGCGAAGAGTTGGGTGTCGCCCCCTCGTCGGTGAGCCGCCACGTCGCGCAGTTGGAACGTGAGGTCGGGACCCCGGTCTTCGACCGCGGCGCGGCGGGCGTCGTCCTGACTCATGCCGGCCGCATGGTGGCCGACTACGCGCGATCGGTGCTGCTCGACTACGACACCCTGCGCACCGACCTGAACGACCTGCACGGGGTGCAACGCCGGCTGGTTCGCGTCGCGTTGGTGGAGAGCGTGGCTACGGCGGGGCCGATCAAGGCCGCAGCGGCCCTGCGGATCCGCTATCCCTCCGTCACCTTCGAGATGCGCCAGATGCCGGCGCCGCAGGTGGTCGAGGCGGTGCGCCTCACCGCGTGCGACGTCGGCCTGACCTTCGGGGCGGAGCCCGATCCCGAAATCGTCTCCCTGGCTGCGATCCCGGAGCCCGTTGTGGCGCTCGCGCCGGCAGGCCATGCCCTGGCCGACGCCGCGACGGTCGACCTGAGCCAGCTTGCCGGGTTCGACCTGGCCCTGCCGGATTCCGGCTTCGGCGTGCGGCGGCTGTTGGACCGTGCGGCCGCGGCCCAAGGCGTCCGCCTTGAGCCTGCGCTGTCGAGCAATGTCTTCGAGATGCTGCGCGAGTTCGTCCGTTGCGGCGGCGTCGCGGTCCTGCCGCGCCGCGCTTGCCCCCCGGACGCCGCGTTCCGGGTGATCCCCCTTGCGGACGCGGCATTCCGCCAGGCCCATATCGATGTGATCGTCCTGCGCCGGCGGCGCTTGCCGCGCATCGTCCGCGCCTTCACCGACCTTCTGGTCTCGGAAGTCACCGCGGCCGGCCTGGACCGGCGCTGAGCCCCTAGGGCTCCGCTGGGGGCGAGATCCCCATCTGCGCCATCTTGTCGGCTATCAGCTTGCGGTAGCGGGCGCGCAGCGCCGCCGGCCGCTCGGGATAGCGCTCATCGAGGAACTCCGCGCCCGCCACCCGGTCGGTGCGGAAGCTGCGGAAATCGGTGCGCAGCTCGCACCAGGTGACGATCAGCCGGACGGTCTCGTGATAGCCGACGGCGAAGGGCCAGACGGTGCGCTGGCTCACCCGCTCCTGCTCATCGCGGTAGCTCAGCGCGATCTTGTGGCCGTTGCGGATGGCGTGGCGCACCTGGGCCATGTCGATGCTGTCGGGGACGATGTTCCAGCGCGTCGCCGCCCGCGCCGAGGGCTCCAGGGCCAGGGGCCGCAAGCGCTCGGGCACCGCCGCCCCGATCTTGGCGATCAGGTCCAGCGCCGCGCGCGCCAGCGCCGGATCGCCGCGGCCGGCCACCCACTGGGCGCCCAGCACCGCCGCCTCGATCTCGTCCGGGGTCAGCATCAGGGGCGGCAGGTCGAAGCCGCCGTCCAGCACATAGCCGACGCCCGCCTCGCCGCGGATCGGCACCCGCTGGCCGATCAGGTCGGCGATGTCGCGGTAGACGGTGCGCTTGGAGGTCTCCAGCTCCGCGGCCATGGCCTCGGCGGTCACCGGCTGGCGGGTGCGGCGCAGAACCTGGATGATCTGGAAGAGCCTATCCGCACGGCGCATGACGGAAGCCTATCCTGCCAGGCTGCTGCCAGCAATCTCGCCCACGAAAAAGCGCCGTCCCGCGGTCTTCGCGCGGGCCGTTAACCAATCGGTTCCCTTCCATTGGCTAAGGTCAAAGCAAGAAACAGGCCAGAGGGGGCTTTGTCTTGGCGCTCAGCGCGCGACTCGAGATCCGGCAGGGCCAGGGACTGGTCATCACGCCGCAGCTGCAGCAGGCGATCAAGCTGCTGCAGTTGTCGAATCTCGAGCTCGAGGCCTTCGTCGAGACCGAGCTGGAGCGCAACCCGCTGCTGCAGCGCGACGAGCGCGACAACGAGCCGGACGCCGAAGCCCCCATCGAAGCCGCCGCCGACTACGCCACCGACCGCGTCGAGGATTCGGTCTCCCGCGCCGAGATGGACGCGACGCACGACGAAGCCTCGCCTGGCGAGCAGGTCACCGGCGACAGCGAGCCCTCCATGGGCGCGGCTGACGCCGGCGCCTCCATCGACTGGTCGAAGGCCAAGAGCGGCGGGTCGTTCGAAGGCGACGCCGACGGGCTGGAAGGCGCGCTCACCCACGACAAGACCCTAGCCGAACATCTGCAGGACCAGCTCTCCGCCGCGGGCCTCGCGGGCGCTGAGGCCGCCGCCGCCCTGGTGCTGATCGATGCGGTGGATGAGGGCGGCTACCTGCGCGCGGACTTGGCCGAGGTCGCCGAGCGCCTGGGCTGCGGCGTCGACCTGCTGGAGCGGGTGCTGACGGTGATCCAGGGCTTCGAGCCGGTGGGCGTCTGCGCCCGCGACGTGGCCGAGTGCCTGGCGATCCAGCTCAAGGACCGCAACCGCTACGACCCGGCCATGGCGGCGCTGCTGGAAAACCTGCCGCTGCTCGCCAAGCGCGACATGCCGGCGCTGAAGCGCGCCTGCGGGGTCGACGATGAGGATCTGCGCGAGATGGTGGCCGAGCTGCGGGCGCTGACGCCCCGGCCCGGCGCGGCCTTCGGCGGCGAGCCGGCCCAGACCGTGGTCCCCGACGTCTATGTGCGCGAGGGCCTGGGCGGCCTCTGGCACGTGGAGCTGAACTCCGAGACCCTGCCGCGCCTCTTGGTCGACCAGCGCTATCACGCCCGCGTCTCGGCCAGCGCGCGCACCGACCAGGAGAAGACCTTCGTCACCGACTGCCTGGCCCAGGCCAGCTGGCTGGTGAAGAGCCTCGACCAGCGGGCCAAGACCATCCTGAAGGTGTCGTCCGAGATCGTGCGCCAGCAGGACGCCTTCCTGGCCTATGGCGTCGAGCACCTGCGGCCGCTGAACCTGAAGACCGTCGCCGACGCCATCGGCATGCACGAAAGCACCGTCAGCCGGGTGACCTCCAACAAGTACCTGGCCACCCCGCGCGGGGTCTTCGAGATGAAGTTCTTCTTCACCTCGGCGATCCAGGCGACCGAGGGCGGCGAGGCCCACTCCGCCGAGAGCGTGCGCCACAAGATCAAGCAGCTCATCGACACCGAGGCGTCCGAGCGCGACGTCCACTCCGACGACACCATCGTCGACATACTGAAAGAAGCCGGCGTCGACATCGCCCGGCGCACCGTGGCCAAATACCGAGAGGCCATGCGCATCCCGTCCTCCGTGGAGCGGCGGCGGCGGTTGAAGGAAATCGCCTAGCTCGGCCGTTCACCGACAAGTTCCTTGCCACCTTCGCGGCCCGGGCGCGTTGATCCTCACATGCAAGTCCAAGTCACCGGCAAACATGTCGACGTTGGCGAGGCCCTGCGCTCGCGGGTCTCCGACGAACTCTCCCTCAGCATTGGCAAATACTTCGACCGTGACGGCGGCGGCGCCGACGTGGTGGTCAGCCGAGAGGGCCACGCCTTCAAGGTGGATTGCGCCGTCACCCTGGCCTCAGGCCAGCAGCTCACCACCCACGGCCTGGGCGGCGACGCGCACCTGGCCTTCGATGCGGCCATCGCCAAGATGCAGAAGCGCATCCGCCGCTACAAGAACCGGCTGAAGGACCACCATCCGCAGGCGCTGGCCCGCCAGGCCGAGACCGCCGCCCACTACGTGCTGCAGGCTCCGGACGATGACCTCGACGATGATGAGGACGCGGTCCAGAACGGCTTCCCCGAGCCCATGGTGATCGCCGAGACGGAGACGCCGATCGGGGTCATGACCGTTTCCATGGCGGTGATGGAGCTGGACCTGACCGAATCTCAAACAATCGTGTTCCGAAACGCCGCGCATGGCGGATTGTCCGTGGTATATCGCCGCCCCGACGGCAACATCGGCTGGATCGATCCCGAGCGCACGCGGACCAACGGCGCGGGATCGGTCGGCGCGGCGGGCGCTTAAGGGGCGCGCCTTCCGGGTTTGACGACGATGGAGCTGACGGGACGATGGGGCGGTCTGCGGTCGGGTGCGGACCTTAAGAGAGCAGTGCGAGCTTCTTAAAGAGACAAGATGCAGATCGGCGAACTCCTCGATCGCAGCGCGATCTCCTTGCGCGTGAGCGCCGCCAACAAGCGCAAGGCGCTGGCGGTGGTCGCCGAGATCGCCGCCCGCAACCTCGGCCTGGACGCCGGCGACGTGCTGGACGCGCTCACCGAGCGTGAGCAGGCGGGCTCGACAGGCGTCGGCCACGGCGTGGCCGCCCCGCACGCCCGGCTGGAAGGCCTGCAGCGCCTGCGCGGCGTCTTCGTGCGCCTGGAGCATGCGGTGGACTTCGATTCGGTGGACGATCAGCCAGTGGACCTGATCTTCGCCCTGTTCGCGCCGAAGGAAGCGACGGGCGTCGAGCACCTGCGCGCCCTGGCCCGCGTCTCGCGCCTCCTGCGCCAGTCGGACCTGCGCCAGCAGCTGCGCCAGGCGCGCACGGCCGACGCGATCCACGCCCTGCTTGCGCAGGACCCGGTCCAGGCCAACCGCCCTTCGGCGGCCTGAACCGTCCTATTTCCTTAGTAGCCTGTCTGCTTAGTGGACAGAGACCGGCGCCAGCTCGTGGGCGAGGGCGGCGGCGACGGCGGAATCGCGGTCGGTGAGCACCGCCAGGCGTTCGCCATCGGCGCGGTGCACCGCGTAGAGGGTCTGGTCGGGCGCCAGGTCGAAACCTTGGATCTGGGCCGAGGGGACGCTGGCCAGGATCTCGGCCGCGCTCACCGGGCGCACATAGACAAGGTTCGGGGCGCCCAGCGCCGCAAAAGCTTCAGTCGATAAAACGGGCGTCATCATGACCACCTCCGTGAACTCAACGCCTCGAGCGACCGCCGGTTCAGCCTGTCGCCCAATTGCAGAGACATCGGACATCCGACTGTCTCCTGTTTGATACTTAACGATCCTGGTCAGGCTCCGGTGCGGATCGGCACCCTGAGCACCCGTTTCTCGGGCTCGGGCCGGGCCAGGTCGATGTGCAGGAGGCCATGCGCGAGGCTCGCCTCCTCCACCACCATGCCGTCGGCCAGGACAAAACTGCGGATGAAACCGCGCGCGGCGATGCCGCGATGCAGGTAGGCGTCCTCCGGCCGCGCGGCGTTGTCGTTGCGGCGGCCCACGACCGTCAGCTGACGGTCCTCCACCGTCACCTCCAGTTGGTCCGGCGAGAAGCCGGCCACGGCCAGGGTGATGCGGATCCCGCCATCGCCGCGATCCTCCACATTGTAGGGGGGATAGCTCTCGGCGGCCGCTTTGGCGGCGCGCTCGATCAGACTGCGGGTGTGCTCGAAGCCCAAAAGAAACGGGCTGTCGAAAAGTACCGACCTGTTCATCCTCGAAGAGTCCCAGTGAAAGCGACTCTCCGGCCGGGCCGCCCGGCAGCGGCGCGGCCCAACCGGACAAGGACTAGGTGGGGATCGCCTCGGGCGGTTTCAATGACGCGGCCTGGAGCCCTCAGCGCAGCTGGAAGGGGATGGCCTGGCCTTCGGCGTAGCTTTTGCCATCGGCGCTCACGACCCGGATCAGCAGGGTATGCGCCCCGACGGTCAGGCTGCCCGCCGGCAGGGTCGCCTTGAAGGCCACGTCGAGAAGGGCGGGCGACTTGAAGTAGCGCGCGACATCGGGCCGCGCCGCGCCATAGGCCGTGCCGTGCGCCTGGCCGTCGATCACCAGGTCGACGCCCCTGGCCGGTTGTCCGGTGGCTGCATCGTAGGCGAAGCCGCTGAAGGCCAGCGGCTGGTTGGCCGGCGCCGTCACCGTGGGCTTGGAGAGCGGGCTGGCCGTCGCGCCCAGCTGGTCCAGGGAGAAGGCCGCCGGCTGCGGGCTCTTCGGCAGGCCGGTCGAGCGCACCGGCGCCGGGGCTTCCGGCGCGTCGGGCAGGGCCATGGGATCGGGCGGCGGATGCCGCGGCTTGCCCTTCTCGCAGGCCGTGAGCGCCAGGACGGCCACGGCCAGGACGGCGATCGCCGCCGAGGTCGGGATTTGGGAAGTGCGGATCAGGCCTGTCACGTCGGCGCCCCCAAGGCTTACTGCGCCTGCATCGTCCGCGCCCTGCATAGTCCGCCACAGGGGCCTTCGCCTAGGTCTCGCGGGTTCGGATCGGTCCGGCCGGTTGCTTTCCGCGAAGGCCTGGGCCGTAACCTCGCGCCACCGCGGCGCGAGGACATTGAGCGATGGATTACGGCGACTACCTGCAATTGGAGACCCTGCTCGGCGCCCAGGCGACCAAGACCGACGAACACGACGAACTGCTGTTCATCGTCATCCACCAGGCCACGGAGCTTTGGCTGAAGCTCTCGATCCACGAGATCCGCAGCGCCGCCGAGCGGATCGCCGCCGACGATCTGCGCGCGGCCTTCAAGACCCTGTCGCGGGTGGCGCGTATCCAGGCCCACATGATCCAGGCCTGGGAGATCCTGGCCACCATGACCCCCTTCGACTACGCCCACTTCCGCGAAAGCCTGGGGGCGAGCTCCGGCTTCCAGTCCTTCCAGTACCGCCAGCTGGAGTTCCTGCTTGGCGCCAAGGACCGGCGCATGCTGGACGTCCACCACGCCGCCCCCGCCCGCCGCGCCGACCTTGAGGCCCTGCTGAACGCCCCCAGCCTCTATGACGAGGCCCTGCGCCTTCTGGCCCGCCGCGGCTTCGCCATTCCCGCCGATCATCTGGAGCGCGACTGGAGCCAGCCCTACGTCCCCGACGCCGCCGTGGAGGCGGCCTGGCTGGAGATCTACCGGCGCACCGACGCCTACTGGGACCTCTATGAGCTTGGCGAGAAGCTCGTCGACTTGGAATACCGCCTGCAGCAATGGCGCTTCACCCACATGAAGACCGTGGAGCGGATCATCGGCTTCAAGCGCGGCACCGGCGGATCGGAGGGCGTCTCCTACCTCGTCAAAGCCCTGGACCGGCAGCTCTTCCCGGAACTGCTCACCCTGCGCACGGCGATGTAGCGGGTTTGAACCGCGGACCTTCGGTCGCAGCCGTTATGCGCGATAGGCCTTCCCACGCGGCGCGACCCACCCGATACTGGCGCTGCTGGTGAAGTGACGGGCGCTGGCGACTGGATTTGAGAAGCGCCCAGGACGGCCTGTCGATGCCGCAAGTGAACCTTACCGACGCGTCGGGGCAAGAGCTCCGGCAACTGCTGGAGTCGAGCCGGCGGCAGGGCGACGCCGCCTTCACCTATAGGATCCTCCAGGAGATGGCCGCGCGCCGCGAGGCGCCGGCGCAGCGCCATCGGTTCGGCAAGCGCCGGCCGGCCGAGCCGCGCCACATCGACTTCGACCTCGCCGAGCCCCTGGAGGCCGAGGCGCCGGACGCCGCCGCATTCGAGGCGGATGAGGACGATGTGCCGCCGATGCCCGCCTGGCGGCCGCCGGCTGAGCGGGAGATGGCCGCCGCGGCCGCGGCCGTGGAGCCCGAGCCAGAACCGGAGCCGCCGGTCGAGGCGGCGCCGGCCCCGCCCGGTTTCCGGACGATGGCGGATGACCGGCCGCTGCACCTTGTCGATCCCGATCCGCCCCGCGCCGCGCCGCCCCAGCGGCCGCCGCCGCCGCGCAAGACGCACTTCCGGATGCTCGCGGGTTTCGTGCTGGGCGTGCCGTTCGGCCTGGCGCTGGGCTGGTGGGCCTATGGCATTGTCCACGAAGGCCCGCTGCCCGCCGGTCCGATCCAGACGGCGGCGCTCGCGGCTCCGCCCGCGCCGGCCGCCGAGCCGCCGAACCCGGCCGCTGCCGCTGAGACCGCTCCGGATGCGGCGCCAGCGTCTTCGGCGGACAGTTCCGCGCCGCCGGCCACGCCAACCGACGCTCTCGAGCCCGCGCATGGCGCCGACGCCGCGCCCATACCCGCGGATTCGCCGCCGCCGCCCACACCGCGCGCCGCCGCTCCGGTCGCCCCGGCCGCGGCGTCGCCGGAGCCGACGCCGATTGTCGCTGATAAGCCCGCTTCAGACCGGCCCATTGCCGATCGCCTGGGTGCGGACAAGCCCGCGGCCGCCGGCTGCGCGGCCCAGCCGACCCCGGCGGACCGGACGATCTGCGGCGATGCGAAGCTGAAGCGCCTCCAGGACGACCTGCGGCAGGCCTACGCCGAGGCCCTGGCGGCCCACCAGGACCGCGATCTGCTGCGCGAACACCAGCTGGCCTGGCGCGACGCCCGCAGCGACGTCTCCGACCCCGACCGCCTGGCGCGGCTCTATCAGGAACGCATCCGCAAGCTGAAGGCCGCCACGGCGGAAGCCCTGCAACAGCGCTAGGGCGGGCCCGGAAAAGGCGAAGGCCCGTAGGGGTTTCCTACGGGCCTCCATGGTGGAGCTAAGCGGAGTCGAACCGCTGACCTCTTGAATGCCATTCAAGCGCTCTACCAGCTGAGCTATAGCCCCAAGGTCTGGGCCTTCCCTCCGAAGCCGGGCGGCCCGTCAGGAAGGCGCGGAACCTATTCAAACAGTCCGGCGCGATCAACCCATCTGGTGAGGGTTTTTCGTCGCGCCGGACCCATCCGCGTCCTAGCGGTCGTCGACGTCGCCCTCGTCGGGCAGGCCTTCGATCTCGGAATCGTCGAAATCGTCATCCTCGTCCTCTTCCAGGAAGGGCACGTCGGCGTCGTCCTCGACCTCTTCCTCCTCGGTGAACTCGCCCAGATCCTCGGAGACGGCCGGGCCGGGTTCGGCGGCGTCCTCGTCATCGTCGGCGGCCAGCACCGGGTCGTCGATCACCTCGTCGAGTTCGGGGGTGACGACCTCTTCTTCCTCTTCTTCGTCCTCGGCCTCGGTGTCGCCCAGGACCTGATCCTCGCGTTCCTCGTCGGCTTCCGGCTCCGGCGTCACGGCGCGGGCGCGGACGCGGCGGTTACGGACCGCTTCGTCGGGGTCGAATTCGGTGTCGCACTTGGGGCAATGCGCCGGGCGCTTGCCCAGGTCGTAGAATTTCGCTTGGCAGTTAGGGCAGACCTGCTTGGAGCCTAGTTCCGGATTGGCCAAAGCTATGATCCTCAAAAGATAGATGGCGGGCGGCCTGAGAAGCGGGCTCCCTTGCCACGCACGGGACCGGCTGTCAAAAGCAATCCCCCTCACAGAAACCGCCAGGCCGCGGAGGCTCGTTTTCTCAAGATGACGGCGGCGTCAATGACCGCCTCGCACGCCGGCGCCCTGACGGGGCGCGTGCGCGCGCCGGGGGACAAGTCCATATCGCACCGCGCGCTGATCCTGGGCGCCCTGGCGACGGGCGTCACCGAGGTCGAGGGCCTGCTGGAAGGCGAGGACGTCAAGCGCACCGCGGCGGCCATGGCGGCCTTCGGCGCGGGCGCTGAACGGCTGGGCGAAGGGCGCTGGCGCATCGAGGGGCGCGGCGGCTTCACGGAGCCCGCCGACATCGTCGACTGCGGCAACGCCGGCACGGGCGTGCGGCTGATCATGGGGGCGGCGGCGGGGTTCGAGCTCAGCGCGACCTTCACCGGCGACGCCTCCCTGCGCGGGCGGCCGATGAACCGGGTGCTGAAACCCCTGGGCGAGATGGGCGCGCGCTGGATCTGCCGGGCCGGCGGGCGGTTGCCGCTCACCCTGCAGGGCGGCGGCCTGAAGCATATCGCCTACCGCCTGCCGGAGCCCTCGGCCCAGGTGAAGTCCGCCGTCCTTCTGGCCGGGCTGAACGCGGCGGGCGGCGTCGAGGTGATGGAGCCCGAGGCCACCCGCGACCACACCGAGCGGATGCTGCGCGGCTTCGGCGCGGAGGTGCTGGTGGAGGAGGCGGACGGCGGCCGCCGCATCGTGCTGCCGCCCGGCCAGCGGCTCACCGGGACGAATATCCGCGTGCCGGGCGATCCGTCCTCGGCGGCCTTCCCGCTGGTGGCGGCGTTGATCACCCCGGGGTCGCAGGTGACGGTGGAGGGCGTGCTCTTGAATCCCTTGCGTATCGGCCTCCTGGACACCCTGGGCGAGATGGGCGCGGACCTGTCGGTGGCCAATGTCCGCGAGGAGGGCGGCGAGTTGGTGGGCGACGTCACCGCGCGGCATTCTGAGCTGGTGGGCGTCGAGGTCCCGCCGGAGCGGGCGCCCTCGATGATCGACGAATATCCGATCCTGGCCGTGGCGGCGGCCTTCGCCGAGGGCCCGACCGCCATGCGCGGCATCGGCGAGATGCGGGTCAAGGAGAGCGACCGGATCGCCCTCATGGCCGCGGGCCTCGCCGCCTGCGGCGTGGCCGTCGAGGAGGGGCCGGACAGCTTGACGGTGATGGGAACCGTGCGCGGAAACCACGGGGTGGCCGGCGGCGCGCGGGTCACGACCCACGGCGACCACCGCATCGCCATGAGCCACCTGATCCTGGGCCTGGCGGCGGGCGCGCCCGTGGCCGTGGACGAGCCCGGCATGATCGCCACCAGCTTCCCCGGCTTCCTGGCGCTCATGCGCGGCCTGGGCGCGGAGATTTCAGCGTGAGCGCCGCCCTCTCCCTGCCCTCTCCCTCCCCGCTCCGCGGGGGGAGAGGAGGATCAGGGGCGTGGCGGCCTCCTCTCCCCCGAGCGCAGCGAAGAGAGGGAGAGGGTAGGGAGAGGGTCAAACCCGGGCCGCTCGCCGCCACAGGCTTCAAGGATCGTGCAACAGACCCCGTCTCGGTTGGTCAGCACATCGGTGTTCCAGAACCGGAGGACACGCAGTCCCGAGCGTTCGATGACGGCGGTCCGCCGCGCGTCGTCGACCTGCTCGCTGTGCCGCCCGCCATCGACTTCCACAACCAAGGCCGCGTCCCGGCAGAGGAAATCCAGGAAATAGGGGCCCCAGGGGACCCGACGTTTCCATTCCCCGCCGCCGAGCCGGTGGGCTCTGAGGGCGTTCCACAGCCGGGCCTCGGCGATGGTGTCCTGCCGGCGAAGTTCGCGGGCGCGGGCCAAGGTCGCTGCCGGGGTCAGGCGAGTTGGACTTCCCATGAGGTTGATGTGAACATATGGGGAGCTTTGGGGCAGGGGGCGCCCTTGGCGCGGCCCTCTCCCTGCCCTCTCGCTCTCTCGCAGCGCTCGGGGGAGAGGAGCGCGTGAGCCAGCATGACCCCGAACCGCTGACCACCTTCGTGGTGGCCGTCGACGGGCCGGCGGCCTCGGGCAAGGGCACCATCGCCAAGCAGCTGGGTGAGGCCTTCGACCTTCCGGTGCTGGACACCGGCCTGCTCTACCGCTGCGTCGGCATGGCCATGCTGCAGGCGCGCGAGAACCTTGACGACCACGAGGCCGCGACCGCCGCCGCGGCGCTGATCACCGCCGACCAGCTCGAGAACCCCGACCTGCGCACCCGCAAGGCCGGCGAGGCGGCGAGCCGGGTGGCCGTGCATCCCCGGGTGCGCGGCGCGCTCTGGGACTTCCAGCGCACCTTCGCGCGCCAGGACGGCGGCGCGATCCTCGATGGGCGCGACATCGGCACGGTGATCGTCCCGGACGCCCCGGCCAAGCTGTTCGTCACCGCCCGCCCCGAGGTGCGCGCCGAGCGCCGTTGGAAGCAGCTGAAGGCCGCCGGCGAGCGGGTCAGCCTGAAGACCGTCCTGGCCGATATCCGCCGCCGGGACGAGCGCGACGGCGAGCGCGAGGCCGCGCCCATGCGGCCCGCGCCGGACGCGACCTTGCTGGACACCTCCGAAATGAGTATATCGCAGGCCGCCGATGCGGCCCGCCGCATCGTCGAGGCGGCGCGCGCCAGGTGGATGTCTTCCTGAAAGGGACAGGCGCCCCGGCAAATCCAACCGCGCCTTACCCTCGAACGGCTGCGGGCAAAATCCACTTACGCCAGGGGCCATCCTTTGGCGTCTTCGGTTCAACCCTTAACCCGACGCGGGGATTCCGTCCGACAGCAAAGCTGCGCGGGCCGCGACGTCATTTTGAAGAAGAGATCCATGGCTGACGATATGAGCCTCAATCCCACCCGCGACGACTTCTCCGCCCTGCTGGACGAGTCCATGGGCGGACGTGACTTCATGGAAGGTCAGGTCGTCCAAGGTAAGGTCGTCGCGATCGAGAAGGACATCGCGATCATCGACGTGGGCCTGAAGACCGAGGGCCGCGTCTCGCTGAAGGAGTTCGGCGAGGAAGAGGGCAAGGCCCCGATCAAGGTCGGCGACACCGTCGAAGTGTTCCTGGAACGCGTCGAAAACGCCATGGGCGAAGCCGTGCTGTCGCGCGACAAGGCCCGCCGCGAGGAAGCCTGGACGCGCCTGGAAGCCGTCTACGAGCGCAATGAGCCGGTGATGGGCGCCATCGTCGGCCGCGTGAAGGGCGGCTTCACCGTCGACCTCGGCGGCGCCTCGGCCTTCCTGCCGGGCAGCCAGGTCGACATCCGCCCGGTGCGCGACGTCGGCCCGCTGATGGGCCGCGAGCAGCCGTTCGCGATCCTGAAGATGGACCGTCCGCGCGGCAATATCGTGGTTTCGCGCCGCGCGATCCTCGAGGAAGCCCGCGCCGAACAGCGCACCGAGCTGGTCTCCCAGCTGCAGGAAGGCGAAGTCCGCGAAGGCGTGGTCAAGAACATCACCGACTACGGCGCGTTCGTGGACCTGGGCGGCATCGACGGCCTGCTGCACGTCACCGACATGAGCTGGAAGCGCGTC
>NZ_SSMX01000033.1 GCF_004799515.1 Phenylobacterium sp. | reverse complement strand
AACCCACTGACGGATACCGCAGGTCCTTGTGGCCTGCGGAACCGAACCAAATCACCCGGCGGCGAGCCCCCCTCGCCGCCGGGTTTGATTTTTTGGGGTGAGGCCGTCGCCAGCGGCCGCACGGGTCGCCGCTCAAGCTCCCCAGCATAGCGCTCGATGTACCAGTCCTGGGCGAAGGCCGTGGCCGCCGCAAGCTCGGTCTTCCCGGTGCTTTTGCGGTGGTTTTTCTCGCCCAGGTAGGTCGAGCACTGCCACACACGGCTCCCGGGCGCCGGTAGACGTGGACCTTTTCCGCCTAGAAGCTCGTGGGTTTCGGCCCGGCATCGCGTTTCCTCGCGAGGCCGAGTGTGTAACAGGTGTGTAAGTCGGAAAGGGCGCAATCGCACTGGATCTTCTCATACAACCCTGAATACACTGGGTTTTAAGTCCGGTGCCGCTACGCCGTTGCGACTAGCTCGACGGCTATTGGTGAGGCGTTCCCCGCGCAAAGGTTCATGGCGGGGAGTGCGCCAGAACCGTTGCTGGCTCCGCGCGGTGACGATCGGAGATCAGCAGCATCGCCAAGGCGGCGGTGGCGGCGGCATAGGCGAGCTGGGTGCGTGAGACGCCCGTCCCGAACACGAACCAGATGCTCTTGAGATGCATTCGGCTGAGCTCGTCCGCGAATAGCCCGGTTCCGACTAGAACAGCTGAAGAGGTGAGAAAAACCGTCTCATCCGCGCGCCGCCGCGCCGCACCCCAAACGAGTAGGCTAAGAAAGAGGCCGGCAAACGCCAGGCGCAGATCGGCTGAGATGGCGTGCAGGAACTGCTTCGAGTCCGTGCTGAAGATCGTCAACCAGCTGCGGCTGAGGACCTGGCTGATCGCGAGGGCCAAACCGAGGGCGACAGCGACGACAGGGACCACGACGCTCCGCTTGGGGTCGAGCCAGGCGCGGATGGCGATCATCCAGGCGGCAAGGGCCGCGGGGGCCTCGATAACGTTGCGCAGAGCGTCGTAGGCGTGGAGGCTCTCCCTGCCGCTCCAATAGAACAGCGGCTGGTTCGCGCGGGTGAGCGCGGTCAGCATAAGCGCCATCGCCAGCCAGACCGATCTCGCCCTCGCGGCGTCATGCCGCCTGGCAAGCACGGCCCATACCGCAAGGAGGAGGAAGGCGAGCGGCTCCACCGCGTCGACGACATATCCCTTGAAGGTGTCCGTCCACTCTCGTCCGACAAGGCCGGAGATTTCCGGTCGCTCACCGATGGTGGGGGTGACATGGAGCCCGCCGGCCTCCGGAGATCCCGCCTCCGAGGGATCCAGCCAGGTCCGGATGGCGATCCAATGGCGTCCTGCGGGGACACCGCCTAGGTGAAAACGTTGGGGATGTATGCCGTAGGCGATGGGCGGCGTTTGGGAGAAATCACCAATCCCGCCGACGAGGCGGCCATCCCAATAGATCTGGTAAGCGCTGTCGACCATGGTCGGCCCTGCGATCGCCAGGTCGCGGGAAGCTGCGGAAAAATCAATGGGCCGCCTGTACCAGGCAAAGCCATCGTAGCCCCCATGCCCCCTGGCGCTCCAGCCGGGCATGTAGCCCTCCAGGCCGACATCGGCATCGCGCGCCTGCGGCTTCGGTGTGAGATGGACGGCTTCCCAGGCCGCGTCGTTAAAGTCTGGCCGGCTGCGTAGCGGATCGTCGCCAATGGCGAAACGCCAAAGTCCGGTCAGCGAGATGGCGCCCGAATTGGGATTCAGGACCGCCGGCGTCGCGCCTGTGGCGCGAGCTTGGCCGTCGCCGCCGAGCCAGAGGTCCACACAGCTGGCGAACGCGAGAACGAATATCAAAGATCTCAAGAGCAGCTCCGAGGCTTGACGGGTGCGCGGCGTCTGGGGCGAAAACCTCCTAGGGCCGCTCCTCGCCCGCAACGGCGAGCCGGCACGTCCACGGTGGCGTGCGACCGTCTAGCCCGCGTTACGCTGGCTCTCGTTCTGCTCCCCGTCTTGAACGAATGTGACCCTTGGAAAGAGCCAGCTCACGCCCCGGCGGGCGTCCGCGGGTCGATGGCTGATGGAGCATGCGGACACGTTTCGGTCGGTGCGGGATTTGACCCGTGAGTGGTGCATCGGTTTGAAATTGCCCTCCCATCCAGGCGGAACGGCGGTGGTCTGGGCCCATGTCAAGCGGTGACCGGAACCCGTGGCCCTGTCCCGGCCTACGCTAGCCGTCCAGCCCCTATGGCCGCGCCGGCCCCGCCTGGCGCACGGCGACCCCTGTAACCCATCGTTCCAACGCCGCAGTGTCGGCGATGTCGCCGTCATAGGCGAGCGCCGGCTCGAATGGACCGATATCGGGGTCGGCATCCACCTGCACAGCTTGGAGGGTCGAGAACATCGAATAGCCGGACGGCAGATAGATTTCGCGCACCTCGCTGTAGCGCGTCGCCGCGTCCGTCGCCTGTCCGACCTGGTAGGCGCCCAGGCTTCGGAAATCGTCGACCACAACCAAGCAGGAGCTGAAGCACTTGTTGTCGGTGAGCACGATCAAGCGGCCCTTCATGCCGTCCGGCTGGCCGCTGGCCTTGGCCGGCGCCGGCGGGCGGTCGCAATGGGTGGGTCCAGAGAAGGGCTGGCCCTTGGCATGCGCCGCCTTGGCCTGGACGATCAGGTCGCCGATGATCTTGCGGAACTCCGGGCCGTTCTGCTCGCCAAGCAGCTCCAGCAGGAACTCAAGGTTGGCGATATTGCCAGCCGAAGCGCGCCAGGTGCCGTCTCCGCCGCCGCAAGGCGTATCGGTTAGCGAGCCGAGGCGCGCCTCGACATTGCTCTTGCCGAACAGCGCTGCGGCGACCTCGCGGCCGATCAGCGACGACCCGCCGCCGTTGCCGCGCAGGTCCAAGACCACGAAGGGCGCGGCCCGCAAGGCCGCCGCTTCAGCCGCGACCTGAACCGCCACCGCCTTGCCTGGCGCGTCGAGGTCTTCCATCGCAATCCAGTAGCCATCGCCCACCTTCCTCAAGCCAAAGCCGGCGGCGCCCGCGCCCACCGCCTTCTGCAGCCGGGGCAGGAGGTCGACGCGCTTGGCCCGCAACCAGTCGAGCGTCATGGTGCGCGCGCCGCCCGCCGTCTCGAAGTCGCAGGCCTTGGGACGCGCGATGAACGGGTTCTCCTCGTCGATGAGGAGCCAGGGCGCGGCCTGGATCTGTTGCGCGCCGATCCGCCAGACCGCGCGGTAGCCGCCCAGGTTGCGGCGCGCGAACTCCGCTACGGGGATGCCGTCGCAGGCGGTGAGCGCCGCGCCCATCATGGAGTGGTTCGCTTCGTCGGTATCGGTGATCACCCAGCGCTCGCCGCGCTTACTGACGACCATCCCAGGCCAGCGCACCAGGTTGGGCAGCAAGGTTGGACGGCTCCAAATATGCTTGTCGCCCAGGCCGTTGGCGAAGGCGTTGAGCGTCGCCGCATAGCCTTGATAGGAGGTCGCCTCATGGGCGCGAGCCTGCGCCTGGGCGTGCGCCGCCTCCAGGGCGCGGCGAAAGGCCGGGTCTCCGATCTCGGGCGTTGCGCCGGGGTGATTGTCGCGGATCAGCCGATAGGCCGCTTCCACGTCCGCCGCGGTGATCGCGCCCCATCGCGGATCCGGCGGCGCCTTGAAGTCATCGATCCCCGCAGAAGGGATCTGCGCCCACGCCGCACCCGCCGACCCCGTCATCATCACGATGGCGCCAACCCAGGCGGCCATCCTCTTCACACGCCGCATCGTCATCGCTACGCCCCCCATACAGGTCATCGGCCAGTTTTAGTGCGGTTGGTCCGCGACGCCGGCCGTGGGTTGCGTCGCGGCGCCGTCGGTCGACCCTGCGTTCGCGGTCCACGTCAGGCGGTCGGTGAGCGCGGTACAAGGTCGGAGCATGCAGGAGGACTCCGAACAACGAACACTGGGGCGGGCACCCCCGTATGGACCGCCGGTCACCAGTGACGGCGAGCCGCCGCATCCACAGTGGCGTGCGACGTCTAGCCCATTACGCTGGCTGTCGTTCTGCTCGTCGTCTTGAAAGAATGTGACCTGTGGAAAGACCCAGCTCACGCCCCGGCAGGCATCCGCGGCTCGACGGCTGATGGAGCATACGGACCCGTTTCGGTCGGTGCGGGATTTCGCCGGCGAACGGATCAAACCGAGTTGGCCGAGACGAAATCGTAGGCCCTTTCGACCTTGGCGACGCGGACACTATAGGTGTCGTACCAGCGCTCACGGCCCAGCCGTTGTGCGGCAAGGTGCTCGACGTCAGCCTTCCAGGCGCTGATGGCGTGCTCATCCCGCCAGTAGGAAATGGTCAGTCCGATGTTGTCCGCGCGAGCGCTTTCGATCCCCAGGAAGCCGTCGCGGGTTGAGGCGAGCTCCTCCATCTGGCCGGCCATTTCCGCGTAGCCATGATCACCCTCCGTCCGGGTCGAGGTGAAAATCACGGCGAAGTAGGGTGGTGCGGGTGTTGCGGCGATCATGCGGCAATCAGTCCTCCATGCGCCTCTAATAGCGTCCATCCGAGCAAGCGCTTTGGCGCGATTGGAATTCCAGCCCTGGGGTCAACCGCGCTTCTCCATCGCCACCTTTCGCAAGCCGCATGGCTTCAGCCGAACGTGCAAGATGGCTTGCGATGAGCCGTCAATCTGTCGAGACGGGAGACCTGTTGCGGAACCGCTTGCCGCCCCCGCGAGGCCATTCGGCGCAAGGTGGCGCCGCCGCCCAGCGCCGCCGCTACTGTCGGCTCTGGACTGGAAAGGTCGGATCCATGAGCCGAACAGTGACGCGCGCCCAGGAACTCGAAGCGCCGGAAGAGACCGTCTTTGACCTCCTGCGGGATCCCCGGAACATCCCGCGGTGGGCGCCCAATTTCGCAGACATGGTAAATCTGGACCCGGCGTCGCCGAAATATACCGCCGCCAAAGCCGGACAAACCTTTGCTCTTCGGCTCGTCATCGCTCCGAAAGCCCGCTCGGTTGACTATCTGCGCGAGATCGCGCCCGGCCAAGAGGGCGGCGCCTTCCTGCGTGTCTTGCCGCGGCCCGGCGGAGGTAGCGTTGTCGTCATGACGGTCCCGGTGCCGCCCGACGGTGATCCGGAAAACGTCGGCGAGGTTCTGCGAGATGAGTTGGATCGCCTCGCCAAACTCTAGCGAGCGTGCGGTGCCGCCGCGGGGAGCGCGCTCGCCAATAGGTCGAACTCTGCCGATCTAATGGCCGTTCCAGCCAAACAGAAGGCCGTCTACGGCCTAACCGAAGCCTCCATCGCGCCGGTCCCCCTGCTTGCCCACATGGGCGGTCGGGGCCTGCGGCATACGCGCGCGCGCCGGAGCTCTCCATACGGGTAGAAAGCCTCGAAGACGGCGCCCTCCGTTCCCCCGTAGCCGCGCGGCTCGCCGCGGCGCTGTTGGCCGCCAGCCCGCTGTCCTCGGCGTCCGCCGGCGTGGCCCGCGCCGCCGACCCAAGCCGCAATTTCTTCGCGGCGCTGCAGGCGGCCCACGCGTCGACACCCGTCCGGCAACAGGCCGAGGCTATCTCCAAGTTGATCGGGACCTGGATGTCGAATATTTCGACATCAACAAGGCTGGCTTGACCACCCGGCGGACCGGCAGTTTATCGTCAGCTGGGTTCTGGACGGACGCGCGGTGCAGGATGTCTGGATCGTCGATCAGTCGGGGACCCGCACGACGCGCGAGGTCTACGCGGACTTGCGTTGGTTCGACCCGAAGACCGGGCCCTGGCCGGCTGTGTTCTTCGATCCGGAGCACGCGTCGGTCGCGCGCTTCACCAGTGAGCCTGCCGCAGCTGACCGGATTGTCATGCATAGCCCTGACCTTGGGACGGCCGACAGTCGACGGCGGAAAGACCTGGCGGCTTCGGTCGCAGTACCGCATGACCCGGCGCGGCCGACATTCCGAAAGTTTGAGATGAGCGGTCCGGACTAGCTGCTCAACTGGGGCGTCTCCCCCACGGACAAGGTCGACTTCGATCTGCTAGGAAACGGTCGCCTTCACCCAGATGGCGCTCGACCTTTTCCGCATCCCGTTGCCGGACCTGCATAGGATCGACCCGGGGGTCGCCCACCGGCGTGAGCATGTGGTCGCAATCTCGGACGGTGAGCCGCTCCGCGGGTGCGGCCGCATGGCCGCCGCGCAGTTCATCGCAGCGGCCTGCGCGCCGCGGACCGCATACGAAGAGGGCGGCGGATCCCTCCGCCGCCCCCGATGTTCGCCGTGGCGCGTCGACTAGAAGTCGGCGCTGAGGCCCACGAAGATGAACCGGCCCAAGGAGTCGTAGGTCTGGGGCCAGGTGTTGCCGTTGCAGGGACCGGCCGGGCAGTTCGAGGCGCCCGTGAGCGGCGGATCCTTGTCGAACAGGTTTTGCACGCCAACCCGGAAGTTCAGGTTGTTGTGGACCGTGACGTTCATCGTCAGGTCGATGTAGTTCTGAGCGGCCAGGACGCGGTCCGACTCGTACTGGATCCCTGGGTTGTTCAGCAGCGGATTGTTGCTGTAGGCGTCGAGGGTGACGCGGCCGAAATAGCGCCACTGCAGGGAGAAGCTAAGGCTCTTGACCCAGTCGCCGTAGGAGTAGGGCGTGTTCCAGGTGACCCGCATCTTATGGCGCCATTCCGGAGCGGGCACCCCGCAGGTCGTGCCGTAGAGGCCCTTACACTCGTACGAAGCGCCGCCGGGCAGAGGCTGGGTGGCCAGACTGTCCAGCCAGGTGCCGACGAAGCTGAGCGCGACCGAGCCGTTGTCGCCGAGGCCCACGCTCGACAGGTCCATGCGGTAGTCGGCGTTGAAGTCGACACCGTCGGTCTTCAGCGAACCGGTATTGAGCGTGGTGTCCTGCACGAAGCCGGTCGGGTCGAGCCACAGGGAGTTGTCGCCCGCCGCCCGGTGCACAAGGCCGCAGAACTGCGAGCTGAGCGTGGCGAGGCACTGGCTGAGGATCAGGTTCTCGCCGATCGTGCCGATGAACTGGTCGACCTTGATGTTGAAGTAGTCGACCGAAAGGTTCAGGCCCGGCGCGAACGTCGGACGCCACACTACCCCGGCGGTGTAGGTGTCGCTGATTTCCGGCTTCAGGTTCGGGTTGCCGCCGGTCTGGCCTTGGTACTGGTTGGCGGGGTTCGGCTCGATGGCCAGGACCTGGGCCGTGGTCAGGTTGAACGCCTTGGAGCAGGTGGCCACCAGCGGGTTGCCGGCGGACAGCCCGGCGCAGGGGTCGTTGGTGCCGTCCAGGACGACGTTTTGCGGCGCGAACAGTTCGACGACGTTCGGCGCGCGGACGGCGCGGTTGTAGCCGGCGCGGAAGCGCAGGCCGTCGATCACTTCCCACTCACCCGACACCTTGTAGGTATTGGTGTCGCCGATCGAAGAGTAGTCCGAGAAGCGGTAGCCGAGCTCCAGCGAGACGTCCTTGGCGAAGGGCATGTCGCTGATCAGCGGCACGCGGGCTTCGCCGAACAGTTCGTAGACGTCATAGCCGCCGTTGACGGGCGGGCTCGCGCCGCCGTTGCCGTCCACCAGGCCGTTGGTCGACAGGAAGTCGGCGGTCGAGTCCAGGTGCTCGCGGCGATATTCGGCGCCGATCGCGACACCCACGCCTTCAGACGCCCAGGGGCTCTTGAAGCCGTAGTCACCGAGCTTGCCGGTGAAAGCCAGGCTGACCACGCGCTCGGTGGTGTTGCCGGACGCGAAGCTGTCGGCGTTGAGGAACTTCAGCGCCGCCGGCGAGATGAACTGGCTGGTGAAGATGTTCAGCGGCACGCAGCCCGCGTCAGCCCCGGGCGCGCACTGCGGGCCGGTCGGCGTCTGGACGACGTTCAGGGCCTGCTGGATGCGGGTGAGGTTGAAGTTGCCGGTCTGCTGCGCGGACAGCGCCACCGCGCCGTACTGCATGTAGCCATCGTAGGTCCAGTTCTTCCCCAAGTCGCCGCGCATGCCGACGACGATCCGGTAATCCATGTGACGGAATTCGGAGTCGCGGCCGCCGCCTTCTTCCGGTTGCAGGCGGCGGGCGACGACGCCGGTGAAGGTGCCGGCGGGGTTGGCCAAGCAGCTCGTGCCCGCCGTCGAGATCAGCGAGGCGGCTTGCTGGGTGCTCAGGAGGGGGTTGGCGCAGTTGATGTTGAAGTTGCCGGCGAAGATCCCGCCCGAGGCGATCTGGGCGGTGGAGTTGTCGTCCATGAACATGGTGTCCATGTAGACTTCGGCCCACGGGGCGACCTCGTAGTGGGCGAAGGCCCCCAGGCTGTAGCGCTCGTCCGGACGCATGAAGAAGTTCTGCGGCCCGAAGTTGAAGACGTCGGCGGCCGTGCGCGGGCGGAAGGTGTTGAAGGTGGTCGGGTCGACGACGAAGTTGCCGACACGAGCAGGGAAGGCCGTACCGGAGCCGCCGCAGCCGAACTCGGCGAAGTTCGGGGTTCCGGAGTTCAACGTACACGCCGAGAAATCCCGGGTCCCTTCCAGAACCGGGTTGTTCTGGCGGTAGCTGGCGTAGGCGGTGATGTTGCCCTTGCCGTCCGGGGCGTTGGCGCCCAGCACCAGGCTGACTTCCGAACCCTCGCCGTCGAACACGCTGCTCGGGGGCAGGGCGAACTGGCTCGGATCGGTGGCGTGGGCGGCGTTGTTGCGGACGATGCCTTGGACGAAGCTGTCGCCGTTGTCGTGCTGGTAGCCCGAGTACTGGGCGTCGAGGCGCACACCTTCGAAATTCTTCAGCATGATGAAGTTGACCACGCCCGATACGGCGTCGGCGCCGTAGGTCGCCGAGGCGCCGCCGGTCAGCACGTCCACCCGTTCGACCAGGGCGGCGGGGATGAAGTTCAGGTCGGCCGCGGACGCGGCGGACGCCGATGGGTCCCCGGGCATCAGGCGGCGGCCGTCGATCAGCACCAGGGTGCGGGACGGGCCGAGGCCGCGCAGGTCGACCGTGGCGGTGCCGTTCGACGCGTTCGAGACCATCGAGCCCTGACTGGCCATGACCTGCGGCAGGGAGTTGGTGATGTCTTCGATCCGGGTGATGCCCTGGGACTTGATCTCGGCGCTGCCGACGGTGGTAACCGGCGCGATCGAGGTCAGGTTCGGCGACGGGATACGCGTCCCGGTCACCACGACCTCGGAGACTTCACCGCTGCTGGTGGTCGTGTCGGCGGCCGCGGCGCCGGTCGCCCAAACGACGCCCAAGCTCACGCCACAAAGCAAAGATGTAGACAAGAGACGATTTCGGACAGTGCTCATAACCATAGTCCCCCAAACTCCACTCAACGGTGAATATCCATAACGGCTCATACGCAAGTCGATCTGACAATTCGACCGGTCGCAGCCCAAGCCGTCGATAATCGAAGTTTATGGGCGGAGGCGACTTTGGTCGTAAGTGAATTTTACTCAGGAATTTGACTGGATGACCTCATCAGTCCATTGATGAGGCGAATTCATCTTTTCATGACGCTCGCGCAGCCATCGGCCGCATTGCGCCGACGCCATGAAAGATGCTTAAATTCAAATACTTGCTTGGATGTAGACGGGCGGATGAGCTCGGACCCGGCGCCGCCCGCCGCGCGGTCGGCGCTGTACGGCAAGCCTCCATGTGGCGCCCGGACAACACTCTCATGACACGCCGATGACATCGCACGACATCCAAGCGCTCGGCCGAAGCCGATATGGCGCGCCGCGCGAACGTTCCACCGGTGTGGCTGAGCTCGCCTGAAGGCGTGCCCGGTGTTCCCTAGTTGAGGCTGTCTCGGGCGGCGTCGTTTCGGCGACCCTCGCCCCAGCCCACGCAACTCGGCAGCGTCGCGGGCGACGCCAGCGCTTCTCCGATCCAGGCGAGGAAAAGCGCGATTTCAGGGTGCTTCGTCGAGGCGGGATTCCAAACCAGGTGGTAGGCAGACCGCGCCGGAATCTCGACCTCTCCCAACCGCACCAGGGCGCCCTCTGCGAGGTCCGCCTCGACGAGCAATCGCCGTGCGAGCGACACGCCCAGACCCGCCCTGGCCAGTTCGATCGCCAGGACGTCGGTGTCGACTTGGATCGAGGGGGCGCCCTCGCACAGCCTTCTGGGGCTCTGCGCGAACCAGAGGGACCAGGGATGCTCATGGGATTCAATGAGCAGGTGCCTTGGCGTCTGCGTCAGATCCTGCAGATGGGCGAGCCGCGGCGCGGCTACGGGACAAAGACGCTCCTGGGCGATCAGTCGGGTCGAGACGCCCAGGTCGACACCCCCGTTCGAACGGATCGCCACGTCAATCTCGCCCGCTGTGAGCGCGGCGGCTGAGACCACGCTACGCAGCTCCAGATCGATCTCGGGATGAAGCGCGCGGAACGCGCCCAGGCGCGGCGCCAGCAACCGCGTGGCGATGACGAGGTCGGCGCCGATGGAAAGCCGCGATCGCCTGAGCTCGGGTCGCTTCTCAAGGGCGTCCGTCAACAGCGCCAAGCTCGCCCTGACGCGTTTCGCGAGATTGGCGCCTTCGTGGGTGAGGGTCACCGTTCGGCCGACGCGCGCAAAGAGTTGCGCGCCCAGCCGCAACTCCAGGCCCCGAATGGCGTGGCTGATCGCACTGTGGGTCAGGTTGAGTTCGTCAGCGGCTTTACCGAAACTCTCGTGCCGGGCCGCGGCTTCGAACGCCGCGACCGCACGCAGGGATGGAGGCCTAGTCGGCAAGGCTGCGGCGCCCGGCTGAGGCGACAGCGTGGCCTTGGCTGGGGGCGAGCATCGCATCCAGGGCGTCGCGCAGGTCGCGCCCCGCCGGCGTGAGGAAGATCGCGTGGCCGCTCGCAAACCGAGACACGCGACAGGCTTCGACGAGCCCGAGCGCCGGCGGGACGGCCCAGGGCGTCCCCGCAACCCCGTTGGCGCGCAAGCTGCGCGACGCGGTCGACTGCGAGAATCCGGCCAAGGCGCACACGTGGCCCACCAAAAGCCCTTCATTCTCGGCCACAAGCAGGAACGCGATGATCTGGTGCAGATTGACCTGCGGACTGAGGGCGCGAAACGCGTCGAGCGCGCGGATGAGATCGCGCCGGGTCGCCACTAGCCCGCCTGGTAGCGTTGCATGGGAACGGGATCCGAAAGCTTCCTCAAGCCGAGCGGCTTGCGATCGCGCCGCTGTCCGATTTCAAACTGGGCGTCAGGATAGACCTTCCGTATTTCCGCGAGAAACGTCTCGAGACGCTTCTCGTGTTCCGCAGCGTCCATGAAGCACTCGGCATCCAGGCTCACCGATATTCGACCAATCAACTTAATCATGCGCCGAATGCACCTCATGCCGCGTTGCGCATCTACGCCGTATTGGCGCAAATGTTGCCCGGACTGATTTCGTTACCCTATGCCGGGTTCTATATAGGAGCGTTCCTTTTCCGGTACTTGGGGTAAATTGCGAACTTGATGGGTGAGCAGATGACTCCCACCGCCCCGGATCGCCCGCCTGGCGTGGGAGGCGCACCGCCCCAGGCGCTCAAGCTGGGAGAGACCCTGGGGGTGCGGGCGCCGGTGGTCATCGACGCTGAAGGGTGCGAAGCGGGACAAGCCCGGTGCGTCGATCCCAGCACGTCCAAGTGGGAAAATTGTTATCGCAGCCCTTGCATCGGCGTCGTGACGTCGGGCGTCTTCAACTATCGGTCATCGACCAACAGGGGGACCGTCGCCCCAGGTACGGTGCTGTTCGGCAACCTCAACGAGGAGTTCAGCTGCGAGCATCTCGACACGGTCGGAAACCGCCGGGCCTATGTGGCGCTCAATCCGGCTCTTGTCGAAGAGGTCGCCAACGCCTGCGAGGTCGACTCGGTGATGTTCACCGCCCCAGCCCTTGAGCCCTCCCCCGCCGCGACCGTCCTCTACGGGATGGTGGCCAAGATCGTCAGCGGCCGCGCGGCCAACGAGGAAAGCCTTGTCGACCTGACGGCGGCGGCCCTGCGACTTGATCGGCGCCATGGTCCGCCGCCGATCTCCTTGTCGCAGCGGGCGCGCGTAATCGAGCTCGTGTACCATCTCGAAGACACGTTCACCTTGCCCTGGTCCCTCGCCGAACTCTCGGAGATGGCGGGGTTGAGCCGCTATCACTTCATCCGGGTGTTTCGGGAGGTGACCGGCGCGAGCCCCCGGCAGTACCTGATCAGTGCGCGGATGCGGGCGGCGACGGACAGGCTTCTGACCCCCGCCGAACCCGTCACGTCCGTCGCCCTGGCGGCCGGGTTCAATGACATCTCCCATTTCAACAATGAGTTTCGCAAGGTGTTCGGCGTGTCGCCCAGTCAGTGGCGGCGCGCCGCCTGTCAAACCGGGCGAGACGCCGAGCGTCCACGCCCGCTCTTCGCGGCCGAACGCCGGCGCCACTGATCGCGCGAAGAAGCCGAGCCCGCTTTGCGATCGATCCCGGCGCCTTCGCCTGGCGACCAACGCCCCCATCCCGCTCAGGCCACCGACAGAACAAGACGAAGGAAGCGCCGATGGGCGGCGGCGGGACCCTGCCCGTTCGGAGCGAGACGGCACGGCGACAAGCTGCAGGTCGTCGCTATCGATCAGATCGCCGATGGCAAGGGCGCCGCGCGCTTCGGATGGCGGAGAACAACAAGCGTCTTGAAGCTTCGCACCTGGTCCTCGGCGTCGAGCGCCCGGCGCGTGAACGCGTCGTAAGCCGACATGTCTTGGGCGGCGACGTGTAGCACCAGGTCGTGATCCCCGGTGACGTACCAAACATCGATGACCTCGTCCGCGGCGTTCAGCTTGGCGACGAGGTCGTCGATAATACGGCCCCGGTCACGCTCCAACGTCACTAAGACGACCATCGTGATGGGCCACCCCATCACGCCCGGCGCCACCAACGCCACCTCGCGCTCAATGGCGCCGGCCTCCCGCAGCGCGCGAATGCGTCGATAGCAAGCGGGCGGCGACAAGCCGACGTTCTCTGCGAGCTCTTCCATGGGTGTCCGAACGTTCCCCTGGAGCAAGGTCAGGATGCGCAAATCGAAGCTGTCCAGAGGTGTCATCCGATAATATTTATCGCAAGGCAGGCAAAGTCGATCACCTTTGTTGGGGGGCGCAGATAGAATCTCGCGGAATCTGCCGCTTCACGACCGCGCTCGCCGGGGACGCCCTTGCTGATCTTGAATACGCTCGACACCTACCGCACGCCGCTCGACGCTGCGGACAGCGCGATGTTGGGCGGCGGCGCCGCCGAGCCGGTGATGCGCTTCGTCCGAGGCCGAGACGCGTATTCGCCGACGCCTCTGCTATCGTTGCCCGGCTTGGCGGGTGCGCTGGGTCTCGCGTCGCTCAGGCTGAAGGACGAGAGCCGCCGTTTTGGCCTTGGCAGCTTCAAAGCGCTGGGCGGCGCCTACGCTGTGGCATGCCTCGCCGTCGAGGCCGCTTCCGAGCGTACGAACCCTCCGCTCGACATCGCGGATTGGCGAAGCCCCGCGGTCACTGATGCCGCGGCGCAAATGACCGTGGTCTGCGCGACCGCCGGCAACCACGGCTGCTCCGTCGCCTACGGCGCGCAGCGCGTCGGGGCCAAATGCGTGGTCTTCGTCCCCGCCGGCGCCAACGCGCAGCGGGCCGACCGCATCGCGCGCTATGGCGCCGACGTCGTCCGAACCCCGGGCAACTATGATGACGCGGTCGCTGAGGCGTCGCGCGCCGCCGAAGCGTCCGGCTGGATCGTGGTGTCCGACACATCGTGGCCCGGATATGAGCGCATCCCGCGCCTTGTCATGCAGGGCTACACCTTGATGCTGCGCGAGGTGATCACAGAGCTGGCGGCGCCCCCAACCCATGTGTTCATCCAGGCGGGCGTCGGAGGCGTGGCGGCATCGGTTTCAGCGCACTTTGCCGAGGTCTATGGCGCGACCCGGCCCTTTGTAACGGTGGTCGAACCCTCGCAGGCGGCCTGCGTGTTCGAAAGCGCGCGGGCGACGCGCCCGGTGACGATCCCCCCCGGCAGGTCCACCATGATGGCGATGCTCGACTGCCACAGGCCCTCGCTCGTCGCCTGGGGCGTCCTGTCGCGGGCCGCGGACGCGTTCATGACGCTCGAGGACGAGGACGCCGTCGCGGGAATGCGGCGGCTTGCGCGCCCGCTGTGCGACGATCCGGCGACGGTCGCCGGCGAAAGCGGGGGCATTGGCCTTGCGGCGCTGCTGCACGTCGCGGGCGATCCAGAGCTACGGACCGCCATCGGCCTCGACTCGGATTCCCGCGTGCTTCTGATCAATACGGAGGGGGCGATCGATCCTGAGCGTTACCGGGACCTCGTCGGAGCCTCGCCCGCGGCGGTCGCGCGGAACACGCCGGGCCGCGCCTCTCTGGACGCATGATCAATATGTCCGGCCCCAGACCCGATATCGCACGCCCGAGCCGCCGGTCGTTGGTCGCGGGATCGGCCGCCTTGCTTGTCGCCGGTTGCACGACACCGCGGACGGCGGCAAGCGCGTGGCCCGCTTCGCGGCCGCAGCCGGAGATCGGAACGTTCGGATTCGACGTCGACGGCATGGACCGGTCGGTCGCGCCCGGCGACGACTTCGTCCGCTACGCGGTGGGCAAGTGGATCGACGCGACAGAAATCCCCGCGGACCGATCCAGCCTGGGCAGCGTCGCCATCATCAAGGAGAAGGCCGCGGCGCGCGTCCGCGGGATTATCGAAGATGCAGCCAAGGCGCCCGCGCCCGAGGGTTCGGACGCCCGCAAGATCGGCGACTACTTCACATCCTTCATGGACGAGGCGCGGATCGAGCAGCTCGGTGTTGATCCGCTCAAGGCGGACCTGGCGTCCCTCGCCGCGATCAACAGCCACAGGGATCTGTCAGCCGCCCTCGGCGCCTCGATCCGGTGCGACGTCGACGTGCTGAACCTGGGCGTGTTCTACACACCCCATATCATGAGCCTCTGGGTCGCCGAGGATCTGGACGACGCCACCCTATACCGTCCCTACCTGCTGCAGGGTGGGCTCGGCATGCCGGACCGCGAATACTATCTTGGCGCGAACCCGCGCTATGCCGATCTGCGCGCGACGTACGAGGCGCACATCGCCAACATGCTTCGGCTGGCGCGATTTGCGGAACCCGAGGCGAGCGCCCGGCGCGTGATGGCCCTCGAGATTGCGATCGCCAGGGCGCACGTCTCGCTGACCGACACGATCGATGTCGCCAAGGGGAACACGGTGTGGCGGCGCGCAGACCTGCCGTCCAAAGCGCCTGGCCTGGATTGGACAGCCTTTCTCACGACCGCCGGTCTGGACGCTCAGCCGCGGTTCGGCGTCTGGCAACCGACCGCGCTCGCCGGCATCTCGAGGTTGACGGCGAGCGAGCCCCTGCCGGCCTGGAAGGACTATCTGGCGTTCCACACGATCGAGGCGGCCGCGCCATATCTGTCAAAGGCGTTCGCTGACGAACACTTCGCGTTCAACGGTCGGGCGGTTTCCGATACACCTCAACAACCCGCGCGCTGGAAGCGGGGCGTAGACGACACCTCCTCGGCGCTTGGCGAGGCGGTCGGCAAACTCTACGTCGCGAAATTCCTCCCGCCGCAAGCCAAGGCTCAGGCCCAGGAGATGGCGGGAAACGTCCTAAGGGCCTTCGGGGCGAGGCTGGACCGCCTGGACTGGATGAGTCCTGAGACCAAGGTTCAGGCCAAACGAAAGCTGGCCAACTTCCGGGTGATGGTGGGCTATCCCGACAAATGGCGCGACTATGCGGGCCTGCAGGTCGTCCGAGGCGACGCCCATGGCAACTGGCGCCGCGCCGGCCTCTTCGACTACCACCGCAACCTCGCCAAGCTGGGGCGTCCGGTGGACCGCGGCGAGTGGTTCATGACGCCCCAGACGGTCAACGCGCTCTTCGCCCCCTGCCAGAATTCCGTGACCTTACCCGCGGCGATCCTCGCGGCGACCTTCTTCGATCCGAACGCCGACGCGGCCGTGAACTACGGCGCCCTGGGCGCGGGCCTGGGCCACGAGGTGACCCACGGCTTCGATGACAACGGGGCGTTGTTCGACGCCGACGGCAACCTGAAAAACTGGTGGACCCCCGCCGACATGGACCATTTCCGGGCCCAGTCGAAGAAGCTGGCCGATCAGTACTCAGCCTACGCACCGCTGCCGGGCCTGCATATCAACGGTGAGCAGACCTCAACGGAGAATATCGCCGACCTCGGCGGCCTGGCCACCGCCTGGGACGCTTACCAGCTCTCCCTGACCGGCCGGCCGGCGCCGACGATCGAGGGGTTCACCGCGCAGCAGCGCTTCCTCCTCGGCTTCGCGCAGAACCTTCGGGCCAAGTACCGCGAGGGCGCGCTGCGCCGGCAGATCGTCACCGACATCCTTCCGCCAACCCCGTACCGCGCGCTGACGGTGCGAAACCTCGACGCCTGGTATGTGACGTTCGCCGTGAAGCCGGGACAAAAGCTCTACCTCGCGCCTGCCGACCGGGTGTGGATCTGGTAGCCGCGACCAGGGACCCTCGCGATCTTTGAAGTCCTGAGCCGCCCCCGGCTTGGCCATGGCGATCGTCGACTTACGGACCGGCTTGCGGGCGTGCATTGCCGCCAGTCGCGGTCGGCCGCATCGGGCGGGGCGGATTTGTGTCGCCACGGATGGGAGGGCGCGGATCGACCGTTCACGTCGGCCTTGGGGTGCCCCAGGCTCACACCGAGAGGCCCGGGTCGCCTTCGATGACCTGCTGGTCCAGCTTGGGGCGTTCGCCCGGCCGCCACGCCGCCGCCGTATGGCGAACGCGGTAGCGGAGGGGGCCGCCATCCGGTGTGGTGGCGCGGGTGATCGGCCGCGGAATGCAGACGAAGTCGCTTTGCAAGGCGGCCTGGCTGGCGGTGATCACGGCATAACCGTGTCCGCCCATGTCCACGAACTCCAGATGCGGCGCATTCTCGGGATTGCTCATCCGGTGCGCCGCGGCGAGGTCACCGGTTTTGGCATATTCGAGCGCACTTCTGACGCCGTGTTTAAGCGTCAAGTTGATCGTCGCCTCCGGCTTGCCGGTCTCACGCTCGCTGACGAAAAGCGAACGGAGCGGGTGCCCCTTCATCCCATGCTCCACCGCCTCGGCCATGCCCGGCGCCGAAATCGAGCCGCAGATGAAGGCGACACCGACAGGCTCGAACGTCTTCGGAGGCAGCGCCTTCGCAGCATATCCGGCCCAGAAGCTGTGCCGATCTCCGGACACGATCGCGAATCCGCTGACGCCGGCGTCGCGGACGAAGTCGTAAAGCTCCGCCCGTTCATTCAGCGCGCCGCTGAAATCGCCACTGCCGAAACAGGCGTAGCCCTGGCCGGGCCAGGGCGCCGTCAGACCCTGGGGCAGGTTCTGCGGATCGGCTCGCATATCGAGCGTGCCGTTGGTCGCGCCCCACACCTTCCAGGTGGCCTTCGACGCGGCGAGCGTGTGCTTCAGCCAGGCCTTCTGCTCTCGTCCCAGCACCGTGAACGGCGGATCGTTGCGGGCGAAGTTCTCGACACTCTTGTCGCCGACGCGGATCGACGGCGGCGGGTTGCCGCTGTTGTAGCTTCGCCCGGCATCGAGGATCTCCAGCACCTCCAGGGGCATGAGGGTGGGGAAGGTCTTGTCGTCGAAGGCGTCGGCTTCGTTGCGCGAACTCGGATCCTCCATGGTGTAGCTGTGGAGGTCGCTGAGGATGAGCTCAAGGTGACGGCCATACCGCATCGCCCGATAGGCGGTCATGCTCGCCAACGCCGCGTGATTGTTCGGTTCGTCGCCGAGGCCGTCCTGATCCACCTGCAGGATTGGGGCGTTCTCCACCGTGGGTCCGTCGAATCTGTCCAGCTTAGGGCCCGAGGACTTGCGCACGCGCGATGGAATGTACTCCCACCAGGCTTGGTTGGCCGCCACCCGCAATTTCTGAGCCGGCTCGGCCTTGCCGTCATACTTGATGATGGTCTGCCAGCCCTGCCACGAGAACTCGTGGTTGTCGCCGATGCAGACGAACGGGAAATAGGCCCGGGCGTCCTGGATGTCCGGATCGTTGATGTGGGCGCGGTAGACCATCCGATAGCCGTCGAGGGTGGTCGGCACGTGAAAGTTATCGACCTTCCGCGCCTCGGGAATGCGACCGATGTTGTAGACCGTGCGATCGTAGCGGTGCGCGACCTCGTCGGGGTACTCAACCACCTCGTAGATGAAATCGCCAAGGTGGAGCACGAAGCCGAGCCGCTGATCGGGGGCGGCGCGGCGATCCTCCCAAATCATGCGTCGGAAGGCGTTCTGCGCGCCCTCGTTCACGCTCTGGCACGACACGAAGGCGAAGCGCGTAGGCCCTGGATCCTCGAGCTCCGGCGCGGTGATCGTCCGGCCGATGCGGCTGCCGGCACCGTCGCTGTCGGTGAACCGGTACCAGTAGACTCGATGGGGCTGGAGGCCCCCCACCAACACGCGCCCCGTCCAATCCGACGCCTCGGCGATCGATACGCGAGACCGCGCCACGACCTTGTCGAACGCCTCGTCCTCCGCGACCTCGACTTGCAGCACCGCCTGCCCGCGCTCGTCAGCGTAGGGACGCCGCGTCCAGAGGATGACGCTGGAGGGCTCTGGATCGCCGGACGCGACACCCTGCGGATAGAGGTCACGCCGCTCGGTCCATGGTCTGCGCGACCTTGCTGCCACAGGGCGCGCCCAGGCGGCTGCGGCGCCGAGGGCGGCGGCGGAAGCGATGAAGGCGCGACGATTGGACAGGCTCATGAGCCCTCTTAGATCCTGCGAAGCTGCCCGGCTTGAACGCAGTTGACTTCTTGGACTGGTCAGTTCTCGTAAGATGTCGTTGGCGCGGCGAGGGACGGCCTCCGGAACCCGGCTCGGTATGTACAGATGCATCAAGTTCGGCGTCGACCGGCTCCCTACCGGCAACGTGGCTCGGCACATCCATCGCGAGGGATACGCCACCATCATCCTGTCAGGCGGCTTCATCGAGGCGGCGTTTGCGGGGCGGGTTCGGGCGGAGCCGGGCATGGCTCTTCTGCATGGCGCGTTCGATTGCCACGCCAACGTCGGGTCCGCCCGAAGTGGCCCGACCATCATTCGACTTCCGTGGCGCGGCGACGGCCCTGAGGGGCCCTATCGGGTCAGCGACCCAGATCTCCTCGCGCGATTGGCGGAGCGAGACCCGGTCGAAGCCGCCTGCGCGCTCGAAGAGTCCATGGAGCAAATAGCGCCGCTTGCCGAGTCGTGGTCGGATCGGCTCGCGGAAGCGCTGCGATGCAACGGCGTCGCTAGGCTGCGGACCTGGGCGGACCAGCAGGGGTTAAGCCCATCCTCCGTTTCACGGGGTTTCCGGGAGGCCTATCAGGTCTCGCCGCAGCGCTTCCAGCTGGAAGCGCGCACACGCATGGCATGGCGCCGCATCGTCACCGAAAGGACCTCCCTGACTAGCATCGCTCACGAGTGCGCGTTTTCCGACTTGGCGCACATGAGCCGCAGCGTCGCGGCCATGATGGGCGCTTGGCCAACTGCGTGGCGAAACCCTCGCGCGCTTGAGGGCCGCGACGCGACAAGCTGAGGATCATTGCCCCCGGAACCGACGCACGCAACGCGCCACCCCGTGGGCGTGGCGTACGCCCCTGCCCAATGGTCGATGAGGCGCCACGCCTCGCTGAAGGGCGGTGAAGGGAGCGGAGCGTGCAGCCCGTCCCCTTTTGGACCGATGGATGAGGAGCAGCACGAAGGTCCTCCGATCGCGCACCGGCCCCGTGACGTGGGGATGGACGCCATCTGCGAACGCGGGCCTTCCCTGTTGCGCTCAGCTTTTGGCGCCCGCCAGGATCGGGCCGCCATTACCCGCCTGGAGCAGGACGGCGGTCTTCAGCCCCGTCGGTCCCATGGGCACCGCAAAAGATTTGACGCC
This sequence comes from Phenylobacterium sp., assembly GCF_004799515.1. GTDB lineage: Bacteria > Pseudomonadota > Alphaproteobacteria > Caulobacterales > Caulobacteraceae > Phenylobacterium. The sequence goes on along the minus strand of NZ_SSMX01000033.1, from coordinate 18,055 downwards.
GCCGGCCCAGTCTCCGAGGCGTTTCAGCTCGCGCACCGCATGCTGAACGGTCAACGTTTTGCCGCCGTTCTCGCCGCGCTTGATCGGCACCGTTATGGGGTTGGGCTCATAGCGGAGCAGCCACACGACGGCGGTGTGGGCAGGCGCAGCCCCGCTGATCGCGACACTCCCAGCTTCCAGCGTCACTTGCGGCCCGCCGGCCGGCAAGGCGGCGCGCTTCAGAGCGGCCTCGATGTCGGGCACGCTCTGGCCCACGACATCCAGCCGGCCGTTGATCACCACCTGCGGCGTGGCGACATTGCTGTGTTTGAGGCCTCTCGCGTAAGCCCATTGGCGCTCGGTGAACTTTGACTGGGCGAAGGTGTCCTTCCAGCCCTGAGAATCCCAGTAGGTGACCCCGTAGGACAGTGTCAGAAGCTCCGGACGCGCCGATAGCTGCGCCACGGCCGCGTCAGCCGGCGGGCAGGACGCGCAGCCCTGGCTCGTGAACAGCTCCACGACCTGAATGGGGGCCTGAGCCGAAGCTCCGCCGGCGACCGCCGCCGCCATCAGCGCGCCAGCCACCGCAGCAAGGCGTTTCATCTTGTCTTCTCCTTCAAAGCTAGAGCACGCGCGCACTCGGCGCCTCGGTCTGATGGCGTCCAAAGCTTCGCTGCGGACCTCTGGGCCTAACCGGGGCGTCTTGGCCGGGGCGGCCCAAGGGCCGGCGCCGGTGAAACTTAGAACGGCCGACGGCGCGCCGCCGTGGCGACAGGATTTTCAACATCTCACGATCCTCCCGGCCAACCGAGCGTAAGCAGAGCGGATCGCCGCTGGCCCGTCGCTTCTTGACGGATGAAGTCGGTCCGGTGTTCGCCGATCTAGGAGACAAGCTGGGGAAACGGTTCAGGCGCGTTTCCTGCGCCGCTCAGTCAAGCCGTTCCAGCCAGTGATCGACGAAACCCTTCCTGTAGGCGACCGGCGGTCGTCTCTCGTCGCGCGGCCGACTTGCGGCGGAACCGTTTTCGTCTGAAGCTGTCGGCGCGTATCCAGCGGGTCGCCGTCGAACGGCAGGCAATGGAGCTGGCCTCAGTCCATCCCGAGCCGCCCGATCTGGTGCGCCCCATGCTGATCGCCCGAGGCGCGCTGCGCGAGCAACCTTATGACCCTAACGCCCACACTCCTCACGTTCGATATTTTTGGCACAGTGCTCGACTGGAGGACTGGACTCTACGGCTCCTGCGAACGCGCCGGCCGGCCGCTTAAAGAAGGGGAGTTTGACCGCATCGTAGACGATCAAGGCGAACTCGAAGGCGGAGCTTTTCTCGACTACGCGACAATCACAAGCCGCAGCGTGATGAACGTCATCGGGTTGTCCGAGGCCAAGGCACAGCTGGTTGGAGCGGAAGTTGGACGATGGCCGCTCTATCCAGATGCGCGCGTTCTGTCCCGTCTCATGGACATCGTTCCTTGCATGGCGATGACGAATAGCGACCGCCTTCACGGCGAAGATATTCAGGCTCAACTTTGTTTCAGACTTAGTGATTGGCTCTGCGCTGAGGAGGCGCAGGTCTACAAACCCAATCCAGATTTCTGGCATCAGATGAGCGCCCGTTCAGGTGTGGCCCTCGGCCGTGACTGGTGGCACGTCTCCGCCTACGCCGACTATGATCTAGCCGTCGCCAATGAGCTTGGCTTGACCAGTGTATTTGTTGATCGCCCCCATTCGCGACCCGGCCCTGCGGCCCACACTGTAAGAACCCTGACGGACCTGTTGGCGTTGGTAGCCGCATGAGGCTGCGGTTCACTGCGAACCGCCCTTCGCAAAGTCTGCTTCCGCGCCAACTCACCCGGTCATCGTCATGACGGGCCATGCGGCCTTATGCGAATGGCCATGCAGGCGGGCATGAAGCCCATGCAGCGTTCGAGCACCGCGACGCCTCACCGGCCCTAGACGGATGTCGCGGCCCACGCCGCCTCCGCCACCTTTTCCTAGCCGCCTGCTGGACGGTTAGCGCGCGCCGCCAGTCCGCATTTCAAGTTGAGAAAGCATAGGAATAGACCTCGACGTCCGGCGCCAGCTCGCCGAACGGGCTCTGCCCGCACGGACGGGCGAAGGGGCAGCCATTCTTCGGTCGCCGGAATCCCTGCGAGGCCGCGTAGACCGCCTTGCGGACCCGCATGATCGCACCCAGCGCCTGGTGGGTTAGCTGGGCCTGGTGTTCTTCGCCTCCAGACGGCGAGGCGCGCGGAGCGACGTCGAGGAGGCCCATTTCGGCGATATCGGACGCGGGCCGGCACGCGTCGCCTGCCTTCGGCAAGCCCTTGGAATGCTTCGAAAGATGGTCGGGTAACCGACACCCTGGACCAATGAAACGCCGCCGTCGGAACTCCCGGCTCAGCCCTACGCTTAGCGGGCCGACAGGGAGATCCAATCATGTCCAAGGACCACGTCGAGCGCGCGTTGGAGAGCGACGCCCCGCTCTCCGCCGCCGTCCATCAACGCGATGTTGGCAAGGAGGCCGCCGAGGAACGCGGCTGGCATGAGGCCGCCCTGGTCGGCCGCAGCGTCACCATCAACCGACCCCGCGCGGAGGTCTACGCCTTCTGGCGCGACTTTCGGAACCTCGCCCGGTTCCTCGAAAACATCGAGCGCGTCGAGGTCGGCGACGATCGCCGCTCGCATTGGGTGATAGAGGCCCCCGCCGGCCGCACCGTCGAATGGGATTCGCAGATCGTCGAGGACGAGCCAGACAGCCTGATCGCCTGGGAGTCGCTGCAGGGCGGCGACATCAAGAACACCGGCCGGATCGAATTCTCCGACGCCGCGCCCGGCCGCGGGACCCTGGTCACCGCCACCATCGTCTACGACCCGCCGGGCGGCGACATCGGCAAGCTGATCGCCAAGCTCTTCCAGAAGGAGCCGAAGGTGCAGGCCCGCCGCGACCTGCGCCGATTCAAGCAGCTGATGGAGACCGGCGAGATCTCCACCTCAGCCGCGCCCGACGCGGGCCCGCGCGGCAGCTTCTCCTGACCCTCCAGCTCTCGAAGGAACACCCTTAAATGCGCGCGCTCACCTGGCACGGCAAACACGACGTCCGGATGGAGACGGTCCCGGACCCGCAGATCGTCAACCCGCGGGACGCCATCATCAAGGTCACCTCGACCGCCATCTGCGGCTCGGACCTGCATCTCTACGATAGCTACATCCCGACCCTGCAACGCGGCGATATCTTAGGCCACGAGTTCATGGGCGAGGTAGTGGAGACCGGACCAGGCTCGACCCTGGAGAAGGGCCAGCGCGTGGTGGTCCCCTTCGTGATCGCCTGCGGCCAGTGTTTCTTCTGCGAGCACCAGCAGTACTCGGCCTGCGACAACTCCAACCCGGCCGAGAAGGCCGACATGTCGGAGGTGCTCTACGGCTACCCGATGACCGGGGCCTTCGGCTACTCGCACCTGACGGGCGGCTACGCCGGCGGACAGGCCGAGTTCGTCCGTGTCCCCTATTCCGACGTCGGCCCCATCGTCATCCCGTACGGGCTGGAAGACGACAAGGTCCTGTTCCTCTCCGACATCCTGCCCACCGGCTGGATGGCTGCGGAGAACTGCGAGATCGAACCCGGCGACACCGTCGCGGTCTGGGGCTGCGGCCCGGTCGGCCAGTTCGCCATCCAGAGTGCGCTGATCATGGGCGCGCATCGGGTGATCGCCATCGACCATCATTCGCACCGCTTGGCACTCGCCAAGTCTATGGGCGCGGAGATCATCAACTACCACGACGTGAAGGTGCGCGAGGCGCTGACCGAGATGACCGGCGGCATCGGACCGGACGCGGTGATCGACGCCGTCGGCATGGAGAGCCACGGCTTCACGATCGACAACATACTCGACGCCGTGAAGACCACCGTGAAGCTCGGCACAGACCGCACCCACGTCCTGCGCGAGGTGATCATGGCCTGCCGCAAGGGCGGTCGGGTCTCGATCCCCGGGGTCTATGGCGGCATGGCCGACAAGTTCCCCATCGGCGCCCTGATGGAGAAGGGCCTGTCGGTGAAGACCGGTCAGACCCACGTCCAGAAGTACCTGCCGCAACTCCTCGAAATGATCGGGGAAGGCAAGATCGACACGACCTACATCATCAGCCACCGTCTGCCGCTTGAAGACGCGCCCAAGGGCTACAAGATGTTCAAGGAGCAGCAGAACGAGGTGACCAAGGTCGTCCTGAAACCCGACTGACAGAAGGAAGCCGCGTAATGTCCCAAGACCTGAAACCCCTCGCCGTCGTCACCGGCGCTTCGTCCGGCATCGGCTACGAACTCGCCAAGCTCTGCGTCGAGAACGGCTTCGACCTGGTGATCGCCGCCGATCGCCCGGAAATCGCCGAAGCCGCCAGCGCTCTGCAGGGCATGGGCGCGAAGGTGGACCACCTCCAGGTCGACCTCTCCACCCCGGAAGGCGTCGACCAGCTCTACGGCCTGATCGGCGGCCGGCCGGTTGACTGCCTGCTGGCCAACGCCGGCCACGGCCTCGGCCACGCCTTCCTGGACGAGAGCTTCGACGACATCATGGGGGTGGTGAACACCAACATCACCGGCACGATCTACCTGATCCACAAGATCGGCCGCGACATGCGCGAGTGCGACCGCGGCCGCATCCTCCTGACGGGCTCGATCGCCGGGCTGATACCGGGCAGCTTCCAGGCGGTCTACAACGGCACCAAGGCCTTCGTGGACAGCTTCGCCTGGGCGCTTCGCAACGAGCTGAAGGACACCGGCGTCACGGTCTCCTGCCTGATGCCGGGCGCCACCGACACCGACTTCTTCCATCGTGCCGATATGGACGACACCAAGGTCGGCCAGGGCAAGAAGGACGACCCCGCCGACGTCGCCAAGACCGGCTTCGACGCCATGATGAAGGGCGAAGGCGACGTGGTGCACGGCCTGAAGAACAAAATACAGGCGGCCGTCGCCGCCGTGACGCCCCAAAGCCAGCTCGCTCAGATGCACCGCGGCATGGCCGAGCCGGGGAGCGGCAAGGTCGAGGTTCAGACCTATCAGAAGCCGCTCGGCTAACTCCTAAACCCGAACCCGTAAGGAGCGATCCTATGCCCCAGGGCGATAAGTCGAAGTACACGGACAAGCAAGAGCGCAAGGCCGACCATATTGCGGAAGGTTATGAGCAGAAAGGCGTCGGCGAGAAGGAAGCCGAGCGGCGCGCCTGGGCGACCGTCAACAAGGACGACGGCGGCGGCAAGAAGGTCGGCGGCTCTGGCCGTGGCAAGTCGACGGGCCATCCCGCCGCGCACAAGGGCGGGACGGCCGGCGGGAAGGCCTCGGCCGGCCGCAGCGCCGCCGAACGCTCGGCCTCGGCGAAGAAGGCCGCCGCCACGCGCAAACGCAACGTCGACCATCATCACGCTGAAAGCTGATGGTCACGGCTGACACGCCGTGCCTGACGGGCGGCTGTCTCTGCGGCGCGGTGCGTTACCGTCTGGCGTCGGCGCCGTTCGAGGCGGGCTACTGCCTTTGCCGGATGTGTCAGCGGACAGCCGGCGCCCCGGCATTGGTGTTCGCGACCGCGCCCTTAGCGGACTATGTGCCGATCCGGGGGCAGCCGAAGCGTCACCGCTCGTCGGACTTCGGCGAGCGATGGTTCTGTGCGGACTGTGGCTCGCCGCTCGCCATGCGCGCCGACCATCCACCGGAGACCCTCGACGTCACCGTGGCCTCGCTTGACGATCCCACGGCGGCCCCACCGGAATTCCACATCTGGACCCGCAGCCGGATCTCCTGGTTCGAAGTGGCCGACCGGCTTCCGCGGCGTGCGAAATTCCGCCCGCGCACGCCGGGTCTGGAAGACGGGTCGGAGCGCGCCGTGGACGGCGCCTCCCTGTAGGGATCGGAGGATGACCGACGGGCGCATCCGGATCGGCACATCTGGCTGGAGCTACAAGTCTTGGCGCGGGCCGTTCTATCCGCAGGCCTTGCGCCAGAAGGATTGGCTCAGCCACTACGCCGGACGGTTTCCCACCGCGGAGATAAACGCCAGCTTCTATCGCGTCCCGTCGCCGGCTGCGGTCGCAGCTTGGCGCGAAGCGACGCCGCCGGATTTCGTCTTCGCCTGGAAGGCGTCTCGCTTCATCACCCAGGCCAAGAAGCTGCGCGACCCAGAGGCGCCGCTCGCCCGCACCTTCGCGCCGATGGTGGAGTTGGGTCTCAAGCGCGGGCCGACTCTGTTCCAGTTGCCGCCGAGCCTGCATCTCGACCTACCCCGGCTGGAGAATTTTCTGGCTCGGCTCCCCGCGGGTCGTCACACCGTCGAGTTCCGTCACCGGAGCTGGTACGCTGAGAAGACGTTCACGACCCTCGCCGACCACGGCGTCGCGCTTTGCCTGTCGGATCACGCGGACGGCCCCGCGCCCTGGCTCGCGACCGCCGACTTCCTATACCTCCGGGGCCATGGCCCAAGCGGTCGGTATTTCGGCAGCTATCCTGACGCGGCGCTCGATCTCTGGGCCGAGCATATCCGCGGATGGTCGGCGGACAGCCGCGATGTCTACGCCTACTTCGACAACGACATCGAAGCCGCTGCCCCCGGCGACGCCGCGCGGCTGTGCGCGCGGCTCGCTCTCTAGGCTGCAGGACCGAAGAGCGCCGGTTGGCGCAGCCGCAGCATCTGCAGCAGCAGAAGGAGCTTGGCGTCGACGATCTCTCCACAATCGGCCTCATCGGCCAGCGCCGCCAGGGGCCGCTCGAGCACCGTGATCGCTTCGTCTTCGCCATCGGCGCCGCCTTCGCCCTTGCGGTCCGCCGCGCTATAGGCCGCCAGGAACAGCGTCAGCCGCTCGGTGGAAACACCTGGGCTGGACCATACCCGTCCAACCTGCTCGAGATCGACGAGCGTCAGGCCAAGTTCTTCCCGCGCTTCGCGGCGCGCCGCGTCGGCGGAGTTCTCATCATGACCGATCATGCCTGCGCAAGCCTCGACTAAATCCGACTGACCGGTTGCGACCAGCACCGGCGCCCTTGGCAGGCGGACCAGCAGGGCACAGCGTCGCACCGGGTCGTAGGGGAGGACCACGGCGGCGTCGCCATGCCGCTCGACCTCGCGAGAGACCTCCTTGCCGTCTAGCCTGTAGCGCACGCGATCGACGGAAAGATAACCCCTGTGGAGTGCGGAGTGACCGAGGATGACCGGCTTGGCGTCGGTCACGCCGCCGGCCGCTCGTAGGTCCCCACCAGCAGGCCCTTGGCGAGCACATGGCCTTGCATGGCCTCGACCACCGCCTTGCGCGACGGCGGGTGTTCGAAGCTGAGCTGCCGGTCCAGGGCGAAGACTTGGACGGCGTAGAGATGCGGCCCGTGCCCGTTTGGCGGGTCGGGCGGCAGGTAAGCGGCCTTGTGAAAGGAGTTGCGGCCGAGATCCTCTTCCAGCCCTTCGTGCTTAGGACTGCGGAACAGGCCTTCCGTCAGCTCGCCGATTTGCGGCGGCAGATCGAAGGAGAGCAGGTGCACGAACGGCTCCGCCGACGGCGCGTCCGGATCCTCCGCGATGAGGACGAGCGCGAGCGCGCTGCCCGGCACCTCGCTGATCCTGAGCGGCGGCGAAATACCGGGCCCGTCGGCCGTGAAGCGCGCGGGGATGGAGCCGCCATCCTTGAACGCCGGACTATCGACGCGGATCGTGTCGGCGACGCTGGCCAGGGCTGCGTCCTCGCTGACGATTTTGTCGAATCCGGCGCGCACGCCACGCAGCGCATGACCAACGCCTGCGGGAATCTTCTCAAGCATTTGTCGCACTCCGGCATGAGCAAAGGCGGATGGCCGACAGGCGTCAGCCGCGTGGGTTGAGGCTTTAACTCCCGAGGTCGGCCTTGAGTTGAGCCACAGCGAAAATCCGCAGCCGCCATGGCGTTGAGGAGATGAACCTGATGAGTGAGCTGATCGGTCAGCTGGGACGGCGCCCCCCTAGCCTTGAGTCCACGCACGTTCGCATGTCGCCCAGCTCATCTCCGAAGTCATCGAACAGGTTGGCCTTATCGCTACCGGCCGTAAACGAAGGGAGCTTTCTTGCGCAGAGGAGGGTTGGACGCGGTGCTTAAGGCGTCGTCGTACCGTAGATTTGGGACCCTTTGCCTCGGTACGGAGTTCTGCGTTCCCAGAGTTTGGAGATTTCCCATGCGCACCCCCTTGATGCTTTTCGCCGCCCTTGCCGTTTCGGGCTTTGCCCTAGGCGTACACGCCCAGTCCAATGGCGACGCCCGCGGCTTCGTCGAAGACGCGATCCGCGGCGACAACGCCGAGATGATGTTGGGCAAGCTCGCCGCGAACCGCGCCACCGACCCCAAGGTCCGGGACTTCGGCCGGATGCTTTATGAGGACCATGCCCGGGCCAGGGAACAGGCCATGGCCGTCGCCCACGAGGTCGGCGCGGATGCGGCGGAACGAGCCGATATGGGCGCCGAGCGCGAACGGGACAAGCTCGAAGAAACATCCGGGCGGCCGTTCGATCGCGAGTTCCTCCGCTACATGATCCTCGACCACCGCAACGACATTGCGAAGTTCAGCGATGAGGCGCAGCGCGGCGGTCCGGCGGGCCAGCTGGCGACAAACACCCTGCCTGACCTCAAGAAGCATCTGAGCGTCGCAGAGCAGCTAAGCGCCGAGTAACCTCGGCGCGACGGGCCGCGGCTGCCGGGTCAACCTCCATCGGGCGGCGGCTTACCCGCGCCGCGATGAAAGCGGCCGACATAGCGCTTGCCTTGCCAGACGTCGCAGCCCCCGGGGAATCGCACCCCCAGGGCCACTCGCGCCGCGGCCGCGTCGCTGAACAGCACCACGGTCTCGGGCGGCTGGTCCGGGGCCGTCAGCGCATGGAAGTGGTAGACTGGCACAGGCGTCCTCCCTGACACGTCTCCCGCGCGCCTTGGGTCGCCGACTCAACGGTCCGGCTCCACAGCGGTCTTCAGGCATGCCGCGGCCGAACGCAATCCGCAGGGCTGCAGAGCCTTGTTGGTCCGGGGCGCGGTCGGTCGCGCTATTTCGCCGCGATCAACCCCGGCGCCCGCAGGGTGTCCACGTCCGTCGCGTCGTCACAAACGACGGCGAACCCGGTCAGGCGACACGGTCTAAAGGAAAGGGTCATGGCCACGTGGGCCGCGTCGCGCCCGCGCGCGATCACCACCCGGCCGATCCGGGGGCGTGTTATGGCATGCGCCGAACGTATACCAGCCTCCAGATAGACCTCAAACCAGGCGCTGATGTCCATCGGCGCGTCCACCGGCGGAGTGCCGATGTCGGCCAGGTCGCCGTTGCAGTAGCGCGCCGGGATGTTGCGTTTGTTCGTCAGAATTCTCGTCGTCTGCATTTAAACAGATGCCTGCGCGCCGCCACCTCTTCAACCGCGTCTGCGATAGAGGCGCGCGGGCGGCGTCCGATCACGCATCGGCCGCAGTCAACCGTCCAGCCAATTGCCTTCCCTTTCAAGGACCTTCACCGGAGCTCGGGCGTTGGGTAAGGCAAGCAGCAGGTCCATCGCCCCAGCGATCGCGGATGGAGGCCCAGGGAGGCTCGCATGCAAAGTGACCTATCGTCGTCGATCGAAGTCGCAGATGCTCTGGAAACACAGTCCGCGGTCTCCTGGGGGGCCATCGTGGCTGGCTCGGTCGCCGCCGTGGCGTTATCGCTGGTCTTGATGGCGTTGGCGGCGGGCTTTGGGCTGAACCTGGCCGGTCCCTGGCCAGGATCCTTGGGCCTCATCGACACCTTCACGCCGATCCTGGGCGCCTGGATGATTGCGATCCAGGTCCTATCAGCCGCGCTCGGAGGCTATCTTGCGGGACGCCTCAGGACGAGGTGGACGAAGCTCCATGGGCATGAGGTTCACTTCCGCGACACGGCGCATGGGTTGCTGGTTTGGGCGACAAGCACCGTGGCAGGCGTCGTCATCGCCACAACCGTGCTTGCGCCGGCGACACAGCTTGCTCGACTGGACCTTGCGAGGGTTGTAGCGGAGGCGCCGGCGCCTCTGGCCTCTAACCCGGTGCTCACGAGCGACGACACCGCCACCCTTCAGCTACGCTTGGAGCGTCACCAGCATCTCGTGGCGCAAATCTCGTTCTTCACGTCCATGGGCCTGATCTTGTCGGCCTTCATTGCGTCCGTCGCGGCGGCGATCGGCGGTCTGCGTCGTGAAGAGATGCGCGTCGCCCCCTCGGCGCATGATGTGCGGCGCGCTTCGATCTAGCTTTGGTTGGGGGCGCTGACTTGCTCGGATCGAAGCGACATCTGCCAGTGAGCGGGGCTGCGCCGGGCGCGCGTGCAGCGGGTCAGGATCGGCACCTCAGTGAGCGCCGCCTGCGCCCACGACCAAAGGTCGGCCGCCCTGGCCACGGCCGGCGGAACGCCGCCGATAGGCGCTTCTCCATAGTCATGTCCTCGGGCGCGCTCGCACCGCACTCCCGCTGCAGCTGCCCGCACCCTCAACGAGCCAAGGCGGCGCTTGGGTCTCGCCCGCAGACCCCATCTCCTGGCTGATAAGCTGCAACAATCGGAGACGACATGGCGACCGGCTGGGCGCACGAGGGCGCGGTCCTGGACCAGATTGAGGACACCGTCATAGATGGCGTTCTCACCGCCCGGGCACGGCTGCCGGTGGGCGAAGGAACCCTCAACTGCATCGAATGCGGCGACGAGATTCCCGAACGCCGCCGGCTGGCCCTGCCGGGCGCGACGACGTGCGTGAACTGCCAATCTGGCCGCGACAGACGCGTCGCGGTCGCCGGCATCAATCGGCGCGGCAGTAAGGACAGCCAGCTCCGCTGACAGCGATGCGGTTTCGCGCCGCTCATTGAGCAGCACATCGTCGAGCGACGACGCATGCCGCAGGAGGCCTGGTGGTGGTGTCCTCGTGGCCGGCCCGCCGGTAGCGTCCCCATGGGCGCTGGCTTGAGGCCGCCGCAAGCGAGGGCCGAATTTGTGTTGGAGAGGGGATGGTGGTGCTAGCCGCGACGGCGGCGCCGAGGGGGCGCCTTTTAATACGGCTGGTTGGCGCATCGGATCGGTCATCTCGGCCAAGCGTAGGCGTGACGTTGCGGCTAGGCTCTACCGATGCGCGGGATAGGTGCGACCAGTGACCTCGCGACGTCGCCGCACTCGCCGCAGCTAGTGAGATGGCCCTGGCCCTGAGCCTGGTGCGATCTGGCTGCGGTAGGCGGGGAAATCTTCCGGACCGGCCTCTCGCCTGAGCGCCTGCAGAGTCGCAAGCGGGATCGGGGCCAGCTGGCTGCAGATGTCGACGAAGGCGAGCGCGGTGGGCCGTAGCGCCGGCTTGAACACCGTCTCCGGCGTGTCGAGCCTGGAGAACTCTGGGGCGTTGAAGCCGATGCGCTCGATCACCGGACCCATGTGCTCCTGGGTCATGTGTCCGCCTTCTCCGCCGAACGCGGTTCCGACGATCACCCGGTCGAGCTTCTGAGCGACCACGGCCTTTTTCACCATGTCTAGCAGCAGCGGCTCTCCGCGGGTGACATGCCAGTTCTGCGGCGAGACCAAGCCGTCGCGCACATATTGGCCGTTCCGGAGTTGGTAGTGCGCCGCGATCATCTCCATGTTCATGATGCAGCCGATGCGGTCGCGCATGGCCCAGAGCTTGGGCGCATGTTCCGGCAGATGGCCCTTGAGGCCGAAGTGGGCGCTGATCAGGAAGAACTGTAGGGTCTTGCGGCGGCTTCGGTGCGGCAGGCGTCCGTAGTAGTCGGCGAGCGCCATGACGCATGAAGCGCCGGAGCCCTCGTTGGTCGCGCCCCCGTCGTGGTGGCTCATGATCACCAGGGTCTCGTCCGTCGTCCCAGGGACTTCGCCATAGAGGTTGAAGCTGTGGCCCCTGCCGTCCGCCGGCTGGTCGTCGGTCACGGTGAGGGTAAGCGTCGCTCGGGCGGCCCCTGCGACGGTGGCGGCCATCAGCTTTTCGCCGGCCGCCGGACTGACCGTCAGGCTGGTCAGCAGGTGATTGTAACGCTTGTCGCCGTGGTATTCCTCGCCGTTCTCGCGCGGACGAAAGCCCAGCATCATCACGAAGCCCGCCGCGCCGGCCCGCGCACAGGCGATCAGGGCCGCGTCCTGATTCAGGATCGGGAAGCCCTCGGTGTAGGGCTCGTTGGTCAGGCTGTTGTCCGCGTCGGTGTAGAACAGCGCCTTCTGTTTTTCGTTGGCGTAGCCGATCTTCGGGGTGACGGCGTCGACGAGGGCGATCTTGCCGGCCAGGCTCACGATCCCCTTGCCTTTCAGCGTCTCGGGCCGACCGTCGCCGACATAGACCAATTCGCCGGTCACCCCCTGCGGTCCGGTGGGCTTGGCGTAGGGCAGGAAGGAACAGTCCATCGCCTGTCCGTTGACGCTGAGCGTCCACAGCTTGGGGAAAAAGACCTCGATGGGCGCGGTCTCCATGACCACATTTTCCAGCTTCGACTGTCTGAAACGGTCGGCGATGAAGTTGGCGGCGGCATGGTCCGCGGCCGTGCCCGGCATCCGGAAGCGATAGGGGCTCTCATCGCCGAATTTCCACATCTGCACGATCCACGAATAGATTTCGTCGTTGGACGGCATGGTGGGATAGGGGTCTTCGGCCGCCAGCGCCTTGGCGGGTCCGCAGGCCAAACCCGAGGCGGCGGCGAACGCCAGCCATTGCCGGCGGCTCAGATGTGGGGTCACGGCGGCTCCCGGGCTGTAGGCCTGCCTAGTTTTGCGCCCGTACGGCGGAGCGCGGTTGAAGCCTATAGCTCAAGCCGAACGGCGCAACCGGCGTTGTAGCTCACCTGCGCGACTCCGCACGGACGACTTCAGCAGCAATGGGAACCCTTGCAGGCGGTGCGATTTGCCAAGCCGACTCCTTTCCGGAGACCGAGATGTGCCGACTTCGACCCCTGGACCACCGGTCCCGACGAGCACGGTCGGAGGCCGTCCCACCGGCGTCGAGCCGAGTCAGAAGCAGGGCGTACAGAGCGGGACCCCAGGCCAGACGACCGGACGCCGACCGCAGCCGACGTGCCGCCGACGGGCGCGGGCGCGGGCGCCACCTCAGGCGACCCGGGCGCGGCGGCGGCGAAATCGCAGCCATGCCAACGGCAGAGACGAAGCGCGTTGCCGCCCTTGACGCGAGCGCCCCGCTAGGAGGAGTTGGCTGATGAGCCTTATGGGTGAGCTGATCGACCGGCTTGTGCGGCGCCGGATCAAGGGCCGCGCCGCCACGCAGATCCGCATGTCGCCGCGCTCCTGGGACCAAATCATCTCAGAGGTCGGCGAGCAGGAAGGATTTATCGCCTCGGATGGCCGTGTCAGGTCCTTCCTAGATATACCTGTCATATTGGACGAGGCGGCGGTCGGACTCGACCTGCGTTGAGGTGCGTCGCAGGTCCGGCTGCTGAAGGCGTGGATCAGCACCAAGCCGCCGCGTCGCCGCCGGGGCTATGGCCACCCAGCCGATGCGCCTCCGGCGGACGAAAACCCCGACCCCAAGGGCTTCCAAAGTTTTTTCTCATTAATATGAGGCCAGACTGTCAGTAGCGCGTTGCCGCCCTCACACATAGGAGAGCGACATGCGTAACACTTTGATTTTGGGAATAACCTTGGCCAGCGTCATCGCAATTCCGGCGATGGCGCAAACCGCCGCGGGCTCGGCGTCCGCAGCGACTGGACAGCCCGGCGCCGCCTCGCCCGGAAGCGCGCCAGGCGTTGGCGCAACGGCGACCGGTGCAGGCCAGACGCCTGGAACGATGCCGTCCGGCTCCACAGCCCGGTCGGGCGAATCTCCCTCAACATCGATGTCCTCCAGTCCCAGGGCCACTTCCGCTAGCGCTGGCGTCGGGACGGACGCCGCCGGCGCCACCAAGGCAAAGAAGCACAAGAAGTCGGCGTCGACGCCGAGCTCGGTGTCTGGGACGGTGGGCGGGTCGGCGGGAACGCAGACGGCGCCGTCCGCAACCTCGCCGCGGTGACTCCGTGGGCCGCCGTTCGCGATTGCGGGCGGCGGCCTTGGCCGATCGCAGCCCCTCACGTCGCGGGGCCCCAAAGGGCGCCGGAGCTCAGGGCTTCGGCGGCCTGATGTAGATGATCTTCGGTCCTTGTGAGGGGGCCCGCAGTCCGGCGAATAGCCCCGCCGCCACGCCCAGTCCGAGCGCTGCATAGGGCCGCGCGCGGACAAAGGGATCCACTGTCAAGCTTAGCGAGCGGGCAGCGCCCCGCAGCCTGTTTGGTCTGGCAGTGCAGCGGCGCGAGGTTGTGGGCCGGCCTCGGAAGGCTTTTCCGGCCGCCCATCGTGAACGGTTCCTCCACTCCAGCGACCACGAGAGTTCATCAGCTGTGCTCGCAGACCTTGTCCTTGACCCGCCACTATCTGCCGCCGCAGCCGCACTGCAAGGCCGAACTTTGGCCTGCGCCGGCCGTGTCGCGGATGTCTTGTCGCGGCGCCCAAGGCCATCACCTGAGAACGTGGGAACGGACCCGCGCGAGCTCCTTCAGAAGCTCGACGTTCGGCGCCGCCGCAAAGATCCGCGGCGGGGGCTGTGAGATCGGTTCCGCGAGGCTCATTCGGCGGCCATGGCCATTCCGGGACGGGTCCAGAGGTGGCGGCGGTAGGCCTCGAAGCAACGGGCGCCGCACGCCAGGCGGATCAGCGCCCCTTCCGCGAGGTGGCGCGCGCGGCTCGGGTCCTCGGCGACAAGCGGCCGCAATACATTGGCGATCCAGTCGTCGGAGTGTTTGAGGTCCAGCACCGCATGCAGTTCGAAATACTTCCGCACCACGGGCGGCAAGCCGAGTCGCTTCAAGCCGGCCGCGACCTGGCTCACGCGACTGGGCGCGGTCAGCTCGACGACGCCGAGCGCCCCGATCGAGTGCCAGGCGTATCGCCGGGTCGTCGCGAGGGCGGTCAGGGTGTTGGCGAGTGCGAGGGACGGCCAGACGGTCGTCTCGATGGCGGGGCGTAGATTGAGCGCCGCAGTTGCGCGCTCCAGCATGGGGCCGTGCATGCCGCCCGCGTTGCCTCGACCCATCTCGTCCCAATAGTTGCGCGCCAGCTCCAGCTTTGCCGTTGCGGGAACCTTGACCTGGCTGAGCGCGACCAGGTCTTCAAAGCCCGCTTCGCCCGCGGCCTCTTGGGTGAGAAACCACGTCATGGCCGCCAGATCGGCGTCCTTCGCGAGCCAGGCGAACAGGGGGTCGCCTTGACCTGGTCCCGTCTGCTTGAGCGCCTCGAACCAGCCAACGAAACCTTCGACGTCGCAAGGGGCGGTCGCAGCGCGCGCGGCGACCTGCCCGCGAAGCGTCTCGATCCAGAGGCCCTCGCTGCGTCGCATGTGGAGCTCTTGATGCAGCGCCACTTCCCAATCGTCGCTTGGCGATGCTGGGGCCAGCCGGACGTGGTTCCAGCGCGCGAGCTCCGCGTGCGTTCGGGACCAATCCACCTCACCAAGGCTGGTTTGCCATGGATCGGCAGCGGCCTGCTCAGTCGCGATCATCTGGTCTCTCCCGAACCGCATTCGCGAGAATCCGTCTCGCCGACGGGCTCAACAGCGGACGAGCCCCACCGCCCCTGCGGGTATCCGACCAGGGTCGCCGGGGTCTCGTCGCCGAGCGCGGCTGCGTTAACCCGCTACAGGTGGCCCCGTTCCCGCCAAGGGCACCCGTGCCGCGACGCCTTTCGGCGTTGTAACCTAAGTTATTTTTCGGGACAGCCGCTTGGCCGCCCTGGCGTCCTCTCAGGGCCTCGGGGGTCTGGCGGGGGTCTGGTCCGATCGGGTTGTAGTCAAACCACACCCGGCGAGCCGAGGCGGCGCCGGCTCGCGTGGTCAGCAAATCACGGCCGCCCGCTGGCCATCTGAGGCCCGGCTTTTACCGGGACGCGTCGCCTCGCGCGTCGTTCTAGCCCTGCGGCGGCGGCGCGACGGGATGCCGGTGGTGGTGGCGGCGCGGGTGCACGGCGCCAGACGTCGCGTTGTTGCGCGTCGGTTGCCCCGTATAGCCTTCCGGATGGACGCCATTGCGGTCGTTGACGATCACCGCCGAGCCATTGGTGGCGTTGTCTCCGACGTGGATGCCCACCTGTTCGTCGGGCGAGGGCGGGGCGGACGACGGCTGCGGTTGGGCGAGCGTCGGCGCCGCGATCAGGGCGAGGGCGGCCGCCGGAACGAGGAATTTGAACATGGTCAATCTCCGAACGAGGTTCGCCCCAAACGATCACACGCCCAGGGAGTTGCGCCAACTTCGCGCGCCGTCCTCTTCCGCGCATCAACATGCCGACTGCGCGGGGCGTCTTCGATGGTCCTGGCCCAGGTCGATGAGTTGAGCAGGACAAGGACGGCGCCGCGTGCTTTGACATGCCGGCGTACTTGCCGAACGGTGATTTGAGCGCGGCGGCCAGCGTGGCCGGATCGGCGCGAAGTCGCCGCATCGCCTCAGAAGGTTGTCCGATGGGACTGTCCCGGTATCTCAGCGTCCTTGAGGTACGCCTTCGCAACGACCCGCGGATCCAACAACTCATCGGCCCGCCGCTGGACGCGGAGGCCGCGGCCGACCTTCACGTCGAACAGGTGGCGGCGCTCTTCAGGAACGTTGCGCCGGCCGTGATCGCGGCCGCGGCGGGCGCCGGCCTCCTGGCGGCCCTGCTGATCCGCCTCGGCATCCTGCCCTGGCGACGGGGAACCACCTGGGCCGCTCTATATCGCCGCGGGGTCGGTGGCCCACGTTCTGCTTGGGGCGCTCTACCGTCGGACCCCGGCCCGGGGTCGGAAGCTGCATCGCTGGTCCCTGATATTCACAGCGATCTGCTTGGCGGAGGGCGTGGGGTGGGGATGGGCGCCTGTTTCGCTGGTCGGCCCCAATGAATTCGACAGCAAAATGCTGCTTATGGCGATCACCATCGCAATATCGGCGGGGTCTATACCGACCTTCAGTCCTTATCTTCCCTCGCTCCTCCTGTTCTTTGTGGCGGCGACCCTTCCCTATACGCTGACCAGCATCGCCGCAAGCAACCCGATGCAGCAGGCGACCGCCTTGATGCCGCCGCAATCTACAGATCGCTGGAGCGCGTCCCACCGTTCGATGCGAAGGCCGCCATCGGGAAAAGCGCGAACAAGACCGGCTGTGTCATCGGTCGAGCCGTCGTTGACGACGATGACTTCTTTTAGGGCTGGATGCGCATCGACCGCCTGCAGGATGGCCTTGATCCGATCGCATTCGTTATAGGCGCAAATAATGCAGGAAATCTCGCGCACGAACGAGTCGCCCCCCAATCACGCCCCCTTTGCAATCCGCAGGGGCGGACAAGGTTCCGCGACGACCTCGCCACGGCGCTGCTGGCGCGCCGGGATAGGGAGCTGCTTATGGACCAGCCGGGGATCAGACCACCACATCGCGGCTCGCAGACCAGTTGAATGATCGGTGCTGCGGGAAACCGCGCCACGACGGAGCGCTCGCCCTCTCGGACATCCACGTGGTCCCAGGTTGGATGCTGGTCGAGGAGGAGCTCGGCCTTTGCGAACGCCGCAGCGTCGTGCTGCAGATCGTAGGCCTCGAACGAGCTGGACGCCCCTCGCGGGTGCAGCAGTAGAAGGTGCACATTGGCATGTTCTGCCCCGATGCCATTGGAGCGCCGGCCTGCGCCTAGCCTGAACTTTCACAACGCATTTAGCTGGAAAGGGTCGGCGGACTGCGACTGACCCCCATCAGGCCGATGGTGCTTTAGACTATGGCGCTGCGGCATTGCCGGAGGATGAAGCCAGAGGAGGACGTCTAGCCAAAGCGCTGATCGCCGACGGTGCTATTCGTTGGCGCCAGTGGCCCTCTCAAGCGCATCTGAAATCGTGTGCGCCAAATCCTCCATGTTGAATGGCTTGCGCAGTATCGGGGTGGGCAAAGTTCGAAAGGCCTATCGATTGACGCCTGCCGGCGCCGATCTCCTGCTGGTGCTCCAGGCGCTGTCCGCCTGGGGTGAGGTACACATCCCGGGCCGCTGGCGGACGCCGGACTGGTTCAAGGCAGCTCGCGCGGAAGATTTCCTGCGGGCTGGAGATGACTGTCCA
>NZ_SSMX01000032.1 GCF_004799515.1 Phenylobacterium sp. | reverse complement strand
TCCACCAGCCCCAGCCACCGCGATCACATTCTGCACGCCTCGCAGGAGGACATCCTGGAGATGATCACCAAGTCGGTGAGCCATGCGCGCAACCTCTGCGGCGATGCAGGATTGAACTGCCGACCTCAGCCTTACCAACCCGTTTTCTAGGTCCGTCGAAGGCCGCCGAACGCCGCAAATTCTGCGATAATGCGTTGTTGTAATTGACGTTTGTCGCCGACGGCGGCACGCTGTCCTTCGCCGCAGTTTCCCTGCTTCCACGCTTGAATTGCTTCCGCCGTGCTTCCGCGGAAGCGGGGGCGGTGTAGTTTTTCGACAGCCTTAACGAGCGTTCTGCGTGCCCCGTCTGAGCCTGAAATCCGTCAATGCCCTGGCGGCGCCAACCCGCGGCGATTCCTTCCTCTGGGACGATGACTTGAAAGGCTTCGGCGTTCGGGTCGGCGTCACGGGCGTGAAGACCTACCTGGTGCAATTCCGCACGCTTGATGGGGCCACCCGCCGCCATGCCCTGGGCCGCCATGGGGTGCTGACCCCGGAAGCGGCTCGCAAGATGGCGGTGGTGAAGCTGGCCAACGTCGCCCAAGGCCTGGATCCATCGGCAGAACGCCGCGCCGCGCGGGGGGCGATGACGGTGGCTGAGCTCTGTGACCTCTACGTCAAGGTGCGGCTGGCCACGCGCAAGCCCTCGTCCGTGGTCGCCGCCCAGGCCGACATCGACAACCACATCAAGCCCCTCCTGGGGGGAAAGCTGGCCGCGGACCTCGCCGCCGAGGACGTCGACCAATTCCTCCTGGATGTCGCCGCTGGAAAGTCGGCCAAGCGGACGAAGACCCGCCCGCGGGGCGTGTCGCGGGTGACCGGCGGCAAGGGCGCCGCCAACTCCGCGGTCGGCGTCTTGGCGGCCGCCATGACCTTCGCGATCCGCAAGAAGCTCCGTCCCGACAATCCTTGCGTCGGCGTGCGGAAGTTCCCCGAGAAGAAGATGGAACGCTTCCTGTCGCCGGCCGAACTCGCGCGACTGGGCGAAGCGCTGGCCGCCGCCGAGGCGCTGGGCGTTGAGAGCATTTACGCAATCACCGCGATCCGGCTCCTGATGCTCACCGGCTGCCGCAAGAACGAAATCCTGACCTGTGAGCGGGCCTGGGTCGACGCGCACAACAGTTGCCTGCGGCTCCCCGACAGCAAGACCGGGGCGAAGATCGTCCACATCGGCGCCGCGGCGCTCGAGGCGATCCTGGCGATCCCCGAGATCCCGGGAAACCCCTATCTATTGCCAGGCCGGGGCGGCGCCGGCCATCTGGTGGACCTGCAAGCCGCCTGGGAACGGGTCCGCGACACGGCGGGGCTATCGGATGTTCGGTTGCATGACCTGCGCCACGCCTTCGCGAGCCTGGGCGCCAACGGGGGCGACAGCCTGCTGGTGATCGGCGCCCTTCTCGGACACCAGAGCGCCAAGACCACCCAGCGCTACGCCCACCTCTCCGATCATCCGCAGAAGGACGCCGCCGACCGGATTTCGGCGGAGGCGGCCCGCCTTATGGGCCTGCAGCGGCCGACGGCGACCGCGGCGGGCCGCGCGGAGGTCGTCGCCGCGCCGCCGGGCATGAAGGGCGTGTTGGGCGCGGTGATCGAGACCCGCTGGGTGGACACCAAGGCGGCGTCCGCCATCCTTGGGCTCACGATCCCGACGCTGCAGACCTACCGTTGGATGGGTACGGGTCCACGGTATCGGAAGATCGGGCGTTCGGTGGTCTATGCGCTCGGCGATCTCGACGCCTGGCGGGCGCAGGCCACGCAGGCGGCGTGAGTTGAGATCAGAAATGGGCGGGGTGCTGCCGTGCACTCCCGGACAGCGTCGCGATGACCGTTCTGGCAGACGCATCGAACTGATCTGTGGACTTCGGTCGAGCCCAACATAGATTGGCTGCGACAACGGCTCTTCAAACGGATCGACCTCGCGAGGGCCGCTGGATGGGGCGCTGCAAATGAATTCCGCCGAGAGCTTCAGTCCCGACTACCGGGCGGCGCGCACCAAGTTCCT
>NZ_SSMX01000031.1 GCF_004799515.1 Phenylobacterium sp. | reverse complement strand
CACGAGTTCGACTTCAGCTCGTCGGGCAACGGCCCTGTGCAGTGGATCGGCGGCCTCTACCGCTACGACGAGATCGACAACAACCCGGAGACCTTCCAGGAGCCCGCCCAGGCGCAGATCGCCTCGCCCCTGCAGGTGATCCCGCTGCTCGGCGCCGGCGCGCTTGTGCCGGCCGCGCCCAACCCCAGCCGCAACTACCTGGTGCTCAACTACCAGGACCGCATCTCGTCGAGCGCGGTGTTCGGCCAGGTCGACTGGAAGATCACCGACCAGATCAAGCTGACCGGCGGCCTGCGCTACACCTACGACGAGAAGCACGGCCAGGAAGAGGCCCGCTACATCGTCTTCCAGGACCTCTCGGCCGCCTTCAGCGCCGAGAACCTGGGCTCCCTGCTCCAGGCCGTCGACATCACCCCGACCCAGATCAGCATGGCCGCGGACAAGGGCACCTGTTCGACGCCCGTGCAGCAGACCACCGGCAAGTACGCCGGCGACTACGTCCGCTGCCTGAAGGACCATTCAAGCGCCGTCACCGGCACGGCGGGCATCTCCTGGACGCCGGACTCCTCGACCCTGGTCTATGGCCGCTATAACCGCGGCTATAAGGCGTTCGGCTTCAACGCCGGCTACATCGGCCCCAATGTCGAGGCGACGCCGGAATACGTCGACGACTTCGAGGTGGGCTTCAAGAAGACCGCCGGCAAGTTCACCCTCGACGCGGCGGCCTTCTATTACAACTACCAGGACGCCCAGATTCCGATCGGCGTGCCGCAAGGCGCGATCACCGCGACCGAGTTCATCAACATCCCGAAGTCGGTCTCCGACGGCATCGAGATCACCGCCGTCTGGGCGCCGATCGACCACCTGAACTTCAGCCTCGTCTATGGCCTCGACCACACCGAGATCCAGTCGGGCTGCAGCCTGGTGGGCGGAGTCGCTACCGGGTCCTGCTTCGTCGACATCGCCGACCCGGCCGCCGCGGCGGTCGGCGCGCGGCCGGTCGGCCCGGCGCTCGGCGGCGCGCGGCCTCAGGCGGTCAGCGGCGACGAGCTGCCCCAGGCGCCGGAGAACAAGGTGGCGTTCAACGCCAACTACACCTTCGTCTTCGACACCGGGAACCTGACCTTCTCCGGCAGCTACATCTGGAAGGACAAGTCCTACGCCTCGATCTTCACCCGCACCTACGACGAGGCGCCGTCCTGGGATCAGGTGGACCTGCGCGCGACCTGGGCCGGTCCGCACGATCGTTACGAGGTCATCGCCTTTGTCCGGAACCTGTTCAACACCCTGGGCTACGACGCCGCGGCGGAGGCCTATCCGATCGCCGCGCCTGTGGGCGGCGGCGCCTTCACCCAGGCGCCTGGCTACGACCTGACCCCGCCGCGCACCTACGGCATGGAGTTCCACTACAAGTTCTGATCGCACCGACCGCAACCAATAAAGGCGCCGCAATCGACTGTATTGCGGCGCCTTTAAACAAGCTCTGCTGTAAGCTTGACGTCTGAACTCAGATCGTCACAAAACGATTATTCGCTCCAGATGCGAACCCGCGTGCAAGGCCGACAAGGTTAATTCAGGATCGCTCCCGGGAAGCTTGGCTCACGAGCCTCCCGATCGGGGGCGTCACCCGGCGCTCTTGTTGGCCCAACGCGAGGAGCGTCCGATGCTTCCGACCAAGATCCTGTGGCCTGCCGCCCTGTTGCTCGCCGCGCCCCTGCCGGCCCTGGCAAGCGTCACCACCTACGTCGGCGAAGACATCATGTCGACGACCTCCGATCCGCACCCGAACTCGGCCACCGCCGCCGCCGCGTTCGGCGCCGCCGTTCCCGGCGCCGGCCTCATCACCTTCGAAAGCGCGCCGCTGGGCAGCTTCGGCAGCCTGACGGTCGCCCCCGGCGTCGCCCTGAGCGGCACGGACGTCAATGGCGACAGTCAGACCATCCGTAACACCTCGGCCTTCCCGTCGGGTCCCACGCTGGACGGCTACAACACCACGCCCTCGGGTGCGAACTTCGCCGAGGCGACCGGCGGGACGCTGACCTTCAACTTCGCCACCGCCGTCGACGCCTTCGGAGCCTATCTTTCCGGCGTCCAGAACTTCACCACCGATGTGATCACCTTCTCCGACGGCGCAAGTCAGACCCTCACGATCCCAGAAGACGGCACTAGCGGCTCTGTGGGCGCGCTGGTGTTCGTCGGCTTCACGGATCCGGGCAAGTCGATCTCCAGCGTCACGATCAACGTCGGATCGACGACCACGGGCTGGGACGACATCGGCGTGGACGACGTGCGCTACGCGCCGGTGGCCGCCGGCTCGGGCGCGCCGGAGCCGGTCGGCTGGGCCCTGATGCTGCTGGGCTTCGGCGGCGTCGGCGGCCTGATCCGTGGCCGCCGCGCCCGGGCCGCGCTCGCCTAGCTCGGCGATGCGCCTATAGGGCCTGCTCGATGGCGGCGGTGACTTCCGGCGCCTGCGGTTCGGTGCGCGGCCCGAAGGCCTGCAGGGCCTCGCCGTGCTTGCCGATCAGGATCTTGTGGAAGTTCCAGACCGGCACGGCCGGTTCGCCCAGTTCGGCCTCGGCCCATTTGTAGAAGGGGTGCGCGCCCGCGTCCTTGACATCGACTTTGGCGGTCAGCGGGAAGTCGACGTTGAACTTCGTCTCGCAGAAGTCCTTGATCTCGGCGTCGGTCCCGGGCTCCTGGCCGGCGAACTGGTTGCAGGGCACGCCCAGCACCACGAGGCCCTTTTCCTTGTAGTCCGAGTAGAGCTTCTCCAGCCCTTCGTACTGCGGGGTGAGGCCGCATCTCGAGGCGGTGTTCACCACCAGCATCACCTTGTCCTTGAAGGCGCTCAGCGGCAGCGGCGTCCCGTCGATGGTCTTGAACTCGTAGTCGTAGGCGCTGCTCATGGCGGGCTCCTCCTGGAATGGCCGCCGGGACGCTAGCGCGGGCGGCCTATTGCGCCAACGCCTGCTCGACAGCCAGCGCCAGGTCGAGGGCGCGGATCGCTTCCTCGGCGGTGACGATCGGCCGGGGCGCCTCGCCGCGCACGGCGGCCAGGAAGCCCGCGACGCTGGCCCCCAAGGGGTCCTGGCCGGCCGGGGTGTCGGCGTAGCCGGCGTCCAGCGCGAAGGGCGTCGTGTTCTTCAGCGTGCGGGCGACGAAGTCGATCTCCACCTCGCCGGAGGGATAAACGATCCGCATGGTCCGCTGGCGGGCCGGCGCCTGGCGCGAGACGTCGAAGATCGCGGTGAAGCCGTCGTCGAAGGTGACCTCCGAACGCGCCACATCCCAGACGCCGTCGTCGCTCAGGCGCCCCTCGCCTTCCGCCGTCACCGGATCGGCCGCTGAGATGGCCAGCGCCAGGTCGATGTCGTGCACCATCAGGTCGAGGATCGCCGAGACGTCACGGCTGCGGTCCGAGGGCGGGCCGTGGCGCAGGGCCTCCAGCCGTAACGGCTGCTCGGGGATGTCCAAGAGGCCCATGGCGCGGGACTGCACGCGCTCCTGATGGCCGCAGGCCACCACCAGGCCCCGGGCGGCGGCCAGGGCGCGGACCTTCTCGCCGTCCGGAACGCTCGTGGCGATGGGTTTCTCGATATAGACCGGCTTGCCAGCCGCCAGCACCGCCAGCGCCTGTTCGGCGTGGTGGCTGGCGGGCGAGGCGATGGTGACCACGTCCACCGCCTCCAGGAACTCCGCCATCTCATGGAAGCCGCGGCCGCCCAGCGGCATGGCGATCTTCGCCGCGCGGTCGGGATGCACGTCGAGCACCGCCGACAGCACCACGCCCGGCAGCCTGGCGTACTGTCCGGCATGGTAGCCGCCGAACACGCCAGCCCCGATCACGCCGCCCCTTAGGGGGGACTCAGCCATGGAAGTCTCCGGAAATGAGGCCCGCCGCCTATCAGGTCATGGCCCTCGACGCCACCCGTCGCGGCGAGCTAAACAGTTGTTTGAACGCGAGCGCCGGAGCCGCCTCCCGCAGCCGCGAAAGGGAAACGCACATGACCATGGTCCGCGAAATTCATCTGAAGAGCCGTCCGTCAGGCCTACCGACCGCGGATAATTTCGAGATCGCCCACGTCGAGCTGCCGGCGCCGGCGCCCGGCCAGGTGCAGGTGCGTAACCTCTGGATGACGGTCGACCCCTACATGCGCGGGCGGATGAACGACGTTAAGAGCTACGCCCCGCCCTTCCAGCTCGGTCGGGCGATGGACGGCGGCGCCATCGGCGAGGTGACGGTCTCCAACGACCCCGCCTTCAAGGCGGGCGACCTGGTGCAGTCCGGCTTTGGCTGGCGCGAGGGCTTCAACGCCCCGGCTGGCGCCCTGCAGAAGCTCGACCCCCGCGGCCTGCCGGTCCAGGCCTTCCTGGGCGCGGCGGGCATGCCGGGGCTGACCGCCTACGCCGGCCTCCTGAAGATCGCCGCGCTGAAGGACGGCGACGTGGTCTTCGTCTCCGGCGCGGCCGGTGCGGTGGGCGCCATGGTCTGCCAGATCGCCAAGGCCAAGGGCCACACGGTGATCGGCTCGGCCGGCGGCGCGGAGAAGGTCGCGTGGCTGAAGTCCATCGGCGTCGACGAGGTCATCGACTACAAGGCCGAGCCCGACCTTAACGCGGCCCTGGCCGCCGCCGCGCCCGGCGGCATCGACGTCTATTTCGACAATGTCGGCGGCGCGCATCTGGAGGCGGCGCTGAACTCGGCCAAGCTGTTCGCCCGCTTCGCCATCTGCGGGATGATCTCCATCTACAACGCCATCCGCCGTGAGCCCGGGCCGTCGAACCTGGCGCAGATCATCGGCAAGAACATCCGCATGGAAGGCTTCATCGTCAGCCACCACTTCTCGATGATGCCGCAGTTCATCGCCGACCTCTCCCAGTGGGTGGCCGAGGGCAAGGTGACCTGGAAGGAGACGGTCTTCGAGGGCATCGATCAGGCGCCGGAAGCCTTCATCGGCCTCTTCAAAGGCGAGAACATGGGCAAGATGCTGGTCAAGCTGACCTAGCGCCATTGGCCCGTCACATGTGAGGGGCTAGAACCCAGCTTCACCCCGACCCGGAGCCCGCCTGTGCCGCGCCTGTTCAGCGCCTACGTGATCGTCGACTGGAGCGCGGCGGCCAAGCCCAACACGGGCGCGGATTCCGTTTGGATCGGCGTCCTGAAGCGCGACGTGCGGTTCCGCCTGGCCTTCGAGAGCTTCAACACGCCCACCCGCGCGGAGGCCGAGAAGCGGCTGAACAGCCTGCTGGACGACTTCAAGAAGCGGTCGGAGAAGGCCCTGGTCGGCTTCGACTTCCCGCTGGGCTTCCCGCGCGGGTTCGCCGACGCCCTGAAACTGCCGGGCGAGGCGCCCTGGCGCGCGGCCTGGGACCAGCTCGACAAGATGGTCAAGGACAAGGCCGACAACACCAACAACCGCTTTGGCGTGGCTTCGGAGATCAACCGGCGGCTGACCGGCGGACCGTTCCCCTTCTGGGGCTGTCCGCCGCGCGACACGCTGACCACCCTGCAGCCCAAGAAGCAGCGGCCGCACGGGCCGGACGACCTGCCGGAGTTCCGCCACGCCGACCTGGTCGCCGACGCCGCCTCGATCTGGAAGCTCTATTACAACGGCTCGGTCGGCGGTCAGGCGATCCTGGGCATGCCGGTGGTGCGCCGCCTGCGCCTGACGCGCGCCGCCAAGGCCTGGCCCTTCGAGACCGGCTTCAACACCCTCACCGAGGCCGACCTGGACGGCGTCGACCTGGTGCTGGCCGAGGTCTACCCCTCGCTGATCAAGGGCGCGGCCTTGCCGGGCGAGGTCAAGGACCTGACCCAGGTGCGCACCACCGCCGAGCACTTCGCCCGCCTCGACGAGGCGGGCAAGCTGGGCGAGGTCTTCGGCCCGCCGAAGGGCACGGCCGCCGACGTGGTGCTCGACACCGAGCGCGAGGAAGGCTGGATTCTCGGGGCCGGCCTTTAGGGGAGCTGGCCTCTAACTCCGCCGGCTCAGGAACCAGAACCGGCCCATCAGCAGCACCGCGGAGATCACGCTGGCGATCACCACCGACCAGGTGACGCCCATCAGCCCCATGTGCCGCGGGATCGCCAGCCACCAGGCGAGCGGCATCATCACCACGATATAGCTGGTCATGTGCGTGCCGGTGGGCATCCAGACGTCGCCGCGCGCCCTGAGCGCCTGGGCCGTCACCACCTGCAGCGAATCCGGGAAGTACATGAAGCAGGACAGCACCAGGGCCGGGATGGCCATGGCCAGCGTCGCCGGGTTCTCCGTATAGGCGCTGGCGATCAGGGCTGCGTTCGGCCAGACGACCAGGCCAACCAAAGCGCCGAAGACGCCGGTCACCGCGAAGGCCACCAGGCCCGCGCGCACCACGCCCCTCGGATCTCGCGCGCCATAGGCCCGGCCCACGCGGACCGCCGCGCCGGTCGATAGCCCCAGCGGGACCATGAAGACGATGGCGGCGACGTTCAGCACGATGGCCCAGGCCGCCACCGCCAGGCCGCCCAGCCAGCCGGCGATGATGTTCATGCTCGAGAAGGCCGCCACCTCGAAGAAGTTCGAAGCTCCGGCGCCGAAGCCGATCCGCCGCTGCTCGGCCTCCGCCGCCCGGTCGCGCGTCGGTTTGGCGAAGACGCCCAGCTCGCGGGCTTCCGGCATCAGGGCGATGTAAGCCAGCATGAAGACCGCCAGGAACGTCCGTGCTCCGGTCGTGGCGCAGGCCCCGCCGATCGCCCCCAGCGCCGGCAGGCCGAAGGCGCCCGGCACCAGCACCAGATCGATGGCGAGGTTGATCCCGTTGGCGATCCACATGCCCCAGGCGCCCGGCCCCGGCCGGGACAGCCCCTCCATCCAGAAGCTGGCGGCGACGCTCAGGGTGTAGCTTGGCAGGGACAGGCTGAAGACTTCCAGCACGCGGCTGGCCCCGGCCGCCAGGCGAGGCTCCAGTCCGATCGAGTGCAGGAAGAGCGGCCCCAGCAGGGCCAGGGCCCCGGCCGAGATCAGGCCGATCCACAGGCTGTAGCTCAGGCCCCGGCGCAGCACCGCGCCGGTCTCGTGGCGGCGGCCCTCGCCGATGGCGCGCGCGGCCATCACCTGCACGCCGGAGAGCAGGCCGATGGCCATGGTCACCACCACGCTGCTCGGCGCCCAGCCCAGGGCGTGATAGCCGAGCTGGGTCGCCGAATACCGCCCGACCACGATGGCGTCCGTCAGGCCCATGGCCATGATGCCCAGGCGCGAGATCACCACCGGCCCGGAGAGCTTCAGAAGCTCGGCCAGCTCAGCGCGGACGGGACGGCTGCGCCCTCCCGCAGCGGAGGACGCCTGGGCCGCGAGGCGGTCCATGACGGTGACACCTGGTTTTCAAAGAGGCGCGGACTTTGACGCCCAAGCCGAAAATGGCAAGCCCGGCTTTCGCGCCCCTCGCCTAGTACCGCCAGCTCTTGAGATCGGCGCCCGGCGGCGCCGTCTCCTCGATCCGCTGCAGGATCTTGGGCAGGTACATGGTGTTGTAGTGCAGGCGCGAATAGGCGTTGGGCAGCTTGGGGTCGCCGTTCCAGCAGTGCTCGGCGCGGTCGCCATAGGCCACCTCGCCGCCCCAGGCCGGGTCCTTCAGGGATGAGAGCGTGTCCTGGGCGATGTAGACCGCGTCGGTCAGGAAGTAGGTGTCAGCCGAGCCCACATAGATGTGCAGCTTGCCCTTCAGCTTCGGCCCCAGCGTCGCCCAGTCGCGCGCCACGATGTGCGTCAGGTCGAAGTGCTCGCGCCAGTAGGCGGCGACCTCGGGATCGATGACGCCAGTCAGCTTGTCGAAGATCGGCTTCGGATAGCCGTCCGGTCCCTGCGGCCCGAACACCGCCTGCCAGATGTCGTACTGCTCGCCGGAGCGGGCGTGGTCGCCCAGCACCGCCTCCATGCGGTTCTGCTCGCGCTGGGTGGAGTGGGTCTGGCCCATGTAGTCGCGCTGCGCCGGCCGCTCGATCCGGTTCACCAGGCCCTGGGCGTAGAAGGCGTTCTTGTCCTCATAGAGGTTGATCGTCGTATAGGCGTGGAAGTCGATCGGGTCCGGGCAGGCCACGAAGGCGCCGTTGTACATGTCCGGGTAGAAGACCTGGGTCGCCATGGCCTCCCAGCCGCCGGTCGAGCCGCCGTAGGTGAAGCGCGCCCAGCCCTGGCCGATGCCGCGGAACTGTTTCTCGATATAGGGGATCAGCTCCTTGTTGATCGCGTCCCCATAGGGGCCGAGGTTGGCCGAGTTCACCGCATAGCTGTCGTCGTAATACGGGTTGGCATGCTCGATCTCGATGACCAGGAAGCGCGGGAAGTCCCTGGAGATCCAGCGCTGGTAGAAGCCGTAGGCCTCCTGCTGCTGGATCCGGTTGTAGCCGGCCAGGTGGAAGCGTTCGGAATAGTCTGGCTTCAGGTTCGGGTCCGGCGGCGTGGTGCGGAAGTTCGAGATGTCGTCCGGATAGTGGCCGTGGAAGACCATCAGCGGGAAGCGCGCCTCGGGGTGCTTGTCGAAGCCGGCCGGCAGCAGGATGTGGGCGCCGAGGTAGACGTCCCTGCCCCAGTACTTGGACAGGAGCTCGCTCTTGATCCGCACATGCTTGATGAATTCGGTGTCGGCCTTCCGGGCGACGGGCGCGATCTTCTGGTCGAGGGTCAGCACCACCGGCGGACCGCCGTGGCGGACATGCACGGCCATGGGCGCGGAATAGAGGTTGCCGGGCTTCAGGTTCCAGTGCTGGCCCTCGCCCATGTCGGGCGGCAGCTTGACCACGGAGCCGTCGGCGCGGTGAAAGGTTTCGTAGCGGTTCAGCACCGCCTGGACGGTGTAGTCGCCGTCCGGCAGGGCCGCGAGCCGCTCAGCCGGCCAGCCGATCGCCTGGGGACTCAGCGTCACCGCCGTGCCGGGCGCCATGGCCTCGACGGTCTGGCCGAAGAAGAAGGGCGAGCGCAGGGTCCCCTCGAGGTCGACCTGCAGCCTGGGCTCGGGTGTCGCCTTGGGACTGACGATTAGGATCAGACGCCCGTCGAGCGCCGCGGCGCTGGCCGCCTTGGGGAACGAAACCTTGAAGGTAGTGGCCGCCGCCGGCGCGACGCCCGCCAGCAACGCCGCCGCCGCGCCCAGGACCGCCGCTATCGTCTTCCGCATACGCATCATCGCTCCCCCGCACCCCATGGTGCGGGGGGATGGCGGCGCAGGCAAGGGTGCTCAGCTGGTCACGTCGCCGAAGGTGAAACTCTTCGCCATCTTGTCATAGAGGCCCATCATGGCGTCCTTGTTCGTGGTGCCGAAGCCCAGCACGTAGGCGAGCGTGCCATCCATGATGAAGTATTCGCGCACGCTCCAGGTCAGGCCGTCGGGCCTCGGCTTGTCGAAATCGAGGGTCAGCACGCGGCGGGACCCGATCTTGGTCTCGCCAGTGACGAAGTGCGAAAAGCCGGCGTTCGCCAGGACCTCTTGCACGTTCGCGACCATGGTCTCGGGGCGGATCTTGGGATCGTTGGGGTTCCGGAAAATGATCATGTTGTGGACGCCGTCCTCGTTGGAGGCGAAGCGCAGCACCTCGTTGGGACTGTTGGTCGGCACCGGCGGAAAGGCGTTCCAGTTGGCGGGTACGTCGAGGGTGAAATTCCACTCGCTGTTCCTGTAGTGCTTCATCTGCGCGCCGACGTCCTGCGAGGCCGAGACCTTGATCAACCGGGCGGGCCGGGCGGCGTTGGGCGGGCTGACCTCCGCGGCGCTGGCGGTCAGCACAATCCCCAGGCCGGCCAGGGCGCCGGCCGAGGCCCAGGCGAATTTCTTCTGCTTCGACAGCATCTTACGGATCCTCTGTTCCAGGAAGGACTTGGATTCTGACATGGCGGCGACCAGGGCGACGTGGCCGGACTGGCGCTCGCCGACCAAGATCAGGGTCTCGCCGTAACGGGACGCGTCGTGACCGACCTTCAGCACCCGGGCGTCGCAGTCGACCTCGATGGCGAAGCGCAGCCGCCGCAGCTGCCACCAGAGCGGCAGGTTCCATGGCATGGCGACGATCAGCAGGATCGCGATGGCCAGAACCTGAGCGTCCTTGGCGTCCAGATGCGACTGCTCATGCGCCAGGACGAGGGCCTGGGTTTCCGGCGAGGCCTCGGCGATCCAGCGCGGCAGCACGATGTGGGGGCGCAGCAGGCCCACCACGGCGGGGCCTACGTCCCGCGAGACATAGACCGAAGCGCCGGCGACCACCCGGCGCTCCCAGGCGCGCTTGTGGCGATGCAGCTGGACGCCGCTGAACAGGATGCCCAGGAAGATCAGGCCCGACGCCGCGAGCCAGGCGCGCGTCAGGATCGCATCCGCGTCCAGCGCGGCCGCCCGGCGCTGGGTCTGGACGCCCAGCCAGGCCGACGGTTGGATGGCCCTGGCGGTCATCTGGCGCAACGGGACCGGCGCTGCCGGCGCGGCCGCCGGACTTCTCGCACTCTCACTCGAGATGCGGGGAAGCTGGATCGAGACCGAGGAGATGACGACGGGCAGGATCAGCGAGGCGCAGATGCTGGCCGCCCACAGCCAGCGGGTCGGCGCCTTGCGCATCTGCGCGGACTGCTCCGCGGCGAAGGCGGCGAGGCCCAGGATCAGGCAGACGACGACGACATAGACCATCCAGGCCAGCATCACTTGCCACCTTCGTCGTCGCGGGCGGCGCTGTCGGCCAGCAGCTTGCGCATGCGCCGGAGTTCCGCCGGGCTGAGGTTCCTGTCGGAGACCAACCGGGTGAAGAGCAGCTCCGCCGAGCCACGGAACAGCTTGGAGGTCATCCGCCGCAGGGCGCTGTCCTGCGCCGCCTGCTGCTTCACGGCGGCGAAGTAGCGGTGCCCGCGGCCCTCCTCCTCGCGCCCGACGTAGCCCTTGGCTTCCAGGGTCTTCAGGATGGTGAGGACGGTCGTGTAGGCGAGTTCGTCGGTCAGGCCCTCGCGGACTTCGGCCACCACAGATGGTCCGCGGTCCCACAGCACCTGCATCACGTCGATCTCGCGGTCGGTGAATTGGATATCCATGGAGGCGCCTTCTACTAGAGTTCTAGTAGGAACCCACCCGACACGGCTGTCAACTATGATTATAGTAGATGGGCTAGCCCGAGGCGGTGAGCACCTTGCGGACGGCTGCGGTCAGCCGCTCGAGATCGCCTTCGGGGATCGTGAACGCCGGCGTCAGATAGACCACCTTGCCCATCGGCCGGATCCAGACGCCCGCCTCGGCGAACCGCGCACAGAGCCGCCCGACATCCACGGGCTCCGCGAACTCGACCACGCCGATGGCGCCGCGCACGCGGACGTCGACGACGCCCGGGGCCTGGCGGCAGGGCGCGAGCCCGGCCTCCAGCGCCTCGGCGATCCGGGCGACTTGGCCGCGCCAGTCGCCGGCCTCGAAGATGTCGAGAGAGGCGTTGGCCGCCTCGCAGGCCAGCGGGTTGGCCATGTAGGTCGGCCCGTGCACCAGCGCCGCGCCGGCGTCGTCCGACCAGAAAGCCTCGAACACCTTGCGGCTGGCGATGGCCGCCGACAGGGGCAAGGTCCCGCCGGTGAGGGCTTTGGACAGGGTGACGATGTCGGGCGTCACGCCCGCACCGGCGCAGGCGAAGAGATCGCCGGTCCGGCCGAAGCCCACGAAGATCTCATCGAAGATCAACAGCACGCCGTGCCTGTCGGCCAGCCGTCGCAGCCGTCGCAGCGCCTCGTCGTCGTGGAACAGCATCCCACCGGCGCCCTGCACCCGCGGCTCGACGATCATGGCGGCGATGTCGCCCCCCTGCTCGGCCAGCAGCCGGTCCAGCGCAGCCTCCGCGGCGGCGTCCGTCGGCAGGGCGGCGATGACCTGGGCGGGCAGGACGCCGGCGAACAGGCTGTGCATCCCTTCCTCGGGATCGCAGACCGTCATCGTGGCCAGGGTGTCGCCGTGATAGCCGCCGAGGAAGCCCAGGAAGCGGGTCCGGCCGGCGACGCGGCGGTTGATCCAGTACTGCAGCGCCATCTTCATGGCGATCTCCACCGAGACCGAGCCGCTCTCGGCGAAGAAGACGTGGTCGAGGTCGCCGGGCAGCAGGGCGGCCAACCGCGCGGCCAGCCGGTAGGCGGGCTCGTGCGCCAGGCCGCCGAACATCACGTGCGGCGCGCGCTCGAGTTGCGCCGTCACCGCCTGGCGGATGTGCGGGTGGTTGTAGCCGTGGCAGGCGGTCCACCACGAGGCGATCCCGTCGATCAACTCGCGGCCGTCCTCCAGGATGATCCGGACGCCCTCGGTTCGCGCCACGGCGAGCGGCGGCGGCGCGGTCTTCATCTGGCAATAGGGCCGCCAGACGTGGCGCGCGCCACGGGTCAGCCAGTCGGGGTCCGGCACGACAGGTCTCCGGTGAGGATCGGTGGACGCGCCGATAGGGGTTCGCCCGGCGCGCGGGTCTTGCTAAGCCGCGCCGGCGACCTGGGCCAGCGGGGATTCGATGGACAGCCTGCAGACCTTCGCCGCCGCCAAACTCGGCGCGCTCGAACGCCAGTCGTTGCGCCGGCGCCTGTCGCCGACCCACCGCCACGACGGGCTCTGGGTGGAGCGCGACGGCCGCCGCCTGCTCTCCTTCTCCTGCAACGACTACCTGGGCCTGTCGCACCATCCCGCGGTGAAGGCCGCCGCCTGCCAGGCGATCGAGACCTATGGCGCCGGCGCCGGCGCCTCGCGCCTGGTGACCGGGGACGGTCCGCTGCTCAGTGAGCTGGAACGCCGGCTGGCCACGCTCAAAGGAACCGAAAGCGCCTGCGTGTTCGGCTCGGGCTACCTGGCCAATGCCGGGATCATCCCGGCGCTGGTGGGTCCTGACGACCTGGTCCTGATCGATGAGCTGGCGCATGCTTGCCTGTTCGCCGGAGCCCAGCTTTCGGGCGCCGCGCTCTCGGTCTTCCGGCACAACGCGGTCGCGGACCTCGAACGGCGGCTGGCGGCCGAGCGCAAGGACCATCGCCGAGTGCTGGTGGCGACCGATGGGGTCTTCTCCATGGACGGCGACCTCGCGCCCTTGGACCAGTTGTCCGATCTTTGCCTCGTCCACGACGCCTGGCTGATGACCGATGACGCCCATGGGATCGGCGTGCTGGCGCAGGGCCGCGGCTCCGCGGGCCTGTTTCCGGACGCCGTCGTTCCCCTGCAGATGGGCACCCTGTCGAAGGCGGTCGGCGGCTATGGCGGCTATCTGTGCGCCTCGGCGGCCGTGGTCGAGCTGATCCGCAACCGGGCGCGGACCTTCATCTACTCCACCGGCCTGCCGCCCGCCTCGGCGGCGGCGGCCATCGCGGCGCTGGAGCTGATCGAGCACGAGCCGGAGCTCTGCGCCCTGCCCCTGGCCAAGGCGCGCCGATTCACCGCCCTTCTGGGATTGCCCCTGGCGCAGAGCCCGATCGTGGCCGTGCGGATCGGCGAGGCTGACGATGCGCTGGCGGCGTCCCGCGCGCTGGAGGCTCAGGGCTTCCTGGCGGTGGCGATCCGGCCGCCGACGGTGGCGGCGGGGACGGCGCGTCTGCGCTTGACCTTCACCGCGCGCCACCATGACGCCGACATCGCGCGCCTGGCCGAGGCCGTGCGCCCCTTCGTGAGGACCTGACCATGCCGACGCTGTTCATCGCCGGGACCGGCACCGACGTGGGCAAGACCTATGTCACCGCCTCGCTGATCCGGGCGCTGTGCGGCGCCGGCGTGGCGGTCGAGGCGCTGAAACCGGTGGTCAGCGGCTTCGATCCCGCCGCGCCAGCCGGCAGCGATCCAGCGGTGCTGCTGGACGCCCTGGGGCGCCAGCTGTCATCCGAGGCCCTGGCCGGGATCTCGCCCTGGCGATACCGGGCGCCGCTCTCGCCGCCCCTGGCCGCGGCGCGCGAGGGCGCGAGCCTGCCGGGGGCGGCGGTGATCGACCACTGCCGGGCGCGCAGCGCCGAGGCGCCGGACGGAACCTGGCTCCTGGTGGAGAGCGCCGGCGGGATCATGTCGCCGCTGGACGACGCGCGCACCATGCTGGACCTGGCCGCGGCGCTGGCCGCGCCGGTGCTGCTGGTCGCGGGTAGCTACCTGGGCACGATCAGCCACACCCTGACCGCGGTGGCCGTGATCGAGGCGGCGGGCCTGACGCTGGCGGGACTGATGGTGAGCGAGACGGAGCCGGATGCGTCCACCTTTGCGGACACGGTGGCGGCTATCGCTGGACGCGCGCCTCAGGCGCCCGTCATCGGGCTGCGGCGCGGCCAACCGATGGAGCCCGCAATGCTCGAAGCCCTGGGACTGGTCTGAGCGCGGCGGGCTGGTCCCGCAGCGAGGCCTAAGTGCCAAGGCGCCGCACTAGGCGGCGGCCGAATGGGAGGAGCTGGCGTCCGGAGCGTCTCCGGCGGGATCGCGCTCCACCCAGGCCGCCACCACGCTCAGGAGCTCGGCGACGTTGATCGGCTTGCCGATGTGGCCGTTCATCCCGGCCTCGGCGCCGGCGGCGGCGTGCTCCGGCAGGACGTTGGCGCTCAGCGCGACGATCGGCGTGTCGCGGTTGGGCGAGGCCGCGCCGCGGATCGCCCGGGTGGCGGTGAAGCCGTCTATCTGCGGCATCTGCAGGTCCATCAGGATCAGGTCGAAGGGCCGGTGGCGGGCCGCCGCGACGGCCTCAGCGCCGCCGCCCGCCTCCTCCACAGAATAGCCGGCCGCCTCCAGCAGGGTGCGCACGAGCTCGCGGTTGAGGTCGAGGTCGTCGACCACCAGGATCCGCGACAGCCGCCCGGCCGGATGGAGGCGGATCGCTTCGGGTGCGGCCGGCTCGCGCAGCTCGCAGGGCGGCGCGGTCACCGAGAGGGAGAAGCTAGAGCCCACGCCGACCTCGGACGCGACGCCGATCTCGCCCTCCATCAGTTCGACGAGGGCCTTGCAGATCGAGAGGCCCAGTCCAGTCCCGCCGTGGGTGCGGGTCACAGAATTGTCGGCCTGGGAGAAGCGCTGGAAGAGACGCCCCAGCTTGTCCGGCGGCACGCCGCAGCCGGTGTCGGAGACGGTCACGGCGAGACGCTCGACCGCCCCGTCGTAGGTGACGGCGACCGCCACGGCGCCCTGGCCCGTGAACTTGATCGCATTGCCCAGGAGGTTGAGCATGACCTGGCGCAGCCGGCCGCTGTCGGCGAGGAGCGCCGGCGGAACCTCGGGCGCGATCTCAAGCCGCGTCGCCAGGCCCTTGCCGGCGGCCTGGGCGGCCACGGTCGCCAGAGTGTCCTCGAAGAAGGCCGCCGTGGCGAAGGGCTGGGGATCCAGCTCCACATGGCCCGTCTCCAGCTTGGAGAAGTCCAGGATGTCGTTGACCACCGCCAACAGGGTCTGGCCGCTGGAGGCGATCCGGCCGACATAGGTCGCGCCCTTGGGCGGCAGGTCCGGCATGGCGCTCAGGAGGTCCGAGAAGCCGATGATGCCTGTCAGGGGCGTGCGGATCTCGTGGCTCATATTGGCCAGGAAATCCGACTTGGCCTCCGCCGCGGCCTGCGCCTGCGCGACGGCCGCGTCCAGCCTGCGCCGCTTGTCCGTCAGGTCGGTCCGGACCGTCCACAAAAGGCCGAAGACCGCCATCGGGCTCGCCAGGAGGGTGATCAGCATCAAGGGCTGGTGGCCGACCAGGAGGCCGAAGCCCGCGCCCACCTGGGCGACGGCGGTGGCGATGACCGGCGGCAGGAGGTTCAACGCCAGCCGGCGCGGGCGGTCGTAGTCGCGGGCCAGGATCTGGAACAGCACCAGGCCCATAAGCGTCACACCGAAGGTCTGGGCCGCGCCGGTATGGAGGGCGACGAGATAGAAGGCGGCGGCTGAGTAGCCGGCGTTGCGGATCCACGCGAAAACCGCCGCGGGGCGCCCGTCGGGCCGCCCGGCCTGCTGAGCCGCCGTCACGGCGGCCATCGCCAGCAGCCAGCCTGCCGCGAGACGCCAGCCAGAAACGGGAAAGGCGGCGAGCGCGGTCAGCAGCGGCAGGAGCAGGCCCGATCCGCGCCCGACCACAGCCGTCAGGCCGCCGAATTTCGGGGCGCCACCCGACTGGCGTTCGCCGCTTCCCATCGCCCGCATCACGCCCGACTCCGCTCTACTGTCGGCCACACTACCGGAAATTGTTGAAGGACCCTTTCAGGTTGCCGCGCGAAGTGGCTTCCGCCGCAGGCCGGTCGCTTCGAGCATCCCTACGACGGCCTCCATTGCGGCTTCGTTGCTGAAGTCGCGCAGTATTGATATAAAGAACTTGAGCTTACGATGGTCGGCGAGTGGTCGTCCGGCATACTTGAGGCGATCCCGCGGAGCGGCGCCAGTGCGCGCGGAAGGGTCTTCGGAGTTGTGAGCGAAAGCCCCGCCTTGACCGTTCCCTTCACGCTGTCCAACGACGTCAGCGAGAATTTCGAGCATTGGCGCGAAGAATGGATGCGCCCGGTGTTGGGCGCGGACGTCGAGGCGCCGGATCCCGCTCGCTATCGCAGCTGGCTCCGCGTGCTTCGGTTGCCAAAGGTCTCCGTCATCGAATCCCGGTGCACGCCGAGCGTCCTGCGGCGCACCCGGCGCCTTGTCCGCGACGGAGATGAGGGGCTGGTCGTCGTCCTGCCGTGGCGCGGGACGCTGGAGTACCGCGTCGGCGATAAGCAGGGGCGGCTCGAAGCGGGCCAGGCCATGATGCTGCCGCTCGACGAGCCGAACAGCCTCGTGGCCCGGGAAGGCGTGCACGGCGTGTCGCTGCGGTTCGACCGCGAGAGCGGTCGCGATGGCGTCTTCGCAGCGGAGCACGACCTGCGGCGGCCGGCGCCGGTGGCCGCCGTCGCGTCGCGGCTGCTGCGCGGCTACCTCTCCTCGATGCTGGCGATCGACGAGGGGCTCACCCCGGCCCTGTCGCAGGTGGCCGACCGGCACCTGCAGGAGCTGCTGGCCAACGCCTTCAATCCCTGGGGCGAACTCGCCCGGGCCGCGCCCTACGGCGGGATCCGCGCCGCGCGCCTGCAGGCGATCGTGCAGGAGATCGCCGCGGGGCTGGCCGATCCCGAGCTTTCTGCAGCCTCGGTCGGGCGCCGGCTCGGGGTGTCCGAACGCTATGTGCAGCAGTTGATGGAGGGTGCGGGGGTTTCGTTCTCCACCTTCGTGCGTCATCGGCGGCTGGACCGGGCGCGCGAGCTGTTGAGGGACCCAACCCACGCCCACCTGCGCATCGTCGAGATCGCCGGCCTGGCGGGCCTTGGCGACGTCTCCCATTTCAACCGGGAGTTCCGCCGCCGGTTCGGCGAGGCGCCAAGAGACGCGCGGCGGCGCGGTCTCTAGGGCCTAAAGCGCCGCCTTGTGCGGCTGCGGCCCGATTCACTGCGTCCCGAACCAAGACCGATCGCCTCGCCGGATGCTTAGGTCTGCCACGCCCTACCTCGGGGTTGCTTTCAAGGGACGGCGATGATCGGCGGCGGCGCGTCGCCGCCATAGGACGCTAGCCGCCTGTCCGCGGCGGGCGACGCGGCCTTTCTGTGCAAACTTCATTTGAGAAGAGGAAGCTCAATGTTTTCCTGGCTTAAGCTTTCACCCTCAGGTCACCGCCTATGTCCGACGATGGCGATCGCCGCCGCCGTGGCGCTAGGCGCCCTATCCGCCGCGCACGCCGCCGATCTCGCCGGCGCCGAGGTCACCGTCAACTGGCTCTACCCGGACACGGCGACGACCTTCGAGACGCAGAGCTTCACGGTCGGGCCAGGTCCCGAGCTGACCTGCCCCGGCGGCGCCGTCGGGGGCGGCCTCTGCGGCGGATTCCAGGATTCCTCGGTGGTCGACATCGGCGCCAACACCCTCAGCCTGACGATCACGGGCGGTGACGACGTGTGGAATCCGGCGGGTTTCAACGGTTACGAATTCAGTGGCCTGTCGGCGGGGGGGCCGTGGAGCGGCTACACACTGTCGACCGATTTCAGCGGACTGGACGCGAGCCGCATCACCTTCACCCCGGATGCGGTCTTCGTGAACATGGAAGGTATCGCGCCCACGGCGGGCGAGAGTTTCACGATCTCGCTGGACGCCGGGGGCCCCGTTCCGGAGCCCGCGTCATGGGCCCTGATGATCCTGGGCTTCGGCATGGCGGGCGCCACGGTGCGCCGACTCCGCGGGATTCCGGGCCTCAGCCGCGCTTGATCGCCGCCGCAACCGGGCGTGGGGCCACCAACCGGGCGAGCCAGCGCCTCACGGGATAGCTGATCGCGACCAGAGCCGCGCCCGTAACGCCGCCCAGGGCCTTGACGATGGCGTCGGCGGCGGCCGGGTCGCGGCCGGGCGCAAGAGCCTGGGCCGCTTCCAGGACGACGGCCAGCGCCACCACCAGGGCGGTGGCGGCCAGCACGCGCCGGCCCGCCGCCAGGACCACGAGCGCGCCCATGACGAAATAGGCGCCGAAGCGCTCCAGATTGGCCGGCGCGAAGTGGGGGCGCAGCCCGGCGGGGCAAAGCGTGACGAAGACGATGGCCGCGATGGCCAACGCCGCCAGGCCGATCTTCCAAGGCGAAGGTTTCGCCCGCCGGCGCTCGTGGCCGACGGGGACGACAGGGATCGACATGGGGCCGCGATACCGCTCGGTTGCTGGCGCGGGAAACCGCGACTTCGAGCGGAACTTAGCGGACCAGGCTTAAGGCACGGTTCGCGGCGCGGCCGATCAGACGCCGGCCACAGCCCGCTTCACACCATCCAGCCGCTCTTCCTTCAGCTTCTCGGCCACCAGGAAGGCGAGTTCCAGGGCCTGTTCGCCGTTGAGGCGCGGGTCGCAGTGGGTGTGGTAGCGGTCGGCCAGATCGCCCTCGCTGACCTGGCGCGCGCCGCCGGTGCATTCGGTGACGTTCTGGCCGGTCATCTCCAGGTGGACGCCGCCAGGATGCACGCCCTCGGCCTTGCAGATCTCCACGAAGCTTTTGACCTCGGAGAGGATGCGGTCGAAGGGCCGGGTCTTATACCCGTTGTTCGCCGTCAGGGTGTTGCCGTGCATCGGGTCGATGGCCCAGACCACCGACTTGCCCGCCGCCTTGGTGGCGCGCAGCAGGGCCGGCAGGCGCTTCTCGATCTTGTCGTAGCCGAAGCGGCCGTAGAGCGTCAGGCGGCCGAGCTCGTTCTTCGGGCTGAGTGCATCGGCCAGCCGCATGAGCTCATCCGGCTCCATTGTCGGCCCGCACTTCACCCCGACGGGGTTCTTCACGCCCTTGAAGAACTCGAC
Organism: Phenylobacterium sp.; assembly: GCF_004799515.1. Lineage (GTDB taxonomy): Bacteria > Pseudomonadota > Alphaproteobacteria > Caulobacterales > Caulobacteraceae > Phenylobacterium. The sequence goes on along the minus strand of NZ_SSMX01000031.1, from coordinate 51,165 downwards.
GTGGGCGCCGTCCAGGTCGCGGGTGCGCTCGCCGATCCAGATCAGGTGGGCGGAGGTGTCGTACCACTGGCCCGAGGTGCTATCGACCCGGGTCATAGCCTCCTCGAGGTTGAGCAGCAGGGCCTCGTGGCTGGTGAAGAACTCCACCTGGTGCAGGGCCGGCTGGCTCTCCGGGGTGACGCCGATGGCCTCCATGAAGGCCAGCGTCTCGCTGATCTTCTCGGCGACCTCGCGGTAGCGGGCGCCCTGCGGGCTGTCGGCCACGAAGCCCAGGGTCCAGCGGTGGATGTTGTGCAGGTCGGCGTAGCCGCCGGTGGCGAAGGCGCGCAGCAGGTTCAGCGTCGCCGCCGACTGGCTGTAGGCCTGGATCAGCCGCTGCGGGTCCGGCGTGCGGGCGGCGGCCTCGAACTCCATGCCGTTGATGATGTCGCCGCGATAGGACGGCAGGGTCACGTCACCTTGCGTCTCGGTCGGCGCCGAGCGCGGCTTGGCGAACTGGCCGGCCATGCGGCCCACCTTCACCACCGGCTTGCCGCCGGCGAAGGTCAGCACCACCGCCATCTGCAGGATCAGGCGGAAGGTGTCGCGGATGTTGTCGGCGTGGAATTCCTTGAAGCTTTCGGCGCAATCGCCGCCCTGCAGCAGGAACGCGCGGCCTTCAGACACATCCGCCAGCAGGCCTTTCAGGCGGCGGGCCTCACCTGCAAAAACCAGCGGCGGCATGGCGCGCAGGGTCTGCTCGGCCTTGGCCAGGGCGGCCAGGTCCGGATAGTCCTGCGGCATATGCTTGCCGGGTTTCGACCGCCAAGACGCCGGCGTCCACTGTTCGCTCATCGCTCCAAACTCCGCGGCCCCGCCTGTGGTCCAGGCATGGAAGCCTGCTGGGAGGGGAAGCCGGGCGTTCTACTCCGAAAGCGGGCGCAAGGTCGATGCTTAGACGGCCGAGCTGTCCGCCGGCCTCGACGGCGTGTTCAAGACGCACAGCATGGCGATAAGCGCGCCCAGGGCCAGCCACCACTCCTGCCAGACCCCGAAATTCACCCCGAACAGCAGATAAACGGCGGCGCAGGCCGCGGTGGCGGCGGCCACCAGGCTGGGCGCGGGGCGCGACAGCCGCGCCAGGGTGACGCCCCAGAAGGCGGCGGCGGCCACAGCGCCGATCGCGCCCAGCTCCATCCATATCTGCAAGGGGTCGTTGTGCGGATGCAAGATGATGCCGGGGCCGAACATGCGGCTGGCGTCGAGGCCCCAGCCGCGCAGGGGCTGGCGGGCGATCCAGTCCAGCGCGTGGCTCCAGTAATCCATGCGCTTGGCGTCAGTGGCCGGCATGGCGGCCTGGAGGGCGGCGTAGTCGAAGAAGTGGCGCATCGCCCAGATCAGGGCCGGCATGGCCAGGAACAGCAGGACCGCGGCGGCGGCCAGGACCCTCGGCGCGGTCGTGGGCCAGCGCCAGACGACCAGGGCTGTGAGCGGCGCCAGGACCAGGCTGAGGATCGGGGCGTCGTCTCCGAAGGTGAGCGCCGCCCAGGCGACGCCCGCGAACATCACCAGCGCCAGCCACGGCCGCAGGCGCGCAGGCGCGCCCAACGCCGCCAGCGGCCAGATCAGGCCGAGGACGAAGGTGGAGTGGCCGATGTTGGCCTCGGCGATGTCGTCGCGGATCGGCTCGTAGAAGACGTGCAGGGCCTTGTAGAGCGCGCCGTGCGTCGCCGCCTCCGCCGCCAGCACCAGGCCGAAGACCGCGCAGCCCCAGGCCAGGATACGGAGCGCGCGGGCGCGCAGGGCGGGGTCGGCGCGCCGCGTCGCGGAGACCGCACTCCAATAGAGCGGCAGCTCGAAGGCCAGCTTCAGGATGGTGTTATTGCCGGGCTTGCTGGGATGGTACGGGCTCCAGAGCGTCGAGACCGCGGCCCAGACCAGGGCGCTGGCCAGGATCAAGGCCACCGGGCGGTCCTCATCGCTGATCCGCACCGCCGGCAGGCAGAGGAGGCCCACCAGCCCAATCATCACCGCAAAGCCCAGGGGCGCGAGCCAACCCAGAACCGGCACGGCCATGGCGGCCACGATCAGCACCCGGCCGCACCAGGTCGCCAGACGGTCGCGCGGCTGTTCGAGGGCCACGCTGGCGCTCACGCCACCTGCCCCAGGCCGAGCGGCGTGTATTTCTCGCGCATCGTCACCAGCTCCTCGGCGAGCGTCGGGTGGACGGCGCAGGTGGAATCCCACTGGGTCTTGGTGACGCCCATCTTGATGGCGATGGCGGCCATCTGGATCATCTCCGGCGCGTCGGGGCCGACCACGTGGCAGCCCAGCACCCGCTCGGTCGCCGCATCTACCACCAGTTTCAAGAGCGAGCGCTCGTCGCCGCCGAAGGCGTATTTCATCGGCTTCAGCCGGGCCAGATAGATGTCCACCTTGCCGTACTGCTTGCGCGCGTCGGCCTCGGTCATGCCCACCGAGCCGATGGGCGGCTGGGAGAAGACCGCGGAGGCCACCATCTCGTGGTCGAAGCTCGTGGGCCGGTCGTAGAACACCGTCTCGGCGAAGGCCTGGCCCTCGCGGATCGCCACCGGCGTCAGGTTGATGCGGTCGGTGACGTCGCCCACCGCCCAGATGTTCTCAACGTTGGTGCGCGAATAGGCGTCGACGGCGACCGCGCCCTTGTCGGTGAGCGTCACGCCGGCGGTCTCCAGGCCCAGGCCCTCCACATAGGGCTCGCGGCCCAGGGAGAACATCACCACGTCGCTCTCGCAGTGGTGGCCGTCGGTGAAGTGGCTGACGAGGCCGGTCTCGGTCTTCTCGATCCGCGCGTGCTGGGTCCCCAGGATCACCCGGATGCCGCGCTTCTCCATCTCCTCGGTGACGTGGCTGCGCACGTCGTCGTCGAAGCCGCGCAGGACGTTGGGGCCGCGGTGGACCAGGGTCACGTCGACGCCCATGCCGTTGAAGATGCCGGCGAACTCCACGGCGATGTAGCCGCCCCCGGCGATGACGATCCGCGTGGGCAGCTCGGTGAGGTGGAAGGCCTCGTTGGAGGTGATGGCGAACTCGCCGCCCGGCAGGCCCTTGGGCATCCAGGGCCGCCCGCCCGTGGCGATCAGGATCTTGTCGGCGGTCTTGGTCCCCACCTTGTCGACCTCGACGGTGTGGGCGTCGGTGAGGCGGGCCTTGCCGTGAGCCAGCTCCGCGCCGGCGTTCTGCAGGTTGCGGACGTAGATGCCGGAGAGCCGGGCGATCTCCTTGTCCTTCTCCTCAAGGAAGTGCGTCCAGTCGAACCTCGCGCCCTCGACGGTCCAGCCATAGCTCTTGGCCGTCTTGAAATGGTGAGCGAATTCCGAGGCGTAGACCATGAACTTCTTGGGCACGCAGCCGCGTATCACGCAGGTGCCGCCGACGCGGTGCTCCTCGGCGACGGCGACCCTGGCGCCGGACATCGCCGCCAGCCTGGCGGCCCGCACGCCGCCGGAGCCCGCGCCGATCACGAAGAGGTCGTAGTCGTACTTGGCCACCTGGGCCTCCTTCCTTCGCCCGCGCCGCCTAGGGCTCGAGAGTGATGACGCCGCCGTCGGTCCCGATCAGCGCCCGGTCGGCCAGGTCGAGGAACAGGCCGTGCTCGACGACGCCGGTCAGGCTCTTCAGGGCCGCCGCCAGCGCCGCCGGCTCCTCGATGCGGCCGCAAGCCGCGTCATAGATGAGGTTGCCGTTGTCGGTTTTCACCGCCGCGCCGTCCTTCATCCGCAGGCGCGGCGCCGTGCCGATGTCGAATTCGGCCAGCACGTCGCAGATGCGGTTGGCCGTGGTCTTGTGCCCGAAGGCCACGACCTCGATGGGCAGCGGAAACTTAGCCCCGAGGGTCTCCACCTGCTTGGCGGCGTCGGCGATGACGACACAGCGCTTGGACGCCTCCCAGACCAGTTTCTCGCGCAGCAAGGCCGCGCCGGCGCCCTTGATCAGCGACAGGCCGGGTCCGATCTCGTCGGCGCCGTCGACGGTGAGGTCGATGGTCCCGGTCTCGCCCAGCTCGGCGAGCTTCAGCCCCAGGCTCGCCGCCAGGTCGGCGGTGACCGTCGACGTCGAGACGCAGGTGAGCTTCAGGCCGCGCGCGCCCAGGGCTTTCACGAACCAGACGGCGGTCGAACCGGTGCCCAGGCCCACCACCATGCCATCCTCGACGAGCGCCGCGGCGGCTTCGCCCGCGGCCTTCTTCTGATCATCCGCTGTGCTCAAGGCTTGCCCTTCTTCGCCGCGCGTTCGGCCAGTTTGCGTTCGCGGAAGCGGGCGGCCCAGCCGTCCTTGGTTTCCTGGGTCCCGCGCTCCAGAGCCAGCGCGTCGGCGGGCACGTCCTTGGTGATCACCGAGCCGGAGCCGGTGAAGCCGCCCGCGCCCACGCGGACCGGCGCCACCAGGGCGGTGTTGGAGCCGATGAAGGCGCCCTCGCCCACATGGGTCTCCCACTTGTCGAAGCCGTCGTAATTGCAGAAGATCGTGCCGGCCCCGATGTTCGCGCCCGCGCCCACGGTGCCGTCGCCCAGATAGGTCAGGTGGTTGGCCTTGGCGCCCTTGCCGACCGCGACCTTCTTCACCTCCACGAAGTTGCCGATGTGGGCGTCCTCGCCGATGTCGGCGCCAGGGCGCAGGCGAGCGTAGGGGCCGATCAGGGCGCCGGACCGCACATGCGCGCCCTCCAGGTGGCTGAACGCGCGGATCAAGGCGCCGGTCTCGACCGTCACCCCGGGCGCGAAGACCACGAACTGCTCGACCGTGGCGCCGGGCGCGACCTTGGTGTCCCAGGAGAAGTGCACGGTCTCCGGCGCCAGCAGGGCGACGCCCTCGGCCAGGAAGTGGGCGCGGCGTCGGTCCTGGAAGATGCGCTCGGCCTGGGAAAGCTGCAGCGGCGTGTCGCAGCCCATGACGGCGGCCTCCGGGGCGCTGTGGGCGCGCACGGTCTTGCCGTCGCCCACCGCCAGGCCGACCACGTCGGTGAGGTAGTATTCCTGCTTGGCGTTGGCGTTGCCGACCCGGACCAGCCAGCCGAACAGCGCGGCGCGGTCCGAGACCATCATACCGGCGTTGCAGAGCTTCACCGCCTTCTCCGCGGCCGAGGCGTCGCGGGCCTCGACAATGCGCAGCACCTCGCCGCCCGGCCCCTGCAGCACCCGGCCGTACAGGAGGGCGTCGGCGGGCTCGAAGGCCATCATGGCGATATCGGCGCCGGCCTCGCGCAGCTCGAACAGAGGCTCCAGGTCGTCGGGCGCCAGGAGCGGCGCGTCGGCGTAGGTGATGACCACGTCGCCCTCGAACCCGGCCAGGGCCTCGCGCGCGGTCAGCACGGCGTGGGCAGTGCCGAGCGGCGGGTCCTGCACGGCCACGGCGCCCGCGCCCAGCCGCGCCTCGGCGGCGGCCCGCACCTCGGCGTTGGCCGCGCCGACCACCACCACGATCTTCTCGCAGCCGATCGCCTCGACGGTGTCGATCATCCGGTCGAGCATCGGCCGGCCGCCCACCTTGTGCAGCACCTTGGGCGTGGCGGACTTCATCCGTGTGCCCTGGCCGGCGGCAAGGATCACGGCGGCGCGCGCGGTCATTGAGCAAGGCCTCCGGCCTGACGAGTCATCGATTGCGTGCGAGCCTTACCAAGCCTTGTCGCCGGGGGCGAGAAGGGGCTAGCGTCCGCGCGCCTTGTCGGGGAGTCTTCCATGAAAACGCGTACCGGTGTCGTCGCCCTTCTGTCTGCCTGCGCGGTTGGCGCAGTGACCTCGGCCTGGGCCGCACCGCCGCCCACGCCCGTCGATTCCAAGGCCTTGGAGGCCAAGTTCGACGCCCAGATCGACCCGGCCGAGATGGGCCGCTGGTTGAAGCAGCTGGCCTCGGAGCCGAACCACGTGGGCTCGGCGCACGACAAGATCAACGCCGAATGGATCGCCGCCCAGCTGAAGTCCTGGGGCTGGGATGCAAAGATCGAGACCTTCGACGTCCTCTATCCGACCCCGATCAGTGAGGCGCTGGAGCTGGTCGGCGGTCCCGGCGCGCCGTTCAAGGCGACGCTGACCGAGCCGCCGATTCCGGGCGACGAGCCCACCTTCACCAAGGACGCCCTGCCCGCCTATGTCGCCTTCCAGGGCGACGGCGACGTCACCGCGCCCCTGGTCTACGCCAACTACGGCATGCCCGAGGACTACCTGGCGCTCGAGCGCATGGGCATTTCGGTGAAGGGCAAGATCGTCATCACCCGTTACGGCGGCGGCTGGCGGGGCCTGAAGCCGCTGTTGGCCCAGATGCATGGCGCGGCCGGCGCGCTGATCTATTCGGATCCAAAGGACGACGGCTACGCCACGGGCGACGTCTATCCCAAGGGCCCGGCGCGGCCGGCGCACGGCTTCCAGCGCGGCTCGGTGGCCGACATGCCGATCTATCCGGGCGATCCGCTGACGCCCGGGGTCGGCGCGACCAAGGACGCCAAGCGGCTCGACCGCAAGGACGCCCAGGTGATCCTGAAGATTCCCTGCCTGCCGATCTCCTACGGCGACGCCCAGGTGCTGCTGTCGGCGCTTGGCGGCCCGGTGGCGCCGGTCGGCTTCCGCGGCTCGCTGCCGATCACCTACCATGTGGGCGGCGGCGACGCGGCCAAGGTCCACCTGGCGGTGAAGTCCGACTGGTCGCTGAAGACGCTCTATGACGTGGTCGGCACCCTGAAGGGGAGCGAAGCGCCCAACGACTGGATCGTGCGCGGCAACCACCACGACGGCTGGGTGATGGGCGCGTCGGACCCGCTCAGCGGCCAGATCGCCCTCCTGGCCGAGGCCAAGGCCTTCGGCGTCCTGATGAAGGGCGGCTGGAAGCCCAAGCGGACCATCGTCTACACCAGCTGGGACGGCGAGGAGCCGGGCCTGCTGGGCTCGACGGAATGGGCCGAGACGCATGGCGACGAGCTGAAGGCCAAGGGCGTCGTCTACATCAATTCAGACGGCAACGGCCGCGGCTTCTTCCGCGCCGAGGGCAGTCACGCCTTCCAGCACTTCGTCAACGAAATCAGCGCCGACGTGAAGGATCCTGAGACCGGCGTTCCGGTGCGCGACCGCGCCCGCGCCCGGCTGGCGGTGACCACGGCCGAGGGCGGCGGCGGGGGCCGCGGCGAAGGCCAGTCGCCGCAGATGAAGGCGGCGGCCAACGATCCCACGAAGGACATCCCGCTGGGCGCGCTTGGCTCCGGCTCCGATTACTCGTCCTTCCTGCAGCACCTGGGCGTGCCGTCCATCGACTTCGCCTACGGCGGCGAGGGCGAGAGCGGCGGGGTCTACCACTCGCTCTACGACGACTATCAGCACCACAGCCAGTTCGTGGACCCGGGCTTCGTCTACGACGCCCTGCTGGCCAAGACCGTGGGCCGCGCGGTGATGCGCCTGGCCGACACCGACCTGCCGGTGCAGCGCTACGCCGACTTCGCCGACACCGTGTCCACCTATCTGGACGAGGTGAAGAAGCTCGCCGACACCAAGCGCGACGAGGCCCGGACCCAGGCGAAGCTGCTGGCCGGCAACGCCTTCGCCCTCGCCGCCGACCCCACCGAGACCCACGTCAATCCTGCGTCGTTCGCCCAGTCTCCGGCGATGAACTTCGCCGCGCTGGAGGCGGCGGTCGCCAAGCTGAAGACCAGCGCCGCGGCCTTCGACGGCGCGCTGGCCGCCAAGGGCGAGAGCCTCAGCAAGGCCCAGCGGGTGAAGCTGGACGCGGTGGTTCGGCCCCTCGACCAGACCATGCTGCGCCCCGAAGGCTTGCCGGGACGGCCCTGGTACATGAACATGGTCTACGCCCCCGGCCGCTTCACCGGCTATGGCGCCAAGACCCTGCCGGGCGTGCGCGAGGCCCTGGAGGAGCGGCGCTTCGACGACGCGCAGAAGTACATCGGCCTCACCAGCCAGGCCCTGGAAGCCTACGCCGCCGAACTCGACAAGGCGACCGCGGTCATGAATGGCGCTTGAGCCGCGGGCGATGGCGGCGCGCGAGGGGTCCTTGGCCGGCGCCGTCATCGCCTTCGACCTGGACGGCACCCTGGTCGACACCGCTCACGACCTGGTGGGGACGCTGAACTGGCTCTTGGAGGGCGAGGGCTTGGCGCCCCTGCCAATGGACGAGGCGCGGCCGTTCATCGGGCGTGGCGCGCGCTGGCTGATCGAGCGCGGCTTCCAGGCGGCGGAGGCCCCGTTGGGGACCGGCGAGGTCCAGCCCTTGCTCGAGCGGTTCCTGGCCCGCTATGAGGCGCACATCGCCGATGAGAGCCGTCCGTTCCCCGGTTGCGTCGAGGCGCTGGAGGCGCTCAGGGGCGACGGCGCCGGGCTGGTGGTCTGCACCAACAAGCTGACGGGCCTCTCGACCACCCTGCTCGATGCGCTGGACATGACCCGGCTGTTCGAGGCGGTGATCGGCGCCGACCGCGCCCCAGCCATCAAGCCCGACCCGCGCCACCTCCTGACCGCCATCGCCGCGGCCGGCGGCGCCCCGGCCCGCGCCATCCTGGTCGGCGACGCGGCCACCGACGCAGGCGCGGCCCACGCCGCCAAGGTCCCGTTGATCCTGGTCAGCTTCGGCTACACCGAGACGCCGGTCGGCGACCTCGGCGCCGATATCCTGATCGACCGCTACGACCAGCTGCCAGACGCCTGCCTGCGACTGCTGAGCGTGAGCGCCTTGGATTTCTAGAAGGGCGATGGTGGATGCGACAGGGATTGAACCTGTGACCCCCTCGGTGTGAACGAGGTGCTCTCCCGCTGAGCTACGCATCCGCTATTCGCGAGGAGGTGGGCGTATACCGTGGGCCTTCCCGCCCCGCAAGCGGCGAGCGCAAGACCATTCTCGTCCACCTCGATCGGTGCAGGCCCCAGCTCAGCGGGCTCGTTCACACCGAGGGGGTCACAGGTTCAATCCCTGTCGCGTCCACCATCGCTTCCCCGGAAAATCACCTTGCAGCGTTTAGGCCGTCCGCAACCGGCCATGCGCAGGAACCCGACCCGGCGGGCGTCCGTTGCTGAGACATCCGGTAGGCGGCGCTGCTAAGTCTGCAGCCCCGCGCCTGCGCGGCTCTCGGACCCGACCTGATCATGAACGCCCAAACCCCGACCCGTCCGCTGACGCCGCCCATGGCGGAGATCGACCGGCAGGCCATCGACACCATCCGAACACTCGCCATCGACGCCGTCGAGAAAGCGCAGTCGGGCCACGCCGGCGCGCCTATGGGGCTGGCGCCGGTCGCCTATGCGCTCTGGACGCGGTTCCTGCGCTACGATCCCAAGCGGCCCGACTGGCCGGACCGCGACCGCTTCGTGCTGTCGAACGGCCACGCCTCGATGCTGCTCTACGCCCTGCTGCACCTGGCCGGCGTCGCCAAGGACGGGCATGCCGCCGTCACCCTGGACGACATCAAGGCGTTCCGCGAACTCGACAGCGTCTGCCCGGGCCACCCGGAGCACGGCCATACCATCGGGGTGGAGACGACCACCGGTCCCCTCGGCCAGGGCATCGCCAACAGCGTCGGCATGGCCATGGCCGCCCAATGGATGGCCGCGAAGTTCAACCAGCCCGGCCACGAGCTGTTCAGCCACCGCGTCTATGCGATCTGCAGCGACGGCGACCTGATGGAAGGCATCTCCGGCGAGGCGGCCTCGCTCGCCGGCCACTTCAAGCTCTCCAACCTCTGCTGGCTCTACGACGACAACAGCGTGAGCATCGAGGGCGCCACCTCGCTGGCCTTCAACGAGGACGTGGCCAAGCGCTTCGAAGCCTATGGTTGGGCCACAGCCCGCGTCCCCGACGCCAACGACACCGAGGCGCTGGGCCGCGCGCTCACCCAGGCGCAGGCGACCCACGACCGCCCGACCCTGATCCTGGTCCGCAGCGTCATCGGCTTCGGCGCGCCCCATAAACAGGGCACCGCCAAGGCGCATAGCGACCCGCTGGGCCCCGACGAGGTGAAGGCCGCCAAGCGCGCTTACGGCTGGCCGGAAGACGCCCAGTTCCTGGTGCCCGACGGGGTCCGCGGGCGGTTCGACGAGACGCTGGGCGCCCGCGGCGCGAAGCAGGCCGCCGACTGGGACGCCGCGCGGGACAGCTACCGCAAGGCCCATCCCGAGCTCGCCGCCGACCTCGACGCCCTGCTGGCCGGCGACGCGCCGAGCGGCTGGGACCAGGACCTGCCGGAATTCCCGGCCGACCCCAAGGGCATCGCCACCCGCGAGGCCTCCGGCAAGACGCTCAACGCGCTGGCCCCTCGCCTGCCCTGGCTGATCGGCGGATCGGCGGACCTGTCGCCCTCCACCAAGACCCACCTCGATTTCGACGGCGCCGGCACGTTCGGTGAGGACGATCACGGCGGCCGCAATCTGCACTTCGGGGTCCGCGAGCACGCCATGGCCGCCATCGCCAATGGTCTGGCGCTGTCGGGCCTGCGCCCCTACACCGGCACCTTCCTGATCTTCAGCGACTACATGCGTCCGCCGACCCGGCTGGCGGCCCTGATGAAGGCGCCGTCGGTCTTCGTCTTCAGCCATGACTCCATCGGCGTCGGCCAGGATGGCCCGACCCACCAGCCGATCGAACAGCTCGCCGCCCTGCGCGCCATCCCGGACCTCATCACCCTTCGGCCGGGCGACGCCAACGAGACCGCCGAGGCCTGGCGCGTCATCCTGGGCCAGACCGGCCAGCCCGCGTGCCTCGTCCTGTCGCGCCAGGCCATGCCGACCCTGGACCGCAAGCGCTACGCCTCGGCCAGAGGCGTGGCCAAGGGCGCCTATGTGCTGGCCGACAGCCCCGGCGGGCCGCCGCAGGTGATCCTGATGGGCACCGGCGCCGAGGTCGGGCTCTGCGTCGCCGCCGCCGAGGTCCTTGAAACCGAGGGCGCGCGCGTGCGCCTAGTCTCCATGCCGAGCTGGGACCTGTTCGAAGCCCAGGCGCCGGCCTACCGCCGCGAGGTCCTGCCGCCGGAGATCGCCGCGCGGGTGGCGGTGGAGGCGGCTTCGCCGCTAGGGTGGGACCGCTACGTCGGGCTGACGGGCGAGGTGCTGGCGATGCGGAGCTTCGGCGCGTCCGCGCCCGGTGGCGACCTGATGAAGCGCTTCGGATTCACCGTCGATAAGGTCTGCGCCGCCGCGCGCCGTCAGCTCGGCCGCCCCGCATGAAGGAGCCGCAATCGTGACCGCGAACCCTCTGAAGGCCCTCACCGCCGCCGGCCAGGCGATCTGGCTCGACTACCTGCACCAGGACATCTTGAACAACGGCGAGCTGGCGCGGCTGATCGCTGAGGACGGCGTCACAGGCCTGACCTCCAACCCCTCGATCTTCGAGAAGGCGATCGGCGATGGCGACAGCTATGACGCTCGCATCGCCGACCTGCTGAAGGCCGGCAAGACCAAGACGGTCGACCTCTACGAGGGCATCGCCATCGCTGACATCCAGGGCGCCTGCGACCGGTTCCGGGCGACCTACGACCGCCTCGGCGGCCGCGACGGCTACGCCAGCCTGGAGGTCTCGCCCAAGCTGGCGGACGACACCCAAGGCACGGTGGAAGAGGCGCTGCGCCTCTGGAAGGCCGTCGACCGGCCGAACCTGATGATCAAGGTGCCGGGCGCCAAGGCCGGCGCGCCCGCGATCCGCCAGCTGATCGGCCAGGGCCTGAACATCAATGTCACCCTGCTGTTCGGCCTGCAGGCCTACCTGGACGTGGCCGAGGCGCATATCGCGGGCCTGGAGGCGCTGAAGGCCGCCGGCGGCGACGTCGGTAAAAGCCATGGAGTGGCGAGCTTCTTCGTCAGCCGCATCGACACCGCCATCGACAAGTCGATCGACGAGAAGGCGGCCGGCGCCGACGCCGCGACCGCCGGGCGGCTGAAGGCCCTGCGCGGCAAGGTGGCCATCGCCAACGCCAAGATCGCCTACCAGCGTTACCTCGAGCTGATCGCCACGCCGCGCTGGAAAGCCCTGGCCGAGGCCGGCGCGGCGCCGCAGCGCCTGCTCTGGGCCTCCACCGGAACCAAGGACAAGGCTTATTCCGACGTCCTCTATGTGGAGTCGCTGATCGGCCCGGACACTGTCGACACCGTGCCGCCCAAGACGCTGGACGCCTTCCGCGATCACGGGAAGGTCGCCCAAACCCTGACCGAGGACGTCGCCGGGGCGGAGATGATCCTGGGCGAAGCCAAGGCGCTCGGCCTCGACCTGGATGGCGTCACCGCCGGCCTGGTGGAAGATGGCGTCAAGCTGTTCGCCAAGGCCTTCGACGACCTCTTCGCGGCGGTCGAGGACAAGCGGGGCAAGCTGGCTGGCCAGACCTCGCCCAAGACGACACACGCCTGACCGGACCCGGATCGGCGACAAGGAGACAGGCATGCAGATCTGCATCGTGGGCCTCGGCCGCATGGGTGGGAACATCGCGCGGCGGCTGATGGCGGGCGGCCACGAGTGCGTTGTCTATGACCGCGATCCCAAGGCGGTCGAGGACAGCGTCAAGGCCGGCGCCACGTCGGCGAAGGACCTGAAGGGCCTCGCCGAGGCGCTGAAGCCGCCGCGCACCGTCTGGGTCATGCTGCCGGCCGGCGCGCCGACCGACGAGACAGTCACGGCTCTGGGCGACATCCTGTCGTCCGGCGACACCATCATCGACGGCGGCAACAGCTTCTACAAAGACGACATCCGGCGCGCCAAGGCGCTGGAGCCCAAGGGGATCGCCTACGTCGACGTCGGCACCTCCGGCGGCGTCTGGGGCCTGTCGCGCGGCTACTGCATGATGGTCGGCGGCGATGAGAAGGCGGTCGACCGTCTGGACCCGATCCTGAAGACGCTGGCGCCCGGCGCCGGCGACATCCCCAAGACCAAGCGGCTGGAAGGCGCCGACCCGCGGGCGGTCGAGGGCTACATCCACGCCGGTCCGGTGGGCGCGGGCCACTTCGTCAAGATGGTGCACAATGGCATCGAGTACGGCCTGATGCAGGCCTACGCCGAAGGCTTCGACATCTTGCGCGGGAAGAACTCGCAGGACCTGCCGGAGGACGAGCGCTACGACCTCAACCTGGCGGACATCGCCGAGGTCTGGCGGCGCGGCAGCGTGGTCTCCTCCTGGCTCCTGGACCTCACCGCCAGCGCCCTGGCGGGCGACGGCAAGCTGGAGAAGTTCACCGGCGCCGTCGCCGATAGCGGCGAGGGCCGCTGGACCATCGAGGCCGCCATCGAGGAGGCCGTGCCGGCCAACGTCCTGGCCGCCGCCCTCTTCGCCCGCTTCCGCTCGCGCGAGGAGCACGGGTTCGGCGACAAGCTGCTCTCGGCCATGCGGTTCGGCTTCGGCGGCCACGTCGAAGCGCCGGCCAAGTCCTGACCCCCATGGCCCGCGCCGCGCCCAAACCCCAGGGCCTCGCGCCCGCGCCGCCCTGCACGCTCGTCGTGTTCGGCGCGCGCGGCGATCTGACCAAGCGCCTGCTGACACCGGCGCTCTACAACCTGACGCATGAAAGGCTGCTGCCCGACGGCTTCCGCGTCCTGGGCGTCGACCACAACGTCGAGGATGACGCGAGTTTTGGCCAGAACGTGGAGAGCTTCCTGCGCACCCTGGTGGGCAACGCCGCCAGCGAAGCCGACGAGGGCGGCCTCGACCGCGGCCGCTGGGCCTGGCTGCGCCATCGCCTGGGCTATCTGACCGGCGACTTCGAGGATCCGGCGACTTACCGGGCCCTGGCCGCGCGGCTGGCCAGCGATGGCGGCAAGGGCCAGGGCGCCATCTTCTATCTCGCCACCTCGCCGCGCTTCTTCGGCGAGATCGTGAGGCAACTCGCCAAGGCCGGCCTGACCGACGAGACCGACGGCTTCCGCCGGGTGGTGATCGAGAAGCCCTTCGGCCAGGACCTGCGCTCGGCCAAGGCGTTGAACGCGCTCCTGCTGAAGCGCATGGACGAGGGCCAAATCTACCGGATCGACCACTTCATGGGGAAGGAGACGGTCCGCAACATCATGGCGCTGCGCTTCGCCAATGCGGTGTTCGAGCCGATCTGGAACCGCGACAACATCGATCACGTCCAGATCACCGCCGCCGAGACGGTGGGGGTCGAGGATCGTGGCGGCTTCTACGACCAGGCCGGCGCCCTGCGCGACATGGTCCCCAACCACCTGTTCCAACTGCTGGGGATGGTGGCCATGGAGCCGCCGAACTCGCTGGGCGCCGAGGCCATCCGCGCGGAGAAGGCCCGGGTTATCGAAGCCATCGAGATCCAGACGCCCGCCCAGGCTCTGGCCAATTCCGTGCGCGGTCAGTACCGGGCGGGCCAGGTCGGCGGAAAGTCGCTGAGCGACTACCGGGCGGCCCAGAACGTCGCCAAGACCAGCCACACCGAGACCTTCGTGGCGCTGAAGCTCAGCATCGACAACTGGCGCTGGGCCGGGGTGCCCTTCTACCTACGGACCGGCAAGGCCATGGCCGCGCGCGACACCGAGGTCGTGATCCGCTTCAAGGCGCCGCCCGGCAAGCTGTTCCGCGAGGGCGGGTCGCCAGCGCCCGCCGCCAACGAACTGGTGCTGCAGTTGCAGCCTCAGGAAGGAATTTCTCTGGCCTTCGACGTGAAGCAGCCCGGCGAGGACATGAGCCTGGCGCCGGTGCGGATGGACTTCCGCTACGCCGACTACTTCACGGTCGAGTCGGCCACCGGCTACGAGCCCCTGCTCTACGACGTGATGATCGGCGACCAGACCCTGTTCAAGAAGGCCGACGAGATCGAGGCGAGCTGGCGCGCCGTGCAGCCCTTCATGACCGCCTGGTCGAAGGGCGGCGTCCTGCACAGCTATGCGGCCGGGGCCAACGGGCCGCCTCAGGCCGACGCCCTGCTGGCCCGCGACGGCCGCTCATGGCACGAGGTCGGACCATGAGCGGGCGGCCGAGCGGCCCTTACCGCTTGGCCTGCTCAGCCTTGGCCTTGTTCGCCTGGCTGACGATGTAGTGGTAGATCGCCTCGGCTTGGCCATCGGCGAGCACCTTCTTGAAGCTGACCATGCCCTTGTCGGCCCGGGCGCCGTCGAGGACGATGGAGTTCCAGGTCGCCAGGTTCCGCAGCACCGGCGAGTAGCGCAGGTCAGGGATCGACTTGTCGGCCACGCCGGCCGCTCCGTGGCAGCCCGCACAGAACCGGCCATAGGCGCCCTCGCCGTCGATTACCTGCTCGTTGGTGCCGGTGAGCAGCGGCGGATCCAGCACCTTGCCGGCCACCGAGCCCGCGATCGGCGTCGACGGCAGGGTCAGGCTGGCGTTCAGCTTGTAGACCAGCAGGCGCGAGTTGTTGGCGCTTGAGGCGCTGGTGCGCGCCTGGCCGGGCGGCAGGCCGCGCGCCCCGACCAGCAGGGCCACGTACTGCTCGCCGTCGATCACATAGGTCGAGGGGGCGGCGACCACATCGGCCTGGGTGGGCGCCGACCACAGCTTTTCGCCGGTCTTGGCGTCGAAGGCGTTGAACCGGCCGCTCCAGTCGCCGGAGAAGACCAGGTTGCCGGCGGTGGCGAGCACGCCGTGCGGCCCATAGTCCTTGTCGGGCGCCTTCCAAACCGCCTTCTGGGTCACCGGGTCGTAGGCCTCCAGGTAGCTGCGGATATTGCCCCGCTGGGGCGCGCCGGGCTTGCCGTAGAGCTCGGTGATCTTGTCGGAGGTGGCGACGGTGGCGGTGTTGTAGACCCGCTCCTTGACCTTGAAGTCGGCCGGCTTGGCGCTCTGGAAGCCGGTCGTGCTCTCGGTGACCGGGATGTAGACCCAACCGGTCTTCGGGCTGTAGGCCATCGGGTGCCAGTTGTGGGCGCCCAGCGGCGCGGGCTGGACGATGGCGGCCTTCTCGTCGGTGTAGCGGACGTCGGGGTTCTCCACCGGCCGGCCGGTCTTCAGGTCGATCTTCGAGGCCCAGTTGGCCGGGGCGTACTTCTCAGCGGAGATCAGCTTCCCGGTCTTGGCGTCCCAGACGTAGAAGAAGCCGGTCTTGGGCGCCTGCATCAGCACGTGGCGCATGACGCCCTTGATCTTCAGGTCGGCGGTCATCAGCGGATTGGTGACGTCGTAGTCCCACTCGTCGCCGGGCACCTCCTGGAAGTGCCAGACATATTTGCCGGTCTGCGGCTTCACCGCGATGATCGAGGAGACGAAGAGGTTGTCGCCGCCCTTCGGGCTGCGGACCTCCTGGCTCCAGCTCAAGCCGTTGCCGGTGCCGAAGTAGATCAGGTCGGTCTTGGGATCGTAGAGGATGGTGTCCCAGGCCGTGCCGCCGCCGCCGTACTTCCAGAAGTCGCCGTCCCAGGTCTTCAGGGCCGTCTTCAGCTGCGGGGTGTTGGTCGGGTCGCCCGGCTGGGCGGGCACGGTGTAGAAGCGCCACTTCAGCTTGCCCGTGGCCGCGTCATAGGCCGAGACATAGCCGCGGCAGGTGTATTCGGCGCCGCCGTTGCCGATGATCACCAGGCCTTTCACAATCCGGGGTGTCTGGGTGATGGTGTAGGGCTGCGCGGGATCGGTGGTCTGCACCGACCAGGCGACCTTGCCGGTCTTGGCGTCCAGCGCGATCAGGCGGCCGTCGAGAGCGCCCAGGTAGAGCCGGCCCTTCCAGGCCGCGACGCCGCGGTTGACCACGTCGCAGCAGGCCACCGCGCCGTTGGCTGGATCGACCTTGGGGTCGTAGTCCCAAAGCTTACGGCCGGTCTTGGCGTCATAGGCCTTCACCTTGCTCCAGGCCGTGGTGATGTAGAGGGCGCCGTCCACCACGACCGGCGTGGATTCCTGGCCGCGCTCGGTGTCGATGTCGCCGTACCAGGCCAGGCCGAGCTGGCCGACATTGGCCTTGTCGATCTTGGTGAGCGGGCTGAAGTGCTGTTCCGAATAGGTGCGGCCCGTAGCCATCCAGGTCCCCGGCTCACCGTCGGCGGCCAGAAGCCGCGCATCGTCCACCGCCGCCCCGCCCATGGGATGGGCCGCGACGGGCTTGGCGGGCGCCGGCCTGGCCGCCGGGCTCTGCGCGAAGGCCGGGCCGATGGCCAGGGACAGGACCGCGCCGGCCGTGACCAGCCGGCGGGCGATGGCGCGCACGGCGTCAGCTTGGAACGTCGATTCTCGATTCTTCATTGTTTCGCTCCCCTTAGCGCCGTTGTCCCACCCGTCGCCGGGACAGACAAGAGCGTGGCGAAGCGTTCCGCTGCGTCAGTCCTCCTCGCGGCGCGTCAGGCCCCGGCCTTCCATCCGCCACTTGAGCTGGTCGAAGCGGTCCTGGCCGAAGAAGGCCTCGTCGCCGAACACCATCATCGGCACGCCCCAATGGCCGGCGGCGCGCTGGGCGACCTGGTTTTCCTCCACAATGGCGGCGAAGCGGGCCGGGTCGGCGTCGACGGCGTGGGCCAGCTCGGCGAAGTCCAGGCCGGCGCGCTCGGCGGCGCGGGCCAGGTGGTCGCCCTCGTGCCAGTCGTCGGTCTCGCCGCTCCAGATGGTCTGGCTCACCTCGCGCAGGAACGGCAGGCCGCGCCCGCGCTCCGCCGCCGCCACGCCCAGATGGGTCAGGCGGTGGATGTGGGGCTGCGGCGTCCGATAGCCCTCATCCGGCGACCGCTGAACGGGATCGGGCCGCGGCCAGCGGAAGGGCAAGCCGAGGAAGGCCGCCTCGCGGAAGACGTCGGTCATGAAGTAGCGGACCCACAGCGGATCTTGCTGCTCGAAGAATTCCGGCGTGCGCACCGCCAGCGGATAGACCGGCCGCACATTGCAGGCGACGTCGTAGTCCTGCTCCAAGGCCAGCAGGCGCGGCGCCACCATGTAGGAATAGGGCGAGCGGAAGGACCAATAGAGGTCGTAGCCGAGCGTCATGTCCGCCGATCCCCGAGCGCCGATCTTGTGGCACAAGCTGTGCCACAAGATCGGCCCAGGGCAAGGGAAATCCCCTAGCCGTTCAGCGGCGGCTGGTGCTGGGCGACCAGGTCGACGCGCTCGGCCTCGCGCACCGCGCGGGTGACGTTGAGGCGGGTCAGCACGGCGGCGTCGCGATAGGTCTCGCGAGCCTTTTCCAGCGTCTTGCGCCAGGTCTGGTTGGCCAGATTGTCGGTCTCGCCGGCGTAGACCACCGTGGGACCTTCCTTGGTCAGCCGGGCGATGACGAAGTTCGCCCCCGCTGGCGGCAGGAAGCGATCCTCCTCCAGAGCGGTGTAGCGATAACGGGCGCCGGACTTGCCGACGATCTCAAACTGGCGGTTCAACTCTACTCTCCACCCCGAAGGAACGTGACCCATACACCCTGCGGCGACCAACCGGCGGGTGTGTTGCGAGGCTGGAACATGGGCTTGGCCAAAAGTGGGCTGAGCTTGACCATACGCGCGCCGCAGCTTCTCTTTACACGGTTATCTTCGGAACAACCTCCGCCATAAGACGTTCGGGCCGTGCGCCGCCTCTGCTAGGGTCCTATTCTCCTGACGGGAGCGCGACTCGAACATCGGTCGCCCCAAACCGGAGTCCGCGACAAGGTGGATACTGAGGCCCAATTCAGCGTCAGGAGCGCGGGCGAAAAGCCCACGGTCGCGCTCACCGGCGACTGGACGGCCAACAATCTGGGCGACGCCCCGGCCCGGCTGGCCCAGGCGCTCAAGGGCCGCGGCCCCATAGGCGTCGATATCCGCAAGGTCCGCCGCCTGGACACCGCCGGCGCCTATGCCCTGATCCGGGCCGGCGGCGCGGATTTCGACGTCAAGACCGTCAAGGCCCGCCCGGAGAGCGGGCGGCTGCTGGAACTGGTGGCTGCGGCGGTGCGCGTCGAAGCCCCGCCGGTCCGCACGCCCCGCGGCTTCCACGAAATGACCGTGCGGATCGGCAAGGGGGTGGTGAACACCGCCTACGAGTGGATCGACACCCTGGCCTTCCTCGGCCACCTGCTGGTGGCCATCGCCCGGGCCCTGGGCTACCTGGTGACCAATCCCAAGCGCATCCGCTGGGCGGCGATCTTCTCGCTCGCCGAACGCGCCGGCCTCGACGCTATCCCGATCGTAGCGGTGACCTCCTTCTTCATCGGCGCGGTGGTGGGGCTCCTGGGCGCCAATATGCTGAGCCAGTTCGGGGCGCAGGTGTTCGCCGTGGAGCTGATCGGCGTCGCGGTGCTGCGCGAGTTCAACATCATCATCACCGCCGTCCTCCTGGCCGGCCGCTCGGCGTCGGCCTTCGCAGCCGAGATCGGCTCGATGAAGATGAACCAGGAGATCGACGCCATGCAGGTGATGGGCGTCGACCCGTTCGAGGCCCTGGTGCTGCCCCGGTTCGTGGCCCTCCTGGCGATCATCCCGCTGCTCACCTTCGTGGCCACCCTCGCGGGCCTGGTGGGCGGGCTGGTGGTGGTGTGGGCCGCGCTCGACCTGGGCCCAGCCTTCTTCCTGCAGCGGATCGTCGACGACGTGGGCGTGGCGCACTTCTGGGTCGGCATGTCCAAGGCGCCGGTGATGGCCGCGGTGATCGCCGGCATCGGCTGCCGCCAGGGCCTGGAGGTCGGCGGCGACGTGGAGAGCCTGGGCCGGCGGGTGACGGCGGCGGTGGTGCACGCCATCTTCGCCATCATCATGATCGACGCGGCCTTCGCGCTCTTGTTCATGAAGCTGAACGTATGACCGACCCCGCGCCGCCCCCGGAAGTCGACGAGGACGACCTCACCGACGACGAGCTGCTCGACACCGAGGGCCCGGCGGTGGAGGTGCGCGGCCTGGTCTCGGCCTTCGGCGACAATGTGGTCCACGACGGGCTCGACATCACCGCCGAGCGCGGCGAGGTGCTGGGCGTGGTGGGCGGCTCCGGCGCCGGCAAGTCGGTGCTTCTGAATACCATCATCGGCCTGCGCACCCCGCAGGCCGGCACCGTCAGGGTGTTCGGCCAGGACATCGAGCGCGCCTCGCGCCGGCGCTGGAGCGCCATCGAGCGGCGCTGGGGCGTGCTGTTCCAGCAAGGCGCCCTCTTCTCCAACCTGACGGTCCGCGAGAATGTCGGCGCACCGATGTTCGAGCACACGGATATGGCCAGGCGCGAGATCTACGACCTCGCCGACCTGAAGATCGCGCTCGTGGGCCTGCCGGCCAATTCCGGCGACCTGAAGCCCGCGGAGCTGTCGGGCGGCATGCGCAAGCGCGCCGGCCTGGCCCGCGCCCTCGCCCTCGATCCCGAGCTCCTGTTCCTCGACGAGCCCACCGCCGGCCTCGACCCGATCAGCGCCGCGGCCTTCGACGAGCTGATCAAGGACCTTTCCGACAGCCTGGACCTTACGGTGTTCATGATCACCCACGACCTCGACACGCTCTACGAGATCACGGACCGCGTCGCGGTGATCGCCGACAAGAAGGTGGTCGCCACCGCCCCGGTGCGCGAGCTCGAGCACAACAAACATCCCTGGATCCAACGGTATTTCCTGGGACCCCGCGGCCGCGCCGCGGCTAAGGTGAAGACGGAAGCCTGATGGAAAAGAACGCCAACTACGCCCTCGTCGGCCTTTCCTCACTGATCCTCTTCGTGGGGCTGGTGATCTTTGTCGTCTGGCTGGCGCGCCTGTCGTTCAGCCAGGAGTACGACCTCTACGACGTCGTCTTCGACGGCCCGGTGCGGGGCCTCAGCCAGGGCGGCGAGGTGCATTTCAATGGCATCAAGGTGGGCGATGTCACCAAGATCGCGCTCGACCGCACCAACCCCAGCCGGGTGATCGCCCGCGCCCGGGTCACCTCCGACGTGCCGATCCGCATCGACAGCTACGCCACCCTGGAGCCGCAGGGCATCACCGGGGTGAACTACATCCAGATCACCGCCGGCACGCCGTCCAAGCCGCTCTTGAAAGTGGTCGAGAAGCAGAAGTGCGAGACCACGGGCCTAAGCCCCTGCATCCCGATCCTGAAGAGCCAGCGCAGCGCGCTTTCCGACCTGCTGGAGGGCGGCGGCACGGTGCTGACCCGAACCATCGAGGCGCTGGACCGGGTCAACCGCGTGTTGTCCGACCAGAACATCAAGAGCTTCTCGGCGACGCTCTCCGACGCCCAGGCGGTCACCGCCGAGGTGCGTGAGCGCAAGGAGATCATCGCCGACGCCCAGAAGCTGATCCAGGACCTGGACACCGCCACCCAGCACGCCGACCAGATCCTGCAGTCGACCCAGGAGCTGGTGAACGGCGACGGCAAGCGCGGGATCAAGAACATCGCCGACGCCGCCGAGGAGGCCAAGGCGACTGCCGCCTCCCTGCGGACCATGGTCGATAAGCTGCAAGGCCCGACCTCCGACTTCGCCAACAACGGCCTGCCGCAGATCACCGCCGCGGTGGTCGAGCTGCAGCGCGCGGCGGAGTCGCTGGAGCGGTTGGTCAACGAGATCCAGAAGAGCCCGACGGGCGCGCTCGGCAAGCCGCCGGCGGAAGAAGTGAAGGTGAAGCCATGATCCGTCGCGCCCTCAGCCTGGCCGCGCTCGCGGCCTGCGCCTTGGCCCTGAGCGGCTGCATCTCGCTCCTGCCCAAGTCGAAGCCCGCTCAGCTCTACCGCTTCGGCCCGCCGCCGGCGGCCAATGCCGCGCCGGCCCGGCCCGGGGCGGTGGCGGTCTTCCGCACCAACGGCCAGTTCCAGGAAGAGGCCTCCGACGACCGCATCCTGACCATGACCGGCGGGCGGGCCGCCTATATCGCCCAGAGCCGCTGGGTCGCGCCGGCCGACACCTTGTTCAACGAGGCGGTCGCCAACGCCTTCGACGCCAGCCCCATCCGCCTGATCGCGCGGGGCCAGCAGGGCCGCTTCGCCTACGCCCTGCGCCTGGATGTGCGCAGTTTCGAAGCGCGCTACGACTCCGGCTCCGACGCCCCGCCCACCGTGGTGGTGCACCTGCACGCCGCGCTGACCAAGTCCGACCAGTCCAGCGTCGGCGAACAGGACTTCGAGGCCCGCGTGCCCGCCTCCGAAAACCGCGTCGGCGCCATCGTCACCGCCTTCGACAAGGCCAGCGCCGAGGCGATCGGCAAGATGGTCGCCTGGACCGAGGCGACGGCGACCTAGAACCTGAGCGCCACGGCGAGCGCGCCGCCCGTCAGGCCGAACAGCACCACCGCGCCCGCCACCGCCGCCAGGATGCGCGGCGGGAAGGCGCGGGACAGCATCGCCATCGACGGCAGGCTGATGGGCGGCAGGGTCATCAAGAGTGCGCCGGCCGGACCCGCGCCGACGCCCAACGCCAGCATGGCCTGGATGATCGGCACCTCGCCGGCGGTGGGGATCACGAACAAGGCCCCAGCCACGGCGAAGGCCGCGATCCACTGGATGTGGTTGCCGATCTCGGGCCCGAGCGCCGGGAACAGCCAGGCGCGCCCGGCGCCCAGCAGCAGCACCAGGACGATGTATTCGGGAACCAACCGCAGGGTCATGCGGCCGAGGATCAGGAGCCAGCGGCGGAAGGGTGCGTCCTGCGGCGCGGCGGCCAGCTCGACGACGGCCGCCTCGGCCTGGGCGGCCTCGCGCGCCGTGGTCAACCGGTTGGCCAGGTAGCCCAGGCCGAACACCATCGGCACGCCCAGCACGAGCCGCAGCGCCGCCCAGCGCCAGCCCAGGACAAAGCCCATGAAGACCAGGGTCGCCGGATTCAGCACCGAATTGCCGAGCCAAAAGGCGATGGCGCCGCCGGCCGAAGCCTGCTGCCGGCGCAGGCCCACGACCACGGGCGCCGCGCAGCAGGTGCACATCATCCCCGGCAGGGCGAGCAAACCGCCGGCCACCGCGCTGCCGAACCGGGTCCGGCCCATCAGCCGGGCGATCCAGTCGGCGGGCAGCAGGGCCTGGGCGCCGGAGCCCAGCAGCAGGCCCAGCACCATCGCCTTCCAGATCGCCTTGCCGTAGGCGAGCGCGTAGGCGAGCGCCGCATCCCACGAAGGCGCCGGCGCGTGCGCCGCCTTGCCCATCAGGATCGACTGGCCGATCGAGTGGCTGGACGCCGCCACGAAGGCCTTGTCCCAGTAGGGCAGCCATTTCACATAGAGCAGCCCCGCCACCGCGATCGCGGCGAACAGGATCCAGCGCGGCGCCGGGTTGAGGCTTCGGGCTTCCGACATCCTAGCGCGCCGAGGGCGCCTTCGGGTCGGCGGGCGCGGGAGACGCGGGCGGCGCAGCTTTCGGCAGGTTCTTGGCCAGGTAGGCGGAGATAGCTGCCTGCTCTTCGGCGGTCATGTCCGCGCCGGCGCCCTGCATCTTGGTGATCACCTCGTCCCACTCCTCGGGCGTGTGGCGCGCGGCCGAGAACTCGCTGGCGTCGTGGCAAGAGGTGCAGATGCGCACCACCACGTCCTTGCCGGGCCCCGCCGGCAGGGCGTCTTCCGGCGCCTGGGCGAACACGGGGCCGACGGCGCCCAGGCAGAACGCGGCCACGGCCACGGCGAGAGGAATGCGAAGGGTCATGCGCAAAGCCCTAGCCCATGCCGGGACGGACTGGAACCTCAAGCGTGGCTAGGCGATCCCCGCCTGCAGCTTGGCGGCCGCGACGGTGTTCTGCAGCAGGACGGCGACGGTCATCAGGCCGACGCCGCCGGGCACCGGCGTGATCCAGCCGGCGACCTGGCTCGCGGCCTTGAAGTCTACGTCGCCCACCACCTTGGTGCGGCCCTCGGCGGCCTTGACCGGATCGTCGAAGGGCACGCGGTTGATGCCGACGTCGATCACCGCCGCGCCCGGCTTGATCCAGTCGGCGCCGATCATCCGCGGGCGGCCGACCGCGGCCACCAGGATGTCGGCCTCGCGGCAGACCGCCGGCAGGTCTCGGGTGCGCGAGTGGGCGATGGTCACCGTGCAGTCGGCCTGCAGCAGGAGCTGGGCGATCGGCCGGCCCACCAGCACCGAGCGGCCCACCACCACGGCGCGCTTGCCCGCGAGGTCGCCCACCGTCTCGCGCAGCAGGATCATGCAGCCCATCGGCGTGCAGGGCACCAGCGCCGACAGGCCGCTGGCCAGGCGCCCGGCGTTGGCCACGGTCAGGCCGTCGACGTCCTTGTCGGGGTTCAGGAGCGCCAGGACCCGCTTTTCGTCCAGGGGCTTGGGCAGCGGCAGCTGCACCAGGACGCCGTGGATCAACGGGTCGACGTTCAATTCGCCCACCAGCCGTTCCAGCTCGGCCTGGGTGGTGTCGCCCGGCAGCCGGTGGGTGACCGAGTGCATCCCCGCCGCCAGCGACTGCTCGCCCTTGGAGCGGACATAGATCTGGCTGGCCGCGTCGTCGCCCACCAGCACAACCGCCAGGCCCGGCTGCAGCCCGTTCGACGCCTTCAGCGCGGCCACCTGCCCGGCGACGCTGGCGCGCAGGCGTTCGGCGTAGACCTTGCCGTCGATCAGCTGGGCGGTGGACTCGGGCAAACGCGCCTCCTGGACTTGCGGCCCCGACTAGCGGTTCAGGCCTTCCCGCGCAAACGCAACCACGCCGCCACGGCCCAGGCGTGGGATTCGCGGTCGAGCGCCAGCAGCGCCTCCTGCGGCGCCATCCATTCCAGGGCGTGGTCGTCCTCGATCTTCAGCTCGGGCGCCGCTTCGACCACGCGGGCGGCGAAGAAGACGCCGCGGGTGTTGACCCGGCTGTCGTCCTCATTGGTGAAATAGTGATCGGCGCGGACGACCTCGGCCTCGACGGCGATTCGCAGGCCCACCTCCTCGCCGCATTCGCGGATCGCCGCCTGAGCCGCCGTCTCGCCGGGATCGAGACCGCCGCCCGGCAGGTCGAGGCGGCCGCCGCCCGCCTCGAAGGTGACCCGCGCCACGGCGATCTTGCCTTCGTGCTCGACGACCGCGAAGGCCGCCGGCCGGTCGGGATAGGTCCGGCCCGGCGCCGGCTGTCCGAACTGCGGGACGATGTTTGCAGGACTTGGCATCAGTCGATGCCGTAGAGGCTCTGGTAGGGGTCGACCTTGCCGGCCAGGACGTCGGCCACGGCGATCGGCTTGTAGCCCACCGTCTCGCCCGCGCTGGCCTTCCAGGCTTCGACGATCAGGTCGCGCAGCTCCGAAGCGCCGACCGCGATCTGCTGGGTGGCGAAGGCGGGACCGCGCGGATCGCCGGGCGCGAGGCCGCCGGCCTTCTCCAGCTCGTAGAGCGGGACCACGAGGCGGCCGGTGGAGGACAGGTAGTCCAACACCCGCTGCTGGACGGCGCAGTGGCAGTCCTTGGGGGCCAGCATCTTGGCCATGACCCCGGCTTCGGTGACGTTGGCCTGCACAAGGTCGCTCTCGAAGGGGCCGTGGATCTTGGCGTTGGTGTAGCCGTTCGGGTTCGGGAAATCGCCCCAGCCGTTGAAGTGGACGGTGACGTGCAGCGGCTGGCTGCCGTCACCCACGAAGTGCGACAGCTCGCCGATGTCCTGCAGCACCTGCGCCTCGCGCCGGCGGCGGTCGTTGCTGAAGAAGGCCTTGTGCGCGCTCCAGGCGGGATTGGCCTCGGCGGCGGTGAGCACGCGCCAGTAGGCCAGGTCCTTGGCCAGCCGCTGGTAGTTCTCGAGGATCGAATACGGCAGGTAGCCCGACTTCCAGCTGTTCTGGTTGACCGCCCGAAGCGCGGTCTCGAACTCCACGCGCGTGGGCGGCAAGGCCGCCAGCGCCGGGCCGCCCAGCACGGTCCCGTCGTCGTTGAGGTCGAGGAAGTGGCCGGGGTCGAGGTCCGCGTCGAAGGTTCTCCCGGCGCCCTTGGCCCGGTCCGGCTCGCGGCTGAACTCACCCACGTCCAGCGCCGCCTGCGGGGTGCGCAGGAAGGCCGGCGCGTCCGCGGGCAGGCTGCGCATGGCCGCCTCGCCGATGATCCGGTGGCCGGTGGCGCCCCAGGCGAACACCGAGCTGGGCGTCAGCGCCGTGGCGAGGGCGGCGGCGAGGGCGAGAGGCGCTAGGCGTTTCATGCCCCCGATTTGTCGGCTCCCGCCGCGGAAGGCAAGCGCCTCCGGCGCCTCAGCGCCCGGTGATGTCCAGCGCCTGCTCCACGCGGACAATCCAGGCCCGCACGCGCGGATAGTCCGTCAGGTCGAAACCGCCCTCGGGCGCCACGCGGGTGTAGACGACCAGCGCGACATCAGCCAGGCTGAGGGCCCCGCCGACCAGGAAGGCCGAGGCCACCAGGGCGTCCTCCAGCCGCTGCAAGGCCGCGCGGCCGCGCTCGACAATCCGCGCCTCCAGCTCATCGGCGGGCTTGCCCAGGTAGCGGACTTGAAAACGGGCCACGGCGACGTAGGGCTCGTGACTGTATTGCTCCCAGAACATCCATTCGAGCATCTTGGCGCGGTCATAGGCGTCGGCCGGGATCAGGCCCGAGCCCTCCGCCAGATGCAGGATGATGGCGTTGGACTGGGCCAAGGGTCGGCCATCGCCCAGGACGACCAGCGGGACCTGGCCTGCGGGGTTCATCGCCAGGAATTGCGCCGTGCGAGTCTCCGCGGTCAGCACGCTGGTCTCGATCCAGTTGTAGGGAAGGCCCAGGGAATCGGCGACCCACTTCACCTTCAGGCAATTGCCGGAGATGGAATCCCCATAGATTTTCATGAAATTCTTCCCCTCCGGCGCGGTGCGGATAGATGACCGATCTGCCTGTGAAAGCAACCGAACTCATCGACTGGAGTCTGTTAGATATACTGAAAGGTCGATCGGCCGCAGCCCATGCGGGGTTGCCTGGGCTGTCGGAGTCCGGCTAGGGTCCCCACCGCACCAGTTCAACGACGAAGGAGGACGCCGTCTTGCGACGCCGCCTCGCCGCTCTGGCACTTCTTCCCGCCCTTCTCGCCGCAAACGGGGCGCAAGCTGCGTCCGCCGACCCTGTGGGCGACATCATCATGTCGGTGGTCACCGGCGCCCTGCCCTCCGGCCCCGGCTGGAACCTGAAGGCGACGCTCTACCACGCCGGCGTCAAGGGCGTGGGCGCCCTGGACGCGCTGGGCTGCAAGGTGGTCGCCATGCGCACCGTGGCCGTCGACAAGAACCTGATCCCGCGCCACAGCGTCCTGTTCATCAAGGAAACTGTCGGCTTGAAGATGCCCGACGGCTCGACGCACGACGGCTACTGGTACGCCTCGGACGCCGGCAGCGCGATCAAGGGCAAGCGCATCGACCTCTACACCGGCGCCAACGCCGGCTCGATGGGCGCCATCAAGGGCGTGAACCTCGCGAGCCTGACCGCCGTCAAGGTCGGCGACTTCGAAGGCTGCCCTCCAGGCTAGTCGGCCTGGGCCAGGCGCTTCCGCCGCCTGCCAAATCTCCCCGGACAGCTAGAACGCCAGCGCCGCCGGCCGCCTCAGCATGTCTGGAGAACATCTTGATCGAAAAGCTGAATTTCTTTGTCTTCACGGGCGGTCCCGGCGTCGGCAAGACCGCGCTCATCCGCCATCTCGAGGGCCGCGGCGAACACGTGGTGGAGGAGACCCACCGCGCCGTCATCGCCGAACAGGTCGCCGGCGGCGGCCGCGCCACGCCCTGGGACGACCACGCGGCGTACTGCGAGCTGTGCGTCCGGCGCGATCTCCGCAAGTTCGACGCCCTGAGCCATGAGGCCGGCCGCGTCTTCTTCGACCGCGGCATCCTCGACGGCTTCGATCCGCGGTGGGACGCGCCGCCTGCGCTCATCGCCGCCGCTCGGGCGCGCCGGTACAACCCGCGGGTCTTCGTCTTCCCACCCTGGCGGGAGATCTACCGGACGGACGCCGAACGGCGGCAGGACTGGGCCGAGGCCGAGGCCACGTTCGGCCGCATCCTCGCCGGGCTCGACCGCTTCAGCTACCGGCCGGTCATCGTTCCCAGGGCCACGGTGGAGGCGCGCGCCGCCTTTGTGCTGGAGCTCGCCTTGCGGGCGAGCGTGAGTCCGACCTAGGGTCGCGCCTTCCGATACGTCAGGGGGACCGAGATGCTGAACCGCCGCGACCTTTTGCTGTCCTCCGGCGCCGCGGTCGCCGTGGCCGGCCTCGCGCCGCGCGCCTTGGCGGCGGGCAATCCACAGCTGGCCGCCCTGTTCGACGCCTTCTTCCAGGAGGGCCTGCAGCTTCGGCCCGAGAGCGCCACCCAGCTCGGCCTCGACAAGGGCCCGCATGCCGACCTGAAGTCGCGGCTGGACGACGGCTCCAGCGCCGGGCGGGCCAAGGCCAAGGCGCTGAACGCCGACCAACTCCGCCGCCTGCAGGCCATCGACCGCAACACGCTGAGCGGCGCCGACCGGCTGAACTACGACGTCATCGTCTACACGCGCCAGTCGACGGCGCGGACCCAGAGCTTCGACTTCGGCGGCTCGGCCTTCAGCCCGTCGGCCTATGTGCTGAGCCAGCTGACCGGCGCCTACCAGTCGACGCCGGACTTCCTGGACACCAAGCACACCATCGCCACCGCCGAGGACGCCGACGCCTACCTCGCCCGCCTCTCGGCCTTCGGCGACCAGGTGAACGCCGACACCGAGCGGCTGCATCACGACGTGGGCCTGGGCATCGTCCCGCCGGACTTCATCCTCGACCTCACCCTCGACCAGATGACCAAGACGGTCGAACCCGTCGACAGGGCCCTGGTGGTCACCTCGATCGCGCGGCGCGCCGCCGAAAAGGGCCTGGGCGACCGCTACGGCAAGGACGCGGCGAAAATCTACTCAGAGAAGGTGCTGCCGGCCCTGGAGCGCCAGCTAGCGGCGACCAAGGCGCTGCGGGCCGGCGCGGTCCACGATGCCGGCGTCTGGCGCTTCAAGGAGGGCCCGGCCTTCTACGAGGCGGCGCTTCACTCGACGACGACCACCAAGCTGTCGCCGGACGAGGTGCACAAGATCGGCCTGGAACAGGGCAAGGAGATTTCCGCCCGCATCGACGGCCTGCTGAAGGCCCAGGGCCTGACCCAGGGGTCGCTGGCCGACCGCATCAAGCACCTCTACGCCGATCCCAAGCAGATCTTCCCCAACACCGACGCGGGCAAGGCCGACGCCATCGCCTACTGCAACCGCCGGCTGGACGAGATCCGCCCGCGCCTGCCGACCGTCTTCAGCCGCGTGCCGCCCTACAAGTTCGAGGTGCGCCGCGTGCCGCCGCAAACCGAAGCCGGCGCGGCCTCAGCCTTCAGCCAGGGGCCGGCCATCGACGGCTCGCGGCCCGGCATCGTCTACTTCAACCTGCACGACAGCGCCGAGTGGCCGAAGTTCTGCCTGTCGACCACCATCTTCCACGAGGGCCTGCCGGGCCACCAGCTGGAGGGCGGGCTGGCGCTCTCCAACAAGGACCTTCCGCTGATCCGCAAGAACACCGGCTTCTCCGGTTACGGCGAGGGCTGGGCGCTCTACGCCGAGCAGCTCGCCGATGAGATCGGGATGTATGACGACGATCCCCTGGGCCGCATCGGCTACCTGAAGTTCCAGCTGTTCCGCGCCAACCGTTGCGTGGTCGACACCGGCATCCACCACATGCGCTGGAGCCGCGAGCAGGCCATCGCCCGCTTCGTGGAGAACGAGGGCGAGGCGCCGGGCTTCGCCGCCCGCGAGGTGGAGCGCTATTGCGCCACGCCGGGCCAAGCCTGCTCCTACAAGCTTGGCCACACCACCATTGTGAACCTGCGCACGCGGGCCAAGGCGGCGCTGGGGGCGAAGTTCGCGATCAAGGACTTCCACGATACGGTTCTGTCCTGCGGGCGCGTGCCGCTGGACATCCTCGACCAGGTCGGCGACGCCTGGATCGCGGGACGCAAGAGCGCCTGAGGCTGGCGCGGCTGGGGACTGTTGGGGAGGGCCCATGCTGCACGTGGACATGGCGGACGCGGGGCCCCTCTTCGGCGTCGCTGTCGGCGCGGTGCTGGCGACCATGGGCGGCCTGCTGGGCGGCCAGATTGAGAACCGGCTGAACCGCAAGGAGCGCGAGCAGAGCGCGGCCCTCCTGTTCGGCGAGATCCTGACCGGCCTGCGGCTGACCATCCGCCTGGCCGACGAGAGCCGCGGCCGCGGCGATCCCTACGGCCCCATCACCATGCGCGTCATCAAGGCGGCGGTGCGCGAAACCCAGATCTATGAGCGCAACCGCGAGACCCTATTCGCGATCCGCGACCCGCAGCTGCGGGCCAAGACCCATATCCTGCTGGTCCAGATGAGCCTGACGCTGGAAGCGGTGCAGGAAGCTCAGGACGCGATCAAGGCGAGCCCGCACGCCGTAGAAGCCGCGATGGCGGAACGCGAGGGGTCCTTCAATTTCGCCCTGGAGCTGTACGCGGAGCTGCCGCCGCTCATCGTCCAGTTCGAAAAGCTCGCCGGACAGACCTTCGAGGCCCCGGACGTCGACCTGACGCGTAATCTCACCCCGCGCCCCGCCTAGGCTCTCAGGTCTCGACGAAGGCGCGTTCGAGGACGAAGTCGCCGGGCGCGGCGATGGAGCCTTCCTCGTAGCCGAGGTCCAGCAGCTGCTGCTTCAGGTCGGCCAGGACCGACGGACCGCCGCATAGCATCACCCGGTCAACCGCCGGATCGAAAGGCGGTGTTCCGAGGTCGCGGAACATCTGGCCCGAGGCGATCAGGTCGGTGATGCGGCCTTCAGTCTGGAACGGCTCGCGGGTCACCGTCGGATAGTACTTCAGCTTTGGCCTGATCAGCTCGCCCAGAATCTCGTCCTCGGCCAGGGCGCCGGACAAGAGCTCGCGGTAGTTGAGGTCGGCGACCTCGCGCACGGTGTGGGTGACGATCACCTCGTCGAACCGCTCATAGACCTCCGGGTCGCGGACCAGGGACAGCCAGGGCGCAAGGCCCGTGCCGGTGCCCAGCATGTAGAGCCGCTTGCCGGGTTTCAGGCCGTCCAGCACCAGGGTGCCGGTGGGCTTGCGGCCGATCAGCACCTCGTCGCCCACCCTGATTTTCTGCAGGCGCGAGGTCAGCGGGCCGTCGGCCACCTTGATCGAATAGAATTCCAGCTCCTCGTGCCAGGATGGCGAGGCGATGGAATAGGCGCGCACGAGGGGCTTGCCGTCCTCTTCCTTCACCAGGCCCACCATGACGAACTGGCCGCTGGCGAAGCGCAGGCCCGGGTCGCGGGTCGTGCGGAACGAGAACAGGCTCTCGGTCCAGTGCTGGACCCAGGTCACCGTCTCGACGAAGAAGGCGCCGCCGGCCTTCACGGGCGCGGCGACCGGAGCGTGGGAAACGTCATTCATGGCGGTGTCTAGCGTCTCTCAAGGCCGCGTCAAATATCGCCGCCGACATTGGTGATCGCGCCGGGGGCGCGTGCGACATGGATACCGCACTCGGTTTTGTCCAGACCGGCCCAGCGGCCGGCGCGGACGTCTTCGCCGTCCTCCACCGGATGGGTGCAGGGCCAGCAGCCGATTGAGGGGAAGCCTTGGGCCACCAGCGGATGGGCCGGCAGGTCGTATTCGGCGACGTAGGCGTCGAGGTCAGCCTTGGTCCAGTTGGCCAGGGGATTGAACTTCACCTGATGGTCGGCCTCCTCCACCACCGGCAGCGACAGGCGCGCGCCGCCATGGAAGCGCTTGCGCCCGGTGATCCAGGCGTCGAAGCCCGCGAGCGCCTTGTCCAGCGGGATCACCTTGCGGATCTCGCAGCAGGCGTCGGTGTCGCTCTGCCAGAGCTTGGCGTGCGGGTCGGCGACCGCCAGGTCGTTGTAGGCGGGGCGCAGGTCGCGCACGTCAGTGAGGCCGAACCGTTGGGTGAGCTGTCGGCGATAGTCCAGGGTCTGGGCGAACAGCATGCCGGTGTCGAGGAACAGCACGGGCATGTCCGGCTTCACCTTGGAGACCAGGTGCAGCAGCACCGCCGATTCCGCCCCGAAGGACGAGACCAGGGCCAGCCTGTCGCCGAAGGTGGCGGCCGCCTCCTCCAGCACCGTGCGCGGATGGGCGTGCCGCAGCTCCGCGTCCAGCCGCGCCGCCAGCGTCAGCCAGCGTTCCGAAGCGTCGTAGGCCAATTTACCCTCCCCGCGCCTCGAAGGCCGGAGGTCGGCCGTCACTCGCGCGCTGGTACACATGACGGAAGCGCGAGACGGCCCTTTCCCACACCTCCACGGTCGAGCCGTCCGCCGGCTCGAAGGCGTCAAAACCGCAGCGGGCCATATTGCCCGCCTGTTCGCGAAGCACGTCGCCCACGGCGCGCACCTCGCCCTTGAACTGGAACCGCTCGCGCAGCAGCCGCGCCGAGGAATAGGCGCGCCCGTCGCCGAACTTCGGGAAGTGGAGCGCCACCACCGCGATCTCCGGCAGGTCGTAGGCGAGCGCCTCGACCGCCTCGTGGCTCTCCACCCGCACGCCCACCTGGCGGCCTTCACTGAGCAGGCCGCCGCCCTCGGTCTGGAAGCGGGCCAGCGAGACGATCACGTCGCCAGGCGGGATCTGCTGGTCGTCGGCGACCGCGGTGAACGGGTCCTCGGCGAGCGAAAAGGCGCCGTCCTGCAGCCTAATGAACGTCGGCATAAACGGCCTCCTTGAAGGGCGCGACGCCGGTGCGGCGGACGGTGTCGAGGAAGCGCTCGGCGCCCTGGCGTTCGCGCAGGTAGACGTCCACCAGGGTGTCCACCGCCTCGGCCACCCTGTCGTAGGGCAGCGCCGGGCCCAGGGCCTGGCCGACGCCGGCGTCCTCCGCCGCCGAGCCGCCGAGGGTGAGCTGGTAGAATTCCTCGCCCTTCTTATCGACCCCCAGGATGCCGATGTGGCCCACGTGGTGATGGCCACAGGCGTTGATGCAGCCGCTGATCTTGATCTTCAGCTCACCCACCAGCTCGGCCCGCTCGGGGTCGGCGAAGGTCCTGGCGATGTTCTGGGCCACCGAGATCGAGCGGGCGTTGGCCAGCGCGCAGTAGTCCAGCCCCGGGCAGGCGATGATGTCGCTGACCAGGTTCATGTTGGGCGTCGCCAGGCCCGCGGCGGCCAGCGCCGTCCAGACCGCCGGCGCGTCGTCCAGCCTTACGTGCGGCAGGACCAGGTTCTGCTCGTGGGTCACCCGGATGTCGTCCTGGCCGAAGCGCTCGGCGAGGTCGGCCACCACCTCCATCTGCTCGGCGGTGCAGTCGCCGGGGGTGTCGCCGATGCCCTTCAGCGCGATCTCGACGATGGCGTAGCCGGGCGCCTTGTGCGGCTTCAGGTTATTGCGGGCGAAGCGGGCGAAGGCGGGGGTCTTCAGCTTGGCGGCCTCGAAGGCCTCCGATACCGCCGGCAGGGTCTCGAAGCTCTTCGGTGCGAAGGCGCCCCGGATGCGGGCGAGCTCGGTGTCGGGCAGATCGGCGGAGACGCTGACCTTCTCCCACTCGGCCTCGACCTGGCGGGCGAATTCCTCGGCGCCGAGGGCGGCCACCAGGATCTTGATGCGCGCCTTGTGGATGTTGTCGCGCCGGCCGTGGCGATTGTAGACCCGCAGGATCGCCTCCAGATAGGAGAACAGCCGCGTTGCCGGCAGGAACGGCCGGATGGTCGGCGCGATGTGCGGCAGGCGCCCCAGGCCGCCGCCCACCATCACCTCGAAACCCAGCACGCCGTCGCGGGCGCGCTTCAGGTTGAGGCCGATGTCGTGGGTCTTGGCGGCCGTGCGATCCTTGGCCGAGGCGGTGACGGCGATCTTGAACTTGCGCGGCAGCCAGTTGAATTCCGGATGCACCGTCGACCACTGGCGGATCGCCTCGGCCCAGACACGCGGGTCGTCGATCTCTTCCGAGGTCGCCCCGGCGTAGGGGTCTGACGTGACGTTGCGGATGCAGTTGCCGCTGGTCTGGATGGCGTGCATGTCGACGCTGGCCAGCGCATCCAGGATGTCCGGCGCATCGGCCAGCTTGATCCAGTGGAACTGCAGGTTGGTCCGGGTGGTGAAGTGGCCGTAGCCCTTGTCGTAGGTGCGGCCGATCCAGGCCAGCTTGCGCAGCTGGTCCGGGTTCAGCGAGCCGTAGGGGACCGCTACGCGCAGCATGTAGGCATGGAGCTGCAGGTAGAGGCCGTTGCGCAGCCGCAGCGGCTTGAACTGGTCTTCGGACAGCTCGCCCGCCAGACGGCGCGCCACCTGGCCGCGGAACTCCTCCGAGCGGTCGGCCAGCATGTCCTTGTCGATCTGGTCGTAGCGGTACATGCGAGCCTACTTTCGCTTGATCAGGTCGACGCGGCCGGTGGAGCGGGCCGCGCCGTGGGCGTTGCGCAGGGCCTCGACCGACGCGCCGCCCTCCGCCTGCTTGCCGTGGTTCAGGTTGGTGGGGCCGAGCGCGCGGATGCGTTCGCGGTAGCTGACCGGCGCCCACAGGCCTTCGGACTGGGTCAGGTCGATCAGGTAGGGCTCGACCACCACCGTGGGCTGGCTCTTGGCCCGGCCCTCGGCGCCCTCGCCGGCCGGATCGTCGTCGGCGAACAGCTCGGCCTCAGCGAACTGGTCGACCCACTGGCCCTGGCGCCAGAACACGACCTCGCCGTCGATCAGGCGGTTGGCGGTCAGCGCCTTCACTTGAAACCTCCGAGCGTCCCGGCGAAAGCCGGGATCCATTCTGACGATGAACCAGGCGCAGCTTGGGTCCCGGCTTCCGCCGGGACATTCGGGAGGGCCAGCGCCATCGCCTCACCCACGATCAGCAAGGCAGGGCCGCTGAGGCCCGCGGCGGTTTCGGCCAGGCCGGCGAGCGTGGCGGGCAGTCGCCGCTCGTCGGCGCGGCTGGCGTTCTCGACGATCAGGGCGGGCGTCGCGGCGGCGCGGCCGGCGGCCAGCAGGCGTGCGGCGATCGGAGCGGCCTGCGACAGGCCCATGTAGATCACCACCGTCTGGTTAGGCCGCGCCAGGCTTTCCCAGTCAAGGTCGGGTTCGTTCCCGCTGGCCGCGTGGCCGGTGACGAAGGTCACCGCCTGGGCCGCGCCGCGGTGCGTCAGCGGGGCGCCGGCGCTGGCGCTGGCCGCGAGCGCCGCGGTGACGCCGGGGATAATCTGGCACTCGACCCCGGCGGCGCGGCAGGCTTCCAGCTCCTCGCCCCCGCGGCCGAAGATGAAGGGGTCGCCGCCCTTCAGCCGCACGACCGTCAGGCCGTCGCGGGCGAAGGCCACCAGCATGCGGTTGATCTCATCCTGGCTATAGGAGTGCCGCGACTTCCGCTTGGCGACCGAGATGCGCCGGGCTGTCTCGGGCGCGAGGTCGAGGATCTCGTCGGAGACCAGGCCATCGTGCACGACGACGTCGGCTTTCTGCAGGACTTTCAGGGCCTTGAGGGTCAGGAGCTCGGGGTCGCCAGGGCCGGCGCCCACCAGCCACACCGGGCCGGTTTCCCGGCGTCCGCCGCCGCCCAGCAGCACCAGGCCACCGCCCCGCCGCCCAGGTTGCCGTTGCGCCATGGATTAGGTTCTCTAATAAGCTCGAATCTGCAAAGCGGAACGGGACGGACCGAAGTCCGTCCCGCCGATATCCCACCGATGAAAGGGCCGATACACCGGCGGACGGTTGCAATTAGGGTGCGGAGCGCCCAAGTCGCAAGCCAAGGACTTCTGCCGGGGTTGTCAGGATTTCTATGGAACGACCCGTGGAACGCAGGCGCCTGCCGCCCTTGAACGCCCTGCGCGCGTTCGAGGCCGCCGCCCGCCATCTGAACTTCAGCCGCGCCGCCGACGAGCTGTCGGTGACGCCGGGGGCCGTCAGCCAGCAGATCCAGAACCTCGAGGACTATGTCGGCGCGGCGCTCTTCAAGCGCACGCCCAAGGGGCTTCTGCTCACCGACGCCGCCCAGACCGCCCTGCCCGCTCTGCGCGAGGCCTTCGACCGGCTGGCGGAGGCCGCTTCCCTGCTCACTGCCGCCGTGGACGGTCGGCGCCTGACGCTGACCGCCCCACCCTCCTTCGCCGCCAAGTGGCTGGTGCCCAGGCTGGGCGCCTTCGAGCAGGCCCATCCGCAGGTGGATGTCTGGCTCTCGGCGGCCATCGAACTGGTCGACCTGCAGGCCGGCGAGGTGGACGTGGCGATCCGCTACGGCGCCGGGCGCTATCCGGGCCTGGAGGTCTCACGGCTGTTCTCCGAGACGGTGATCCCGGTGGCCAGCCCGGACCACCTGGCCGCCCACCCGATCGCCACGCCGGCGGACCTCGCCGACCACGTCCTGCTGCATGACGGCTCGCCCGATCTCGACGACAGCTGCCCGGACTGGTCCATGTGGCTGGCCGCGCGGGGGCTGAAGACCATCGACGGCATGCGCGGCCCGCGCTTCAACCAGTCGAGCCTGGTCATCGAGGCGGCGGTGAACGGGCGCGGGGTGGCCCTGGCCAAGCGCACGCTCGCCCAGGCCGACCTGGAGGCCGGCCGCCTGGTCGCGCCCCTCCAGATCGCCACCGCCGTGGACTTCGCCTATTACCTCGTCCATCCCAAGGCCAAGGGCCGGTTGCCGCAGGTGAAGGCCTTCGTCAGCTGGATCGAGGCCCAGGCGCTGGCCCACGAGCAGGCCCTGCTGGCCATCGACAATGGAGCGGGTATCTAGACCGCCCAAAGACCGAAGAGACGAGTCAGTTCGCATGGATTTCTCCACCGACCCACGCCCCGCGCCCGCCGACTGCGCGACCATGGCCGAGGTCCGCGTCGGCGTGGACGCGCTGGACCGCCTGCTGGTGAGCATCCTGGCCGAGCGGCAGCGCTATATGGACGCGGCCGCCCGCATCAAGGCCGACCGCGCCGCCGTGCGCGACCCGGCCCGCATCGAGGACGTGGTGGCCAAGGTGAAGGCCGCCGCCCGTGAGGCCGGGCTGTCGGAGGCCATCGCCGAGCCGGTCTGGCGCACCCTGATCGAGGCCTGCATCGCCCACGAGTTCGGCGTCTGGGACACCCGGCGCCAGGAGGCCTGAGAGCTCAGCGGCCTGCCGGCGTCAACGCCGCCACCCGCTCGCGCAGGCCCGGCATCCGCGCCATCAGCGCCTCGTTCAGCGCCTCGCGCCGCCGCCAGAGGTCCCGGTACCAGTCTCGCCGCGCCTGCGCCTGGTGGGCGAACATCCGCCCGTCGCGCACCTCTTCCCAGGCCTGCCGCGCCATCCGCTCGCGCCCGGCGGCGTTTGTGAGCGCCTGGACGAGCAAGGGCGCCCAATCCTCGATCTCGCGGGCCAGCAAGCCGTTCTCTCCATGGCGGATCACCCGGTCGTAGATGGTCGGCGAGGCGATCGTCAGCACGCCCGCGCGGGCGGCGTCGATGAACTTGGCGTCGCTCTTGGCCTCCCGCCGAGGCAAGGCCTCAATGGGCGAGAGGGAGACGGCGCAGTCCGCCATCAGCTCCAGATAGGCCTCGTAGCTCATGTAGTCGTAGTAGCGCTTGCGCGGCCCCGGCAGGGCGTCGAACACCTCGCGGTCGCCGATCACCACGAACTCGACGTCCGGGCAGGCCTCTGCCGCCGGGGCCAGGGCGCGGGCCACCGCCACCGCATAGCCGCCGCGCAACGCCGCGCCATAGAAGACCTTGGGCGGCCTTGGGCCTTGCGGAAACGGCGGCAGGTCGAAGGCGGCGTTGGGGAACAGCACCGTCTCGGGATTGTAGCGCCGGAAGAGGTCGAGCAGCGGCGGGCTGGCGGTCTGGATGGCGTGGACATAGCCCATGCGGGCGACCTCTTCCTCCACCACCGGGCGGCCCTGCACCTCGGCGACCAGCAAGGGATCGTCGTCGAACTCCATCACCACCAACCACCCGTCGCGGATCATCTCGGCGATGAAGTCGCGCCAGACCTCCGGCCGCAGTTCGGCGGGGCGTTGCAGCAGCAGGATCTTGGGCGCCTCGCGCGGCCCCGGCGGAAACGTGAACGGCGGCCGCTCGTAGGTGACGCGCAGCTCCGGGTCCGTCTGCAGGGCCTGGGTCGGCAGGCGGGTGCGGATATCCATCATCACCGTGGCGTAGGCGACGGTGCGGACCTTCAGCGCCGGGGCCGGCGCTGCGCCGGCCGCCGGCTTCCGCGTCCGCCACACGCCTGTGCCGCCCTCATCCACCGGTTCGCGGAGGGCGAAGCCCAGGGGCGGCAGCGCCGCCTGCGGGGTCGTCTCCAGATCGGTCCAGCGGACAACCAGGGTTCCTTGCGGCCGCAGGCGCGGCGCGAGCTGGGCCAGCGCCTCCGGCGGCGGCGTCTCGCCCAGGACCAGCACGTCGACATCCGCCGTGCGGCTGGTTGCGCCATCGGCGCCACCGGCGATCTCCACCTCGCAGGCGGGGTTGCGGCGGCGGCAGGCCTCGGCGAAGGCCGCGCCGTCCGCGCCGCGATAAAGGATGCGCTGGGCGGTCAGTGGGGTGGCTTCCAGCAGCGGCTCGTCCAGCCGCAGGCGCTCCGGCGTCAGGATCGCCGCCGCCCGCCGGCACGCCTCCCCCAGCACGGCGGCGGCCAGGCGCGGCGCGTGCGCCAGGACGTTGTGCCCGGCGTCGGGCGCCACATGCAGCCGCACGCCCGGCGTGGCAGCCAGCCGGCGCCGCTCAGCCTCGTCCACAAGGCTCGGCAGCCGCTTGAGCTCTCGCGGCGGCATCAACGGCTCGGAGCCCAGCAGCACGTCGACCGGGACACTCAGGTCCCGCAGCAGGCCCGTGTGGTCGCGCGGCGAGGCGCCCTGCGGGCCAAGGCCCAACGCTTCCAGCGCAAAGGCGTTGGCCACCGGATCGTTCTGGCTGCGCAGATGCTCTGGCAGGCTCCGGGTCAGCGGCCAGAGCGTCCGGGTCACGAGCGGCGGCTCGACGGCCACCACCCGCGCCAGGTTGCGGGCCCGGACGCCAAGCGCGATCACCGCCCCCGTGGAGACGCCCAGCAGCACCACCTGGCGCGCGGCGAACTCGGTCTCGAGGATCTCGCCCACCATGGCCGAGAGGTCGGCCAATGCGCAGGACGCGACCGCGTTGGCGCGGCTGACCGGCAGTTGCAGGATGCAAGCCTCGGCCAGCATCCCCAGGGCGACGCCGTGGCCGGCGATCGGGTCAACCGGCGCCAGGATGCCCGGGATCGCCAACAGCAGCGGGCGGCGGGCGGCGGGCGTCTGCGGCCCCACCAAAAGGCCCACGGACCCCAGCCGCGTCGTCACCTGCCTCTGCGTGAAATCCTTGAGCGCCACGAACCGCCGATCCTCAGGTGACGCGCGTTCCTAGGCCGATTGGCCCCGGGCGAGATAGGCCGAAATCTCGCCCGCGGCGGCCTCCAGGGCGGCGCGCACGGCGGGGGTCGCCGACGGGCCTTCGGTCTCGGCCGAAGCGCAGGCGTCGCCGAGCCTGAAGGCGCCCACGCCACGCGACGCGCCCTTCATGGTGTGGATCAGGTCGCGCCAGCCGGGCGCGGCGGGGTCCAGCGATGCGCTCCAGGCCCCGGCCTGCTCCAGGAACAGCGCCAGCACCTCGCCGACCACGCGCCGATCGCCGGCCGCGAAGTCCTCCAGGTAGCCAAAATCCACTGCGCCGACAGGCTCTTGAGACGACACGAAACCCCCTTGCCGTACGCGCCTTGCCAAGGCCGCGATTTCGCGTATTTTCCGCGCCCTCGCCGCCGGGCCCTAAAGCGGTCCGGAGCGACGGCGGGTGCATAGCTCAGTTGGTAGAGCAGCTGACTCTTAATCAGCGGGTCGTAGGTTCGAATCCTACTGCACCCACCATTCTTTCCGCCACTAACACGGCGCGGATTCCCACTCCATAAATCGGCGCGGAAGTTCCGCCGGTTAGGGCTGGGTCGTTGTCTCGTGGACTTCCGCTAGGGTCGTTGCCCTGCCTGATCCGCCTCGTCGGAGACGGAAGGACCGCTCAGTCGCCATTCGCTCCGGCGCTTGAGAACCAGGGCGTAATATAGGGCCGCGGCGGCGGCGCAGGCCAGGCTGACGGCGAAGCTCACCCAGCCGTCCTTCAGGCTCGCCGCGGCGACCAACAGCAACAGCGTCAGCGCCAGGAGCGGCGGGCCGGGCCACAGGGGCAGACGCCACCCCGGCGACGCGGCGCGGCCGCGGCCGCGAAGCAGGCACGCCAGCGACAGGGAAATGTAGATCAGCGTCACCCCCGATCCCGAGAGCATCAGCAGCAGCTTCATCGGCAGCAGGCACAGCCCCGCCGACAGGGTCCCGGCCAGCAACGTCCCGCCCCACGGCGACCCAAACCGCGGATGCACCTCGGTCAGCAGCCGGCCCAGCGGGCCCGGCCAGACGCCGTCCCGCGCCGTGGCGTAGACCTGCCGCCCGGTCATGAGCACGAGCGCGATCACGGCGTTGAAGATTGCGAGCGCCACCCCGGCGCCGATCGTCCGCCCCAGGACCGCGCCGCCGGCCCGGCGCGTGAAATCCGAGATCATGTCGTCGCCCGCCCGCAGCAGCGCCGTCAGGTCGGGCGCGCCCATCAGCACGGCCGCCAGGGCCGCCATCTCGGCGACGGTGGTGACCGCCAGAGCCCACAAGACCGCCTGCACCAGGCGGCGGCGCACGTCGCGCACCTCCTCGGACAGATAGACCGCGTTCCCGTAGCCGTCGTAGGCGAAGAGGCCCACGACGACGCCCGTCGCCAGGCCGCCCAGGCCTACGGCCGAGAGCGCCGGGCCCGGCGCGAGCGCCACCGGATGTGCGAACAGCGCCTGTATCGGACGCGCCGGGTGCGAGAGCCCCAGCACCGTGACCGCCACCAACGCCGCCAGCTCCACGAGGAGAAAGGCGCCCGTCGCCGCGGCGCTCGCCCGGATGTTGAGCACCCCAAGGCCGGTGGCGACCGCCAAGGCGGCGAGCGCCGTCGCGACGGGCGACAGGCCCGGCAGGATGGGCGCCAGATAGTCCGCGACGCCGAGCGACAGCGCCGCGCAGGACAACAGCAGGTTGAAGAGGTTCACGCCCAGGACGGAGAATCCCGCCGCGGGGCCCAGGACGCTGCCGACGATGGCGTACTCGCCGCCCGCGGAGGGAAAGCTGGAGCCCAGCTCGGCGTAGGTGAGCGCCATGCAGAGCGCGACCAGCCCAGCCGCCGTCATCGAGATCAAGGCTCCCGATCCCGCCGCCTGGATGACGCCCGGTAGGATTACGAAGACCGAGGACGCCGGCGTCTCCGCCGACAGCGTCAGGAAGAGGACGCCCATAACTCCCATGCCGCGGACCAGCCGGCGAACCTGCGCCTTGTCGGTCGGGTGGGCGGAAGCGGGCTGGCTCACGGTCGCCGAGGTTTAAGCGACCCTCTCGGCGCCGTCGAGCGGCCAAGCTTTCCCGCTTGGAGTGGCCCACGCCGAAGGAAAACGGTCGCCGAAGGTCGGCAGGCCGCTTACGGACAAGGTGTTGGCGGACGTCGACGCCATGGAAGGCTGCGTTTAGCGTCCCGACCGACGCCAGCTGGCCTGAAGCACGAGAGACGGACGAGAGGACCCATGGATTTCGAACTCGCCGAAGAGCACCGGATGCTCAAGGACCTGGTGGCCAACTTCGTCCGCGACGAGCTGATGCCTCTGGAAGCCGGCGTCCTGGCCCGCGAGGCCGAGGGCAAGGGCCTGGGCATCGGTCCCGACGAGCACGCCCGGCTGGACAAGGTCGCCCACGAACTCGGCCTGTTCGGCCTGGACGCCCCGGCCGACGTCGGCGGCTCGGACCTGCCGATGACCGCCATGGTGGGCGTCGAGGAGGAGATCGGCCGCTGCGTGACGCCCTACACCCTGCCGCCGGACAGCCCGAACCTGCGCATGCTGATGCAGACCGTCGATGACCGGCAGCGCGCCGCCTACCTGGCGCCCTATGTCGCCGGCGAGACGATCTCGGCCATCGGCATCTCAGAGCCAGGCGCGGGCTCCGATCCCGCCGGTATGACCACCCGGGCCGTGAGGGACGGCGACGACTGGGTGATCAACGGCCGGAAAATCTGGATTTCGCGGGCGGCGGACGCCGACTTCACCATCCTGATGGCGGTCACCGACCAGGAGAAGCGCGCCCGCGGCGGCATCTCCGCCTTCCTGGTGGACAAGGGCACGCCCGGCTTCAACGTCCTGCGGCGCATCCCGATGATCGGCGGCGCCTACACCTACGAGATCGCGCTGGAGGATTGCCGGGTCGAGGGCTGGAAGCTGCTTGGGACCGAGGGCCAGGGCTTCGCGCCCATGCAGACCCGGCTCGGCACGCGGCGCATCCAGATGGCGGCCTGGTCGGTGGGCATGGCCCAGCGGGCGCTGGACATGGTCATCGAGTACGCCCCGCAGCGGAAGACCTTCGGCCTGCCGCTCTCCGAGCGCCAGGCGGTGCAGTTCTGGGTGGCGGAGGCGGCGACCAAGATCCACGCCACCCGGCTGATGGCCTACGACTGCGCCTGGAAGCTCGACCAGGGCCGCGATGTGCGGAATGAGATCTCCATGATCAAGTGGTACGCCACCGAGATGGCCTATGAGACCGTGGACCGCGCCATGCAGGCCTTCGGCGCCATGGGCATGACCAAGGAGCTGCCGCTGGCGCTGATGCAGGCCAAGCTCCGCACCATGCGCATCTATGACGGCCCCACGGAAATCCATAAGTGGGTGGTGGCCAGGAACCTCTTGGGGACGAGACGATGAACGGCGCTTTCGGGGAACATGTGAAGGTCCAGGTCGACGGGCACGTGGCGATCGTCACGCTGGACCGGCCGCCGAACAACCACGTCAGCGTGGAGTTCATGCGCGACCTGGCCGACGCCTTCGACGCCATCGACGCGGAGATGGCCCTGCGCTGCTCGGTGCTGCAGGCGGAGGGCAAGAACTTCTGCGCCGGCGCCGACCTGGTGCGCAGCGAGAGCGCGGGCGGCCTGGGCGCGGTCAACCCGCTCTACGACCAGGCGGTGCGGCTGTTCTCGGCCAAGAAACCCATCGTGGCCGCCATCCAGGGCGCGGCGGTGGGCGCGGGCCTCGGCCTGGCGGTGATGGCCGACTTCCGCATCGCCTCGCCCGACGCGCGCTTCGCCGCCAACTTCGTGAAGCTGGGCTTCCATCCAGGCTTCGGCCTGACCCACACCCTGCCGCACCTGATCGGCCCAACGAAGGCGCAGCTGATGTTCCTGACCGGCCGCCGGGTGAAGGCCGAGGACGGCCTGCCCTGGGGCCTGGTGGACGAGGTCGTCCCGCTGGAGGACCTGCGCGGCGCGGCCCTGCGCCTGGCCCAGGAGATCGCCGAGAACGCCCCCCTGGCCATCGTCGCCACGCGGAAGACCTTGCGTGGGGATCTCGCGGCGGCCGTGCGCGCCCAGACCGACGTCGAGGCCGCCGAACAGGGCTGGCTGCGCGACACCGAGGACTACAAGGAAGGCGTCCGCGCCGTGGCCGAACGGCGGGTGGGGAACTTCGAAGGCCGCTGAAGCTGAACGAAGGTGCGGAACGATCCGAGCCGCTGGAGAGAGACCGTGATTCCCGCCCCTGAGACCCTTCGCACTCTGGCGCTCAGCTCTCTGTGGCTGGGCTCCATGCTGAGCTCACCCGCGCTGGGCGCGGCGCCTTCAGCCGCGGCGCCGCGGGCCTTCGGCGTCGCGGGCCGGGAGACGGTGTTGGCGGTCCACGCTGAAGGCGCCCAACTCTATCAATGCCAGGCCGACGGGAGCGGGCGTCCCATGTGGACCTTCCGCGAACCCATCGCCGCTCTGATCGGCGACGACGGCAAGACGGTGGGCCGCCACTACGCCGGCCCGACGTGGGAAATCGACGGCGGCGGCGCCGTGAAGGGCCAGATGCTGGCGAGCGCGCCAGGCGTCGGCGCCAACGACATCCCGCTGCTGAAACTGGCTGTCTCGGAACACCGAGGTTCAGGGGTCCTGACGGCGGTGACCCTGGTCTTACGCCTGAACACTCATGGCGGCGGCCTGAAGGGCGCGTGCGCCGCGGCCGGCGAACTGCGTGCAGAGCCCTACTCCGCCGACTATGTTTTCCTCCGCTGAGGCCTCACGACGTCGCCGTCGCCCGGGCCGCGGGGCCTGGCTTGCCCTTCAGCCGGCCCGCCCCTAGACGGCTTGCATGAATTTCCTGCTGATCGAGAACCAGACTGGGGGGCTCAGCTTCGTCGGGCGCCTGCACACTGACCGAGTGCGGCCCTCGCTCCTGGCGGTCTGCGGGGCGTTTCCGACGGCGACCTACCTGCATGACCTGGTCTCGACCTTCGCCGGGGCCAATGTCCTGGTCGCCAACATGCCGGGGATGGCCGCGACGCCCTGGGCTAATCCGACCCTGGCCGAAGCCACCGAGGCGTTGCAGCGCGCGGTGGCGCTGTTGCTGCCCACCCAGCCGATCGTTGCCCTGGGCGTTTCCACCGGCAACCTGCTCACCCTGGGCCTCGACCTGCCCAACATCCGCCGCCGCGTGGCCGTCGAGCCATTTTTCGAGACCGAGGGCCTCTGGCCGTTCATCGCCAATTCCCGCGAACGCATGGCCCTCAACCCCGACAACGCCGCCATGGCGCGGTTCTTCTGGGATATGTTCGGCATCGCGCAGGACCGGCTGGAGAACCGCGACTACCGCCATCTGCTGGGCGCCATCGCGGTCCCGACCGACGTCATCGTCGGCGCTGAGCCCATGCAGCCCGAGCGCGAAGCCGCGACCTGGCCGTCCTTCATCACCCCGGAAGACCGCGCGGCGCTGGCGGCCAATCCGTGGGTGACCCTGATCGAAGGCCCGCCCGGCTCAGGGCACAG
The DNA here is from genome assembly GCF_004799515.1 of Phenylobacterium sp. Classification (GTDB taxonomy): domain Bacteria; phylum Pseudomonadota; class Alphaproteobacteria; order Caulobacterales; family Caulobacteraceae; genus Phenylobacterium. The sequence goes on along the minus strand of NZ_SSMX01000031.1, from coordinate 6,647 downwards.
CTACTGCACGACGCCGGGAGGCGAGGTGAAGCTGAGGCAGGTGCTGCACGCCGCCCTGCACGGCGTGGTCCAATACTGTGCGTCCTGACCCGTCCCTGACCGCCACGTCCAATGCGCTGGGCGATTGCCTCGGCGCCGGCAAGCCGCCAAGCTCGCGAAAAGGGTTGGGAGGATGGTCATGGGGAAATCCGTTGCGCCGCGGCTGGCGGCGATCGGTTGGCTGGCGGCGCTGAGCCTGAGCGGCGCGGCCCGGGCCGCTCCAACGCCGGCCGAGGCGACGGGCGGCAAGCCGGCTCCGGCCGCCGCGGCCAAGCCGGCGGCTGGGCTTTCGCTGCGCACCCTGTCCTCGCGGCCGGACATGGTCAGCGGCGGCGACGCCCTGGTGGAGGTGCGCGGCGCGGCCAAGGGCGTGACGCTGAGCCTGAACGGCAAGGACGTCTCCGGCGACCTGCGGCTCGACCCGGCCACCCACAGCCTGCGCGGCCTGGTGAAGGGCCTCACGGTGGGCAAGAACACGCTTTCGGCCAGCGCCGGAGCGGCCAAGGCCAGCCTGACGTTGACCGACTATCCGGTCACCGGCCCGATCCTGTCGGGGCCGCACATCAGCCCCTATGAGTGCCGCACCGAGGAGTCTGGGCTGGGCAAGCCGCTGGACGCCGACTGCTCAGCCGCGCCGCGCACCGACTGGTTCTACAAGTCGACCGACGGCAAGTTCAAACCGCTGGCCAACCCCGCCGACCGCCCCGGCGACCTCGTCACCGCGACGACCACTGACGGCGCGACCGTCCCTTATGTGGTGCGGGTGGAGTCGGGCACGGTCAACCGCAGCATCTACCGCATCGCCATGCTGGCTGACCCGAAGGGTTGGAACCACCGCCTGGCGGTGAGCTTCGGCGGCGGCGCGGGGGCGAAGTACAACCAGGGCTCCAACACCGCCGAAAGCGCGCTGGCCGACCTCTACCTGTCGCGCGGCTTCGCCCACGCGGTGGACACCGAGCTGGTCAACAACCTGCACGGCAACGGGGTGCTGCAGGGCGAGACCCTGATGATGCTGAAGGAGCGCTTCATCAAAGACCACGGGGTCCCGAAGTGGACCGTCGGCAACGGCGGCTCCGGCGGGGCGATCCAGCAGCTGGTGATCACCCAGATCTATCCCGGCCTGCTGGATGGGCTGCAGCCGTCGCTCTCCTTCCCGGATTCGACCCTGCACACGTCGGACTGCGGCGTGCTGCAGCGGTTCTGGAAGTCGGACGCCGGCAAGGGCTGGAGCCAAGAGAAGAAGACCGCCGTGGAGGGCTTCACCCCGGGCACCTGCGGGGCCTGGGAGCGGTCCTTCGTGCCGGTGGCCATGTCCGGCTTCAAGGCCGGCTGCGACCTGAAGGACCAGAGCCTGGTCTGGGACCCGGTGAGCAACCCCAAGGGCGCGCGTTGCGCCCTCGCCGACTGGCGGGTGAACCAGTACGGCCGCGATCCCAGGACCGGCTATGCGCGCACCACCGAGGACAACGTCGGCCTGCAGTACGGCCTCAAAGGCCTGAACGACGGCAAGCTGACGGTCGATGAGTTCCTGGACCTCAACGAGAAGATCGGCGGCTACGACAAGGACGGCAAGATGGGCGACGCCCGCAGCCACGGCGACCCGATCGCGCTGAAGGCGGCCTACGCCTCGGGCCTGCTGATGGGCGGCGGCGGGGGCCTGGCGACCGTGCCGATGATCCACTACCGCACCTACAACGACCCCTTGGGCGATATCCACAGCCGCGAGCGGGACATGTCCATCCGCGCCCGCGTGGTGAAGGCCCAGGGCGACGGCGCCAACGAGGTCTTCTGGGTGGGCCCGGGCGGCGAGCTGGGCGGCCCGCGCAACGACCCGGCGGTGGCCAAGGGCCGCGAGATCATGGCGACCCAGGCGCTGGACGCCATGACGGCCTGGCTCGACGCGCTGGCGGCCGACCCCGCGCCGCTGACCCACGCCAAGGTGGTCCGGCACAAGCCCGCCGCGGCGGCGGACGCCTGGTTCGACCTCCAGGGCATGAAGCACGTGGAGAAAGCCACCTGGGACGCACCCAGCGGCTACAACAAGACCTATCCCAACCACTCCGAGCCGAGGATCGTGGCCGGCGCGCCGATCGCCAACGATGTGCTGAAGTGCCAGCTGAAGGCGCCTAAGACCGCCGACTACAAGGTCAGGTTCACCCCGGCGCAATGGACGCGGCTGAAGGCGGTGTTCCCGGACGGCGTCTGCGACTTCTCCAAGCCGGGGATCGGCCAGGTCCCGCTGAAGGGAACCTACCAGCGCTACTGATCCGTCAGCCGGCGTCCAGGCTCATGTGGGTTGCGCCCAGCGAGACCAGGGCGCCAGCCCGCTTCATGGTGCCGGCCCGGTAGACCAGCACCGACTTCGCCGCCCGGCGCGCGGCGGTGACGGCGGCCTGGGCCCAGCCCAGGAACTCCGCGTCGCTCACCGCGCCGTGCGGGCATTCGAAGGCGATCGCCTGGAAGCCGGCGCCGCCCAGCTTGGCGAAGGCCGCCGCGGTAGGCTGGGTCAGCCGCCCGACCACCAGGAGCGAGAGCGGCCGGATGAGCGCGTTGACCGCCTGCAGGGCGCTTTGCGGCACGCCCTCGATATCGTGGACCTCGCAGATCACGCCCAGCCGCACCAGGGCGGCGGCCTCGCGCACCGGGGCCACAAGCTCGGCGCGGCCGCGCGGGCTGGCCAGGCTGGAGAACGAGACCGGTACGATCAGGCTGAGCTGTTCCTCATCGGCGTCCTCGGCCTTCAGCCGGGCGATGCCACGGGTGATGGTGGCCATGTCCGCGCGCAACAGGTCGCCGGTGGAGAGCGCCGCGATCTGCTTGGCCGACAGCTCCTCGCCCGTATCGACGACGATGATCCGGCGGATCATCCGAAAGCCGATGCGGGTGAAGTTCTTGAGTTCGTAGACCGGCTCCAGCGTCGCGGTGATCCGCAGGGTCCGCCCGTCGGAGGCGACGAAGGGCGACGAGCGGTCCACCAGGCGGGTGGTGATGTCGCTCGTCTCCTGGAAGGCGGCCAGCCAGTCAGGCCCATCGGTTTCGGCGTGGGGTCCGAGGTCGGCGGCCAGGGCCTCGACGCGCCGGGCGTCGACCGGCTCGGTCTCCAGCCGCCCCTTGCGGAACCGGGTCACCTTCAGGACGCTCTGCACGGCCTTGTCGGCCTTGCCCAGGAAATGGATCAGGATCTCGCGCAGATAGCGGAGCGACGCCGCCTGCCCGGTCAGCTCACCAAGTGTCGAATGCACCACGAAGTAATCGCTGTCGGAGACCCGGCGGAAGGCGCCGCGGTCCCCCACGCTGCGGGTCAGGAGGGCGTCGGCGAAGGCGAAGACCTCTTCGCGGCGCGCCGCCCAGCGCCCGCCGAACGCCTTCTGCAGCGCTTCCAGGGAAAAGAGGCTGACCTTGCCCGCCGCGACCAGGACCGGATCGCAGTAGCGCTCGACGTCCGGCAGGGCCTCGGCGGACACCAGGCGCAGGGCGCCGGCAAGCTGCGCCTTGGCGAGCGCGCCCAGTTGCGCGCCCTGGGACGCGGGGCGCGCGCCAGCCGCTTCCTTAGGAAGAGCAACCGCCTCGGCGCTCTCGGGCACGCTTCACTCCTCGCCGCTACTCAGCGGGGCCGAGGATCGCAGGCCACGGTTAAGCGATGACGCACAAGCCGGGAAAAACACCCGCGAAGGCTGTCGCCCAGAACGCAAAAGACCCCGCCCGGCGTCGGCCCGGCGAGGTCTTGGGCTTCGGTCGTCCGGGCAGGCGGAGAACCGCCGCCGGAGGCCGAGATCCTACTTCAGGTGGCCGGCCAGGTGCTTGTTCATCTCGAACATGCTGACCTTGTCCTTACCGCCGAACACGGGCTTCAGCTTGGCGTCGGCCAGGATGTCGCGCTTGTTCTTGGGGTCCTGCAGGTTGTTCTTCTTGATGTATTCCCAGATCTTGGAAACCACTTCCCCGCGGGACAGCTGTCCCGGCCCGACGACAGCGGCCAGTTCCGGCGACGGCGTCAGAGGCTTCTGCAGGGCGTTGGTCTTCTTGGTATCGGCCATTGTGGGCTCCCCCAGCTAGATATCAGGCGTCTGCGGCCACACGTGGAATGTGCGTGAACTGAGTCGCTTGCCGGCATCCTAGGTGCGCAATGCATCCCGCGTCACCTAGAGAAACGCAGGGGGTTCGCCTGTGGCGTGTAAAATGGCGATTTAAACGCTGTTCGGTGACGTTGCAGTGACCCCGGTCGCCTTAAAGGCCACGCGGCGACGCAAATCTGCATAACTGGCTAGCCCTTAGGGGGCATAGCACGATCTGGCGTCAACCGCCTAAAGCCGGTAGAATGAAATTCTCGGCTGGAGGTCATCCGCATGCAGATTGTTCTCGACGCCATCGACCGTCGCATCCTGCGCGAGCTGCAGGCCGACGCCACCCTGGCCATCGCCGAATTGGCCGAACGGGCCGGATTGTCGCAGACGCCGTGCTGGAAGCGGGTGAAGCGGCTGACCGAGGCCGGCGTGATCGAGCGTCGCGTGGCGATCCTGGACCGCGAACAGCTCGATCTCGGCCTGGTGGTCTTCGTCTCGATCCGCACCAGCCGCCACGACGAGGAGTGGCTGGACGCCTTCGCCAAGGGCGCGGGCGGACTGCCGGAGGTGGTGGAGTTCTACCGGATGAGCGGCGAGACCGACTACCTGCTGAAAGTGGTGGTCAAGGACATCGCCGCTTACGACAGCTTCTACAAGCGCCTGATCGCGGCCGCGCCCCTGCAGGACGTCTCCTCCTCCTTCGCCATGGAGCAGATCAAGTTCACCACCGCGCTCCCCATCTGAGACGTTGACTTCCCCAGGGCTGCGGACGCCAACTTGGCTCAACAAACAAGTCGTTGGGAGGTTGATCGTGGTGTCCTGGACCTTCGCGGACGTATGGGAGGCGATCGCCGCCGCCCAGCCGGACCATCCGGCCTTCATCCAGGGCGATCGGGTGATCACCTGGAGCGAGTTCGACGCCCGGGCGGACGCGCTGGCCGCATACTTCCTGGACCGAGGCCTGGAACGCCAGGGCAAGGTCGCGGCCTTCCTGTTCAACGGGCCGGAGTACATCGAAAGCTATTTCGCCGCCTTCAAGGGCGGCTTCGCGCCGGTGAACACCAATTACCGCTATGGGCCGGAGGAGCTGTTCTACCTTTTCGACAACGCCGACGCCCAGGCCGTGGTGTTCCACGCCAGCTTCGCCGAGACCCTGGAGCGGATCCGCCGCCGCCTGCCCGGCGTGAAGGCCTGGGTGGCGGTGGCCGAGCCCGGCCATCCGGTCCCCGACTGGGCGACGGACTACGACGCCGTGGTGGCCGCCGCCCCGGCAGAGCGGCCCGTGAAGGCGCCCTGGGGCCGTGCGGGCGAGGACCTGCTGTTGCTCTACACCGGCGGCACCACCGGCATGCCCAAGGGCGTGATGTGGGCCCAGGACGACCTGTTCAACGTCATCGGCGCGGGCGGCAACGCCCTGCTCGGCATCCCGCCGGCCGAATCGGTCGAGGGGCTGGTCGCGCGCCTGCAGACGCCGGACCACATCCGGCCGATCTCGCTGATCGCCTGCCCGCTGATGCATGGCACCGGCCAGTTCTCCAACCTGATCGCCTTCAACGCCGGCGGCACAGCGGCCTACCTACCCTCGCGCAAGTTCAACGCCATGGAGCTGTGGGACGAGGTCGACCGGATCGGGGCCAGCGCCGTGGTGCTGGTGGGCTTGGCCTTCTCCACGCCCATGCTGGAGGCGCTGGAGGCCAATCCCGGCCGTTGGGACCTCTCGACGGTGCGGTCTATGAGTTCGTCGGGCTCCATGTGGAGCCAGGAGAACAAGCGCGGGCTCCTGAGCCATGCCAAGAACGCCATGATCTTCGACAGCTTCGGCTCGTCGGAGGCGGTGGGCCTGGGCGTTTCGGCCTCCGCGCCGGGCGCCGAGGCGCAGACTGCGGCCTTCATCATCGGCCCGAACTGTTCGGTGTTCACCGAGGATGGCCGTCGCGTCGAGCCCGGCTCCGGTGAGCGCGGCCTCGTGGCCGTCACCGGCTTCCTGCCCCAGGGCTACTACAAGGACCCCGAGAAGACCGCTAAGACCTTCAAGACCCTGGAAGGCGTCCGCTGGAGCGTCCCGGGCGATTGGGCCGAGGTGAACGGCGACGGCACGCTGAAGCTCCTGGGCCGCGGCTCGGTCTGCATCAACACCGGCGGCGAGAAGGTCTTCCCGGAAGAGGTGGAGGAGGCGCTGAAGACCCACGCCCAGGTGCGCGACGCGGTGGTGGTGGGCCTGCCCGACCCGCGCTTCGGCGAACGGATCTGCGCGGTGGTGGAGACCGACGGCGAGGCGGCGCCGTCGCTGTCGGAGCTGTCCGAACACGTGCGGCTGACGCTGGCCGGCTACAAGGCGCCGCGGGACCTAGTGCTGGTGGAGAGCATCGGCCGCGCGCCCAACGGCAAGGTTGACTACAAGGCGATCAAGGAGCGCGCGGTGGCCGCCCTGGCCACGCCGGCCTAGGTGTCGAAGCTACGAAGGTTGTTCACCCGGGATCGGGTTGAGAGAGTGGGGTTGCGAAGCTCCAACCTCTAACCGGGAGACCCCGGATGAACGTCCAT